>JAWODC010000028.1:0-36626 GCA_046483495.1 Desulfobacterales bacterium
TGAAAGGCGCTATGAGCTGAAAACCCGGGGATATGATCTGGATGCATTGGCCAAACGGGTAGAAGATTTGTTTGAATTGGAATCCGGAGAAATTTATTCTCCGGGCAAATACAAACGGCTGATTAAGCCCAGGAGCGTATTTTGCTACTGGGCGGTTCGTGAATTGGGAATCACGGCAACGGCCTTGGCCAGAAAGTTGGGCCTGAGCCAACCCGGGGTCAGCAAGTCTGTGGTAAGGGGTCAGGAAATCGTCGAAGAGCTTGAAACCGAGTTCTAACTCCAAGTTGTTATTTCATGGACGCTACCTGCCCTTGTGCCTTGGATTTAAACGTTATGGAAGGGGCAATAGATTTTTCGTACGTAAATCCCTCCGTCTCCCGTATATCGCCATACTTTACCCGCAACTCATTTAGGGTGCCGGAGTCCAGGGCAAACATGGGACATGCATTTACGCAAACCGGATCTTTGCCCTCCTCAAAACGTTTGAGACATAAATCACACTTCTGCATTTTGGCGCCTTTTTTCGGGCCGAATGCCGGAACATCATAAGGACAAGCACTTTTGCAATAGGCATTGCAATCTTTATTGCCCAAGCATACATCACGGTCCACCACCACAATGCCATCCTCATCCCTTTTTGAAATAGCCCCCACAGGGCAGGCATTCACACAGGCAGGATTTTCGCAATGAAGGCAGGGCATTGCAAGATACGCCCTAAACAGATCCGGAAAAGCGCCTTTCGTGATGGATACGATCTGAATCCAATCCTCAGGTTCCCCGCCAATTTCCGTTTCGTGCCAATCCTTGCAGGCAATCACACATGTATAACACCCGGTGCAGCGTGTTTGATCAAAATAAAAACCCCGTTGCATCTCATTCCTCCTCTAGGAATTTTTCAGCCTGCACAAGGCATCCGTTAAAGGGAAAGGCGCCGCCAGGAGAACAATCATCCCGGGTCAGTACATTGGGGCATCCCCCCCGGTCCCTCCCCTTCTCGTCGGGTGAATACCATGCGCCTTCAGCTATGGCTACAACTCCCGGCATGATCACCTCCCCCACGGAAGCTGGAATTATGGTTTCACCTCGGTCATTGAACACCCTTACCATATCCCCATCCGCGATGCCCCTTGCTTTGGCATCTTGGGAATTGAGGTATACGCTCTGGGGTTTTATTTTGTTGACCCAGGTATTGGTGTAAAAGCTGGAATGCCCGCGAAAGCGGGGATGAAAGGTAATGAGTTGCAAGGGCAGCCGTTCGATCAAGGGGTCTTCCAGACTTTCCCAACCGGCCATATGCTTTGGGATGGGCGGAATTTCAGGATCATCGAGATCTGCGAGGATTTGAGAATAGATCTCTATTTTTCCAGAAATAGTGGGGAAGGGATGATCTTTCGGATTTTCAATCTGTTCCTTGAAACTGATGGGAGGTTCCGAACGCCTTATCTTATGGATACCCTCTTTTATAAATTTCTGATAATCGGGAATCTCCGAAGGCATGTCCTGGGTCAGATCCATCATCCTTCGAATCATTTCTTCTTCCGGAAGATCGAAGAAGGGGTCCTTTATATTCAATCTTCCGGCCAGTTCCCGGCATATTTCAATATCCGTTTTGCTTTCTCCTAATGGCTCGATCACTTTATTTTGATAAATGAAATAGGGGCCGCCCATCCAGGGTCGGGCGAAATCGTTTCTTTCCCATACGGTGTTAACCGGCAGCAAAATGTCCGCAAATCGGGCCGTGGCTGTCATAAACTGCTCGTGAACAACAATGAATTCCAGTTTTTTCAAGGCCTGAACCCCTTTGTTTGTATTCAACCACTGGTTTAAAGGATTGTTAAAGGCGATGTAGGCCATTTTATAGTCGGCCGGATATCCTCCGGCTTTTCCCTTGAGTATGGCATCCCATACTTTAGATGTATGGGGCTGCCTTTTCTTGCGGCCGGGTGTATCCAATCGCTTTTTTTGCTGATCGTATGATCCCCCTTCAAAAAGACGGGTCATCACTTCCGGTACCATGGGGATGACCGGCGGCCGTTCGAAACCGGCAGCATTACCGCCGTGAATGCCCACATTTCCGGTCATGGCAGCAAGTGTCGACACAGCACGATGGAATTGCTCACCAAAGGCATTGCGGCCGGGGGCCATACCGGCGATCAAGGCGCCGGGCTTGAGTGTTGCATATTGGCGCGCTAATGACACGATCCTTTCTGCGGGCACCTCGGTTTTGGTGAAGGCCCATTGCGGTGTCTTGGGGATACCGTCCTCCTCACCCATAATGTAGTTTCTGTACTGATTGAAGCCTGTCGTATAGTTTTCCAAAAATTCCTGATCGTGAATGTTTTCGTGGATCATGACATAGGCCATGGCGACAAGCATGGCCGTATCCGTACCCGGCCTGATGGGAATCCATTCATCGCCAAGAATCGCGGCAGATTCGGTAAACCTGGGATCGACAACGATGACCTTTGCACCAGCTTCCTTGGCCCGTTTGATTTGAAATGGGGTATTGGTCCCGTATAAGGAGGTCACCGGATCGATGCCCCAGAGCAGGATCAGTCTGGAGTTCATCAGGTCATCCCGGTCGTTGGCGTTTGTCAGGGTGCCGTACGTGGTCCGTGCGTCGAAGATGGCGCCTTCACCGGAAACATCGCCCCATGTGGAGGAGTACCCGCCGTAGCTTTTCAGGAAACGTCGCACAGACTGGTTACTGGAATGCACCATGCCGCTCGACCCGGCGAGGGTTTGAACCATGATCGCCTCAGACCCGTAAGTTTTTTTTATGCGGGAAAGCTCGGAAGCTACCGTGTCCAAGGCTTCGTTCCAGGAGATTCGGTCAAACTTACCTTCACCGCGCTCGCCCGCGCGTTTGGCGGGATATAAAAGACGATGGGGTGAATAGACCTGTTTGCGAAGTGCCCGTCCTTTAGCGCAGGCCCTGTATTGCGCTCCTTCTCCATCATCCGTTTCCACCCGTATCATTTTTCCGTCTTTTACATGCACCTTCAGGACGCATCTTCCGCCGCAATCGTAGCAGCCGCCTGTGGGAATAATGGTTATGGGATCTTCTGCCATTTTTTACTCCTGATGTATCGTTGGAATTACCTGTTTTTTGGATGTATGTGATTATTAAAGCGAACATCAACTTCAAAACAAATCTCTTCGTATGTTTGCTCAATGGCTTGAATTTCAGTATCCATCAATTTTGTGAACTCTCTTTCTCTTGCCCGTTTGGACAGCTTACCATTATTTTGGGCCAAAAAGCGTATAAGAAGATCAACGAGCTTATCAGGCATATCGATGTAGTTTTTAATGAACTCATTAAGCATGTCGTATTTTTTAAGGTATGCGACTTCCTCAGGAAGCGTTTTATTTACTGTTTCCTCAACGCATTCAAAGAAAAACTCGGCCTGTTTGGTTGCATCAAAATAGCGATACAGATCTATGGTTTCATTTAGCACCTCAACATTGTTTTTTTCTGTCGGTCGCCATTTAATCAAATCGAGCCTCGGTTTTGAAAAATGCTCCAATATTTTTTTATATTCCTCTATGCGGTTTAGAATGACGGCGGACACCGGGAATATTAACCCTTTTGGGACGAAACTTTTTTCAGCTAAGACATGATGAAACAAATACCGGTGAATCCTGCCATTTCCATCTTCAAAAGGGTGAATAAATACAAAACCAAAGGCAAGGACAGTTGCTAATAAAACAGGATCAAAATTATCCCTACAAAGAAGCTCATATGTTTCCATCAGGCCGACCATAAGCGCTATTAAATCATCAGGCCGTGCAGAAATGTGATCCGGCATGGGCATGCCTGTTGAACGATCATGTTGCCCAACAAAGCCGCCTTCCAATCGCAGTCCCGGCTCCATAAACCTATTATCGGAAATAACACGTTTCTGTAAATGCTCCAGTTCAGGAATGCTGAGTTGGCGTTGCCCGGCCCGGCCAATTATTCTTCCCCATCGTTCGATGCGATTGTGTGGCGGGCTTTCCCCTTCAATAGTGTAAGAGGCTTTTGAATCTTTAAACATCAGAAAGGCAGCAGCCCGGCTGAGAAGATCGGGATGGATCTGGCCGATATTTTCTATAGCTTTTTGTGATAGTGCTTTACCTATAAATCGCTCAATCTTCTCTGTTTTTCGGATCAGAGGGCAAAAATTGCGTGTCCCCGGCAAATTATTGAGAACCCGATGGCGCCGGGATGGATATGATTTGCCTTCGTATTGTAACTTGCTATTGATGACGGGAGTGTAATTTCCTGTGCTTGCATCTTCAATATCCAGTTGGTCATCGCATAGCCATTCCCACAAAAACCACAATTTCCGGCTATAGCTGCCCGTTGGCTCAGAACGAATTATCTCCTTGATTTTTTCGGCATCAATATCTTGAAATAATGCATTGAGAACCGCCAGATCAATGCCTTCATACTTTAGTGCAAAGACCAGGTGTCCATGAAGCGTATCTTCCGGTTTATGGCGGGGTGTAAAAATATGCCAACGCCCATAATCGTATTTTTTGTGTTTTGTTCCCACCGCGCAAAGATGATCCGGCAGAGGGATTTTCAGATCATGGGCTTGAATTAATGCAGAATATCCAGCTAAGCAAGCCCCTTCTTCCAAAGCCGGGAATCCATGAAAAACAGTTAAGCTCTGTGAATTTTGATTATAATTTGCCATATCTATGAATTGTTTTTATAATATTGAAACTTAATATGGCATGAAAAACAATTATTGTCTATGAATTTTAATTAAATAAAGAGCTTTTTATGAAATTTGATTCTAATCTGAATGAAATTGTTGCTAAAAGACGTCACGGAGATAAATATCAAAACCAATGACAAAATATTCTATCTCATCTATTTGCTTTTTCGAAGCCAGTGTATTGTTACCGGGATCGGGCCAAGACAAGCGACGGATAATGCATGAAAGTATGTGTAAAAATAGCTTAATACAAGGGCTATAATCATCTTTTTGATATTGAAATAGAGGATATAGGAAATTCAATGGCAAGAGCACGTCGGCATTTTATTCCCGGATAATTGAGGATCATCATTTTTAGTTTATTGTGTCAAATTGTATTTAGACTATTATGTTGTGTTGTATTTAGGTTATGGAATGAAGGGCTAAGGCAGTTCGGTCCCCTGGTTCATGATATCGATATACGCGCCATAAGAGTAGATTCGGTTTCTTTTCTTCCCTGTGATTTCTTTCAAGATTCCCACATTCTCCAATTCTCTCAGACAGGTGTTAACGGTTGCAGGAGACAACCGCGTTTTCTGCTGAACCCGGTTCGGAGAGGCCATGGGGTGTTCGAGCAGTGATTTATGAACCAAATGAGCAGACCCGGAAATGCGCTTCATATCCGCAATTCGTTGTCCATCCTCCTCGGCAAGCGCTAATAATTGTTTTGCCGTATTTACAGCCTGGGTGGCGGTGTCAATAACGGCATCTGTAAAAAAGTCAATCCATGCCTCCCAGTTTCCGGAAAGTCTAACATTATTGAGCAATTGGTAATATTGTTCCCGGTGACTTTTAAAATAAAGGCTTAGGTAAAGCATCGGTTCTTTAAGCACGCCTGAGGAACAGAGCAGAAGCGTGATCAAAAGCCGTCCCAACCTGCCGTTTCCATCCAGAAAAGGATGAATGGTTTCAAACTGAACATGTGCCAAAGCCGATTTTAACAGCACCGGTGTCTTCTCCGGCTTATCATGGAGGAACAATTCCAGTTGCCCCATGCATTCCATAACCTTATCCGGCGGTGGCGGCACAAAAGCCGCATTTCCTGGCCGAGAGCCGCCGATCCAGTTCTGGGTTTTCCTAAATTCACCCGGGGACCGGTCTTTTCCCCTGCCTTTTGAGAGCAAAATGCCGTGAATCTCCTTGAGCAGACGCAAAGACAACGGAAAGCCTTCAGTTAGGCGTTTGAGTCCGTGGTTAAGTGCTGTCACGTAATTGCTGACCTCACGTACATCGTCTAAAGGAACCCCCGGCTGATGCTCAAGCTCAAACATCAGCAGGTCGGATAATGACGATTGGGTTCCTTCAATCATCGAAGAAAGCACCGCTTCTTTTCGCACATACATATAAAGGAAAAGTCCGGTGTCAGGCAGTAAGGTCGATACACTGTCCAGCCTTCCCAAAGATAACAGTGCCCGATCAAATTTATCGCGGCGTTCGGCTGTCCACTCAACCGACGGCACTGGCGGCAGGGGCGATGGGACAAAGGCCTTGACCTTCTCGCCGGCAGTTGAAACGGTCAAATAGGTGCCCTGGAGTTTTCGGTTCATATCCGCATTTCCTTATTTCAGGCATTGAAATAAGGTTTTTCCTTATTTTAATTTAATTAATAATTTAAAATAAGGAAACTGTTTTGTCAATAATCAGTGATGTGCTATTTACCGGTAGCGGGTGTCGGACCAAGGAGGGTCACTGATAATGCATGAAATCATATGTAAAGATAGCCTAATATAAAGGCTATAATCGTCTTATTGATATTGAAAATTGAGGACATAGAAAATTCATTAGTAAGAGTATGAGCATTTTATACCCCGTCATCGTATAATGTTCTTTTCGGCCCCAAAAACAAAAATATAGAGGCAAATAACCGGATTTAGGATTTATCAATTTTAATTAATATCGATACGTTAAATTGATCCGGCCCCAATAACGTACAATTTGGCTTTTTATTTATATTGATTATAATTAATACTTATGATAAAAATTTTAAAAGTATTAATTATAACTGACAAAACGTATATGGGCGATGAAAATTCCTGATTACATTAGGCGGCCTATCTATCTTGACCGCGTCATGCCGTATGTCCAAAAAGATGTCATGAAAATCTTTGTCGGCCAACGGCGTGTCGGAAAAAGCTATATGCTTTTTCAACTGATGGACCAGGTTTCGGCTCTCTATCCGGATGTCCAACAGATTTACATCAACAAGGAACTTAATGAATTTGCTGACATTCGGCAGTCTGACGACCTTCTTAAATATATGGCCGCTCATCGCCTACCAGAGCGGCGCCTGGCACTTTTTATCGATGAATTGCAGGAGATCGAAGGATTTGAAAACGCCTTGCGGAGCCTACAGGCCGAGGGAAATGTGGATATTTACTGCACCGGAAGCAATGCAAAACTACTTTCCGGTGAACTGGCCACATATTTGTCCGGGCGATATATCGAAATCAAGGTATATGGTCTGACATATGGAGAATTTTTAAAGTTTCATGGACAGGAAAAAGGCAGCAAGAGCCTGCAAAGCTATCTGAAATTTGGAGGACTCCCTTACCTGCGCCATCTTCCTCTGGATGACACCGTCATTTTTGATTACCTCCGAAACGTTCTCGATGCCATACTTTTAAATGATGTCGTGTCCCGATACGACATTCGCAATGTGCCCTTTTTGCAGCGACTAACCCGTTTCCTGGCGGATAATGTCGGCAGTTTGGTTACGGCCCGAAAGATCAGCGAGTACCTGAAATCCCAGAAGATAAAAATTTCTCACAATCTGGTAATCGATTATCTGTCTTACTTATCCAATGCTATACTCGTATTGCCCGTAAGACGTTTTGATATTGCGGGGAAAAAAGTTTTCGAGATCGGAGAGAAATATTATTTCGAAGATCTGGGTATCCGGCATGCACTGGTTGGATTTCGTGCTGTGGATATCAACAAGGTTATTGAAAATATTATTTTTACCCATTTGAAGGTGGCCGGATACGATGTCACCGTTGGCCGGATCGGCAAACAGGAAGTGGACTTTGTCTGCGAGAAAGCAGGTGAGCGGATTTATATTCAGGCGGCATACATGATTCCCGACGATAAGGTCAGAGACAGGGAATTTGGCAATCTGCTTGCGATTCCCGATAATTTTCCTAAAAAAGTAATATCCATGGATGAAGTTGCCGGAAGCTCCTATCAAGGCATCGAACATGTTCACCTGGAGGATTTTCTACTGTCCTTATAGAGCATTTTTCACCGCATAGGGCAACAGTCCAATAGATAAAAATCCGTGTGAGAATCTGTGGGAGAAAATTTTCCAAAATGTGCTGAAACTTCCAAAATCAGAAAAAAATAAAAACTGTATGACTAATAAAAAAAAGAGATGGGATGTATGAGATCATCCTTCCATCCTATAAATTATTGACTCTTCCTCCGTATTCCGGTTAAAATTAACCACTTAAATTCCAGCTCAATCGATGCACCACTTTCACCTGCTAAAGCCGGCCTTCACCTCCAGCGAATACTCATTTTCTTGTCCTTAAAATTACCCGCGAACCTTGAGTCGGCAGTTCTGCTTCTGATGAGGATGAAAAAGACTCAATGATTCTAATTCTGCAACAGATTCATATATCCAAGAGGGGTACAAATGGAAAATTTTCTGGAAAAAGTCGAACCATTCGCAATCGAAATAAGAAAATCAGTAATGAATGATTTGAAGCCGCGTGTTGCTCATCTTGTGGATGCAGGTTGGCCGGAAGTAATACAAGCCGTCAGAGATTATGAGATTTCCCTCGAAAAAACGAATGCCTGGCGTGTTGAAGATGAAAAGGGCGCCATACACTTGAAAACAGGGTGTACGATTTTGGCTGTCTATCGAGCCCTCGAGCCGTATTTTGAGGACAAACAGAAACTTCTGGATGTTATGAAGGAAATGATCGATCAGGTTGCCTTTGGCGAAGGGGGCGAAAATCACCTTATTAACCGTTATGGTCTCGACCCTCATAATCCATCAGAAGCCTGGGACCGGTTTTGCTCCAGTTTTTTAAGAATAGGGCAGGAAGAATATGGAGCTTCATGGGTATACGAACAGGGAATTAGAGATCATAAACGGTTCTTTATCAATATCCGGAAGTGCGGCTTCAAAGATTTTTTCATTGAAAACGGAGCCAGAGAGGTTCTCTATCTGCTTTGTTCTGTCGATTACATTTGGGCCGATGCTTTAGAAAAGTACAACATCACATTTTTGAGGCCGACTACCCTTTCCGAAGGCAGTGATGCGTGCCGATTTCAATTTTTCAAATCGGATTAAAGCCGGGGGATCCAATTCCCCAAAATAAGAGCAATTGGCAAAGCCCTGATGATTGAATAATTCTATTTGATCAAATAAAAGAGGAATATCATGGAAAATCAGATTTTTTCGCCGTGCAGCCTCGCTGGAATCAAGCTGCAGAATCGGATAATTCGATCAGCTACGCATGAGGGGCTTGCAGATGAAAATGGAAAACCGAATGAGAAATTGAAAAAGCGATATACTGCAGTGGCGAAAGGTGAAGTCGGGGCTATCATCACCGGATATGCCGGAATTCAGCAAAATGGGAAAAGCCCTTTTTACAATATGCTGATGATCAATAAAGATGAGCACATAAATGCCTACAACGATCTGACGGATGACGTGCACAGATACAATACGCCCATAATCATGCAAATTGCTCATTGTGGACGGCAAACCCGGTCCGCGATAACGGGTGAACACCCGGTCGCCCCTTCCGCCATAAAGGACAAGCTCTATAATGAAGAGACCCCAAAAGAGCTCGATGAAAATGCAATTTATGAAATTATCGAAAATTTTGTCAGAGGAATAGACAGAGCAAAAACATCCGGATTCGATGGCGTACAACTTCATGGAGCTCACGGCTATCTGCTATCGCAGTTTTTATCTCCTTATATGAATCGGCGCAATGACCGGTGGGGCGGAAGCCTCGAAAATCGGTTTCGAATTATCGAGGAAATATATAAGGAGGCAAAATCGACAGTTGGCGATTATCCGATTTTTATTAAGATTAACGGGTATGACGGAAGAAAAAACGGCATGAGAATTCCGGAGGCAGTGGAAATATCAAAACTCCTTCAAAAATCAGGATGTGCCGGTATCGAAGTTTCATGTGGTATTGTCGAGGACGGCATGCATTCGGTAAGGGTGGAAAAAATACCGACTGAAGCGATTCTGGAATATAATTTCAGGTTCAGGAATATGCCGCCGATCATTAAAAAAATTTCGAAACCGGTTTTTGGCATGATGTACCGCAGCATAAAGCCATTGTCGAAATACAATGTCGAAGCGGCAAAAGCGATTAAAAAGGCGGTCGATATTCCGGTTATTGCAGTTGGCGGTTTTAGTTCTTTAGATGATATACAAGAGGTAATCGATCGAAACGATGCTGATTTTGTTTCAATGTGCCGGCCTTTTCTTATCGAACCGAATATCGTTAAAAAATTCAGAAACGGCGCTCAAAAAAGATCAAAATGTATTTCCTGCGGGTATTGCGTTATCGCACAGGAAGTCCTTCCAACACGATGCTATTATGGGAAATTGAGATAATTTTTTACCGGTAGGTTCCATAACCCCGGCGTATGGATATGCAATTTTGAAATGCCCTATTATCCCAAAATCGGCTTGTGGAAAGTATTCCGAGCTTGAAGTTCTCTTTAAGACATTTCATCGCATTTTCTTGACGACTCAAGCACATTGGTGGGTCCGGTCGTTCTGCAGAGTCAATACGCCATAATTCGCTGGGCCAGGCGATGCAATTCCGGATTAGCCAGTGCTACGACTTTTTTCTTTACAGCTCTGGAGTAATACTCTTTTTCGGTTTTGGTCAAAGGCAGCCCATCAAGCTTTTTCCTGAACAGATCTTTCTGTTTGGGTGAAAATATTTGTGAAAGAGCGTATTCCAGAGATAATTCTTCAAATTTTTCTTTCTGCCGGCGATTCTTTTCGGCATCTTTTTCAAAATATAACTCAAAGGCATTCTTCAGGAGTGTCGGATGAAACTCTAATCCGTTAATTGTGAAACTGTTTCCGGATGACAATTCTTTGCCCAGATTTTTAAGTTCTGCTTTTTCGTTTTCAGAAAGCATTTCCTTTAGATGCCCCGACCAGGAAAATGACAAATGGTAGTAAGCATAGAGCGTAAGCGAAACCTGGATTAGAGAATGAAAGGTTTTTTTCTGCTTCTTATTTTCAAGATGTTCCAGAACCCGTTCATATCCAAACAAAAAGTTTTTGGCTGCATTGACAAGCAATACGGGAAAGCCTTCATATAATCGTACATCCCCACTTCTCACCACTTCTGCAAGAGTCTGATTTACATCAAACTCGTCTCTTGGCTCAAAGAGGGGAAGACCAAGTCGTGACAGCCTTTCAGGTAATGGTTTTTTCATCAAAAAATATTCTCTTCTTCAAAGAGTTCGACAAATCGACCAATATGGACGACTATTCGCTTTTCAGCAATATCATAGCCGGCAAGTTCATGGTAATGGTTTACCCGTTTTTTGATATCGATGCGATGTCGTCTGGCTTTCATCAACATCAGGCAATCATCGAAATCAACGGGTGTACCCCGCATCAATTTGCTTGCGATCAAATCGTATTCATTCAAAATTCCGATATAGAGTCGACTGTATTCCTTCAGCAGAAAATGGTTGCCCGGTTCAAGTGGTGATTCCAGCAATTCAGTCGTGTGAATTCGATTTCCTTCGAATAAATCGAACCTGAAAATGTCCCCCTTTCGCTGCCATCCATTTCCGGTAACCTGTTCGTAACCAAGCGTTTTCAACAATTTGATCAGGTATTCATATTCATTGGCCTTGGGAACCATGAAATCGACATCCTTGGTGGAGGGTTTCACTTGAAGCAGGGTCAGTGCCGTTCCGCCACACGCAACAAGATGGACTTTCCGTTTCAGAAAACGATTCCATTGCATCATGATTTCGATCAAGGCCTGTTTATCGCTCCTGTAATTCCATATAAATTGACCAATTATACAAATTATTGTATAAATATATACAATGAATTGATTGTAAATGTACAGCTTTTTTTAAAAAAACTTACCCCAAGACTTTTAACGAACTAAAAATAAAGCCTCCTAAACGCGCTTGAAGGTGGGCATTTATGCGGATACATCTAAATATTGTTGGGCATCTGAGAAGGCGTGTAAAATCAATAATGGTATCGAAGCTGGGCAATCAGAATGGAATCAGCAGAGACTTTGTACACAATTCTGTGCTCTTCATTAATTCGGCGCGACCAGTATCCTGACAATGCGTGTTTCAACGGCTCGGGTTTGCCGATTCCTTCAAAGGGACTACGCTTAATTTCTTTAATTAGCATATTTATTCGACGGTGGATTTTCTTATCGGTTTTTTGCCAATAAAGGTAGTCCTCCCATGCATTTTCTGAAAAGATGAGCTTCAATCCAAAAGCTCTCTTTCTGATCCTCGGCCTTCTTCGAGCTGAGCAACAGATTCAATCAGGCGTCTTGTGTTTTTCGGAGAGCGCAAAAGGTAAGCGGTTTCTTCCAGAGATTCATAATCCTCAAGGGACATGATAACCACCGATTCAGTGGATTTTCGCGTAACGATAACGGGAGCGTGATCTTTGCACACTTTTTCCATTGTCTTTGCAAGGTTTTGCCTTGCGGCGGTATATGTAATCGCTTTCATGAGACACCTCCTGTACATGTCCGGAATATTGTACATATATTTGAGGCTATGTCAAGATTAAACCCAAACCTTGTTGCAGAATGCTGAATTAAGCGTAATGATCTGGTCCAACGCCTAATCCCAAACTTGATCTCGATCAGCTGATCTAACGTTATCTGCACCAATCTTAAACTCGATGACGAAAATAACAGAGCTTATCAGAAGTACGGCATCTACACGCTTACCCATGCGGGGGATGGAATATTCCAGGAAAATTTCACCACCTCGATTAGAAAGAGCGTCTTGTAAAATATGAATTTGCTCTATTCAGGCGTCCCGCTGGGTAGTTTCAAGTGTAAACGGGTTTTCTGTTGCCATTTTTCCAAGAATGGTACTTTCATGGCAGGTTAGAAAATCCGGTATAGAATTTCGATAAAACCATCTACGGGTCATTATCAGGATTGTCCTAAGAATAAGAAGTGTGACTGATCCATTGGGTTTGGCATTCCGTTCAAATTAACTGATAAACACCTCACGCCGGTGGTAATCCAAATTGTCCTGTGCCGGCCGGAAGCGGTCCTCTTTCGGTACGAAGATCGGCCGGTCGGAGAGTGTAAGAATGTGACCCGGGTTGTTGCTTTCCATGCGCACTCGCTTTGAGACGATCACTTCGTAAGACCGGCCGACACTCATCAGGCCTTCGTCAAAGCTCCAGTGGCAGAGGCGGCATAGGCAAAGGCCGTTGGTGGGCCTGTCATCCCTGGATTTGCTCCATCCGATGATGTGGGCCGCTTCCACTACGGTGTGACCTTCGGGGGTCAGCATTCGGATGCCGCATAGGGCGCAGCGATGATCGTAAAGCGCCACGATGGCCCTGCGAAAGCCCTGGTCCCTTATCTTTTTTTCATCCTCTTCTTTCGATTCGCCAAAGCTTTCCAATCCATCAAAAATTTCGGTCGTCAGATGTTGTGCATAAATGCCCGAGGCATAATTGATCTTGCCCTGGCTGTAAACCAGCGGCTGAACAGCCGGAGCGAAATACGATTTCACCAGCACCGTGCGCATTATTTCTCGTGTAGATAGATCCTGCAAAAGAGCATAAAGAGGCTCGTCGATTTCGGCTCCGGCATAGATTTTCCTGATTCTTGTCATGGAGCTGAATGTTTGCCCCGGCCGGTCCTGATGCCCGGGTCGAGGAATCAGCCGCCAAAACGGTTCGTTGCGCATGTGATAAAACGGATATGACATTAGTCCCCTGCGGGTAATCGGCATCACCGCCGACCAATAGGTGGCGAATGTTTCCGTCAGGTCGAAGGAGGGTTCAATAAGGTTCGAAGTGATATGGCCCTGCGCCACCAGGTCGATAATGGATAACAGCAGAAAGGGTTTGTGGGGCGCCCGATGGGTGGTCGCTTCCGGATAGTGATTCCGGTTTTTGTCCACCCGAAGATTCTGGAAAAGGGATGTGTAATGGTCCAATGTGTTAGTGGAATTCATTTTGATTTTTGCGCGGTATTCGAGAAAATGTTTCTGATAGAAGTCACCGTCGGATTGTGGATGTGCCGGATGTTCGACGGCCATGGCTCTGCCTTTCAGATCTATTTGCCTTTCTGCAGGAATTTTTTTTACGTCGATGCCTTGAATCGAATCGGCTCTTATCCGCATACGGACCGAAACTGAAATGGTACAGATGGGAATACTTATTAAGGACAAAGCCATACACCTGAACAAAACAAAAATTCAACCCCAATCGGCACTTTAAGAGAAATTGACTGTTTCTATCCTTAAAACTTACTTTTAACCTTCGGTCCTGTCGGCAACAGGGAACATATTGACATTAGTCAATAATAAACGTAGGTTGTACCAACCTCAACATTTATCATGCTTCTACAGTCTTCAAGATTTTCCATGATAGACTTGAAGGATGGGATCGATGAAAACAAAGGAAGCCTTGACTATTCTCAAGAAAAACCGAGAGGCCATTCGTGCCGCATAGAAGATGGAAGCTCAGGCGATAAAATCTAAGGAGGCAATCATGAGAAAATGGTTTATTGGAATTCTGGTCGTGCCGGCAGTCTTGGGCGGCATCTTGATGGCAACGGCCGACAAGGATACGCGAGAGCTGATACTGCATATGCCGACCGACAGGAATGTTCTTTTTTGGTCAATTCCGCAGCGCGATGCAGCTTTCCGCGCTATGGACCGAATACCTTTCTTTTCCAAACACCGGATCATTTCCAGGGGCGAGGAAGTCTATCCCTTGCCGAAGGGGGCTTCGCTCGAGATCGGTACAGATGTGGAAGCCTATATGAAGGATCAGCGCACCGCAGCATTGGTGATCATTCACGATGGGAAAGTCCGCCTTGAAAAGTACGGACTCGAATTCGGTCCCGATAAGCGCTGGACCAGTTTTTCGGTTGCAAAATCGTTCACCTCGACGTTGGTCGGTGCAGCAATCAAGGACGGCTATATCAAGAGTATCGATGACAACGTATCGGATTACATTCCCGACCTCAGAGGATCGGCCTATGATGATGTCACCATCGAGCAGCTGTTGACAATGACATCGGGCGTGAAATGGAATGAGGATTACAGTGACCCTGAATCGGACGTGGCATTGTTTAACGAGCACAAAGCCGATCCAGGCGTCGATGTGACGGTGAGCTATATGCGCAAATTGGGCCGCGAGGCACCTCCCGGCACAAAATGGGTTTACAAGACCGGCGAGACCAATCTGATCGGAGTTCTGATCAGTTCGGCAACCGGGAAGAACCTGTCAGACTATTTATCGGAGAAAATCTGGCAGCCTTTTGGCATGGAAAATGATGCGAGCTGGCTGCTGGGATCCACCGGTCATGAGATCAGCGGCTGCTGCATACAGGCATCGACGCGCGACTTTGCGCGTTTTGGTCTGTTCATGCTGAACGGGGGTATCGCAAATGGCAAGCCGGTACTGCCGGACGGCTGGATGGCTGAGGCTACGGAGAAGCACGCGGATACCGACAGTCCCGGTCACGGTTACGGATATCAATGGTGGACCTGGGATGACGGCACCTATATGGCGCAGGGGATCTTCGGCCAGGGCATTTTCATCGATCCCAAACGGAACCTGGTCATCGCTTCGAACAGTAACTGGCCGCATGCTACTGATCGTCAGGGCGGCGATCAAGATGAAAAGCAATCAGCCTTTTACAAGCAGGTTCAACGGGCTGTCGATAGAGAGGCAAAGCAATAGAAACTGGTGCGGTAAAAATAAAGATCGGCATTTTTGTCCGTGGTCCGCACCCATTTCACGATTTCAGAAATTACCATGGTCTCGTAAAGCCGACCGTTCATCTCACCTCGATAGCCGGTCAACCGACGCCAGATGCCGACATCGGTCCAGAACAGTTTGGGCGTTTTGACCGTCGAACCGGTCCGATGATCATAATACGGCTGGAGCAGTAAGGCCGGTAAGCACTACCACTCTTCGAGAAAACGAATCAGGCAAACGGCGGTTGATATAACAGTATTTCAGTAAATCAGACGACGTTATCGTAAATTAACCTGTAAAATTGACGATGTGAACTTAAAATTTACAGATAAAGCCTGGCTTGTTCCACCCCTATGTCGAAGCAATGATCCCCTGGAATTGATCCTTTATGCCCCTGATTGGATCGGCTCTATTTTATGGGAACCGGATAAAGATTAAAAATTTGACATGGATTTAACGGATTTTACGATTAGAATCAAAAAATTTTTGCTATTTTTAGCGATAATCATTATCATTTAATAAACGGACTTCATCAACTGAAAAAACCGACTGCAAAGGAGAGGCATAATGAATGAAAAGAGCAAGAGCCCTGTAATAGGATTCGGGCGCGGAAAGTCGAACCGTGAATGGTGGCCGAACCAGTTGAATCTCAAGATTCTCCATCAGAACTCAAACCTGTGCAACCCCATGGGCGAGGCGTTCAACTATGCCGAGGAGTTCAAGAAACTCGATCTCAAGGCCCTGAAGCAGGACCTCTATGCGCTGATGACCGACTCCCAGGACTGGTGGCCCGCCGATTACGGCCACTATGGGGGGCTCTTCATCCGCATGGCCTGGCACAGCGCCGGCACGTACCGCATAAGCGACGGCCGCGGAGGCGCGGGCTCCGGCAGTCAGCGCCTTGCGCCCCTCAACAGCTGGCCGGACAATGCCAACCTCGACAAGGCGCGCCGGCTGCTCTGGCCGATCAAGCAGAAATACGGCCGCAAGATCTCCTGGGCCGATCTCATAGTTCTCGCCGGCAACTGCGCGCTGGAGTCGATGGGATTCAAAACATTCGGCTTCGGTGGCGGGCGCGAGGACGTCTGGGAGCCGGAAGAAGATGTCTACTGGGGCAGCGAAGAGGAGTGGCTGGCCACGAGCGACAAGCCCAAGAGCCGCTATACCGGCGAACGTAATCTGGAAAACCCGCTGGCGGCGGTTCAGATGGGGCTGATTTATGTGAACCCGGAAGGCCCGGACGGCAACCCGGATCCGGTCGCCTCCGGCAAAGACGTCCGCGAGACCTTTTCCCGCATGGCCATGAACGATGAAGAAACCGTCGCGCTGGTCGCCGGCGGGCATACCTTCGGCAAATGTCATGGTGCGGGCGATGCATCGCTGGTCGGTCCTGAACCTGAAGCTGCCCCCATCGAGGAGCAGGGACTCGGCTGGAAAAGCAGCTACGGCAGCGGCAAAGCCGGCGATACGATCACCAGCGGCATCGAGGGAGCCTGGAAGCCGAATCCGACCCAATGGGACATGGGTTATCTCAAAGTGCTGCTCAAATACGATTATGAGCTGGTCAAAAGCCCGGCCGGGGCGAATCAGTGGCTGGCCAAGGATGTGGATGAAGAAGACATGATCGTAGACGCTCACGACCCTTCAAAGAAGCACCGGCCGATGATGACCACGGCGGACCTCTCGCTGAAGTTCGACCCGGTCTACGAACCCATTGCCCGGCGATACCTGGAGAACCCCGAGGAATTCGCGGACGCCTTCTCCCGGGCCTGGTTCAAACTGATCCACCGTGACATGGGACCCCGCTCGCGCTATCTCGGACCGGAAGTCCCTGAAGAGGAGCTGATCTGGCAGGATCCGGTGCCCCCTGTCGATCATGAACTGATCAACGAGCAGGACATCGCCGATCTGAAAAGCAAAATTCTTGCCTCAGGCCTCTCCATCCCGGAACTGGTCTCCACCGCCTGGGCTTCGGCATCCACATTCCGCGGCTCCGACAAGCGCGGCGGCGCCAATGGGGCGCGCATTCGTCTTGCGCCGCAAAAAGATTGGGAAGTCAATCAGCCGGCCCAACTGAAGACCGTGCTGCAGACTCTCGAGGGAATTCAAAAAGCGTTTAACAGTGAGCAGTCAGACGGCAAGCGCGTTTCGCTGGCCGATTTGATTGTTCTCGGCGGATGCGCAGGGGTTGAGGAAGCTGCAAAAAAGGCGGGACATCAGGTGACTGTTCCCTTTACGCCGGGGCGAACGGATGCCTCACCGGAGCAAACCGATGTGGAAGCGTTCGCCGTGCTCGAACCGCTTGCAGACGGGTTCCGCAACTATCAAAAAACCAAATACAGCGTATCGGCGGAGGAACTGCTGGTCGATCGGGCACAGCTGCTGACGCTCACCTCCCCTGAAATGACGGTTCTCGTCGGCGGCATGCGCGCCCTGAATGCCAACTACGGGCAGTCGCAGCACGGCGTTTTCACCAAGCGGCCGGAGACGCTCACCAATGACTTTTTCGTGAACCTGCTCGATATGGGCACGGAGTGGAAGGCGACCTCGGAAGATGAAGACGTATTTGAAGGTCGTGATCGCGCAACGGGTGAACTCAAGTGGACGGCCACCCGAAACGACCTCGTCTTCGGTTCGAATTCGCAGCTTCGAGCCGTGGCGGAAGTCTACGGATGTGATGATGCACAAGTGATGTTTGTGAACAATTTTATATCGGCATGGAACAAGGTGATGAACCTTGACCGCTTCGACATCGCCTGATGGACTGGAAGGATAAGAAGTTGCTTTCAATCGAATGCTGTGTGGCAAAATGCGGCTTGTTTTTCAAATGGAAATCCAACGGTGTTTCGCACATTGAAAAGCACGCTATGTATTCGCCCGGTGTAGCATTGCAAAGACGGCCGCAGCCGGTCTCACGTGATGATCTGCTGTGGCCTAAAACCATAGGCATTATACGCTGAACGCCTGTCGACGAGGGGTGGAAAATGAATTCAACGCGCGTGATGGTGTTTATTTTCCTTAGCCTTTTTCTTATTACAGGAACGAATTGTTTTGCCGCGGATATCAGCCCGAAAGGGGATCCGATCATCAGGTCCGGTGGTAACCGACCGATCGAATTTGGCGCCTTGCAACGGAACAGCCTCTACATGAATGAAGAAATACCGCGAATTTCAGAACGACTGGATCGGGCAGCCGAAAAAGGGTGCATCGAAGAAAGAGACCGGAACGAGGTCAAGACGATCCTTTCAAAATCCGGAAAAACGCTCGCAGGCATTGTGAAAAAAGCGGAAAAAGGGAATCTTTCGGCCAAGGACAGAAAAGATTCGGCCCATCGATTGCGTCACCTGGAAGAGACGCTCAGAGAAAAATTATCACATATGTTCACGCCGAAAACCAGGGATACCTCGTTGCTGACCACGGAAATTTCGCAGTGCGTGAATGAAATAAACCGTCTTAACTCGATGTTCTCGAACATGCTGAACAAGCTTCATGAATCTCGGATGGCCGTCATTCGGAATTTGTAATCCGTTAGACACTCCGATCGACCTTGTGCTTTATCAGTGCCTATCCAGAAATGGCCAATTCGCTCCATTTCGGCGTTGGCCGGAAATTTTTAATCATCAAAATACTCCATGTATTCCTGCGGGTAAAATTTCCAGGCCGCCTTGAACTGAACCGAATTTTCTCGTTTCTGGATGGACGCTATTTATACATGTGATGCATAAAAAAGGGAGATACCCATGGCGAACCATGAAGAAAATGAACGGCTGGTCGAGCGATATATGCAGGAAAACAACATCGAAGCGGCCGTCAATCTGCTGTTCGATCTGATCGTTTCGTCTGCAGGGTCGGGGAATATCTCAAAAGCCAAAATCTTGCGGGAAAAACTTCTCGAGGTTGCCCCCCTGGCGTTGACGGAAATAACAAAGGCAGCGGACATCATTGAAGAAGAAGAGTCCAAACTGCTGGACCCGGCCCACTTGAGCACCTGGTCTAAGTTATACAGCACCCTTACGACAGAGGAGACCCATGCCCTATTTTTCGCCATGGAACCTGCCGAATACAAAGAAGGGGAAACGGTGTATGTACAGGGTGAGAAAAATGCCAGGCTTTATTTTATCGACCGGGGCCGGTTGAAACGGGTCTATCGAAAGGAAGAAGAGGATTTTCTTGTAAACGAGTTTGGCCCGGGTGATCTTTCAGGCAAAGACTCTTTTTTTTCGATTACCAACGCCAATGCCGCCTCCTTGATTGCGGTTTCCGGCGTGAAATTGAGAATACTGCACAATAAAGTGCTGAAAGAATGGGGCACGATTCACCCGGGGCTTTTCTCGAAACTGCATGATTTTTGTACAAGAGCCGGGAAAACCGATGACGTTTTCACAAAATTGAACATCGATCGGAAGATGCAGAAAAGGTTCGAAATTTCCGTCAACGGCAAATTCCAGCTCTTGAAAAACACCGGTGAACCCTTGGGAGACCCTTTTAAAGGCACCCTTTCTGACATTTCCTCAGGGGGATTGTGTTTTTTTATGAGAGTTTCAAGACGGGAAACGGCGCGCCTGTTGGTGGACAGGAAAATAAAAATGGAAATTCAGATCCCGACCAAACAGGGTGTGTTGAATATCGAAAAAAACGGCATCATTGTCGGTGTCCACGAGTATGCGTTTCAGGACTATTCCATACATGTCAAATTCGACCAGGAGCTTGGCAAAAATATAACCGATCTATTTGAAGAATTCTAAAAGAATGGGCAATCGTGGTGGCGTAACTGAAAAACGGTCTTAAACGCATGCAGTATCACAAAACCAGGTTCACATTGAAGATCTATGATAATATCGGAGAGGGTTTCAATGGATGAGGATAAATTGAGGTCGATGCTGCTGGAAGATGCGGCACTTAGGCCGGTCGAGGCAAATATCTACTCGGTTTTGCCGAACGATGAAACCGGCAATGCCTATGACAGCCGGTTCGGGTTTATATATGACATGGTGGCATGCAATTCCATCTATAACCGGCTGATCTGGGGATATTCGGTGGACATATTCCGTCGTATGGCGAATGATGCGCTTCGATCTTCATCCGAAGGCAATGTGCTGGATCTGGCCTGCGGTTCCCTTGCATTTACTGCCAAAGCCTACAGCCGATATGGCGACCGGCCCGTGATCCTGATGGATCAGTCGCTCAAAATGCTAAGGATCGCAAAATCCAGGCTGACAGCACAAGGCGGCAGCCTTGCTGGAAATCTAGTGTTTCTTCATTCAGATGCATCCTGTCTCCCGTTTAAAGAAAACGCATTCACTACAATTCTTTCAGAAAATCTGCTGCACTGCCTCGATGATACGACGCCGCTGCTGAACCAGCTGAAAACCATTTTAGCGGGCAACGGAAAAATATTTTTTACGACCCTGGTAAAAAACGGCCGTTGGGCTGACATATACCTTCAGGCATTGGCAGCCGGCGGCAAGTTGATTTCGAGATCCGAGGACGACCACAAAGAGATTTTCAGGGGGGTCGGCCTGGCCGCAAAGTATGAGACGATCGGCAATCTTTTGTCGATCGAATGCGAACCCCAATAATATCGGCGCAAGGCCTTCTTCACCTGATGAGAAAAGCGCCAAGAACCGGTAATGAACCTTGCCTTGTCCCGGGAGATGAAAAAGCAGCCGACCATCGAAACGAAACGCTTGATTCTCCGGCCCTTTGCCGTCACCGATGCCGCGGATGTCCAGCGGCTGGCCGGTGACCGGGCCATAGCGGATACGACTGTCAATGTCCCGCATCCCTATGAGGACGGTTTTGCCGAATCCTGGATCGGCACCCATCGATTGAATTTCGACAACGGCACGGACGTTCACTTCGCGATCACGATTAAACCTGACGGCCAACTTGTCGGCGCAATCAGTTTGATGGGAATGGTCTCCGGGCATCAGGCCGAACTGGGATACTGGATCGGGAAGCCTTACTGGAACCGGGGATACTGCACAGAGGCAAGCTGTGCTGTACTGGCGCACGCCTTTTCAAAGCTGGGCCTGATTCGGGTTCATGCATGCCATTTTGCTGGAAACCCGGCATCCGGCCGCGTTTTGCAGAAGATCGGCATGGCATACGAGGGATGCCGTCGGCATCACGTCCGGAAATGGGACAAGCCGGTAAACCTCGAGATGTACGGAATCCTTGAAGCGGAATGGTTCGGATCGTACAACGCATTCACCGGTGATGGGGATCAGCGCGACTGAGTTCGATCCCTTGCGCCAGGTTTAATGTGAAAAGGCGTACCATTGAATATCTATGAATACTTATCTGCGAACCCTTCCAATCAAGGAGGAAGCACATGCCTTATGAAAAGCTGATGCAGCCGGTCAACATGAACCTGATTTCAGTGACACAACGCCTGAAAGTAGCGGAAGTAACCATCGATGACATTGATTTGTTGTATCAATTGACGGGGAATAAAGATGTGATGAGGTACTTTCCGAAAATACTGAGCTATGATGAAACCAAACAAATGATCCGCAAAATTCTGGATCATTACAAGAAATACGGATATTGCTTTTGGAAAGTCTTGTTAAAACCAAAGGATGAATTTATAGGTATTGCCGGTCTGCTTCATCAAAAGATTGATGGTAAAGTGGAGACAGAGATCGCTTTTCGAATTAGTCCGGAACATTGGAACAATGATTATGCAACCGAGGCGGCCAAGGCATGCAAGGACTATGGTGAAACTGTCTTGAGGAAAAAGAAATTCATCTCATTGATTCATCCCAAGAATAACGCCTCTAAACGGGTAGCGCAAAAACTCGGAGCCAAAAGATCAAGATCAGTAATATTCATGGGGCATGAACACGAGGTCTATGTTTATTAGACATAACCTTGCAGTCCAAGGGACAGCAAGGGCCGAGCCGCTATGAAAAATAGTGCGTAAACATATAACCACCGCCCCCACGCGGACCCCGCAAAAAGTGCGGGTCCGGTGAGGCGGAACGTTAGCATTCGATCGACAGCCCTATTCTTGCCTGGCTAAGGAGTAATGGTCAATGAACGGCAGCAATTTGTATCGGCCTACCGAACAGTTTGCAAAAAAATTGGAGAAGGTAAAGCAATCCGACCCTCTTGGTTATAAACGGATCCTAAAGGTTGTGGAACGCCTGATCGCAGAACCTGACGAGGCAGATGGTAAAATGCATGGGCTTTATCAGGGACGTTACAAAAAATATGTGGGCAGGAAGGATTACCGGGTCATTTATTATTGGTGCAAATTGTGTCGCAAAGAGAACCGTCGATTGGAAAAAGAATGCAATGATTGTCAGATCATTCCAGACAATAGCGTAATCTTCTTTGACCTTTATCATAAAAATGAAATGAAAAAATTCAAGAAAAACAGTTAAAGGAACTTAATCCTGACGAAAAGTGCCAACATTGGGAATTCAGCCGACGAAAAAAACCGCGCAACGTTCATGATTAAAATGGATCAAGGAGCGAACGAAAAATGTATATATTACCAGCATGGAGTCATAAAGAACAGTCGGAGGTTTAACGTGTCCTCAAAGAAAGCCGGCAACATCAAGGGGAGTGTGGCAGAGGCAATTCGTATACGGAAAGAACGAGAAAAAAGTTATCGGGAACGTGCTCTCAAAATGTTTCCCAAAATTTGCGCGCGGTGCGGAAGAGAATTCAGCGGAAAGCATTTGCGTGAGCTCACAGTACACCATAAAGATCACAATCATGACAATAATCCTCCTGATGGAAGCAACTGGGAGCTTTTGTGCATTTATTGTCACGAAAATGAACATACACGTCAACAGGTTGCCGATGCTTATGCTGGAAAGCCCGGCGATGAATACCCGGATGATAGCTTAATGCATAGTCCTTTTGCAGAATTAGCGGACTTAATAAAAAATAAGAAATAGATTTACAAAAAGGTCCGGTATTTGGCGGTTCTGAAGTGCTGTCGTTAATGATGTTCTATGTATCCTTTAAACCGAGTTCGAGCGAGGATTACCATGAAAATTCTACTGTGTTATTTCAGTGCCACCGGAAACACGGCTACCATTGCCAAAGCCATTGGGACCCGCTTACAGATACTTGGGGCCGATGTGGATACCAGGGACATGACGATTGCCTCCGCACGCGAGAAAAATTTGGATCCGGCGTCCTGCCAGGCAGCCGTATTCGGATCGCCCATTCACTCCATGCGGTCACCACGGGTGTTCCGGGAATGGTTGGCCAAGCTGGATGGAAACGGCATGAAATGCGCCATGTTTTTTACTTACGGCGGGTTTCAGGTTCACCCGACTCATTCCACAACATGTGAAATATTGGAAAAGAGCAACTTCAAAGTTGTGGCATCGGCCGAATTCCTGGGAGCCCATACGTTCAACCTGGGCGGCTTTCAGGCAATGGCGGACAGACCCGATGATTCCGATCTGGCTGTGGCCGAGGAATACGCAGATCGTATATACGACCGTTTCACGGGCAAGGATCCGGGTAAGGTCAAGGATTTGGACCCCGGGCCGTATACGGAAACGGAACTCGACAATTTTGAAAATTTCCGGTTTATGGCCGTGAATAAGCTGCCCACTCGCGATGGAGCCGAATGCCGGATGTGCATGCTGTGCGAAGAAATGTGCCCCACCGGCGCAATGGATGCGGAAATCGGTGATGTGGACAAGGACAAGTGCATAGTTTGCCTGCGGTGCGTCAAGGATTGCCCGGACGAGGTCCTGGTGATTAATGACCTTACACCGATTTTTCAGAAAAAAATGGAGGCGGATAAGGAAACGCCGGATACGTTGAGGGCGAAGAAAAGCAAGATGTATTTGTAGATGAGAAGCGGGAGCTGTCAAACATGCTCGTCTCGCTCCTTCCGCGCGTCGTGTGCTCACTCTATCCATTCACAAAAGCAGATGCCTTCCGGATCCGCACCCAACGTCCAGTATGCTGGAACAGGCTTCCAGGTGTTTCACAAGGGGCTCCAGAAACGAAGACGGATCGATGGTGAAGGTCCTGCGGTGATATTCGAGAAAATTTCTCTGATAAAGGTCACCGTCTGTTTGTGGATCTGCCGGATGTTCGACGGTCATGGCTTTGCCTTTCAGGTCTATTTGCCTTTCTGTCGAGATTTTTTAAAGTCTATAGGACTTTGGGGACCTTCGTGCAGAAAGTGCAGAGGAAATTGACAGGATCCTCTTCGCCCCTGAATGCGTTCTATTCTTCATTATTCCCAAATTAAAAAATCCTCAGATATTGCTCATGCGCGGGTCCGCTTTTCGCTCCAGTGCACTGCGGTCCCAATCGGCGAGATCGGCCTCTGCTTGATAGGTACTCTGCAAGAAATCCAACAGCACGGTATCGGGTTCGCCGGCCGTCCGCACGGCTTCGTAAGGCAATATGAATTCTCTGAGCTCCTTGTGGTAATAGGCGGCTTCCGGTTGAACGGCAAACTCGCCAAAGCCGACCGGTTCCGGATAGGCATATGCATAAAAGGCAGCCTCGCCCAAGCCTGCACCCGGCCAGAAACCGGCGCTTGAAATTGCCACTGATCCAGTGGCAACCTCGGCCATGGTTCGTTTTTTATGGTCATCCCATTTCCCTTTTTTTCTATTGGTTATAGGGAAAATATGAGATTAGTTTTCAACAACGTCAATGGTTTTTTTTGGAGATATTGCCCCTTCCTGCAGGTATCTTCTCAACGTTGCGCGAGATGTCCCGGCCAATTAAGCAGTTTCTGACCTGCAAAAAAATCAAGTGAAGTGATAGCAGGGTCGCTTATCAGATCGTTTTTATTTAAAACATTCGGTTATTTTCAACCTCTGATCGATATCCTTGCCGATATTTTCGGCATCCTTTTCCGGAACATTATAATTATGGAAGACTTCGGGCCATTTCGATACAGCCCTGTGTGTCTCGGCAATGATTTCCATTGACAGTTGACGCTTTTTTATCCCAAAATGTTTTGCCTCGGCAAGAAGCGTTTCAGCATTCGGCGGCCGGGTATCCAGGCCGATTCGGAGAACGTGTTCCCGGTAAAATCCGATGTTCGGCACTAAATCGAAGGCGGGGCTCAGGCGCCAACCGTTGTCGTCGTGCAGCATGATGAAGTTTTTCAGATGATCGTCGGTATTGCCGATCATGGTATTGAATACCATCTGTCGGTAAATTCTGTTTAGATCACGTTTTGGTTGTGATGAAATGTGCTTAATTACGTCCGTCAGGTCCTTGTATCCCGCATTGTAATAGCCATCAGCCTTGAGCAGTGAGTGCATGCTGATCAAGTGATTGCGGCCGCCGGCTTCGTTGATGTCGAAACGCTTCACCAGCAGACATTTTAGTGCTGCACCCAGGGGGATCAAAAGGGTATCGGCTGTTTCGATTCCTGACATGCGACCCAGTTCCATAGATGCGGCCTCGAGACTTACCACGTCCAACCGGTCTTTGTGACCGGCAAACTTTGCCAGGTATGCTTCCTTTTCGTCATTCACGAGTGCCTTGGGGCGGGCGCCGCCCGGTGAACTGCCTGCTTGAAACAACAAAAAGAGTTCATTGTCGGATACAGTTGCGGGCTCCCTTTCGAACTGTTGTGCAAGCAATGCCAGCTCCTGTAGATGCTCGTTGGAAACCCCGGTTGTTTTCACTTCAGGCCTGCCTACCTCGACGTAACTCAAGGCCCCCAAGCCCTGGTTGCCCAGCAACTTCAATAAATGGGGAACACGCTGCTCGGTGCGGCCCAGCTTATGGCGGCGGATCATGAGCTTACGTCCCCAGTCATCGGGCAGGCTGTCTTCAAAAACACCATGAATACCTTCACGCGGCCGGTTCGCTTCAAAGACTTCTGTGGACAATGACAAGTGAAGGGGATCAAGCGGGAAAGCTCGCGGGTGCCCCAGGTACTCGGATGTGTAGCGAAACTGTCCCTGCAACTCCCCTTTGACAGGATCGGGGTCTCCGACAACCAGAGAGCCGGTCTTAACGCTTTCTCCTGATGGTAGGGTCAGCCAAACATCGAGTCGAATCATATCTTTCTCTTTCGTTTGCCGCCGGCCCTTTGACGTTTACTGCTTTTTTTCTCGAACTCAGCAAACAGGTCTTCCTTCTCGGCCAGTATATTTTTCCAATCGTCGAGCCTGCCGAGAATGCTGCTCGCAGCCAACCAGTTGCCGATCATGGTCTGTAAAGAGCCTTTTTCCATCAGGCTGTAAGACTGGCGGGTCAGGCCGATTCGCTGAGCGAACAGCTCCTGGCTTTCGTTCCGAGACAGGCGCGCCTCTTTCAACCGTTGTCCGAGTTGTTTCAAAAGCGACTCGATATCGATATTATCGTTAAACATATTTTACCTTATATATCTAATTACGATACAATGTAAAGTATTTTTTACTTATAAAATTGGGCGTGCCGTCGAAAAGTGATTGGGAATGAATTTTTTACAGGGACATGGGTCTGTAGCCGTCCAAACTAATGTCGTGGATATAATTACTTATTATCCTGAAGAATTTGTTTGATCTTTTCCTTTAAAATCGGGATATCATCCCTTGCCGTCAACCAAACCGTATCAATATCAACACCAAAATAATCATGTATTAATTTATCCCTCATTCCTGAAATGTCCTACCAAGGTATTTCAGGATACTCTGAACGTAATTCCTTAGAAACCCGTTTTGTCGCTTCTCCAATAATTTCGATTTGACGAATAACACCATCTTGAAGAAGAGGATTTCGACCGAAGTCAACGGGCGTGATTCCCTGCAAATAAAAATCTATACGGTCGCAGGCATCACGAATGTGGTTCAGATATAATGTATTATCCCGCTTCTGCTTCATAGATGACTGTAAGTTCCTTAAGTATTCTGTCCTTTAGGTATGGACTAATGGCGCCTTCGGTTATCAAATCCACTTTTTTGCCAAGAGCTTCGGTAAGATTTCTTTCGAGCTTCACAAGGGAGAGAAGGCTTTTGGGTTTGGACAATTGTACTAATAGATCGATATCGCTGGATTCTGTGGCCTCACCCCGGGACCTTGATCCAAACAGCCCTATTCGGGAAATATCATTTTTCCTGCAAATATCTATGATTTTATCTTGATCGGCTTTATTCATAACCTTTGTCCGATAACTGTAAATGGCATGGCTCGGGTATCCTGCCGCAGTTGGCTGATTTCATCAGTGGCATGAAAGTTGATCTATATCAATATCTTGGAAAAACATAGCAATTCTGCCCTACAAAACAAATCAAATGAAGTTTGATAGCAGAGTCGCTTACCGGATCGCTGAAATTGTGAATGCTCTGCACGAACGTCCCCTATCTTGGACGTCCCCTATCTTGGATCAGGGACGCCTTTTTGAAAGTTTTCGGGACAAAAGCTTGTCGGCCTCCACCACCACCAGAACCGAGAAAGCCAGACCAAGGCACATGGCAAGTTCAGTGGGGGATAGCGGCACGGTGCGCAGCAGCCATTCCATTTGGGGTACATAAAGAGCGGCGAGCTGGGCCGTCAGGGCAAGACCCACCGCAATGAAGAGAAAGGGGTTGTGCAGGTGATTCATGGCGAAAACCGAGCGCCGCAGGGACCGGGAGTTGAAAAGCTGTACAAACTGAAATGTCACCAGGCTGGTCAGGGCCAGTGTCCGGGCATGCTGGAGGCTTGCCCCCCCACCCAGCGCATGATGAAATAAAAACAGGGTCCCCCCGGCCAGCGTGAGGCCTACCAGGACAATGCGCCGAAGCAGAACGGACGTCAGGATGCCTTCTTCCGGAGGCCGGGGCGGCTGATCCAGAATTCCGGGTTCCCCTCGTTCAAAAGCCAGCGACACATCCTGGAGGGCCGATGTTACAAAGTTGAGCCAGATAATCTGGGTAGCATTGAGGGGCAGGGGCATGCCCAGAAACATGGTGCCTAAAATGGCCATGAGAATGCCGATTCCTCCTCCCAGGAGATAGAGGGTGACTTTCCGGATGTTTTCAAAAACGATGCGGCCCTCTTCAACCGCATGAAAAATCGAAGCAAAATTGTCGTCGACCAGAACCATGTCCGAGGCTTCCTTGGCCACATCCGTACCGGTTTTGCCCATGCTGATGCCGATGTGCGCGGCCTTCAGGGCGGGGGCATCGTTGACACCGTCCCCGGTCATGGCCACAATCTCGCCTCCGGCCATGTAAGCCTGGGCGATACGGAGCTTGTGTCTGGGGGACACCCGGGCAAAAACCGACACCTCTCTTACGTGCTCCTCCAATTCCGTATCGCTGAAGTTTTCGACTTCACGGCCTGTCAGGGCTTTCGGGTGCTCTCCCCCGATGCCGATCCGGGCTGCAATGGCCGTGGCCGTTACCATATGGTCGCCGGTGATCATCACCGTTCGGATTCCTGCTTCGGCACAACCCCGAACCGCCTCGGCCGCTTCGGCTCGGGGTGGATCGATGATGGCGGCCAGACCGGCAAAAGTGACTCCATGGGCAAGCTCTTCGGTGAGGCCTTCAAAAGACAACCCCGGCTGCAGCTCTTTCCAGCCCAGGGCCAAAACCCTCAGTCCTTCTTTCGCAAGCTGATCGGCTGCGAAAAGCACTTCATCATGGCCGCATTCCACCTGAGACCGTTCCATGGCACAGATATCCAGGAGCTTCTCCGGTCCGCCTTTGAGAAAGACGATATCCCGGTCATTGTGCTTGTGCAGACTCGCCATATAGCCTCTTTGGGATTCAAAGGGAATGATGGCCGCAGTTGGCCAGGCTCTGCGCTCCTGTTCGGCATCCAAGCCCGCTTTATAGGCCGCCACAATCAGAGCCGCTTCGGTGGGATCTCCCTTTATCTCATGCCGGTCTCCAAGCCATTGGATACTGGATTCCGTGCAGAGCAGACCAATGCGAAGGGCCGTTTCCAAATCCGATCCGGGTTCGAACTCGAAATGGGTTCCGGAATCTCTTTCCGAAAACGTTCCTCTTAATTCATAACCGCTGCCGCTGACATCGAAATAACGGCCCATGGAGAACATTGCCCGAACCGTCATCTCATTCCGTGTCAGGGTGCCGGTCTTGTCCGTGCAGATCACCGTTGTGGAGCCCAGGGTTTCAACAGCATGGAGCTTTCGAAGAATGGCGTTGCGCCGGACCATTCGGGAAACGCCGATGGCCATGGTGATGGTCACCACAACGGGAAGGCCTTCGGGTATGATGGCAACGGCCATGGCCACCGCCGTCATGAACAGGTCCATTGTTTCCATGCCTATGAAAAACCCGAACCCGAAAACGAAAACCGCAAGTGCCAGAACCGCCAGCCCCAGCCGCCCGGCGAACCGCTCAAAACGCTCCTGGAGTGGCGTTTTGACAATGGTCACCGTTCGGACATCTTCCGCAATCTGCCCCATGAGAGTATCTGCACCGGTGGCCGTAACCACCCCCAGTGCCCTGCCGCTCACCACCACCGTGGACATATAGGCCAGGTTGGAACGGTCCCCGGGTGGAAGTTCGGGGTCTTCGAGGGGTTTGATATGCTTATCTGCAGGAACCGATTCCCCGGTGAGGGCCGCTTCTTCAATTTTCAGCTCGGTTGCCGAAAGCAGCCGGATATCCGCCGGCACCCGGTCTCCGGATGCCAGCATCACCACATCGCCGGGTACCAGGGCCTCGCTGTCGATCTCGTTCTCCCTGCCGTTTCTTAAAACCCATGCCCTGGCTTTGACCAGTTGCTGAAGCGATCGCATGGACCGTTCGGCCCGGAACTCCTGCCAGAACCCGATGGCCGAGTTGATGATGATGACCGCCAGAATGACCGCTGCGTCCTTGAAATGACCGACAGCGGCCTTGACCGCCACTGCCGTAAAGAGAATGTAAATCAGCGGATTTTTCACCTGTTCCAATAGGATCTTAAGCCGGCTGATGGGTATCTCCTCGCCCAGTGAGTTGGCTCCGAAAACCGCCATACGCTGTTCGGCCGTTTTCGGGTCAAGGCCCTGCTCGCTGGTTTCCAGACGCTCCAGCACTTCTTCCGGTGTCATGGTATGCCAGGCAATACCGGAAATGTTTTTTTCCATTACCCCCTCGATTGTTGATCCCTATCCGCCCTGCATTTTTGGAAGGTCGCGGCCGGGAGCCTGTTTTGGGTCTTCAGGTCGGAACAGACCATCAGTATTTGGTCTTTCCGGTTCGTATCCGGCTTTGAATAACTCCACAGCATAACGTCTTTTGCAAATTTTAGCAGAGATTGCTTTTTTTTGGCACCGAATAATTGCATGGGCGACCATTCGCAGCAGCAACTGCTTGTCTTGGGGGCGGCCGGAGGAAGGCTGCTGATTTGCGGATACTCGGCGAAGGCGCTTTTGTCGAGCAGACCATTTCCGATCTTGACTCCCCATTGAAAAACAACGTAAGACTATCGGGACAAAAGGATTGACATAAAGAGGCTTGCCGGAAAGGGTCGCTGACCATCCGGCATCTTCATCGTCGCGCTCCGGTGATCATTTCATTGATTTTATGAATGCTCTGCACGAACGTCCCCTGACGGGTTGCCCAGGATCAGCACATCGATTCCCTCTTTCTGCATAGACTGCCTGACTTTTTCTGCATTTTTCCTGAAGAAAGAATAGTGCATTTTCCGCTTTCCTCTCTTTTTGAATCGCTTCGAAGCGTTTCAGTACATATGCCGGGCCGCCCCGGCGCCGTGTCTCGCTTGTTCATTTATATAACCATACATGCCATCGCTGATTCTTTAAAGTATTTCGAGGATTAAAATTTTCCGGCTAACGAAGAAATGGAGTGAATCAGGACTACGTCGTTCCATAAAGGCCCCGGCCGAGCATCTTTACCTGCCCCTGTTTTTTCAGCCTGGAGATGAGGTTCTGGACTTTCTTACTGTCAAATCCGGTTTTTCTCATTAGTTGTGATTTGCTGATTCCATTTTCTGTCCCTTCAATAATCTTCAGCACTTTGCCTATCGCCGATTCTTTGGCCGATTTTGCAGATCTGGATTTGCTTTTTTCGGTTTTTTTTGCCGGGGAATGCTTATTAGAGGATTTTTTGACTTTTTCCTTTGGTCCAGGTTTGGATTTGGTTTCCGGTTCGGATGTTTCCAGCTGGTTGACCACCGCGACCATTCTGTTCAGGATTTCTGCAATCTTTTCCAACTCTTTGTTTAATTGTCGCAACTCTTTTCTAAAAGTCATATTCAGGTCCTTTCTATATTTGTTTTTTTATATCTCCTTGCACTTGCCCGTCTGAATACAGAAGACTTTATTTGTTGGAAGAAACTAACATTTTTTTGTGAGTACCCCCTCCGTTTTTTTTTTACAGAATTGGGAATCATTGGGGATTGAAAATTATGTAGAGAATGAATTGGAAATCCTCTTAACATGTGAAGGGAAAATGGACAAATGCTTTTTTTGCGGAGGTTTGGGTATAATTAAAAGCGTCGGGTACAATCTATGCTGACACATAATAGGGACGTTCGTGCAGAAAGTGCGGAGAACCGGATTTACAAGGCGGGACTTAATTTGGGAATGTTCTGCACGAACGTCCCCAACTAGGACCGTCCCCAACTAGGAACTGTAAACCACCTCAAGAACCGGCAGTTCCCATTCGTTGGCTTTGATCCATTTTTGAAAGTCTTCATCGGGATCATTGCGATCCCGCCTAAGCATTGCCACGACCCGAACATCCAGGATGTGATCCAGCCTGTCGATCCATTTGTTCGAACCCTCGTTGGACAATCGGGCCAGGCATGGGCTGTTATGGTTGTAAACGCCCAATTTCCCGTTGTGCTTGCGCAGCGAAACGGACTGACCTGCCTGCAGCGCAGCCAAATGACGGTGAATGGCGTCCGATTGCGGAAATCGGGCTGCATAATCCAGGTAGATTTCGTTCAACCCAAGCAGCTCGTATCTTCTTGGGCGGTGCTCTTTGGCATACATTGGTTTTCGGTATGCGAGGGGCAAGGCAAAATCGCCCTTGATTTCAGGCAAGAACGGGTTGGGTCTTTTCGGGATCCGCAAAATCCGCAATGTTTCCCCGGCCCGTGTAATGCCCACATACATGACGCGCCGTTCTTCTTCCCATTGCGGGATGTCGGTGGGCCTGCCCCAGTCCCCGTCGAGAATGAACACATGGGGGAACTCCATGCCCTTGGCCGAATGAATGGTGCTTAAGAATACGCCCTGGCCGATCACTTTTTCCCGGCGCTGATCCGATATGAACTCATACAACCGGTCGATGGCCATGCCGGCCGGCAGCATGCTGTCGACGGTCTCTTCCCGATAGCTTTCCAGGAAAAGGCGAATCAGGTCCAACCATACATTAGTCTCATGCCCCTCCCAAAGCGCACCGATTGCTCTTCTGATGTTGCTTGCCCGCAAGTGCTCCTTTTCTCTTTTCTCCAGCCAGTCCAGGGACAGGCGAATCTCCCGCACCCGGTGCAGCGGAAGGGATTCGTCCAGCGTCATTTTGATCGGATATCCGGCGTCCTCGAAAAGAGCCCTGACAGCAGTTAAAGGTGCTTTGGTTCGGGACAGTACGGCCATATCAGACCAGCCGATCTTCGGATCGATATCCTTCAAACGATCGATTTCATCTTGAACATAGAGCGCCTGATGATGCATATTCCCAATGGATACGATCTGGACCCGCCCTTTGCTCACCGGATCCAAATGCTCCCATTTTCCGCCGGGAAGATTCATTTCCCGGTCGCGGTTTATGCGTATGGGATGTGCACCTTTCATTCGGTCCTTATTGGCGCGGATCAGGGCGTTCGAAGCGGAAATGATGTGCCTGCCGGAACGGTAGTTTTCGACCAGATAGACTACGTTTTTGCTGTAATCGTCCTGGAACTGCCGAATGAAGCGGACATTGGCGCCCCGAAAGGTGTAGATGTTCTGGTCGTCGTCGCCGACGGCCAATATGGAAAGGCGGGCATCTTCCTCCGAAAGCGTCCGGCCGGCAATCGCCGATACCAGCTGATACTGATCCTCGTCGATGTCCTGATATTCATCCACCAGGATGTGGCTGTAGCCGGCCAGCAGGCGGTCACGGTGTTCGTCCGGTTCGATGCCGGGGATTTCCGTTTCGCCGTTCAGCAGCTTGACCGCGTCTTTGATGATGCGTTCAAAATCGATCCGGTCTTTGTCGGGCGCTGCAGCCATGTCGCGAATCGAAATGCCGGCAAGTCGCATGGCAACGCCGTGGTAGGTCGCGACCGTTACGCCTGCGGCCGCCTTTCCCACCAGGGCGTGAAGCCGCTTGCGAAGCACCATGGCCGAACTGTGATTGAAACAGAGCACAAGGATCTGCCCCGCCGGAACCCGTTCCACCTCCAGAAGATAGGCGCAGCGGTGTGCGATTACGGTGGTTTTGCCCGATCCGGGACCGGCCAGAATAAGCATGCTGTCTTCTACGGGACTCCCTACGGCGGATATCTGCACCGGGTTGCGCAAATTTTCAACGAGGATGCGATAGGATTCAGCAGTGGTGGCTTTTTCCAGCAGCTCGGTTTCTCCATCGAAGTACTTGTTGATGAACTTGACGCGGCCCAGGGCGAAGTAATCCAGAACCAACGTGAGCGCACGGGCGATCTTTTCAAGCCCGAGGGTCGCATAGTGCATCATGACGTGAACCTGAAACCGCCGTTCCCGATAGTGAACCGAAAGGGGCTTGTAATCGCCTTGGTTGTAATAGCGGCCCCGGGCCGTCGGCGCCAGGCGAATGGTCATCGCCTGCCTGAGAATCGCCAACCCGTTCTTCAGCTCGATCACATGGTGTTCATGGAGGAACAGGAGGGCGCGCTCGATTGCCGGCAAAACCTTTTTGACTTCTACACTCAGAATCAAATCCGATTTGAGGGCGGCCGACAATTCGTCGCTGGTAAAGGACAGATGAACATCTCCGGTGATTTCAGCGTTGGATTTTGCGGCCTCTTTTTTGGCCGCCTTGATGAGCGTTTGCAGAATCAGGCGGGCGACGCCCTGCCTCAGCGAAATGGTCTTGAGAATGGTCTGCCAATTGCGTTTCAGCCGGATTTGATACCGGTTCCGATCCACGTGACCGATCTCGAAGCTGCCCGTCGATGCTGCAAATCCCTTGCCGTCGTATGATATGCTCTTTATCAACCGCCGCAGGACATCCGGGCCGGCGGTGTATCCCTTGTTCGTCATCTTTTGATTGAGACGGCGGATGTCCAGCTCCACCCAGTTGCCTTCATCGGCATTGGGGTCCTCGACACGGAGAAGCTCAATGAGCTTGTTTTCAAGTTCGCACACCGCCTCAAAGGTCTTGGCGGCATTGTTTTTGCCCTTTGGCCGAAAGGTCGCCGACATCATGAGGCCCTGATCCAGCAAACCGGCCTCCGCCATGTCATGCAGCGCCTTTATCACGATTTGTGCGGCGGTGAGCCCGGCTTCTCGCTCCATTTCCAGCAGCAGCTCTTTTTCCGGAAACAGCGCTTCTGCAAGTGCATCGGCCCGCAATCCGGTTTTTCGCCCGCTGTTGATGATTTGCTGAAGTATATTGAGCCACAGGCTGCGGGTTTGCGGACTTAAGTTGAACCGTTCCATTATGGACGCGGCCTCTTCCAGGGAGTCGACCAGCGGTTTTCCCTGAAAGGCCTCGGTCAAATTCAGGTTGCGCTCCAGAAAGCCTGCCCGCTCCAGCCATGCAACGGCGGTTCTTATCCTGGTGTCCCTGAATTCGGGTTTCAGGGCCTTCATGTCGGCCAGGTCTTCATCCCGCAGCAGTTCGTCGCCGGTGGCCACGATTTCGCCGTACGGGTTCTTTTTCTTTCGCCGCAAAGCCCGCAAAATGCGCGCGATTTCCTTCTGTTTTAACTCGGACAATGCCCCCATGGCAAATTGCAGATGAATATCCCGGGGATCGTAGAGAAGAATGCAGCGCGCCGGTTTTTGATCCCGTCCCGCGCGTCCGGCCTCCTGAATGTAATTTTCCAGCGAACCCGGAATATGGTAGTGCAGGACCAGGCGGATGTTCTCCTTGTCGATTCCCATGCCGAAGGCATTGGTGGCGCATATGACAGGGATTTGGCCGTCCACGAAACCCTCGATAGTGTCCCGCTTTTCCATGGCATCCAGCCCGCCGTGAAATATTTCTGCAACGTGGCCTTGATGGTGGAGAAAATCCCGTATTTCCTCCGTTGCATGCCGGGTGGCGGCGTAAACGATGATTCCCCCGGGCTCATCAGCGGTGTCGAGATGTTCTTTGATGAGTTCATGGGTGCGCTCCAGTTTTTCCGCCGTTGACACCGGAATGACTTCAAACGAGAGGTTTTCCCGCCCCACCCCACCGGCAAAAACCTGCAGTTGCTGTCCGAGCTCCTCACGAAAGTGGGTTTCGATTTCATCGATGACGCTCGTTTTCGCGGTGGCGGTAAAACAGCTGATCGGCGGCGCCGGCAAACCCTGTTCCTTGGCGAATTCCCGGATAAAGCGGGCGGCGTAAAGATAATCCGGCCTGAAATCATGTCCCCACTTGGACAGGCAATGCGCTTCATCGAATACCCAGCAGCCGATCTCGCGCTGGTTGAGAATGTTTCGAACGCCGGTGCTCCGAAGCTGCTCAGGCGACATGTACAGGATTGCGGTGTCCCCCAAACGGACCCGTTCGAAAACCTCGCCGCGTTAGGGCAGACTTTGCAGTCCGGAAATCGCCTCGGCAAACAGCGTGCCGGTCTTTCCGCCCAGGTTCTCCACCCGATCCTTCATCAGGGCCTGCAACGGCGAGATCACGATTGTCAATACCCCGCGCCGCCGATACCGCACAAGGGCCGGCAGCTGGTAGCAAAGCGATTTGCCGCCGCATTGTTTCAATCCACTCTTCTTTTCTAATAGCAGCAGAGCCTATAACTATAGCTTTAGCACCACACTTTAATAATCTATTCGCATATTCATAGCTGTTTATCCCGCCTGCAACTTGTAATTTATTGGGAAACTGTTTGACAAGATTTATCAACAAGTTCCTATT
>JAWODC010000022.1:0-3273 GCA_046483495.1 Desulfobacterales bacterium
ATTTCTTATTACCAATTTTAAATAAAGCCGATCTTACTGGTTTTGCGACCTTACTGGTTTTAAGTAAGAAAAAAGCACAGAAATGTCTTAAAGCCTATTTTTGTATCAAAAAATCACTTTTAAGCATTTCCCTCCCCTGAAGAGATTTTCACAATTATTTTATTTTCTTGACTTTAAATCAGCCAAGCTGAACAAGGGAGATGCCTCTTGAATTTGAATCCTGACCCTGACTCTTTTATTTATTCCAATCCGGAGGCTCTTCTCCGTGCAAATGCCGGACAAAATAGTCGTACTGCTTCTTCATGCAGTATTTGACTGGCCCGACAGTCCGCCCGGCTCCATGCCCCCATCCCGGGATAACGAGCAGGTCAAACATCTTTCCGGCCTTAATAAGTGCGTCCGCCACCTGCATGGTCGAGGACGGGTCAACATTCTGATCAAGTTCTCCCAATACCAGTAAGAGTTTGCCCTTGAGCCGCCAGGCATTGTCCACATTTGAGGACTCCGCATACGAATCATCGACCGGCCAGCCCATCCAGCGCTCATTCCATCCGATCTTGTCCATGCGGTTGTCATGACAGCCCACGTATGAAACAGCGGCATCGTAAAAATCCGGATGAAAAAGCAGAGCACCGGTCGAATTCTGACCTCCGGCTGATCCGCCGTATATGCCCACCCGCGAGATGTCATAATACGGATACTTCTCCGCCACAGCCTTGTGCCAAAGGATGCGGTCGGGAAATCCGGCATCTCCCACATTCTTCCAGGCGACGTCATGAAAAGCCTTGGAGCGATTGAATGTGCCCATGCCGTCTATCATCACCACGATGAATCCGACCTCGGCGTGGGCCTGCATGCCGATCAGGCTGTCCCCTGAAGAATGGAGTTCGAAAGGCCAGAAAGATTTCGGAACGAATGACCCATGGGGGCCTGCGTAGATATTCTCTATTACGGGGTAGCTTTTCGACGGATCAAAATTCGTGGGCCGGACAATAACGCCCCAGATGTCAGTCTTGCCGTCGCGCCCCTTGGCGGTAAAAACCTCGGGCGGCTTCCACCCGGCCGCGGATAAAGCCGACACATCCGCCTCCTCCAAGACAGTGACAAGCGAACCGTCCTCAGCACGGCGAAGCTCTGAGACGGTGGGCAAGTCGACCCGGGAGTAGGTATCCACATAAAACTTCATATCAGCCGAGTAGCTCACATCATGGTTGGCGTCAGCTTCGGTGAGCGCAGTAAGGCCTGAACCGTCGAAATTGATGCGGTAGTATTGCACAAAGTACGGATCTTTCCCGGGGTACATGCCGCTGGCGCTGAACCAGATTTGCCGCTTTTCCTCGTCCACCTTCTGGATGCCGCGGACGACCCATTCACCGTTGGTGATGCGGTTTTTTACGCGGCCGGTGGCGCCTTCGATGAGATAAAGCTGGTGCCAGCCGTCGCGTTCGGAAAGCCAGATGATCTCTCGGCCGCTGTCAATCTCGTGCCGGAACCACCGCTGGCCGTTGAATGTTTCCGGTTCTTCAGAGATAACAGCACGAGCCTGCCCGGAAACGGCATCAACTTCAATGACCCGAAAAACTTTATGGCCGCGCTGGGTATAATTGAAAGTCAGTGTGCGGCTGTCCGGGCGCCATTCGGGTTGTGAAAGGGAAAGCGGATTCGGGAAAAGATCGTCTGCGACATTGATATGGCGGGGGGATTCGGCGTCAATGTGGAAGATAACAGGCTGTTCCCAGTCGACAACATCACCCGGTTTGGGATAAAGCCGGGTGAAATGCTTGGGCTGGAGCTGGTCCTCAGGGGAGGATGCAATATAATGGACCAGACGGCGATACCCCGGCTGTACCCGGAAAACCGCAATCTTCTGCGAGTCAGGCGACCATGCTATCGAGCAGGGATCATAAAAATTGCCTTCGGAGCCGTCGGTGCTTAGGACGGTCATCGGGCCGCCGGATGTTGAACGCAGGGCGAGGTTGTGGTTGTGGATAAATACCTCCCACTTGCCGTCGGGCGAACGGCGCGGCGTATTGTCTGCAGGGATTTCGAGATCCCGCACGACGCCGAATCCCCTCGGCTGGCAGGCCGTGCGTCGCTCAAAAGGAGAGAGCACATAGTCATCCAGGCTGCAGGTATACCATTGTCCTTCCCACGGCACCATGCCCACATTGATATGGATTGAGCGGCCGTCATCGGTAAATCGCAGTCCGACAAGCGGCAGGCGTTCGGGAGCAGCCGGTTCTCCGGTGACCTTGGATAGCGCTTCGGCAAGCCGGACATGGTCAAAGGCGGGTCTCTTTGCAAGGGTTTCAGCGTCGGCCATGATGTATTGATGACCGCCGGGAACCGTTTTGCGGTAATAGAAACGGTGGGTCGCTCCGATCCAGGAAGCCGGCTCGGCTACGCCGGATGTGAGATACTGCCATTTTTCCTTAAGCTCAAAAGCCCGCTCGTAATCCGCTCTGGTCACCTGGGCATCGGCGCTTATCGTCACGAGGATGAGAAGAATCGTCAGGAATGCTGCCAAAAAATGAGCAGGGCTTCTTAGACCGCGTTTCTTTCCGGCCGGTTGCAGCCCGGCGCCATGGACTTTAATGTGGAATTTGCTTTGCAGGTTTTTAAAAATAAAAAACATGATTTCGCTCCTCCTTCGATATATTGATATGATGATTTCGTACAGGATAATTGTCAAGAAAATCGCTTTTTCGATTCGATTATGCCTTGGCTGAGTTAAATTACAGAATTTAAATAACATAGATTTTCCCTCTCCCTGGAGCACTTTGCTTAGAAGAGATTTTTTGGGCCAAAAATTGATTCTAACAGGAAAACTCTTGCTGCTCAATTTAAAGCCGATTTTCGATCTTATTGGTTTTGTGATCTTTCTGGCTTTAGGCAAGAAAAAAGCACAGGAATGCCTTAAAACCTATTTTTGTATCGAAAAATCACTTTTAAGCGTTTCCCGCCCCTGAAGAGATTTTCATAATTATTTTATTTTCTCGACTTTAAATCAGCCAAGCTGAATAAGGGAACGATTTTGAGAAAAGCGGGCCGGGATCCGGTAAGCCGCTGAATAAATCCCAGGCGCGATGGCAATTATGCCTGTTTTGTGATAATATCCTCCAACCTTAGGGGAAAAAGGAGCGCTAATATGCTCAAGATCTCACACTTATCCAAATCATTTGGAGATATCTGCGCCGTCAACGACATCTCACTTGAAGTGGGTGCGGGAGAAATTTTCGGATTTCTCGGCCCTAATGGGGCCGGTAAAACCAC
>JAWODC010000058.1:0-4551 GCA_046483495.1 Desulfobacterales bacterium
ATCACTGAAGATGATGTGATCAGTCAACATGGTCCTAACCTTTTTCAAATCAAAATACCACAAGGTGGTATCTTCAATTTTGTAGCACATGAAGAAATCAAAACTGGTGACTTTGTGGTTTACCTGAATGCCGAAGATATTTACCACTGCAACCGTAAAGTTTTTGCCGAAAGAAACGAAGGAGTTGATGTATGAAGTTTGAAGCAGCTTTTAACTACATGGTACACCGTGGATATGCCGCTACTCTCCCTGAATGGGGTGGTTTTTGGGTATGGGATGAAGATGAACAAACCATTCTTATGCACCTACGTAACGGTGAAGTCATGGACCTACGTGATTCGCCAGACGTAGGCTACACCTTTTCTTTTCTTTTCCGTAAAAAAAAAAGCAGGTGCTCGCTTTGCTGGAAACCATGAAGGTTTTTCAGAAGATCAAGTCGCCGAAGGCAGGCAGAATAAAGACTATCCTTGTGGAAAACGAGCAGCCCGTCAAAGACGGCGACACCATTATCATCCTGGAACTCGAATAATGCCGCCTTGATCTGAAGCGAATTTTCGCTTTCTGAATGGACACCAATTAGAAGGAGCCCCATGTTTTCAAAAGTGCTCGTTGCCAACCGCGGAGAAATCGCGCTCCGGGTGATTCGCGCCCTTCAGGAACTGGGCGTCAAAGCCGTGGCTGTATATTCGGAGGCGGATGAAGCTTCGCTGCATGTCAAAGCGGCAGACGATAGCGTGTCTATCGGCCCGCCTCTTTCCTCGAAAAGTTATCTCAACATGGCGGCCATAATTTCCGCAGCGGAAAAAACCGGTGCCGAGGCCGTTCACCCGGGGTATGGCTATCTTGCCGAAAACCCAGGGTTCGCTGAGGTATGCGAGGGCCGGGGGATGGTCTTTATCGGCCCTTCAGCCGAAACGATGCGGCTGGCCGGAGACAAGATAAGGGCGAAAAATCGAATGGCCGAAGCGGGCGTTCCCGTGGTTCCCAGCAGCCCCGGCGGTATAACCGATGTACATGATGCAGTTGGTACAGCGGCGGAAATCGGGTATCCGGTAATGGTAAAAGCATCCGGGGGCGGCGGTGGCCGGGGCATACGAATCTGTCAAACCGAGCAGGAACTGATGGAAGAGTTCATGATCGCCAAGTCAGAGGCACAGGCGGCGTTCGGAAATGACGAGGTGTTCATCGAAAAGTGCCTGGTCTGTCCCCGGCACATCGAATTTCAGGTGTTGGCCGACCATTACGGAAACGTGGTGCATCTCAATGAAAGAGAGTGCAGCGTTCAACGCCGGTACCAGAAGCTCATCGAGGAGGCCCCGTCTCCCTATCTCACCCCTTCCCTTCGAGAGGCCATGGGAAAAGCGGCCGTTCACGCGGCGAGGGTCGTCAATTACCGGAATGCCGGAACGGTTGAATTTCTGGTGGACGGCGGCGGACATTTTTACTTCATGGAAATCAATGCCCGGATACAGGTGGAACATCCGGTTACGGAGCTGGTGTCGGGTATTGACCTGGTAAAGGCCCAGGTGCGCCTGGCTGCCGGAGAAAAACTGGAACAAGTGGTAGACGGTACCGTTCAGCGGGGTTGGGCCATCGAATGCCGCATCAATGCCGAAGACCCGGAGAGGGGATTTGCTCCTGCACCGGGAAAAATCGAATTCTTCCAGCCGCCCGGAGGTCCCGGTGTCCGCCTGGACACCCATCTTTACCAGGGATACGAACTTCCCGTCTACTACGATTCACTGCTGGCAAAGCTGATCGCCTACGGTAAGGACCGCGCTGAAGCCATTGCCGTCATGAGACGGGCGCTGGCCGAATTTCGGCTTGAGCCCCTTAAAACGACCATCGGTCTGTATCGTGCCGTTTTTAATGATCCGGACTTTGTGGCGGGTGACATTCACACAGAATACATTAAAAAATTCGTTCCGGACAACAATGATGACGACGATGACGAGGACGAGGACGAAGATGAGGATTGAAAGGAGAATACCCCATGAATGATCGAGACTTGCTGTACCGGGTGGACGGCTGGACGTCCTGGATCACCATCAACCGGGAGGCAAAACGAAATTCCATCAGCTCCGAAGTTGTCGAACTTTTTTTTGACTACCTGGACCGCGCGGAGCAGGATTCGGACGTCAGGGCGGTCTGTATCACCGGGGCGGGCGACAAGGCTTTCTGCTCCGGCGCCGATTTGGGGAACATGCCGACCGGTTCGGAAAATAACCCCGCCCGAAAATACGCCGGCCTGATCAAGCGGGTGGCGCGTTTCCCCAAGCCCACGGTGGCAAGGATCAACGGTCACTGTCTGGCCGGCGGAACCGGTTTCATGCTGGCGTGCGACATCGTCATTGCCAAGGAGGAGGCCCTCTTTGGAACGCCGGAGGTGAACGTGGGCTTATGGCCGATGATGATCGGAGCCTTGATTTTCAGAAACGCTATGAAGAAAAAAGCCATGGAAATGGTGCTGCTGGGGGAACGGATAAGCGCCCGCGAGGCGGAGCAAATGGGTATGGTGACCCGGGTGGTCCCCGGTGAACGGCTGGATGAGGAGATTGCCCGCATACTTGCCGTTCTTTCTGAAAAAAGCCCTTCGGGTATGCGGCTGGGCAAGGAAGCCTTTTATACAATGGACGGCATGGATTTTTCAGATGGGCTTGATTTTTTATGCGAGAAGCTCATCGAGGTTTCACAAACCGAAGATGCGAAGGAAGGATTGACCGCGTTTCTGGAGAAACGAAAACCGCAATTTAAAGGAAAGTGACGGGTCGGGAGCATAACAATGACGAAAGAAAAACTCATCATCGCCAACTGCAGCGGTTTCTTCGGGGACCGGTTGTCCGCTGCAAGAGAAATGGTGGAAGGTGGTCCCATCGATGTTCTGGTCGGTGATTACCTGGCTGAACTGACTATGGCGATTCTGTTCAAGCAAACCCTGAAAGACCCGAACAAAGGGTATGCGCACACTTTTTTGATGCAGATGGAAGAGGTAATGGGCCGCTGTCTGGAAAAAAACATCCGCGTGGTGGCCAATGCCGGGGGGCTCAACCCCCGGGGGCTTGCCAGGGGTTTGGAAAATCTCGCGGCAAAACTCGGGTTGTCGCCGAAAATCGCCTATATCGAAGGTGACAACCTTATGCCGCGCCTGCCTGAACTCCAGGAGCTGGGGGAGCCCTTTATGCACCTGGATACGGGAAAAACATTGAAGGAGGCCGGCGCCCAGCCCATCACCGCCAATGCCTACTTCGGTGGTTGGGGCATTGCAAAGGCCCTTTATGAGGGCGCCGATATCGTCGTAGGGGGACGAATCGCCGACGCCGCGGTGGTTATGGGGCCCGCCGCATGGCATTTCGATTGGGAAAAAACCGAATGGGACCGGCTTGCCGGCGCTGCCGTCGCCGGACACATCATCGAATGCAGCGGCCAGGCCACCGGCGGCAATTATTCTTTTGTAGATGAAGTGCCGTCTTATTCCGATCTCGGTTTTCCAATAGCCGAAATGCATGAGGACGGGTCATTCGTCATTACGAAGCATTCCGGCACCGGCGGCCTGGTTTCCGTTGGAACGGTAACGGCCCAGCTTCTGTACGAAATCAGGGAACCCGCTTACCTCACGCCGGACGTGGTTGCCCGGTTCGACACGATACACATTTCCCAGGAAGCAAAGGACCGTGTTGCGATAAAGGGTGTGCGCGGCGAACCCGCACCGGAAACAACCAAGGTCTGCATCAACAACCATGGCGGATACAGCAACGCCTTTACCGTTCTGTTGTCCGGTCTGGACATCGAAAAAAAAGCCCGGATCGTTGAAGATACGCTGTTTGAAAGCATCGGCGGCAAATCGGTATTCGAAAAAACAGAGGTTCAGCTGATCCGATCGGACAAGGAAAATCCACCGACCAACGAGGAGTCCTTTGCCTACCTGCGAATCTCGGTTATGGACCCGGATCCCGGGAAGGTGGCGGCTTTTTCATCCCGCCTGGTCGAACTGGCCCTCTGCAACATTCCCGGATTCGCCGGGACATCGCCGCCTGCGAAAGGAAGCCCGGTTATCCGGCATTGGCCCGCCCTCGTGCACCAAAAGCGGGTAAAGCAAAAAGTCGTCATCGGAACAACGGAATTCGTCATCGAACCACCACCACCGGCCGTCCTGCCCGAGACGCTTGAACCGGCTTGGTTCGAGTTTCCCAAGGTGCCGTCCGGACCTGTCATTTCGGTGCCCCTGGGTCGTGTGTATGCCGCGCGGTCCGGGGATAAGGGCGGCAACGCCAACCTGGGGATATGGGGAAAAACGCCGCTCTCCTATGCATTTTTAGAGGCGTTTCTCACAGCAGACAAGCTCAAGGCCCTGTTGCCGGATACAGCCCCATTTGCCATCGAGCGGTACGAACTGCCGAACCTCTTTGCCCTGAACTTCTATATCAAGGGCATAGGTAGTGCTAAACCTGGAAGACCTTGAACTCCAGAAGATATAGAAATAAGGCCCATTAATAAACCAAATGCTGTGATAATCATCCCAAATTTTAATAAACGGAATTTAGTTTGGAGTCC
>JAWODC010000090.1:0-153784 GCA_046483495.1 Desulfobacterales bacterium
GTGAGGCCTACCCGGGCGAGCTGCTGCCCGGCCTGGCCGAGCTCGGGATGCTCGGTGCGGTCATCCCCGAGGAGTTCGGGGGCGCCGGCCTGGACGACGCCGCCTACCGGGTGGTCATCGAGGAGCTCGGCGCGGCTGACTCGTCGATCCGGTCGCTCGTGTCGGTCAACCTCGGCCTGGTCGGCAACTGCTCCGATGCTATGTGCCTCTTGATGTTGAGGGCCAAGGCCTTGAAGGTGACGGCGGTTCGGACCCTGTCCAACCCTCTGCACCAGACGTTCTTAAGCCCCGTCACCCGTCCGCCTCCGATACGGTGGCCTCGATCCCTGAACGGATCTTGTAGCGCTCTTTGAAATCCTTGTCCTCCTGCTTGAATAGCCGATATCGTCGCCGAAGCCGGTGTCGCCCAGGGAACCTTTTACCTGTACTTCAAATCCAAGGAAGAGATCTTTAAAAACATCTGTTTCGACCACATGAACCGGTTCATCCGGGTATTTGACGAAACCCGGATTCTGTTCGGCGGCCGTGACATCGATGAAATCCGGCAGAATATCCAGCATTTTTTGACGAAGCTGCTCGAGATCTACAAACAAAACGTGCATGTGACGGAATTGCTGTTTCGGGAAGGGATGGGGCATAACGGATTGTTCAAGGAAATCAATGAAAATTTTTTTGACAAATTCGTTCACCTGATTCAAGATCATATGAAACGCGACATCCCGCCGGATACATTCCCTTCGGAAGATGCAGAAACCTTGTCCGTATTCCTGCTGGGGGTCTTCGAGCGAAGCGCCTTCTATTTCATGCTCAAGCGAAAACGATTCGACACGGGAAAGCTGGCCCGGCGAATGGCCGATTTTATGGTGAACGGACTTCAGCTCAACCAAAGCGCCGCCGCCACCGAGGCCTGATAAAAGATTATTTACTCCTGCTCCTTTCTTGAAGCGCAAATTTTTTCTTCCAAAACGGACTGACGCGTCAGTCCGCTGGAGGGAATATGAAAAAAACCATTCGGTAAAGGTTTATCATCGATAGCGGCATTAAGCATCGGTTCATGCTTTCATCACATCACCGGTTCAACGCGGAAACGAATCGTTTACAGCGGAATTCTCCGATTTCTCAAAACCGCCGGTCAAAAAGCCACAGAAAAGGAGGTGATATTCATGCCCACATGCAAGGAATGCAAGTCCTTTTTCCCCATCGAAGAGGAGCCCGGAAAGGGAGATTGTGTTCAAAAGTGCGTCGATGCCAGGCAAACCTATTATTCGGCCAGAGTTGTTTCTTCAGAAATGGATGCAAGCCTGTGCGATTCCTTTCAAAAAAAATAGAATTGGCGTTTGCAGGGGGTAACGGACGCCTGCAAGGGAGGCAATATGGCAGAGCCAGCAATCGAAAAAGAAATCAAGGGATATGAAGAAAAACAGCAATGGTGGTGGGCCGCGGAAAAAAGGCGCTCCAAACGGCTCGATTATCTGCGAAAAGCCGTCTGGCGAAAAGGGTCCACCGGCGGTGCGCCGATTTCACCCATCAAATTGGATCTGGAACCGGCTTACAGGCGCATCCAATTTTATAAACAATTCAAAAAAGAGCCCCAGCCGTTGCGAACGGCGAAAATTCTTGCCGCCATGTGGGAGAGCGACCAGATCTACATCGTCGATCATTCCCAGCTTGTCGGTTCAAAAACCCCGACACCGTCCACGGAAGCCTGGGAGGGCGCCGGCGGAACCGCCAATGCGGCCGTTTACAATTACCCGGAGATTCTTCCCGAACCGCTCGAGGAATCGTTGAAGAAGGTGCATGAAGTCGGCGAGTTCTGGGATACCGAAGGCGACGCCATGGACAAGCTGATCAGCATGGCCGACCCGGAAGATATCGCCAAGTTTCAATCCGGCGCCATTGCATGGGGAAGCCTCATCGGGGGATACTCGGGCAAGAACTACGAGTACTTCATGACCGGCGAACGGGCCTTCGAAGACATCATCGCCGAAATCGAAAAGAACATCGAGGAAGCCGAGGATAAGATCCAGGGGGTTTCCAATCCCGACCTCCTTCCCCTGTACCAGAAAATCATCAACTGGGAGGCCATGATCATCGGCCTTCAAGCCGGCATTAAGCTGGCGAAGCGGTACGCACGGTTGGCCAGGATTATCGCTGAAAATTTCGAATCGGACCCCAAACGCAAGGAAGAGCTGCTTCGGGTTTCGGAGACCTGCGAACGGGTTCCGGCCAAACCGCCGAGAAATCTCCAGGAGTCCCTCCAGTACGACCACTTCATCCAGGTCATGGCACGGAAGGAGCAGGGCGAAGGCGCCTGGCCGGCCCGGCCGGATTACTACCATGGCCCCTATTACGACAGGGACGTCAATGTCGAGAAAAACATCACCAAAGAAGAGGCGATCGACCTTATCGGCGAATTTCTGATCCGGGCGTATGACATGCCGGTCGTCCTGGCGATGGGCAAGTGGGTTCGCGAAGGTCTGCAGGGCATTGCCGGAACATGGGTCTGGACATTGGGAGGCGTGAATCAGCACGGCGACGATGCCTGCAACGAGATGACCATCGCCCTGATGCAGGCCGCCCGCCTCGTCCGGACACCGAATCCCACGTTCGCCTTCCGGTGGCACCCGAAGGTGAAGGACGAAGTCATGCGGGAGATTTTCGAATGCATCCGCCACGGACTCGGATACCCGGCCATGCGCAACGACCCGGTGCTGATCTCCAACGCCATGCACTGGCACCGGCACCCCATCGAGGAGGCCCGTACGTGGGTCCACCAGGCCTGCATGTCGCCCTGCCCCACCACGAAGCACGGCACCCAGCCCATGCGCATGGCTTCGGCTACGGCAAACTGCGCCAAGATTATCGAATATGCGCTGTGGAACGGCTATGACCATGTGGTCAACATGCAGATGGGCCCCAAAACCGGAGACGCGCGCAACTTCATGGATTTCGAACAGCTCTTCGACGCCTGGGTCCAACAGATGGAGTGGCTGTTCAGCCTGCTGACCCGTACGGTGAACTTCGCGCGGTTCGTGCAGAGCGATGTGGCTCCGAGGCCTTTTCTTTCCGGCATTTCCCAGCGCGCCGTCGATTTGGGCGTCGATGTCATGCGGCCGGACGGCGAACGCGGCAACGCCTGGATCACGGCCTTTACCTGGGTGGAAAACGCGGACAGTCTTGCGGCCATCAAGAAGCTGGTGTTCGATGAAAAGAAATACACGATGAGCCAGCTCATGGACGCGCTCGAATCCAACTGGGACGGGTTCGAGGAGATGCGCCTGGACTTCGTCAACAGGGCACCCAAATGGGGCAATGACGACGATTACGTGGATGAGGTCATGCTTCGCTGCCTGCGGGAATGCGCCCGGTTTTCACGGGAGCTGAAAGATCCCAGTGGAAATTCATGGCCCATTCTGCCGGAGAACGTCAGCGGCAATATCCATTATTCAAGCATCGTCCGGGCACTGCCCAACGGCAGGCGACAGGGGGACGCCCTGTACGACGGCGGCATATCACCGGGACCGGGTCTGGACAAGAAAGGCCCCACCTCGGTATTGAAGTCCTGCGGCAAAATCGATCATGTCACCGACGGCCGGGCGTTTTTGCTGAATCAGCGCCTTTCCCCGACCCAGCTCAAAGGGGAAAAGGGGTATCAGCTCTGGCGGGCCTACATGAAAACCTGGGCGGATCTCGGGCTGGACCATGTTCAGTTCAACATGGTCTCCGATGAAACCCTTCGTGCGGCCCAGAAAGATCCTGAAAAATACTCGGAGGTTATCGTTCGGGTTGCCGGATACAGCGCTCATTTCGTGGACATCAGCCGGAAAACCCAGGACAATATCATTCAGAGAACGGTTCAGGGAATCGGATAGAAGTATGGGGGACGGCAATGCCGTCGTCTCCCGGTTTTGCCGGGTTTGGGCGGACGGTTTCTTCCAGGCCGGATGCATGCACCACCCAACGGGGATTCGCCACTCCGCAGGCTTGCATCGCGGTTTTTCCGGTTGCAGCCTTATACGATGGAAGCATCCGATCCGCCCTTTTCCTCACACGTCAATCAGTAAAAGGAGAAGACATGAAATGCACCGAATGCGGACATGAGGCGTCTGTGGATAAGTTCAGGTACCTTTACAATGCCAGGATCGATGCATCCGTCAGCATGCGGCAATGTCCGAATTGCATGGAGGTTCTTGCCGTGAACGAGCTGGACCACGAGGCCTTGAAAAAAGTGGGGCTTGGAGAAGCACCCTGGGGAAAATCCGCGGGAATCGAAGATCTGGCCGAAGACGTCAAGACGGCTTGATGTCGACCACGCGTTTTGGATCGATACCGACCCCGGGCGATCGACCGGGCCCGGCGTTCGAAGCGCCGGACCCCGCCCGAGGATCGGCAGCCGATCGTCTTTCCGATCAGCACTTGGATTCGCAGTATTCCGGTATTCATCAGACCGTAAGTTCTATCACCAAAAACCCGTTTCGTGATGACCCCATCGACATCCGGACCCGGCGGAAGCCTTACGATGCTGCGTCGGCCGGGCCGGAGGCGGAACCGGCAGAGTAAAAGCGATGTCAACGACTCAGATGCGCCGTTACGAGGGAGAAAAACGATGACAAAGCATGATGATGAAATTCGCGAGAAAGAAAAACAGTGGAAGGAAACCACCGTTCAAAACGCCCTGAAACGCTTTCCCATTCTGACGGAATCCCCAAGCCGTTTCTACACCCCGCTGGACGTGGACAAAAAGTTCAAATTTCTGAAAAAAGTGGGATTTCCCGGTGAATACCCCTTCACCGCCGGCACCTATCCATTCGATCCCACCGCCGGGCTTTCCAAGTTTGCCGCCAAAATGCCGGCCGGGTCCGCCTACACGCGTGCCGCGCTGTACAGCGGCTACGGCGCTCCGGAGGACACACGGGATTACTACAAAAACCTGCTGGCCAAGGGCGGAAAGCAGGGGCCGAACCTGGCCATGGATCTTCCCACGCAGTGCGGGTACGACTCCGACAACCCCATGGTGGACGGAGAAGTCGGCAAGGTCGGCGTATCCATCGACACGTTAAGGGACCTCGAAGTCATTTATGAGCCGTATCAGGGGGATCTCAACCTTGACCGGATCGCCTCCAATTTCACCATCAACGCCCCGGCCGTCTACATTATGGCGATGTACGCGGCGCTCGCGGAAAAGCGGGGAATACCGCTGGACAAATTGCGTGCCACACCCCAGAACGACATATTGAAAGAATACGTCGCCCGGGGGACCTACATTTTTCCCCCGACGCCGGCCATGCGCCTCTTTCGGGACACCCTGGTTTTTTTAACCAGGCACATGCCCAACGTCAACATCACCAGCATCGGCGGATACCACATCCGTGAAGCCGGCGCAAACCGGAAGCAGGACCTTGCCTACAGCATGGCCATTGCCATGGCCTATCTTCGGGAAGGCGTCAACACGGGTCTGAATGTCGACGATTTCGCTCCCCGCTTCACGTTCAACGCCTTCGGCGGCAGCATGGAATTTCTCCAGGAAATCGCGTTTCAACGGGCCGCAAGGCGCATGTACGCCTTTATACTCAAAGAGAAGTTCGGCGCAAAAAACCCCAAAAGCATGATTATCCGTCAGCCCATCACCGCCCATATCGGCCCGTCGGACACCACCATTCAACGGCCGCTGAATAATCTGACCCGGGCGGTTCTGGGTGCGGTGGCGGGTGCCCTGTCGGGCGGGTCCGGCGCCCCCTTTCCGCCCTATGATGAGCCCCTCGGGCTGGGCTGGAGCCTGGAGGCGCAGCAGTTGATGCAGGATGCAGGCCGGATTCTCACCTGTGAAGCGAGGCTTCTGGACGTGGAAGATCCGTTCGCCGGTTCCTACTGCATGGAGCACCTCACCGACAGCATCGAGCAGGAGGCATGGGAAGAACTCAATAAAGTCGAAGCCATGGGAGGCGCGGTGGCCGCCATCGAAAGCGGGTACCTGCAGAAACAGGTAGCCAAGAGCGCGTACGAACACCAGAAAAAAGTGGCAAACGGCGACATTCTGAAAGTGGGCGTAAACTGCTTCACCGGAGAGCATGAGCTGGAAGTGGAAACCACCCGCCTGGTCCCGCACCCCTATGATCCGGGAAAACGGGAACGGGCTCAGGAGCACCAGATCGCATCCCTGAACGAGGTTCGACGATCACGGGACGGCCGGGAAGTCAAACGGCTTCTTTCCGAACTCAGAGAAAAATCCCTACAGGAAGATGAAAACCTGACCTACCATCTGATCGACTGCGCCAAAGCCTACGTCACCATTCAGGAGGTATGCGACACATTGCGGGATGTTTTTGGAGAATATGAATCCCCTTCGATCCTATAAGGGCCGGTCAACGGAACCGGGCCGCCACCATGAAAGCCGCATTTCCCGACCGCAGGCGTCCTCGTTCGGACCGGATCATTTTCGGTATCCGATCCGCCGGCCTGCGGAAGCGGGCCTGGCTCATCCCGACGACATGATTGCGTCCCATTTTCGGGAACTGCTGGACCTCTTGATCCCGATGTCGGGCAACCGCCGCGTCATGATCGACGGGTACGGCCTGTTAAAAGACCCCGGGACAATTCACCCGATCCTGCCGGACCGGGAGAATTCGGCACCGGAGCCCCTGGACCTGTATGAACCCCGGATCGGTTATATCCGCCGTGCGCTGGAATCCATCCTGGGGCTCGTCGAACTCGAGTCCGGCGGCAGGCCCGTGCGAGTGGACGGCTTTCGCCTGAAGGACCCCGCGGCCTGGCTGGGTCCGTCCGGAGGGGCATCGGACATCCTGGCCCACGCAGCATCCCGATGCAATGTAAACTGCCGGTTCTGTTACAACAGGGGCACGTCCCCCGCACTGAAACCGAAAAAACGGGACAGCGATGAGGAATACCGGGAAATTCGGCGGCGTATCGAGCATTATGTTCCGGAGGGCCGGCTGGCTGTCTTTCCGGATATGGCAAGCCCCTGTGAAATGCTGGCGCATCCCTGCATTTCGGAAATACTTTTTCAGTTGCGGGAAAAAACACCGGAGCTTTTTCGAATCGCCACCAACGGCGCCGCACTGACGGAGGAAATGCTCGACATTCTTTCCGCCGTCAAACCGGTGCGCCTGGACATTTCCCTCAATTCCGCCTCCCCCGGCAGACGAAAATGGCTGATGCGCGACAAAAAACCCGAGACCGCCCTCGGTGCGCCGAAACGGCTTGAGCAGCGCGGGATCCCCTACTCCCTGGTGATCGTGCCCTGGCCCTTTCCCTCGCCGGAGGTCATGCTCGCCGATCTGACCAAAACACTTGAATGGGCCGATAACCACCGGCCGATGTTCATTCAGATCAGCCTGCCCGGGTATACGCGGCATTCGCTTCCTTATGCGCACCATTTTGACGAATCCGTCTGGCGAAAAGTAAAGCGCCGCGTTCAGGACATGCGCCACCATATGACATGTCCGGTGGTGCTGCGGCCGGGGCTTTATGAAGAATATGACGATCCGGAGCATGTCGATCATGCCGCGCTCGTCGGCGTAATCGCCGGTTCCCCCCTGGATAAGGCGGGGGTTTGCCGGGGTGATCGAATATCCGGAATAAACGGCATACGGGTAAAAAACCGCCGGCAGGCAAGGTCTTTATTGACGATGCTGCATCAAGGCGACCTCGGAAAAACCCATTTGCACGTCCTTCGAAACGCCGAAGAAGTGCATATCCCCGTGGATCTTCACGCATGGGCTTATCCCTATGCGCCGGCGGCGGCCACCCACCTGGGAGCGGTATTTTCCTCGAGCGGCATACCGTCATCCTGGATGGATCACCTGCTGCAGGTAATCGAACGACGTTTTGCAAAGACCATACTGCTGCTGACATCCCGGCTCGTTCGGCCCTCGATTGTAACCATGATTGCCAAAAGCCCCGGGTTAGCGGGTGTTCACTTCCACCTGTGGGTCCCGGAAAACCGTTACTTCGGAGGCAATATTTTCATGGGGGATTTGATCACGGCGGAAGACGTCATCGTTTCGGTGCGGCATTTTATCGCCTCTGAAAAAGTAACCCCCGAGCTTGTAGTGCTTCCCGCTTCCCCGTTTCACATGAGCGGGTGGGGCCGTGACCTGACCGGGCGGGTGTACCTGGATATCGAACGGCATCTGGGTATTCCTGTTGAATTGATACCATGCGATCCGCTATTTGACTGAAAAGGAGAATCACGATGGAGAACAACATCAGGGTACTCATCTCGAAAATAGGGCTGGACGGACACGATCGCGGCGCAAAGGTGATCGCTTACGGCCTGAGGGATGCGGGATTCGAAGTCATTTTCATGGGGGTGAGGCAAACCCCCGAACGCATTGTCAACACCGCCATCCAGGAAGACGTGCAGGTGATCGGATTGTCCATTCTTTCCGGCGCCCATATTCCCCTGATCAAAAAATTAATTGAAAAACTGAAATCCGCCGGGGGTGATGAGATCATGGTTATCGTGGGGGGCGTTATCCCCGAGGAGGACAAATCGGTGTTAAAGGATATGGGGGTTGCCGAAGTGTTTACCTCCGGCACGCATATCGATCAGGTGGTCAATGTCATCAAAAACACCCTTGGCGATTAGAGGCGATCGGGGAATGCACTCCGGCGGCGGTACGGCAACCTTAACCGCGAGGAACGCAATGCAGGGACTGCTCAATGGAATACGCATACTGGATTTGACGAGGATGCTGGCGGGTCCTTACGGCACCATGCTGCTGGGAGACTTGGGGGCCGACGTCATCAAAATCGAGGATTTCTCAGGAGACTATACACGGCTTCTCGATGCCTACTACTTGTCGATCAACCGGAATAAACGAAGCTTCGTGCTGGATATCAAATCCCCGGAAGGAAAGCGGGTTTTTTTCGATCTCGTCAAGGTATCCGATGTCGTGATCGACAACATGCGCCCGAACGCGCTTCGAAAGCTCGGGTTCGATTATGACGACATCAAGGTGCACAACCCCGGCATCATCTCTTGCTCGTTGAGCGGGTACGGCCATACCGGCCCCTACCGGGATAAGCCGGCGTTCGACTTGTCCATCCAGGCCATCAGCGGCGGCATGAGCCTGACCGGTGAAAAAGGCGGGCCGCCGGTGAAGATGGGGATTCCCATCGCCGACATCGCGGGCGGCATGTTCGCCGCGTTCGCCGTCGTGTCCGCCCTGGTCAACCGAAATGCCACGGGAGAAGGCCGCAAACTCGATATCAGCATGCTGGACAGCCAGATCTCCATGGCTTCGTACCTGGCCGCCTATTACCTGATAAACGGCACGGTGGCCGGACCGCAGGGCGCCCGGCACGAATCCATCGTACCTTACGAGGCGTTTCGAACCAGGGATCGGTGGATCGTGGTGGCCTGTGTCACGCCCAAATTCTGGGAATCCCTGTGCCGAACGCTGGGAACCGCCGAACTCTTATCCGATGAACGTTTTTCCGATCCCGCCAAACGGCTCGAGAACCGGGATGACCTTGCCGCGCGGATTCAGGATGCTTTTTTAAGCAAAACCACGGATGAATGGCTCGCATTGCTCGAGCGGGCCGGCGTGCCCTGCGCCCCGGTCAACGCGCTGGACCATGCCTTGAACGACCCGCAGGTTCTGGCGCGCGATATGGTGCTGGAATTCGAACACCCCCGGCTGAACCGCATCCGGGTGGCCGGCAACCCGGTGAAATCGCCGGGATTCAACATGCCGAAAAGACGCCCGCCGGAATTGGGCGAACACACCGAAGAAGTGCTGAAAGAATTTTTAAACTACTCGGACGACACGATCGCAATGCTGGAAACACAGAAAACCATCGCCTCCCGGAAGGAGCCCATGTCATGACTGAAAGTGCTGAAAAATCGCTCATCGTTACAACGGATGCCTACATCGCCACCATCACGTTATCACGGCCCGAGAAACGAAACGCCCTTTCACCGGTGCAGCTCATCGAGTTGCATCAACTGTTAAAAGGGTTCGAGAAAGGCGATGATATCCGGTGCGTCGTTTTCAGGGGAGACGGCGACACGGCGTTTTCATCGGGATACGACATCAGCGCCATCCCCACGAAAGTCCCACCCGAGGTCCAGGAGGCCCTGAAAAAGCAAAATCCCCTTGAGCTGGCGTTGAACACGGTGCGCAATTTCCAGTATCCCACCATCGCCATGATCAATGGATACGCATTCGGCGCCGGGTTCAATCTCTGCGCCTGCTGTGATATCCGCATCGCCGCAGACGATGTCCGCATGGGGATGCCGCCGGCAAAACTCGGGCTTATCTATCACCCCGGAGGGCTTCAGCAATTTATCGAAACATACGGCATTGCCGGGACAAAAGACATCTTTTTAAGTGCCCGGACGTATACGGGTCGAGATTTGCTGGAGCGCGGGATCGTGGATTACCTGGTCAAACGACCCGAACTGGCGTCATTCACATACACCTACGCATCGAAAATAACGGAAAATGCGCCGCTCTCCCTGAAGGGCATGAAGAAAATCATCAACATGTTCGGCAACGGCATGTCGCTCGATGAAGAGAACCTGAAAGCGGCCCATGAGATCATACAGGCCGGCTTCCAGAGCGATGACTTAAAGGAAGGGCAGCTGGCGTTTCTGGAAAAAAGAAAGCCGAATTTCACCGGCAAATGAAAAAGGAGACCGCCACATGGATCCGTTTCTGGAAAGAAGACTCGATGAACTGGAAAATTCCCGCAAGAAATCCAAAATGGGCGGCGGACCGGATAAGATCGAAAAGCAGCATGCCCAGGGAAAGCTGACCGCACGCGAACGATTGGACCTGCTGCTCGATCCCGAAAGCTTTTTTGAAATCCACCCGTTGATCGGCCATTACACCGGCACACCCGGAGACGGCATCATTACCGGCAGCGGCACCATCGACGGCAGGCAGGTGTTTGTCTATTCTCAGGACAGGACCGTGAAAGGCGGCTCCATCGGCCTGGAGCACGGCATTAAAATGTACGAAACCATTGAACGGGCCCTCGAGATGCGCGTTCCGCTCATCGGGTTGAACGATTCTCCCGGCGCACGGGCGGGCGCCCGAAGCGAAGGGGATTCCGGTCCCATGAGCATCCGGGGATTTTCGTCTTTTTTGTCAAACAAACACGGCGGTTCGGTGTTTTATCCAAACACCCACGCTTCCGGGATTATTCCCCAGATCTCGGCCGTGCTGGGAACCTGCGCCGGCATTTCGGTATACTCGCCGGCATTGACGGATTTTATCTTCATGGTGGACAACACCAGCCACATGATGATCACGGGCCCTGCCATGGTGAAAGTCAGCCTGGGAGAAGAAATCACCAAGGAGGAATTGGGCGGCTCACGGGTGCATGCCCGGAAATCCGGCGTGTGCGACAGGCGATTTCCTTCCGAAGAGGAGCTGTTCACGCAGATTCGTCGCCTGATGAGCTTTTTGCCGTTAAACTGTGATGAAATGCCCCCCGTCGTGGACACCGGCGATGATCCCGAACGCACCTGTGAAGAGCTCCATGAGCTCGTGCCGTTCGCGCCCAACAAGTCATTCGATGTCCGCAAGCTGATCCGGGTGATCGTGGACAACGGCGACTTTTTTGAAATCAAACCGGAATTCGCCGGCGAGATCGTCGTGGGTTTCGGCCGGATGAACGGAAAAAGCGTCGGGGTCGTGGCCAATAATCCCCAGGTGCTGGCCGGGTCCTTGACCGTGGACAGTTCGGACAAGCAGGCCCGGTTCATACGGTTCTGCGACTGCTTCAACATCCCCATACTGATGCTTGTGGACACCCCCGCCTACATGCCGGGATCCGGCCAGGAGCATGCCGGCATCATTCGGCACGGTGCAAAAGTGCTCTACGCCCTGTGCGAAGCCACGGTGCCGCGCATCACGCTCGTGCTCCGCAAGGCATACGGCGGCGGCAACCTCGGCATGAGCGTTCTGCCGGGCCTGGGAACGGACCTCGTACTCTACTGGCCCACAATGGAGATCGGGGTCCTCGGCGTCGAGCAGACCGTAATGCTGTTTTACGGCATGCAGGAGGGCATGACAAAAGAAAAGATCGCTGAAAAAATCGAAGAATACCGGAACACCACAGCCAATCCCATTGTGGATGCATCCTTTAACGTGAACGTTCATGATGTGGTGGCACCGGCCGAAACACGGATGTATGTAATACGGGCGTTCAAAGCCCTTGAAGGGAAGAAGAAAACGATACCGGAGAAGCGGCATGGGAACATTCCGCTGTAATCCCTTGGTCGGATCGCGATGGATCGGGCGAATGTCCGACGACATGTAAAGAAATGAGGAGCCGCCATGCAAAATGACATCGAATACAAGCGCAGCGCAAGATGGAACGTGGGCATGATTGCGGTAAAAAGGGCCGCCAATACCCCGGAAAAGACAGCCGTGGTTTTCGAGGATGAACCGCTGTCTTATCTGACCTTGAACCGGGAATCCAACAGGGTCGCGCACTACCTGCAGCGCATCGGGTTGAAGAAAGGGGATCGCATCGCCGTCCTCGCATTGAATTGCTGTGAATTCATATACGTGTATTTCGCCGCGGCCAAACTCGGCCTGATTCTCGTCCCCCTTAACTTTCGCCTTGTGGGACCCGAATTGGCCTACCAGCTGAAGGATTCGGGCGCGCGGTTTCTTCTTTTTCATGATGTGTTTACCGGCAGTTTGACCGCCATCAAGGATGATATTCCGGTCGAACCGGATAAATTTCTGTATTTGAAAAGCCTGATGGAGAAGGCGCCCGAACGCCCTGCCTGGGCGAAGAACTACGTGGATGAAACCGCCGATCTTCCCGTCGACGAACCCACGCCGGACGAGCCGGTTCACCTGGAAGATCCTCTGGCGATTATCTACACGTCCGGCGTGACCGGTGATCCGAAAGGTGCGGTCGTAAACCACGTGCAGACTTATTTTAAGGTCATGAACGTCACGATGGGTGCCGTAAGAGGCGAAAACGACGTGTTTTTGGCCCAGTTGCCCCTGTTCCACTCGGGAGGACTTTTCATCGGCCTTACCCCCGCCTTGGCCACCGGCCAGACCATGATTTTAAGGCAGGGATTCGATCCGGTCAAATTCGCGGAAGATATCGAAAAATACCAAGCCACCACGGTATTCGCCCTGACCACGATGTGGCGTTTTATCCTGGACACCGGCAAACTGGATGACATCGATACGAGCAGCGTGCGAACGGTTCTCGGCGGCGGCGAACGCACGCCGCTGAGCCTGATCGAGGCCCTTCGCGAACGGGGGCTCTACATGCAGCAGGGGTTCGGGCAGACGGAAAATTCCGCCATGATGGGGCTTGGAAAAGACGATGTCATCCGCAAGCAGGGTTCCATCGGCAAGCCCGGCTGGTTCAGCGACATCTGGATCCAGGGGCCGGACGGGAACAGGCTGCCGCCCGGCGAAATCGGCGAGATCGTGGCCGTCGGCCCCCTGGTCATGAGCGGCTACTGGAACAAGCCGGAAATGACCGAAAACACAATCGTCGACGGTGTGCTTCACACCGGCGATTTGGGGTACACCGATGACGAAGGTTATTTTTATATCGTCGACCGGGCCAAGGACATGTACCGGAGCGGCGGAGAGAACGTCTACCCGGCGGAGGTCGAAAAGATCCTGTACAACCACCCGGATATCCGGAACGTGGCGATCATCGGGGTTGCCGATGACACATGGGGGGAAACCGGAAAGGCGTTCATCGTTCCCGAAGAGGGCAAAACCGTGAGCCTGGAAAACATACACGGGTTTCTCGACGGCAAGGCCGCACGGTACAAATGGCCCAAGCATGCCCAAACCATCGATGCGCTGCCGATGACCGCAACGGGAAAAATAAAAAAATCCGAACTCAAGAAACAGTACGGTGTTCGGCTCGACAGCTGACGGGAGCAGCATGAAAAACCGCATAACGGACATACTCGGTACCCGTTACCCGCTCATACTCGGCCCCATGCGGATGATGACGCTGGGGGAAATGGCCGCGGGCGTCTCCAACAGCGGCGGGTTCGGGCAAATCGCCGCTTCGGGTGCATCGGCGGACCTTCTGGCGGCGGAGATTCAAAAGGCGAAGCGCTTGACGGACAAACCCTTTGGACTGAACATGCCCATTTACCGGCCGAACGCCTTCGAAGCGCTGGAAATCGCCATCGAGGCGGGCATCAAAACCGTGACCACTTCCGCTGGAAATCCCGCGAAAATGATCGGCCGAATAAAAGAGGCGGGCTTGAAGGTGCTCCACAAAGTTTCCAGCCTCAAGATGGCCCTCAAAGCCCGGGATGCCGGGGTGGATGCGGTGATCGCCACGGGATACGAGGCCGGCGGCCATGTCGGACGCGACACCGTTACGACCCTGTGCCTGATACCCCAACTGGTGGACGCCCTGGACATCCCGGTGGTGGCCGCCGGAGGCATCGGCGACGGGCGCGCCGTGGCCGCGGCGTTTGCACTGGGTGCCGAAGGGGTCGAAGTGGGCACACGATTCGTCTGTACGGTTGAATGCACCACACCGGACTGGTACAAGCAGTCCATCATCAACGCGTCGGACGGCGCGACGCTGGTGCTTGGCGGTGAAGCCATGCCCATCCGGGTCTTGAAAAACAAAAAGGCCCTCGAGGTTCTCAATCCGGAAAAAGCCGCCGAGGATGACCGGATTCGGTCCGGCGGGGATGACGCCTATGTAGACGGTGATGCACAAGAGGCCATTATGCCGGCCGGCCAGGTTGCCGCCCTGATTTGTGACATCAAAACGATTGCCGACATTTTTCCGGAAATGGTCAGGGAGGCCGCCATGGCCGCCCGACGATTGGACCGGTTTTTTCGAATGGATGATACGGAGGACGCGACATGACCTGGGAACATGTACTGCTCGACAAAAAAGACCATATCGCCTGGATCACCCTGAACCGGCCGGACAAGATGAACGCCTTCGGCGGCCGTATGCGGCAGGAAATCGCGGAAGTGGTGGATCACGTCTGCACGGATGCCGATACACGGGTGATCGTCATCACCGGCGCGGGTAAAGCCTTTTGCGTCGGCGGCGATGTTACCGAGTTCGTCTCCGGCGAAACCAGGGCCCTTGCCGAGGCTTCTCCCAGTGAGCGGCCGGCGATGTCGAAAATCGTACTGGCATTGAACCGGGTGGAAAAGCCCGTTATCGCCGCGGTAAACGGCGTCGCCGCCGGCGGCGGCGTGAACCTCGCCCTCGCCTGTGATATTCGAATCGCCAGTGATAAGGCGCGGTTCGGGCAGGTGTTTACACGACGGGGGGTTCATCCGGACTGGGGGGGAATCTATTTTCTGCCGAGACTGGTGGGATACGCCAAGGCCTGCGAACTCATTTTTTCAGGAGAGGTCATCGATGCCGACGAAGCATTCAGACTCGGCATGGTGAACACGGTCGTCCCCCATGAACAGCTCATGGAAAAAGCCGCGGCCATGGCCGAACGCATAGCCAAAAACGCTCCGATCCCCGTCGCGTTTGCAAAGCGCGGACTTCAGAATTTCTACAGGTGGAATTTGGAGCAGGCGCTGGATTATGAATCCTACGTTCTGGGCGTCACCATGAAAAGCGAGGATATCAAGGAAGGCTTCACGGCGTTTCTGGAAAAGCGCGAACCGAATTTCAAGGGACGATAAGGCTGGGCGCTGTCCCGTCCATGCCGCATCGACAAACCCCTTTTGCTTCTATTCCGCAGCAAAAGGGGCCAGCACTAAAACAAAAGCCGGAATTGAAGCTGCAGGGGAAATTCCGGCGGTCAGGAGTTTACGTATATGAAGAATGATTGGACCCAGCTGGTGGAGCATTTGAAAAAGGGGTCGATTGTCGCCATGTCCCGGCTGATTACGCACATCGAAAACCGGGAACCCGGGTGGATGGAAGCCATGAAAGCAATTTACCCCCACACGGGCAAGGCGCGGCTGATCGGCGTCACCGGTTCTCCGGGTGCCGGGAAAAGCACGCTGACCAACAGGATCGCCCGGTTTTTGGCGGAAAAGGGGCATACCATCGGCATCATCGCAGTTGATCCTTCCAGCCCGTTTTCAGGCGGAGCGATTTTAGGGGATCGCATTCGCATGACCGATGTCAGCGACTTGGAGAACGTATTCGTCCGGTCCATGGCGACGCGGGGCGCACTGGGCGGCCTGAATCAATCCGCCCGCGACATCGCCAAAATCATGGATGCGTTCGGCAAAGACTACATCATCATCGAAACGGTGGGCGTGGGTCAGGATGAGGTCGAAGTGGTCAAAGCCGCCGATCTCGTCCTGGTGGTGTGTGTTCCCGGCCAGGGTGACGCCATACAGGCCATCAAAGCGGGGATCATGGAAATTGCGGACATTTTCGTCGTCAACAAGGCGGACAGGGACGGGGCCGATCAACTGGTCATGGATATCGAATCCATGCTGGAGCTGGATGACGATCTGGGCAAACCGAAGCCGCCGATCATCACAACCGTAGCCGTCAAAGGCGACGGCATCGAGGATCTTGTCGGAAAAACCCTGGAAATGATCGACGCTCCGGACCGGCGGGCCGGATGGAAAGAGGAGCAGATTCGGGTGGAGCTCATCGGCCTGGTGGAAAAGGAAATCGTAGACCGGATCAAAAAAAGCTGGGGGAGCAACGGGAAACTCGATGCAGCCGTCCGCCGGATCGTCAACCAGGAGAACGATCCGTATTCGGTTGTTCAGGAATTCATGGCCCCGTTTGCCGGCATTTTGCCGGAAAAGTGATTGAATCGTGCCTTAGGCTGAGAAAACAGCCGGATCAATTATTTCATTTGCCGATCGGCATGGAGCAAACAATTATGGAATCCGATACCTCACGCGGCATGACCGTCAGACTCGCCGACTTCATTGCCAACACCCGATCATCCGAAGTTCCGTCCCGGGTGATCGAACACGCCAAGGTCGCTTTTCTCGACTGGGTCGGCGTGGCCATGGCGGGAAAGGACGATCCCCTTGTGCTGAAGCTGATCCGGTTCGCCGATCGCATGGGGGGCCGTGAACAGGCCGTCATTCTCGGCCACGGCATGCGAAAAACCATTTCACAGGCCGCCCTGATCAACGGCGCCGCCTCGCATGCCCTGGATTATGACGACAGCCTGATATCGTTTTTGGGGCACCCCTCGGTGACGATCTTTCCAGGCATTCTTGCGCTGGGCGAATTCACCGCTTCCAGCGGCCTGGATTTCCTTTCCGCATACGCCGTCGGCTTACGGGTGGGCGTCTCCATCGCCGCCTCCGCCGGGCTGGAGCATTATCTCTCCGGATATCACGGCACATCCACCATGGGGACGCTTGCCTCGGCAGCCGCCTGCGCCCGTCTGCTCGGTTTGAATGAAAATCAGACGGCTCACGCCCTGGGAATTGCGGGAACCCAGGCCGGCGGCTTGAAGCGGGTGTTCGGCACCATGTGCAAGCCGTTTCATGCCGGTAGGGCCTCCGACGTGGGGGTTTGCGCCGCGGTTCTGGCCGAAGACGGGTTTACATCGGCCGAAGACATTCTCGAAGGGCCCGGCGGTTTTTTCCAGGCCATGAAAGGATCGGTCAACGAAGAGTCCCTGGCTTCGCTCGGTCAAACCTGGCTTATCGAAACACTGGCCCAGAAGTATCATGCCTCCTGTCATGCCACCCATTCCCCCATCGAGGCGGCCCTTTCGATCGTAAAGGAAAACGACGTACCAATCGCCGACATCGCATCCATTACGGTCAGGACATCGGAAACGGCATTGAGTGCGGCGTTTCGAAAAGAGGCGCGCACCGGTCTCGAGGGCAAATTCAGCATCCCCTATTGCGTGGCCAATGCGCTCATTCGTGGCAATACCGGCCTTCAGGCGTTTACGGATGAAATGGTCGGCGATGCAAACATTCAGGAACTGATGTCAAAAATAAAGACGGTTCAAGATCCCGCGATTCAGGCGCTGGACGCCGACGTCGAACTCGTAACGGCGCAAGGAGACGTTTTTTCGAAGTATATCGACATTTTTAAGGAAATTCCCGACTTGGAAACGAAGCAAAGAAAGATTAAATTAAAATATGAGGACCTTTGCGAACCGGTCATTGGACGGAAAAATACGAAGGAGCTGTATGACGGCATACGTCGCCTCGAACACATGAATTCACTATCCGCGATCCTGGCGTACCTGTGATTTTCGGGGCAGTGGTCCACATCGAGAAGGAGGCACTATGGAAGATCAGGTATTGGTCACCGACATTCAAAAATTTGCCGTAAACGACGGGCCCGGTTTTCGAACCAACGTGTTCTTAAAAGGCTGCCCGATGTCATGCCATTGGTGCCATAACCCGGAAACCATCGCACCCTATCCCGAAATATACTGGAAAAGCAGGCTCTGTCACCAGTGCGGGGCATGCCTCGAGGCCTGCCCCAACGAGGCGATTTATCCCCCTATTCCCCTTGACCAAACCCAGGATGAAAACGTCTCGTACCACAAAATAAACAGAAGCCGCTGTGACCGCTGTTTCAAATGCGTGGAGGCATGCCCCTACGGCGCCCTGTCGATTGTCGGAAAACCGATGAGCATCGAAGAGATTCTCACAGAGGTGGAAAAAGACCGGATGTTTTACGAAAACTCCGGGGGCGGGATGACCCTGAGCGGGGGGGAACCCACTTCCCACCCGGCTTTCTCGAAAGAACTTTTGATTGCGGCAAAAAAAAGCGGGATTCACACGTGTCTCGACACGAACGGGTTCTGTGCACAAGCGGTTCTGGAAAACCTGCTCCCCTATGTCGATATCGTTTTGTTCGACATCAAGCACATCGATGCCGCCAAGCACGAGAACGCCACCGGCGTGAGCAACGATATCGTTTTAGCGAACTTATCCATGCTCCTTACGACAGGGAAAGAAGTATGGGTTCGCATACCCGTCATTCCGGGATTCAACAACACGATGGACTTTCATGAAGCGGCATCGGACTACCTGTATCATCTCAAGGGGAATATCGCCAGAGTGGACCTGCTTCCGTATCACAATTACTGCCAGGACAAGTATGCATGGCTGGGAATCGACTGGGTGTTGAAGGAGGCGGAAGCCATCGAGCCGTCGTTTCTGGAGATTCCGGCGGATGTATATCGGCAGAAAGGATTTTATACCACGATTGGAGGCTCCGGCTTCGAGAATGTGTCCTCATTCGGCTAAAAACCCGTGAGTCTCAAGTTCGAAGCCGGAATTGCATCAATAAACATCAGGGAGGTAAACCATGTCCAGAAGAGATAAATGGCGTCAAGTGAGGGACAGTATCACCATGTCCAAGGGAGAAATGGGCAAAACGCTCGAAGAGCGGGAAAACATGCCGGCCAAGGCATGCGGCTACTGCAAGAACTTCTTCGAAAATGCGTATAACGCAGACGGCCGCGGTTCCTGCAAGATCCTTAAAATGGGGTCCGACCTGAAAGCAGACCCGCCGGTATTCGTGTTGGAGGGCGACACAGGCCTGATCTGTTACATCAACACCAATGCAGAGAACTGCCCTTATTATGATCGAATGGAGCTCATCGACACGGATCTCGGCGAAATTACAGACCCGGCATACCGGCGCAGCCACCGAATTATGGAAAAGCGAAATGGGAGATAAGTACTTGCCGGGTTTTTGATAATTCGCCTTATGAGCTGTGAACTTTCAGCCTCGAGTGTCTTTAAACGAAGAGGAGCTTATGGATCTAACATGCCACAAGTGCGGCTTTACGGCCGACCACGTCGAGTTCCGGTATCTGTGCAAATCCGGTTGACCGGCTTGCGGAGAGGCCGATCTCCGCGTGTGCCCCGGTTGCGGCACAGAATTGCTGTTTTCAAGAGCTGAAGCCTTGGAAAATGAAGATGAACAGATGAAAGAACTCTCGAAACGGCTTGCCGTGATACAAAAAGAAGACGATCCGGTACGGTTGCGGGAAGCAAAAGCGATTATCACCAAACTGCAGCAGATGAATATCCGGTGGAACATTCCTCAATTGGATGATTTCCTGAAGCAGCGGCAAAAAGACCTCTTTTTCTGAAGCTATCTCGAATAGGTTCCAATCTCACCGGATCACGACAGCAAAAGGTAAACACTATGAGCAATTTTGAAGCGAGCCTCTCCATCCCGAAGCCCGAGGAGCATTTTTTTCTTCCCGAACATGTCATCGACAACCTGGAGCGGATAAAACGGCTGGCCGAACGGCATCCCGTCAATGTTCTCGTCACGGGGAAGCAGGGCTGCGGAAAATCCACCATGGTCAGGCAGTTTGCAGCCCGAAACAACAGGCCAATGGCTGTCTTTCAGATCGGCATTTTGTCCGAACCCGGGCAGCTTTTCGGCGAGTATCAATTAAGGGACGGCAAAACCGTTTACCGCAAGTTTCTATTCCCCCAGGCGATTCAGACCCCGGGATGCGTCATTCACCTGGAAGAAATCAACAGGCCTGAAAATCCAAAGGCGCTGAACATGCTGTTTTCGGTCCTTTCGGAAGATCGTCGGGTGTGGATGGATGAACTCGGCCTGATCGAGGTCGCCGATGAAGTGACATTTTTCGCCACCCTGAACGAAGGGGAAGAATTCGTGGGTACGGAAATGCTGGACGCCGCCCTGCGGGACCGGTTTTACGTGACCATGCTGGATTACCTTCCGGCTGATATCGAAACCAGGGTGCTTCATCTGAAAACCGGCATCGAAGAGGCGGAAGCATTGACCATCGTCAATATAGCAAACAAACTTCGAAACAACACGCAGGAACCGATTGTCGTCTCCACCCGTCATACCTTGATGATCGCCGAACTCGCTGCGGTCGGCGCTTCCACGAAAGACGCGTTTATCAACAGCCTGCAGCTCAGCCGGGATATCATTGAATCCGTTCTTTTGTCCCTGCATTCCGAACTGGGCATGACCGGCGCGGGGGGGCGGAATGCATACCGTATATACTGATTTTCTGCAGGCAGGCGTAATGTCATGACTACCGGCATCTCAGAATTCTGGCGGAAAAACACTTCTCCGATCGAAGCCGTCGAACTGGCCAACGTGCTTCGGGCGCTTCGAAAGGTCTCCGGGTACCTGGGTGAAAACATCGGCACCATCGAATATGCCGGCATGTCCCGGCGGCAGGGGTCCGGTATTGTTTTGGACCCGGAGCTCGCCATGGGGCAATACCCGTTGCCGTTCAGTCAAATGGATTACCTGGTCGGGTTGGTGACCCATGAAGCCCTTCATAGGGTCGAGTGGAGCGATCATGTGTGGAAGATATTGGAACCCGTATTTCAAGAGATGGGGCCGATGGCCATGGTACGTTTTCAGAAGATCGTTCATTTCGGCGAAGATATTTATGTGGATATCGTGGCCGACAAGAAAATCTTTGGACGCTATGTGCGAAAACTCCGCGATCGCATCATAACGGAAATCGCCTCGGCCGTGCCGTCCGGCAAAGCATCGCTCGATGAACTGGTTTATATCTGGTGGGCGGAATACCATACACGCGCTTCCGAAGACCCCCCGATTCGCGATGAATACAAAAGGTCCATCACCATACTGAATCATCTCACCGAGGAATTGATCTCGGTGAGCCGCCTCGAAAAAGGTGCCACCGCACGTTGTGAAAAACGCGCCGAACTGTATGCCGATGCATTCCGGCAAATCGAACATACGGGCACCCCCCTCTATGTCCATGACAAGAAGCTGTACTGGTACCCCTCAGCCGCATCTCCTTTCGCCTGTGAATCCGCCGGACGTAAGAAGGGAGAAAAACCGGCACCTTCGATCCCGAAGGATGTTTTGAACGAAATCGAGCTTCAGCTTGCCGGGTCTTCCATTGACATGACACCGATTATTCAGTCCATTGTCGGTTACGACAACGAAGACGTCATCCCAACCTCCCGTTGGGATTTTACCGTCAGCGCGCACCCGATGATCGACCGCAGGATCGTCTCACGCCTGAAAGCCGCCTTCCGGCAATATGCCGGCCGGAATAAAATCATCAGCCGCGGACTTCCCAGCGGAAAGATCGATCGTCGCCGGCTGTACCGCGCGGCAACCACCGGGCGCTGCTTTCAGCAGCATGACGATTTTCCCAACCTCGACTGGAATGTCACGCTGCTGATGGATGCCAGCGGTTCGATGCGGGGAAACAAGTGGCGCATGGTTGAAAACACCGTTGCCAATATTCACAAGGCCTTGACCGGTTTTCACAACCATCTGCAAGCCCTGGCCTATTTTGAAAAAGACGGCATCCTGATGATCTCCCAGCTGATCCGGAACAATCGCATCCAATCGGTGCCTCCCAGCGGCCTGACTGCATCGGGCCAGGCCATTATCGCCGCGGCCTGGCTCATGCCGAAAAGAAGAAAGCGCAACATTCTCATTCACGTAACGGACGGAGAATCCAACCTGGGATGCGACGTGCAATACGGCATCGACTATTGCCGCAAGGCGCATATCGACCTGATCACACTGGGATGCGGCTACAAGGACCGGGACGCCATGATCCGCCAGTATGGAAAGTCCATCCAGTTTCTGGATCACTTCGGCCAACTGGCCCGGGCCATGGAGCGGCTGCTCAAATGGACGTTTATTTACGGAAAAAGACCGAACCTGAATGAAAAAGGAGAGATGGCGTTTTTAACGCAACGATCCACCGGTTGAATGTTGAAGCGCCCGCTGAAACTGCTTTCCCGTGTGGTGTAACACGAAAAGGCATCCATTTTGTTTCGAATTTCGTGCTTTTATTTTTATGGGGGTGTATATGCCGGTTACGATTTACATTCCGGGATCATTGTCCGACTGGCTGGGCGGAAAGGATGAAGCCGTGTGTTCCGGCGGCACCATCAAAGAGTGTCTTGCCCATGTCGACAAGGTGCATGCCGGATTTTTAAATCGCATCTCAGACGGCTCCGGGAATCCGGCCGGCGTAATCGTTTTTCTCAACGGAGAAAATATCAACAATCTCCTTGGATTCGAGACGCCGGTGAAAAACGGTGATCAAATCGGCATCATTCCGCTGGCAGCGGGAGGGTAAGCATGATTATCGATGACCCGAATTCCCATTTCATATTTGTCTACCATCCGTTCGTGCTCATGGGAAAACGATACACCACCCACCGGGGAAAGGAATTGACAAACGCTGAAGTCCTGAAATACTGGGGCAAGTGGATTATTCTCGGAAAAAAAGAACAGCTGGACGACCTGGCAACGAAGCTTGATCCCTATGTCGAGGAGAAAAAAATACCCTGCATCAAGTATGACCGGAATCCGTCCGCCAATCTCGGCGTAAATGAATGCGTTTTCATGGTGTACTGTGACCGGCGCGATCGTGACAATGTCTGGCAGATTCTTTCCCGATTCGGCATAAAGATGAAAGCATGGGTAACCGAAAAAGAAACCATGGAGCTGTGGATGCCTGGAAGCCCCCTGCTGGAACGGTGGATGGAATCCAAAGGATTCGACGAGACGTCAAAGGCGCTGATTCGAAAGGATGCCAAGGAACGGCTGTCGCGAATCTTCGACAACCCGGATGCCGTATTCACCGGCTGGGAGCAGTGAGGCGTCAGTCCTCATTGATGCGTATCCAGATATCCGATGCCGCACGAAACGCCGGTGAATCATCGGGCAGTTCCAATAACGGCCGCGCCTCGAGATCGAAACGGGTTACAAAACCGTCTTCCGGAATACACCCGAAAAGATCAAGCCCCGTCTTTTCGACATACGGCTTGATTGCGTCTTCTTCACCCCGCACCCGGTTCAAGACCAAGCCCATGCGTTTATAGCTGAAGGCCTTTTGATGGGACGCGATAACGCTTCTGATAAGAGCCGCGGTCTGAAGCCCTCGATTGGACATGTCCGATACGATGACCGGCGTGTCCACCCGCCTCATCACCTGGCGGTTGATTTGTTCGACCCCCGCCTCGCCGTCGATAATGATGATGTCGTAATTTGCGGCAAGCGTCTCGATGCCGCTTCTCAAAAAATCATTGACCGGGCAATAGCACCCAAGGGATTCCGGCCTCCCCATCACCAGAAGACTGAACCGGTCTGCCTCGATCAGCGCTTCGAACAGCATGTAATCCAACGAACGGGCAAGGTCTTCCTTCTCGGTTCTACCGGCCGTTCGGGCCCTGCTGATAATGTTTTCCCGTATGTCATTGATGGTTTTTTCAGGCGTTATCCCCAGCACCGGTGACAAATTCATCGTGGGGTCGGCATCGATCACCAGAAGACGCTTTTTTTCGTTCTGGAGGACGTATTTGGTCAACAGTCCAACCAGTGCCGTTTTCCCGCTACCGCCTTTGCCGCATACGGCAATCAGTGCTTTATGACCGGCCGTTGTTTCCATATCTTTCCGATCTACTCGTGCTTTTCGATCGTCACCTCGTCTTTGCCGAAGGTGATGACCCGGTCGCCTTTCCGGATATTGATGACGTCCCGTATGTTATCGCAGACCACCTGCTCGGGACAGGTCCGGCAATCCTGCTCCTGGGTACACTCATAATCGCCGTCCGGCCGCAGGGTGAACGTCTCGAGCTTTTTCCTTTTTGCCCTGGCGGCATCCAGAATGTCATCCAGCTGTTCGATGTCCCCTTTCGCACCGGTGGCAAAATAGATTTCGCAGGCGCTCACGCCGTCACAGCCGTATTTGACGGCCTCGACCACCCGCGCTCCGAGATGCTTTAAGGAAAATCCCCGTCGGGCGGCGTCTTTGCTGACACGTGCCCAAATCACATTGGGAACACTTCGAATCATATACCCGTCATCCTGGGCCGACGCATAGGCGATGCGGTCTATCTTTGAAGCCGTTTCGTCGAGAACCGCCGTTGCCTGTGATTCCGCCATGCCGGTCAGACCGGGAATGGCGGCGATTATGATCTGCCCGAATGCCGATCGCGCGTGATGCATTTCCAAAATATCCGGTCCGGTCAGGGTAATGCGTCCGTCAACGACAAGATCGGCGTTTCGGGTGGCGAGAGAAGCGCTGCAGGACCCGGCTGAAGGGTGACCCAGTTCCAGGTAGGTGTCTTCCTTCAAGATAATGTTCACCGCCGAATCGCGCTTACCGGATGCACTGCGAATGCCCGCAGCGCCGGTATCGGCGATGGTGTACGACCGGGCGTTTCCGCCGGGCCGCCGTTTGTCGTACCATTGCCGGATCTCGGCGATGGTGTCATCGAAGATATCCAACGACCGAATCCTCTCTAGTGTCCATCCAGAAATGGCTGATTCGCTTCATTTCGGCGTTGGCCGGTAAATTTTAATCCTCAAAATACTCAAGTATTCCTGTGGTTAAAATTTACCGGCCGCCTTGAACTGAATCGAATTTTCTCATTTCCGGATGGACACTCTCTAATGTATGGATGTCAAAGGGACGGCGAGGGGTTGTAAAAGCTGCCTCGACATAATCGTTTGTCCCGATATCTACGTTGGAACCCCATGTGATGCCGCCTTGTTATACTCCCAGATGTGCGGTCCAAAGTCAATGACTTTTCATCCAAATAATACTACCCGTTCCAAAATTGCGACAGACGAACCTGCCGGCCGTGATGCGATTGGAATAGGATAAAGTGTCCGACGTATCGGCATCGCCGTTACTATCCAAATCAGATTTATTTGGTATCTAATATGGAGGTCCAATCGCGATCGAACCGCTATCCAATCGATAGTTTCATTCGGGCGATATCTTCCAGGGATAACACGAAATAAGGCAAGAAACCTTGCATTTTTTCTTGACACTCACAGGGTTTTAGAGTAGTCTTCAATCAACGATTTTTCTTATTAGACTGGCAATCTCATTTCCTTTCTGATTCGGACTCTCGATATAAGCGCTGATACTTGGGACACGCCGATCTTTTCGGCGGATCGGCTCACGGCATGCACGATGCAAAAAGATGATCCATCAGGTTGGAAAGGGCGTTCGTCCGATACAGCTTTGTACTACAATCGGCATGCATTGAAATGCTTACCTCTGGCTGCTGAGTTTTTTTACCCTTTTTTACAGCCGTTTTTCTCCGATCCATGGAAATGGGAACTTCTTCTTTTTTGATATCTTTTCCGTTCGTTCTCCGGTCGATGCAGGTTTATACAATACCGGCGATTCGGAGATCCCATAACCGGAATTTCAGGCAAAGGAGGTTGTGACGTGAACGCTTTTGAGGAACTGAAGACGGTGTCCGGGACACTGAAGAATCACTACGTGGATGAGTGGAAAGCACAGGGCAGGAAAGTGATCGGGTATGCCTGCACCTATCTGCCCGAAGAACTGCTCTACGCAATGGATATGCTGCCCTATCGCATTACCGGACGCGGCATCACCGATACATCACAGGCCGATTCATACATGTCCCGGGTGAACTGCAGTTTTGTCCGCTGTTGTCTCGAAGCGGCGCTCGAATCGAAATTCGATTTTTTGGATGGGGTAATATTCATCAACGGGTGCGACCACATCCGGCGATGCTATGAAAACTGGGCCGTCCATGACATTGCCGCACGGCCCTTTATGCACATTCTTCCTGTTCCCCACCGCATTTCGGAGCCGGGATTTGCCTGGTTTACGGAAGAAGTCACTCGAATGAAGGAAGCCCTGGAAAAGCGGTTTGCCGCAAGAATTTCACCCGATGCGCTCAGCCGGGCGATTTCCGTATATAACGAGACCCGGCGCCTCCTCAGACAAATGTACGACTTGAGGGCATCGGATTCACCGCCGTTTACCGGCGCTCAAGCCCTCACCATTACCACGGCATCCAACCTGATGCCCAGGGAATCCTTCAATCGGCTATTGTCCGAACTCCTCGAGGAAAGCGCCAAGTCGCCGCCGGCCAAAAACGACAAGACACGGCTGGTTATCGCCGGCAGTTTAATGGACGATCCGGAGTTTATCGAAAATGTGGAAGACCTCGGCGCCGTGGTCGTGTCGGATTCACTTTGCTTCGGTGCACGGTCCTTCTGGAACCTGACCCCGGAAACCGGTGATCCTTTTGAAGCGCTCTGCCGTCGTTACTATGAACATGAGCCCTGCCCCCGGATGTCCGGCGACTACAAGCGCCGGCTGGCGTTTCTGATGGATCAGATCGAGAGGTCCCGTGCCGACGGCGCCGTTCTGGAATACATCAAATTCTGCGATCAGCATGGCACGGACAACGCGCTGTTGAAGCACCACCTCCAAAAAGAGCACATACCCGTCATCGAACTGGAAAGGCAGTATGGGCCCCTGGCCGACGCCGGTCGCGTAAGAACCAGAATTCAAGCGTTTCTTGAAAGGATTGGTGATTAACATGAGCACACCGTCAAATGCACTCGAAAGAATGGTTGCGGCATTCAGGATGGGTGCCAATATACCGGAGGATATGGATTTTGAATCACCCGAAGTGAAAATGCTGCTGGACAGCATGCCCGAGCGGCAGCGAAAAATGTTTCTGACCATGGCGAAGGACCCGGATATTCGGAAAATGTCCAACGTGTTCAACCGGGGGATGGGAAACTACTGGGAGAGTGTCCTTACCGCAAAGGACAACGGTAAAAAGGTGGTTTTCATTCCATTCAATTTCTCTCCCGAGATCTTCTATGCCCTGGACATGGTGCCGGTGGGGGTCGAAATCCTGGACACCATGACCATGACGCTCGAAGAAGGCATCCATCCTTACCTGGATCTGGCCGTCGAACGGGGGCTTCCGGATACCATGTGCTCGGCTCAGCGGGCTGTTGTCGGCTTGCTGGAAGCCGGTGTTCTCGGAAAACCCGACCTGTTGGTCAACGGGGCCCTGGGAGGCTGTGACCCGAATACGAAAGTATTCGAATATATGGGGGAGAAGTTCGACATTCCTACACTGTTTATCGACGTCCCCTACTATCACGATCGAAGGTCGTTTAAGTACTACACCGATGGCTTCAAGGAAGTCGTTAAGGTTCTCGAGGAAATTTCCGGGAACAAGCTCGACGAAGACCGCCTTCGGGAAGTCTGCACACTCTCCAACCAGGCGAACGAACTGGCCATGGATATTACCGACCTCAAGCGCCATGTCCCCAATCCGGTTCCCAATTACTACAACATGAACCACTTGGCGACGAAACTTACCAAGCTCGGGACTCAAGACGCCGTCGATTTCTATGAGATAGCTTTGGACCGGTGCATGGACCGTTTCAAAAAAGGAAAACATGTACTGCCCGAAGAGCGCATCCGGTTCATGTTCATGTACACGGGATTTTATTTTGACAACTCCTTTCACGCATGGTTCCAGGAAGAAATGGGCGTTTCCTACCTTATGGACCTTCTGATTTTTGCCGACCATACGCCGTATATCGACACCCGCGACACGGAGACCATGCTGGCCGGTCTTGCCGCCGTCAATATGAATCTTCCCATGACGCGACAGTTGAAGGGCAGCCACGACCTTCACGGCGGGTGGGTATCGGATCTTCTCTACTATGTGGAAAAATACAAAGCGGACTGCATCGTATTTACCGGCCATGCCGCCTGCAAGCAGGTTTGGGGCGTCTACCGCATTGTCGCTGACCGAATACAGAAGGAACTCGGTGTTCCGGCATTGCGAATGGAGGTCGATGGATGGGATTCCCGCATCACATCCATGGAAGTTATTCAAGATCAACTGGAAGAATTCCTGGAAACCATCAGTCACACCTAAGGAGAATTTATCATGATTGCTGCCGGATGCGATGTCGGGTCATTGTCCGCTGAGGCCGTTATTTTAGAAGACGACGAAATCAAAGCCGCTGAAATTATCCGGGTCAGACCCCGGGCCGAGCAGTCGGCCCGGGAAGTCATGGATCTGGCGCTTTCAAAACTCAAGCTTTCTTACGAAGACATCGACTATATTGTTTCCACCGGATACGGGCGGGAGACCATTCCTTTTTCGGACCACAACATCAGTGAAATCTCCTGCCATGGAAAAGGCGCCTTTTTCCTGGCACCCGGCATACGGACCGTCATCGATATCGGCGGGCAGGACTGCAAGGCCATTCGGGTTGATGAATACGGGGGACTCGAAGACTTCGTCATGAACGATAAGTGTGCGGCCGGAACGGGACGCTCCCTCGAATTGATGTCCCAGTACCTCGGGGTTGATTTTTCCGAACTGAGCGGACTTGCCCGGCAGGCGGAACAACCCCTCACCATCACGAGTCAATGCAGTATTTTTTCAGAACTGGAAATCATGCATTACCTCATGGAAGATAAAAATCCTGCGGATATAGCCGCCGGAATATGTGAATCCATGGCCAGACGGGTCAAAATGCTTGCCGGACGTGTGGGCGTAAAACCGGAGATCACCATCACCGGAGGCGTCTGTAAAAATGCTGCGGTCGTATCTTATCTCGAACACATGCTTGACATTGAATTTGTGCCGCTCACCGAAGACCCGCAGATTATCGGAGCGCTCGGTGCGGCCGTTTTCGCCGGTGAACGCTGCCGACGGCTGAAAAAGAAAGCCCGGACCGCTTAATGCGTTAAAGGAGGTATCGAAATTGATATACGCCGGATGTGATTTAGGAACCATTTCTGCAAAAGCCGTTCTTATCGATGACCGAAATATTCTGGCCGTCAGCATTCTTCCTTACAGCAGCCTGCCCCGACAGGCCGCCTTCCAGGTGCTGGAAAAGGCCCTGGCTGATGCCGGTTTGGATGAAAGCCAAATTGCTTTCTGCCTGGCCACCGGTTTTGGAAAAAAGGCCGTGCCCTTCGCAAACGGCGATATCCCCGAACTGATCTGCTTAAGCCGGGCTGCAAAAGCGCTGAACCCTGAGATTCGCACCGTCATCGACGGCGGCGGCCAGAGCATCAAAGCATTCAACATGGATGCGGGCGGAAAGGTCACGGGATCATCGACCAACGAGAAATGTGCCTCAGGGACGGGAAAATTCATGGAAGTTATGGCCCACGCACTCGAGATGCCTGTCGATTCATTGAGCCGGTCGGCTTTGGCTTCGACGCATCCACTGCCGATTACCAGCCAGTGCGGGGTTTTTGCGGAAAGTGAAGTCATCACCCATGTCAATGACGGAAAAGACCGGCTGGACATATTTGCCGGGATTTCCTTATCCGTCGCCGGGAAGATCGCCGGAACCGTGCGGCGCATTCATCTTGACGAACAGGTGGCGATGGTCGGCGGCCTGGCTAAAAATGAGATCGTCGTCAGGGATCTGCAGAATGAACTGAACATAACACTTGCCGAGTATGCCATGGATCCACAGGCCCTTTCCGCCTATGGAGCCGCTTTAATGGCCTGTGAAAAATGTCCCGTGTCGCTTTAGCGGATGTGAAAGCCATGCCCCAAATGCGAACGCTGATCATGATATCCGGGCTGTCGGAGCGTTCCGGCGTTCCGGTGTCCACCATAAAATTTTACATCAGGGAAAAGCTGCTGCCTCCCGGTGTCAAGGCGAACAGAACAACGGTCTATTACGGCCGGGAGCACATCAACCGGCTTCGTCTTATCAAGCATCTGCGAGGGGAAGGGTATTCGCTGAGGCGGATCAAGTCCCTTTTGAAAAACCAGGTTATCGTCGATCGGAGTGAATCCTCGACGCCTTCCGCAAGACGGGAGAACATCATCGATGCGGCTGCCCCGCTGTTTATGAAATACGGGCTGGAAAGGACTTCCATAACCGATATCACGCAATCGGCCCGGATCAGCCGGAATACCTTTTACCGCGAATTCAAGAGCAAACGGGACGCATTCGTCGCCTGTCTGGATAGAATTTTCACGGATATGATCGATGCCTTCAATAGCGACATCAGCAGCAAAATGGCCGTTTCCAGGGAAAACGGCGTATGGGATTTTTTGGGTATACAAACCTCCTGGAGCGACTTTATGAATTTGCTGGGCGCCACTATCGTCAATGATCCGCCGCTGCTCAACAGTATGCTGGATGACTTTATCCAGAGGCGGGCCCGTCGGATTTCATGCGGATTCGATCATTATGTCGAAAAAGGACGTATACGGCCGGTGGATACGGGGCTGTTGGGGCTTATCGTTCTGGGCATGATCGATTACTGCAGCCGTTTTTTGCGCAACGGCACATTCACCGATGCCGAAGAAATGTATGCGAAAGCGATCGATATCCTGATCAACGGCATCAAGAATTCCGAAAAGGAGAAAGCCGCAGCGTCTTCAGAGGGCGGCACGGCAAACCGCATCAGGGCAAGACATATGGCGCGGGTCGGCAAAGCAGCGGATTCTGTCGGTCACACCTGAAGCCGGCCGCGCTGAAACGGCATATTTCCGCTGCGACTTTTTCAACAGCCTGCATACAACTGTGTTTGGAAGTGGTCTCAAAACGTAATTGCAGTATATTTTTTCCATGCGAACCGCTAAACCGGAAGGGGGAGGGTCATGGCTTCAATTGAAGATCTACGAAAAAAATATCTGGGTGCCATCGACGCAACGGATGAAGACATGCAGATCGTCAGTGCCGTTCGTGAATATGTCGACAAGGAAATCATGCCCCGTCGGCAGGACCTTGACGGAGGCTGGCACCGAGACGAAAAACTGGCCGCGGAAACATTTTTAAAAGTGCACCAGGGACTGGTGGATATCGGGGTTCAGCGCGCCATCTATCCTGAAGAATTCGGGGGTTTAGGAGTCAGCGGCATCGCCGGGGAAATGATAACCGAAGAAATATCCCGGGGTGATGCCGGGCTTGCCACCCACATGGGCATTATCAACTGGGTTATGCTACCGGCCTTGAGAGCCGGACGAATGGACCTGCTCGAACAGTTCATACCCAAAATCTGTGATGACTCCCCCCACGGATGCTGCATGGCGATTACCGAACCTTCCGGCGGCGCCAATGCCGAAGATCCGACCCAGCATGGGCAAACCATACGCACCATTGCCGTGCTCGATGGAGACGAGTATGTCATCAACGGCCACAAAATCTGGCCCAGCGGCGCCAGTATTGCAGACGTTACCTACTGCACCATTTGCACCACGGACCCGGACACGGGGGATGAGGGTATCGCCCTGATCTACGTTCCTCCGGATGCCAAGGGGATGACCTTCTCGAAACCCTTTCAGAAAATGGGTATGTGCTGGACGGACACCAACACGGAAATTTTTTTCGATAATGTCAGGGTTCCCAAGGAAAATCGGGTCGCCGGGCCCGGGGAAGATGCAAAAATACTGCATGACATCGTCGGTGTGGGGCGGATCGGCACCTGTGGATTCGCGCTTGGCGCGGCGCAGGCCTGCATGGAAATCGTCCTTGAATGGACCAAAAGCAGGGAGATCGCCGGAAGGCCCGTCCGTGCACGATCGATGCACGCCGGAATCATCGGTGAAATGGCGCTTAAAATCGAATCGGCCAGGGCATACGCCATACAGGTCCAACGCATGATACGAAGCGGCCGTTACGGCACTGCGGGCGAGCCTCTGCTTCTTTCGAAATGTTCCGCCGCCAAGGCCTATACGTGCGACATTACCCTCTGGGTAGCCAATAAAGCCATGGAGTTGATGGGTTCCTACGGGTATGCCTTTGACTACAATGTCGAAAAGTACTTGCGGGACGTGAAAATACTTCAGCTGTGGCTGGGTGGTCCTCAGCGGGCCCTGCTGGACACGGCATTGGGGTACTACCGCTTCGACTGGTAAACTTCAGGCCGATTAGGCAAGGCAACGAAAATTACCCAGCCGCAAGGGAGATGATCGATGACATCATTTAAACGGACCCGGGAAATGGTTGAAAATCGTATCCGGCCGGGGATTGAAATGCTTCAAACCATGAGTGATCATCCTGATATCCGCCTCCAGCTGCTGCGGCTTGAAGATGCGCACGGCCGGCTGGATGACCTGTTTGCCGCGGCTGAAGATACGAACCGGAAAGTGGCCTTATTCGAATTCGGATTAACCCCCCAACTTTTTTATGCATTCGATTGTGCGCCCCTTTGCCTGGAAACGTTTCCCATGATGTTCACCGCCGGAAACAAGGAAGTCTTTTACGACTTTATCGAAAAGGCGGAATCCTCCGGGCTGCCGTCGGATGTCTGCTCCACCGACCGTTTCATCATGGGTGCGGCATTGTCGGGAGAATTTCCCGAAAACGCGTGCTTCGTGACCTGTTCGGCGCCATGCGACGGCACCCGCCTCGCCTACCCTGTCATGCAGCAGGCGACAGACATTCCCACTCTGTTTCTTGAAGCGCCCTATACCTACGGAAAAGAGGCGGCCCACTGGTACGGGCAGCAAATCAAACGGGAATTGATTCCGTTTCTGGAAGAAGTCACGGGAAAAACGTTCGACCTTGAAAAATTCCGGCGCATCGTGGAAGAATCCAACAGGGCCTACGAACTTCTCGTCGATATTTCAGATGCCTATACGATGAAACCCTCCCCGCTGCCGGCATCCCTGCGCGGATTTCCCTATATGAGTTTTATCGGTTCGGCCGGACATCCCCGCAACACGAAAAACACCGAAACGTTTCACCGGGAAGTATACCGGCGAATCAAAGCGGGCATCACCAACCCCTTTGAAGAAAAGCACCGGGTGATGTGGGGCCATGTCCCACCCACCTTTGACAGCGAATTTTTCACCTGGATGGAAACCGAACTCGGGGCATGCGTGATCACATCCATGCTGGCGTCCTCACCGATTCTGCGGCCCATCGATACCACGGACCTCGATACCATGCTCGAAGGGTATGCCTGGCAGGGATTGGATTTGACCATGTCGCTCATGCGGTATGACACGCGCAAACTGATCGAATACACGATGAATACGTTTCACCAGTACCGATGCGACTGCATGATTTTCACCCTCCACGTGGGGTGCAACAGCATCTGCGGCGCCGCAGGCATCATGCGCCGTTATTTTCAAAAAGAGGGCATCCCCGTGCTGTTTATCGAGCTGGATTACAACGATGACCGTGTCTTATCGGCCGAACCCATGAGAGAGCAAATCGAAGATTTTTTCGCCACGATAAACGCCTAATGTTATGGAAATGCATATGGAAAGCCTGGCATTTTTCAGAGAGGCAGCCGATCATCCTGCCGCCGCAGAAGCGCTCAACCGGCGCACGAACGGCGGCCGCATTCTTGGAACACAATGCTCCGGCATACCGGAAGAAGTCATTCATGCCGCGGGCATACTGCCGATCAGGGTTCGCGCACCCGGACTTGCGGACACGAAACATGCGGATGCCCACCTGCACCGAATCAACTGCTCCTACACGCGATCGGTGCTGGAATACCTCATCCTGGGCAAGCTGGATTTTTTGGACGGCTTCGTCGCGACCAACACCTGCGATCACCATCTCCGCCTGGTCAGTGAGGTGGCGGATAAATCCGAATACGCCTTCTTCCACTATTTCCAAATGCCGCACACCACGACAGCAGGCGCCAAACAATGGTTCATCCAGGAGATGAAACGCCTGATCGAGCATTTAGAAGAACACTTTCACCGAAGCGTTTCACACGACGATCTGAGGCATAGCATTTCGGTTTACAATCGAACACGGCAGCTCATGGCCCGGCTGAACGACATGCGAAAAGCACAGTCTCCCCCATTGACAGGTGCGGAATACATGCAGATCGCCCTCGCCGGAATGACCGTTCCCAGAGAAATGTTCAACGAGAAATTAGAAGCGCTGCTGCCGCATCTCGAAAGCCGCCGCAACTCGGAAAACCCTCTGCCCCGGCTCATGATGATCGGGGGTGCGTGTGATTCACCGGCTTTTATCGATTTTATCGAAAGCAGGGGCGCCCGGGTCGTGGCGGATGGATTCTGTTTCGGTCTTCGTCACTATATGAATATGATCGACGAGGGTTTATCGGATCCTCTCGAGGCGATCGCAGATCGATACATGTCACGAATTCCCTGCCCGTCGGTCATTGACGGCTTCGATAGAACCTATGCAGTCATCAAAAAAATCATCGAAGATTTCGATATACAGGGCGTCATCAGCGCCCGATTGAAATTCTGCGATCATTTCGCCGGATTGCGAAAACTGCTTGCCGACCGCCTTCGGCGGGATGGCGGCGTGCCGGTAATCGAGCTCGAGCGGGAGTATAACACGATCAAATCGGGACAGATCAGCACGAGGGTTCAGGCGTTTCTCGAGATGCTTTGAAAAAGCGGCGCCCCATACTTTCCGATGGTCTATGCAGCTTTTACAAGCTATCTCAAAATAATCTTTTGTCCCAATATCTTCGTTTGAACCTCATGTCAAGTCATCAACATACATGAGTATGCCTGCGGCTTAACATGCGGTTTTGTCTTGATCTTGAACCAAAATATTTATTTTGGGATAGCTTGTAGTATGCGTTGCCGCAGCAAATGTTCGAGCCCATCGGAAAGGTGATGAATGCTTTTTAAAAAATAGAGGTGTCCGGGAGGAAAAAATTCCCTCAAAAAGTCCCGTGTCTGGCGGTTGCATCCACATCCGAGTGTCACCACGTCGATGGCGTGGCTTCGACAGTACCCAAGGGCTTCCCCAAGGCTCAAACCGCAATTGGCCGCACCATCCGTAATATGAATGATCAACCGGTTTTTTCCGCTCTTCTTCCGCAGCATCGCTGCAGCCATTATGGCCTGTCCCGAGGGTGTCCGTCCCGAAGGCGTGACGGAATAAACGGTTTTGCCGTGATACAGCCGCGTCAACAGGCAGACATGCCGTTCCGCGTGATAGGCGTATATATCAAAAACATTCCCGTATCCCCGTGCGGCGGCTGCGAGGGATACAAAACTCTTTTCAGCGATTTCCCACGGCCTTCGCGACCGGCTGCCGGTGCGGCCCGGTTCCTCTTTGCCGCTCATGGATGCCGATGCATCCGCAACGATGCATATGTGCCGGTACTTGTCTTCTCCCGGTCCCTGCCTCTTTTTGAACACCTTGCCGTCAAGGGGCACCCGGTAAAGCCGCGCCGGGTCCAGTTTGCCCTCTTTCAGGCCTCGCCTGACGTGCCGAATGCGCGCCCGGCGGATCATCGAATCCTGCTTTTTAAAGATTTTTCTCAATCGTCGGACCTGAACGGCGTCAGGTGAAATGCTTGAAACCACTTCGCCTTTTACGAGCCGGGTTTCCATGGGGCGGGCTCCGGGTTCATCCACAGCAACGGCCGTGCTGTGCAATTTCAGCGGCTCTTCCTGAAGGTATGCATTCACCTCCTCGGCCAGTCCCTGACGAAGCCCCTGTGCAAATTCCGTCTCCTCACGGCCGTTCGAATCCTCATTTTCAGCGTCATCTTCCCCGATATCCACATTTTTTTCAGGACCCGCTTCATCATACATATTCACCGCATCCGGGTTCAATGCAAACCGGCGCCATTGGGATACAACCGGTTCAACCTCATGCCACATCATTCGGTAAATGCCTGTTCTTTCTTTTCTTCTGGCGCTCATGGCATCGTGTGCCGCCACTGCCCGAATGCGTGCCCTATACGGCGCTAAAACGGCAAAAAGCTCCGTGTAATAAAAATGAAGATGGTCCGGAATACGGCCGGTGAACCCGTAACCCTGCCAGACGGCGAACGCGCTTTCCGCAGTCGGGGGCAGGGCCGGATCTCTTGTGTTTTCCGAAAAGGCGCGGCGAAAAAACCGCGATAAATACAAGTGCCAAATGCTGTCTTTTACCAACTCATAAATGTAAATATTTTCCGAAGCGGTAACCAGGTTGTCGAGGTAAGGCATGGTATGCTCATCGAGGTTTTTAAACGGTGCCGCGGTATGTTTCCTCACCCATTCATGAAATTCCATGGCCAGAAACCCCTCACGCACGACCTGGCCGACAAGCTGGTCGTACGTGTCGTGTGGGATCGGGTATTCCCCTTCTGTTTTTTCCGGATCCAGCAAAATAAAACGGCCGTCATCTGCAGTCATTCCTTTCCAGTATACGGGTTTGACGGCTTTTCCGATATGACCGGCCACCTTTCGCACGGCCCTTAAGGCAAGGGCCAATTCAGCGGTTTCATTGGAAGAGCGGTTGATGCGCCAATACTTGGAATAGCTCGTGGGCGTGATCGCCGGCGGTAAATTCATGATGCCGTGTCCGGCAGGTACAGGCAGTAGGATGCCTCTTCTGCTTGTGTTTCACCGGTTTCCACCTGAATGGAGAGCAAAAGCGATTCCAGTGTGTCAACGGAAATTTGCAGGCTGTAAATCAGGGCTTCACGAAGCGATGCGCCCATGGCGACCAACTCGGCCATCATAAGGCTATGCCGGATGGAGACCCGCATTTCGATCTGGTCGTTGTTGCGAATACGGTTGACTATTTTCAAAATCCGATCCGCCGCGGCCGCATCGATTCGGGTTTTTCGGATGAGCACTTCCTTTTCTATGGGTTGGGGCAAATATTCGAGGTGAACCCTGTAAAACCGGTCCTTCAAGGCCTCATCCAAATCGTCCGTGCCGCTGAATGTCTCCCCTTCATTCATGGTTGCAAAAAACATCACCCCCGGTGCGACCTTGATCAAGCCCAGTTCGTCGATCCATATACTTCGGTCCTCGGATAATACGCTGAACAGTTCGTTCAGCGCATGCGGGCTTTCGGTCCGATTGATCTCCTCCAGATGAATGACGCAACCCGGCGTCTGAATGGCCTTTGGAAAAAGAAATTCCTGAAAGTACGTTTCTCCGGATCTGAGCCGCTGCTGCCCGAAAAGCTGCCCCGCCTCGAGAAGCAGTCCAATCTGAAAGGTCGCCATGGGCCTGGTGCAGATATGGGCGAATTGCCTGACCAGAGAAGATTTTCCGCAGCCCTGGTTTCCCGTTATCAGAATATTCACCGGATGCGTTTCAGACATCCGGTGAAATCGTGCGAGATTCTCTTTGTCCGCTTTCAGAATAAAAAAGTGGGGATCGGGATCGGGTACTTTCAACTGACCGGATAAATCCATTATCGGGTATCCTTTCTGAAATGGATCATATCGGTGAAAAGTATACTGCAAGAGGTGAAAAAAGGCAAATAACATTTAAAAATGGTGGATACGGCCGGCATTCAGCCGAAGCATCTATCTCAACCCCCTGCTTTTCTTGATATCCTCATATGCGGCTTGTATCTCTTGAAATTTCTCGTTGGCAAACCGAATGAAGTCCTCCGGCAGCCCTTTCGATGCGATCTTGTCCGGATGAAAATCGCTGACCCGTTTGCGGTATCGATGTTTGATCATATCATCCGAATCGTCGATAGTGCAGCCTAAAACCGCATAGGATGAGCCGGCGGCGCCTTTTGCATATTTTTGAAGAACGGATCGATAATACCGGCGGCTGAGATGAAATATGTCGACACCGGCCAGAACGAGTTTTTCTTTGTCATGCGTTATCCTTCCATCAGCCGAAGCAATACGAACGAGAATGTCGATCATCAATTCCAAATACTGCGGCCGGTTTGCAAATTCGGCGTAAAATTGGAAGGCAAAGTCTTCAAAACGCCGGTCGGTATCCATGGCGGAATGAAAAATGTGCATGGCCGTGTTCCGGCCGAGCGCATCCAGGTTCAAATCGTCGACCATCAGACGTGTAACGGCATCCATCTCCTTCTGTTTCACCGGTCCATCCACACGGACCAGTTTGGCCAGCATGGAAAACGCCGCCACATAAAATATCGACTGCGGGGATTTTCGGCATGAAAGGCGCGGCTCGTCCATTTCCCCGGAAGCATCGAGTACATGTCCGAAGGCCGCTCCCGCTAAAGCCCCCAGGGGGCCTGCTACGGCAAACCCGATCGTACCGCCGACGATTTTCCCCACGACACCCATGTTCGAGACCCTTTAAAACAACTGAAATAGAAGTTTTCCACCTATAAAAAACAGCTTCTGCTGTCAAGGGATAATCCGCCGTGTACGCTAGTGCAATCGGAGATCAGAAGGAAGAGCGGGATGGGACGATTCAGATCGAATCCATAAAGAAGCGGTTGATCCGCTCCGTCTGCTCCCGGCCGATGACGGTATTGAAGCCCTCGAACCACCTCTCCGGCCGGGTTTCAACACCCGCCATCACGGAATCCCCTCTTCCGACGATATTGAAGTAGCGCTGCTGGGCCATGCGGCCGGCAAGGAGCGTACCGATAGGGTAAAGCGCCATGCCGTATCCCATCTCGTAGAGTTCACGCGGGCTCTTATAGGGGGTTTTCGGACTGCCTTCGATCATATTGGCGACAAGAACGACCCCGGAGCCCTTGAATGCATCGGCCGCCTGCAGCAGTTGGGATTCGCCTTCCAGAGCTTCTAGAAAAATGAGTTCGGCTCCTGCCTCCCCATACCGCAGGCCGCGACGGATTCCCTCGTTGAATCCGAGGGGTGATATGGCATCCGTCCGGGCCATTACAAGAAAATCGCTCTGACTGCCGGCATAGCTGACCGCCGGTTTCAGTCGATACTCGATCATTTCTTCGGCGGATATGACCTGTTTTCCCGTTCCCCGGGCACCTTCCATGTGACCGCACGATTTATTGATCGCGTATTGATCTTCAAGTTGCACATACTGCGCGCCCTGTTTGTGCATTTGACGACAGGTGAGAACGACCGATGCCGCCTCATTGCCGTACCCGGTATCGATATCCACTCCAATGGGAAAGGCCGGTTTTCCCGTATCCAATGCGGCAAACCAGGTGGCCTGCTCGATAATGTTCGTTTGCTGAGCGACTTCCGCCCTGAGAATGTATCCCATGTCCGGCAGCCCGTACCCGGCGGCGCACAGATATCCGGAAACGAACGTAATGAAACCGCCGACAAATTCCGGCACGGCCGCCTGAGCCTCGAGCTCATAAATCGTATGGTGGAGCTGCCGCGCCTCGTAGCCGTTTGCTACGCCGATGCCGATCAAAATCCGATCACCTTTTTTCTCGATCATCTCGCGCAGGTTCAACCGCTTCGCTTTCCATGAAATCTCAGCCTTCATTATGGATTCCCTTTCAGGATGCGTTTTGTTTCTTCTATCTGCTGCACTTTCACCACCAGGTATGTTCGATCGTTGCTTCCATGAACGGATGCATAAATGTAATCGATATTGATGCCGTTCTCGGCGAGAATGGCCGCTATATGGCCGGTTGCGCCGGGGGTATTTGGAATCGTAACCAGGAATACATCCGCCTCGATAACCCGGAAACCGGCGGCTTTCAGGGCCCGGCGGGTCTCGTCGCCTTTTTCCGGGACAATCCGCAGGACGGCTTCTTCGACCGTGTCGATCGCACAGACGGCATACAGATTGATCGACTGATCCGAAATCAATCGGCACAACTCCGCCAGTGCTCCGACACGATTTTCTAAAAACACGGAATACTGTTTGGCAAGTTGAAATTCCATCAGTTTATTCTCCCCTGTCGGATTCGAGGAGGTGAAGGATTCCTTCCGCATGCCTTCGTGCCGCCCCTTGATGGTCCAGCACCGCCTTTTTTGCTTTCCGCCCCAAATCACGTCTTTTCGTTTCATTCATCAGGTAAAACACGATTTTTTCAGCCAATTCTTCACCGCTCCTCACCAAAAAAGCATCCCCCACAGCGGCTTCGACGAGGTCTTTCGCCTCCTGGAAATCCTCCATGTAGGGTCCATAAAACACGGGTTTGCCCCAGACGGCCGCCTCCAGCAGGTTTTGTCCGCCAAGCGGCACCAGGCTGCCGCCGCAGAAAGCGACACTCGATACGCCGTATACGGCGGCGAGCTCACCGATGGTGTCCATAATCGTGATGTTTGCGGTGCGCCGGGCGTGATGTCCATTGAATCCGGAGCGCAGTTGTGGATCGAATCCCCTTTCCACGGCGAGATCATAAATGGAGGAAGCCCGGTCGATGTGCCGGGGAGCGATAAAAAGAAGGGCTTCGGGAATTTTTCGACGGATCTTTTCATAAGCATCGAAAACGACGGACTCCTCGTTTTTCCTCGTGCTGCCGGCAACAATCACCGTTTCGTCACCCGTCAGGGAATAGATCCTGCGAATCCCATCAAGGTTTACGCGCAAATGATTTCGAATGAGCCCGTCGTACTTTGCATTGCCGTTTACGAACACCCTGTCGCGGGGAGCCCCTATTCTGCAAATTCTTTCGGCGTCTTCTTCATGAATCATGCTGAAGAAATCCATGTGCTTCAGAATTTCCCGAAAAAACGGCAGAATCTTTTCATACCGCCTGCAGGATCGAACCGAAATCCGGCCGTTGGCCATAACCGTCTTAATGCCCGTCCGATGGGCTTCAACGATCAAGTTGGGCCAGATTTCCGTCTCGATGCACACCAGCATTTCCGGCTTTATGCAAGAAAGGGCTTTTTTAACGGCAAATGTCGCATCTACGGGTGCATACACCAAAGGAACGGCCGGCACTCTTTCCCTGGCAATCCCGTACCCGGTTTCCGTTGTCGTCGACAAGAACACCGAGGATTCCGGAGACAGGCGCTGAAGTTCTTCGGCAATCACCGCAGCGACGTTTACTTCTCCGACCGAAGCCGCATGCAGCCATATTCTGCGGCCGTCGGGCCTTAATTTCACAATTTCCGGCGAATAAAATCCAAGCCGCTGATCCAGGCTTTGAGTATACCGTCCGCTCACATTCGAGTACACTTTCAATACCGGAAATCCCAGCAGGAAAACAAGATTCGTGAACTGCCGATAGATCGAATACAAGGGATTCATTTTTCCCGGTCAACCTGTTGAATGCGTGTGGTTGGAAGAAGTCGGCATCAGTATTCAAGTTCCAAAAAACGGTTGTTGCGGATCTTCAAAAGATACAACCGTTTTCGTGCTTCACCCGTGTCGGTAAACGCCGTCAGTCCGGTGACCCCCTCGTAGTAAGGCATGCGGGCCAGGGCATCCTTTACTTCACTCCTGAGCGACATCGTATTTTCCGCCAATTGCGTAAACAGCATCATCGCGGTGTCATAGGAAACGGCTTCTATGAAACCGGGGTCTTCCCCGTACGTGTTTCGATAATCGGAGACAAAGGCTTTCACAAGTGCCGATCGGCTGCCGACGAAAAAACCCTCCGTTAAAACGGCATTTTGGGCGTAACGTCCCGCCATTTTAATCAACTCATCCGAATGCCATAGATTTGTCCCCAAAAGAACCACATTTTCAACATCGTAATAAAGCAGCTGAGGAATGATCAACCCGGCCTTTTTAGGGGCATCCGGAAGAAAAAGGGCGTCGAAATCGACCGTAGGAAGGTCCTCTTCATTCGATTCATCCAATGGGTCCGGCTCTTCGTTGGACACATCCGGCGACCCCGCACCGGGTTTTATATCTTCCGGAAGATCATAGTACGAGCCCGCCAACTTTCTAATCGGCGCTTCAAAATCCGTTTGGTCCAATTCATAGGATTCCGCACCGACCACTTCCCCGCCGTTTCGAAGCACTTCTTCCCAGAAGTAATTCATGAAAGACACGCCGTATTTTTCTTTCGGATAGAGAATGGCAAACCGGCGGGCGCCAAGCTCATTGACAGCGTAGGAAACGAGGGTCTCAACCTGCATCCCGGGAGTGATGAAGTTTCGGAAAACAAAGTCTCCGGCCTCGGGAACACCGTCCATATGGGATAAGGCGATCATCGGAATGCCGTTTTCCTGGGCTGCCGCCGCTGCCGAATCGGCGGTGGCGATCGGGCCGATAATACAGGCGGCTTTTTCTTCCACCAGCTCCAAAACACAATTACGGGCCGTTTCCGCGTCGGATCGCGTGTCTTTGACAATGATATTATAGTTGATTTGACGGATTTCGGAAAAGCGGTTCAAGGCCATCTCGATGCCCTTGAGCGCCCTGTTTCCGTAAACCTCGTAGGCCCCGCTCAAGGGCAGCAGGCATCCGATGGTGTCGGTTCGAATCGATTTTTCCTTGTAAATGGATTGCACCAGCTCAACATCTCTCGGATCTTTGAGCCTCAATGACAGCATGTGAAGATCCTCTGCAGACAGGGCGGAAACGACACTTTCAAGCCGGTCCATGACGGTCTGCCTTCCCAATGGCGATGATGCATGTCCTAAGGCGTTGACATACGCGTACGCCGCTTCGACAGGGGCATCCAAGGCAACGAAGGCATCCCCGACCAGGGTGGAAATTCTCATGATATGAATCGGTGTAAAGGCGGCACTCGGCAACTGAGACGATTGCTGGATCAGTTCGATATAGTTTTCCTGCCTGTACAGCATCGACAGCATTTCGACCCCGGCATCCGGCGCATAAACGGTATCCGGGTATGCCGATAAAATCCGTTCATATGCGTTGTAGGCCAGGGTGAAATCATTCCGAAGTTCATATATCCGGCCCATTTTCATCAGTGCAGCCGGAGCAAAGGGGGCATCGGGAAAGTGTTGGACAACGGCTGCGTATTGCGCAAGGGCTGCCTCGTAGTCGCCTTGTTGAAAGCGTTTTTCAGCCGCTGAAAACCGGTCTAAACCCGTGTCAACGGGCGGAGCCGGTTTTTGGACAAGAGCGGGGCCGCAGCCGATTAATCCTAAAAAAATGATGTATAAAACCCCTGAACACAAACGTCTGAATGCCATTTTTCGTCCTATCTTTGCCGCTTAAAAATAACCTGCGCCGAAATCGGATAAGAGGAAAACCGACGAGGCTGTAGGGAAAAAGATCCTCAAGCGATCGAGTACGGCGGGAATTCACCGAAAATCCCGGCCCGTCCGAAGTCGACCTTTATATACACCAGGATATTCGTGTTTCACAACCCCTTTTAGTAGAAGGGCTTAATTCGGGTCCATCCAGAAACGGCTGATTCGCTCCATTTCGGCGTTGGCCGAAAAATTTTAATCCTCAAAATACATTATGTATTCCTGCGGTTAAAATTTACCGGCCGCCTTGAACTGAATCGAATTTTCTCATTTCCGGATAGACACGAATCCATCGGCGGCCATTATTTTATTTACAAAGACGCCGATCCATTTTAAATTGGCAGAAGGTTCTCAAAATAAATGATCTCAAAATAAATGGTTTTGCTTATCCGGACTCGAGGCGTGAAATCCACCGACGATAACGATTTTGTAAAAATTGCCGTTCTCGACAACATCATCGAGGCGCAAATGGTTATGTCCTTGCTCGACGAAGAAAATATTCCCTATTTGTTCCGATCCTTTCACGACACCGCCTATAACGGCCTGTTTCAGTTCCAGAAAGGGTACGGCGAAATTTCAGCTCCCAAAAAATTTGAAACAGATATACGTGAGATCATTGCACACATCAAGGCCGCCGGGGCAACCCGGCAATAGCCTCCCCAAGTGAACTGCCTGAGAAAAGGAGGTAAAATATGCCTGTAACGATCGATTCAACCACCTTCGACCGCGCACTCAACGCCGGGCGACCGCCAAACGTGGCCAACCTGTTTCCCCATTCAAAGGCCCTGATTGTCAGCGGCAAATTTATCGACCGCGCCATGCTTGCCAAAGGCGGCGCGATTGCCATAGCCGCCAATGGACGCAATTATTTTGTCATTCGGGGCGCCCTGATCGCCGCTCAGCAGGCGAATTCCTGCCTTATCATCGAAATTGCGAAATCGGAAGGCGGCGCTAATGCGTATTGCGCGGTCAACTTTTGGAATATCGCCCGCATCGTGAATGCGCTTTGCAATGAACTGCACATCACGGTCCCCGTGGCCGTTCATGCGGATCATTACGGCATCAAAAACGATCAGGATATCGAAACGGCAAAAACCGAAATACCCTCTATGTTCGATGCCGGCATCACGTCCATCGCCATTGATGCTTCCCATATGACGGACGACAAAAACCTGCTGGCCGGTATTATGCTGAATCCGTATGTCCCCGCCTGGGCGGGACTTGAAACGGAAGTTGGTGAAATAAAAGGAAAGACCGGTCTTTCCACAGTCGAGGAGGCCCTGTTTTTGATCCAGGGGCTTAATGCCCATACGATTTTTCCCGATTGGATCGCCCTGAACAACGGCACCACCCACGGCATCGAGGCCGGCGAATTCGGAATTCAAGTGGATTTAACAACACAAATCCACGATGCCCTTCGTGATTATCATGTTTCCGGAGCCCAGCATGGGACATCGGGAAACAGTTCTCAGCGGTTGCGTGAAATCGCCTCCCGTACCCGGACCACCAAGGCGAATGTCGCGACATCGCTTCAGATGATCTCGTGGGGACTCGAAGTCAACGATTACGGAAATGCCATCCTCGATGATCAGGGGCGGTTTAAAAAGCTCCTCGATGCGGGCGTCTCCGAATCGATGTGGGCCGAAATGGAAGCGTATGCCGACGCCCACTCCTTGAAGGCCGGCGACTACAAAAAGTTAAACATTGTTTTTGAAAACAAACTGTTGGGCCAGCCCAAGGCTGTCCGGGAGCGTATGACAAGCCGCGTCGCGGACTTCGTGTATAATCTGCTGGTAAACGTTTTCAATTCCCGGGATACGGCTCCGCTTGCCATCGAACATATCCTGGATACGGGAATATATGATCCCGGTCCCAAGGCCGAACGCCTGGCGGATCCGAACGATTGGACACCTGCAAAAATCAGGGAGGGGGCATTGCGCATCGTCAGCGATAAAGGAGAGGCAGGAACTTTTGACGACTAGCCTATCCATCTATCTGCGCCCTATATCCTACTGTCATTTTTGCGGAAAACGCCTTATCCGGAAAACCGTTGACGGCTATGAACGGTTGTTTTGCACTGCGTGCGGCATTCCGATTTATCAAAACCCCGTGCCTGCTACATGCGTTGTAGTCGTCGAGGAGGAGAACAACCTGCTCCTTGTGAAAAGAAGCGTCGAACCACGAATCGGTGAATGGTGCCTGCCGGGGGGATTTGTTGAATTGGGGGAGTTTCCGGATAAATCCGCACTGAGAGAACTGAAAGAGGAAACCGGATTATCAGGCTCGGCGATAAAGCTCCTTGGTGTTTCCACCAACCCCAGTATTCAATACCATTCCATCCTCATGATCGGTTATCTCATCCGTCGATTCTCCGGAACACCCGTTGCCGGGGATGATGCCGCCGAAGTCGGGTGGTTTCCGTTAAACGACCTGCCGGAAATCGCCTTCGACAGCCATCGCCGATTCGTCCGGCAGTACCGGAACATGAAGCACCCGGCATAGCTCAATGAAAAAGCCGGAGAAAACGGCGTCTTCCGTTGACCTTCCATACCCTCGGGCCGGACCGGCAGCCGGAGGCGGGCGGAACCCATCGACGGGTTCTATCCGAGCGCTTTTTTCGCTTCCCCCCAGAGGCGCTCCAACTGATCCCGGGGAACGTTATCAAGCCTGAGATTCTTTTTCCGAAGCTCTTTTTCCATAAACCGGAACCGCTTCTCGAATTTTTTCGTGGAGGCGGACAACGCCGTTTCGGGATGAATGCGGGCAAAACGGGCCACATTCACCAATGTGAACACGATATCCCCGAATTCCAGCATGAGTTTGTTCTTGCCGGATTTCTTCTCTTTCTCCAGCTCGGTTTTGAATTCAGCCCATTCCTCTTCTGTTTTTTCAATTACGCCGCCTATATCATCCCAGTCAAATCCACAGCCGGCGGCACGGTCCGAAATACGATACGCACGCATCAATGCAGGAAGCTTGCGCGGGACGGAGTCGAGAACGGATGGCTTCCTCCGGTCCTCCGGATGCTCCATCGCCTTTATTCTGCGCCATTGTTCTTTTACCTCTCCAGCGGTTTCCACGGAAGCATCACCGAACACATGCGGATGACGGTGAATCATTTTTTCCCGGATTTTTTTTGTGACATCCGCCAACGTGAAATCCCCGGACGCGCCATACAGGCTGACGATAAACAACAGCTGAAACAAAACATCCCCCAATTCCTCACAGATGTCGGCGATAGAACCCGATTCGATGGCCTCGACCAGTTCGTATACTTCCTCAACCAGATAAACGGCCATGCTTTGGGGCGTTTGTTTTCGATCCCAGGGACAGCCCTTGTCCCCTCGAAGCGTCTCGATAAGATGAATCAGGTCGGATATGCCGGATGTCATACGGTGTGCTTTCCGGTTTGCCAGGATTTTTTCAAGGCGTCAAATTTGCTCCTGAACTCTTTTTTCATATCATCCGGCACAATCAAAACGAATTTCTCGGAAATCACCATCGCATGCCGGGCCAACTGAGATTCCCGGATAATTACAGTTCCTTTTGGGAGAAATGTGGTCAACATGAAAACGATAACGGAAACGATGAGAATTCCCTTAATGAACCCGAATCCGGATCCGAAAATACGGTCGAACCATCCCAGATGGGCGATTTTCAGGACATATTTGATCAGCACCCCAATAGCGGCAACGAGAATGAGCACAAAAAAGAATATCAGCAAAAAACCCAGAATATGGCGGTACGCCGGGTTGGATATCCACTTTGAAAACAGGCTTCCCACATGCGAATAGTAGGTGTAAGCACCGTATAAACCGGCGATTACACCGGTGATGGACGCCAGCTCCTTAACCAATCCCCGGAAAATACCCCGTATAAGACAGAATCCAACGATCACCAATATGATAATATCCAGTGGGTTCATAGGCTGTGTATGGGTCTGGATGGGTGCAAGCACCATCCGTTGTTGCTCAGGCGCCTTCATAAGCGCCGAATGCGGAAATGAATCACGGCATTCGGCGGACGTTACCAAAATAAATCGCCCCTCGTCAAGGTGTTTTTCCCCCTTCCCGGATTGCCCCATCAAGCCCGCCCGGCGGCGGCAAATGGAACCGGCATCGCCGCAAAGCCAATCCGCTCCGCCTCGAAAAAAAAACCCGATAACCCTTGAAAAAATAAAATCATTCCTTATTATTCACAAGACGCTCGAATTGCGGGACGCCGGATTATTTGAATTCGGCTTTCGGGTCTTACATCGAACCGGGACGTCATAACTCCCGAAAGATGAATTTTTCATTTATTTATCCTGCGGATTCGACTAAACGCCCGGCTCGGTGCGTCGAAGTTCGGCCGGCCTTTATTTGGTGTTTGATTTCTTTTTTCAACGTGTGTTATAGGTTGAATTCTCCGAAATGGAGAACTCCGCCTGCTGTCGGAAAAATGGACAGGCGGAATCCGATAATATGGCAGAAGAACAAAAACAAGATACCTTAAGCTTTTCAGACAATGAATCGGCCAGGCAACTGTTTGGGGAGCACAACAGCAATCTTCAACGGATTGCCGGTGCCTTCGGTGTCGACATCCATGCCAGAGGAAACATGGTGTTTATCAAAGGAGACACCGCCGGAAGCGAGCTGGCACGCAATGTACTGCAGCAGCTATACGGGTTGTTGAAAGAAGCTTATCCGATTTATTCTCCGGATGTTGACCACGCCATTCGAATTCTCAGTGCGGATCCTCGTGCCAAACTGAAGGACATTTTTCTCGACACCGTATTCATTACCTCAAAAAAACGACACATTACTCCGAAAAGCCGATCCCAGAAGGATTATATCGACGCCATTCGTTCGCATGACATGGTTTTCGGAATCGGACCCGCCGGAACCGGAAAAACGTATTTGGCCATGGCCATGGCGGTAGAGGCTCTGTCGAAGGCAAAGGTCAGCCGTATCATTTTGACCCGGCCGGCCGTGGAAGCCGGTGAAGCGCTGGGGTTTTTGCCCGGAGATCTGGCTGAAAAAGTCGATCCTTATCTACGGCCCCTGTACGATGCACTTCACGATATGATGCGATTCGAAAAAATATCCAATTTGATGCAGCAAGGCGTTATCGAAGTCGCACCATTGGCGTTTATGCGGGGCAGAACCCTTAATGACGCCTTCGTTATTTTAGACGAAGCGCAAAATACCACATCGGAACAGATGAAGATGTTTTTGACACGAATCGGATTTTCATCCAAAGCCGTAATCACCGGCGATATCACCCAGACCGACCTTCCGAGCGGGAAACCATCGGGTTTGATCGAGTCCAAAAACATTTTGCAGGACATCGAAGGAATTCAATTTATTTATTTTTCAAAAATCGATGTGGTCCGACATAAACTGGTTCAAAAAATTATCAACGCCTATGAAGAACACGAGGCACGCCGCGACCGCAAAGAGCAGATTTCACAGAACCCACTGATATGATGCGCATTTTTTTCATGTACTCCCTGTTTTGATGTCGTGTTGTGCATCGAAATGCGCGGATGATAAAAGCCTATGAAGCTTGAAAGAAACAAAGACGCTGTTCGAAAAGCGCTGGAAACGAGCAATTTTATCCGATTCGCCATGCTCCTTTTGATCACCGTCATCTTCACTATCATTCTCTATCCGGACCTGGTCATGCAGGCAACCCATTATTCATTGGGGGATGTGGCGGAAAAGGACATAAAGTCTCCGATTGACTATTTCATAGAGGACAGGGACGCAACACTCGAAAAGCGGAAGGCTGCCGAGGATCAGGTGCTGACTGTCTATGACTACAACTCCTCTCTTGCTTCGAAGCTGACCGGCAGGGTTTCCGATGCCTTCGAGCATTTGCGAAAAATGATATCGGCCGGTGAGCCTCCTGCAGAATCACCCCTGTTGGAAAATCCCAAACAGCCGGGTTCAGGCTTATACTCCGAACAGATTACCGAAGGCGACAGGGCCCCTAAGGCGATTTTCGAAGAAAAACTCGGCATGTCCATCAGCGAAGGGGCCTTCACCATCCTTGAAAAGGAAGGGTTCTCCGCAGACATCAGCCAACTGATCAACCGCATTTTAATCGAAATTTTGCATAACGGCGTTGTCACGAACAAGGAGCTTTTGTTAAACGAGTATGACAAGGGCATCATTCTTCGCGATATCGAGTCCCAAACCGAAAGGGTCGAGACGGGCTTGAAATCCTTCTACGGTCTCGATCAGGCCAAAGCGATGGTCCGTATTATCGGGCAACCGCTGTTGCGGAACGTCGGCTATACCGTGAGAAATCTTATCGTCGATTTTGCCCAGCGGTTCATCCAGCCGAACATTACACTGAATATCAATGAGACCGAACTGAGGAAGAACAACGCCGTCTCCCGGATAAGACCCATTATGTATAAAATCAAATCCGGAGAGATGCTGCTTAGAGAAGGTGAGCGGGTCACTGAATTCCAGCTCCTGAAATTAAGAGCCCTTCAGGATACCCTGCGCAACAAAAATCTCTTCAAAAACAGCATCGGCGGTGCCTCGATCATCCTGTCGGTGCTGCTCATCATTTATGTCTTATATGTGAATATCGAAAAGGATTCGGCGCTTCGCAACAATAAGAATCTGTTTTTTCTCTCCTGCATGCTCATTATGTTTTTTGTCTTCGCAAAATTTTCCGCCACTTTCATGGATACGATGATTCATGACACGACCTTGTCCATTCCGGCAAATATCACCATTTTTGGAATACCGGCGGCAGCCGGCGCCATGGTGGTGTGCATCTTCATGGGTTTGAATCTTGCTGTGGCGTTTTCCCTGGTACTTTCACTTTCCATGGCGGCTTTGTTCCAAAATGGCTTTGTCGTTTTTCTGTATCATTTTCTGAACAGCATTATGGCCGCCTACTGGATTCAGGATTGCAGGGAGAGGAAGGCGTTTATCAAGGCGGGACTCAAACTCGGGGTGCTGAACATCCTGCTGGTCACGGTATTCTCCATTTATGCCGACGAAACCTCCGGGTACCGGCTCCCATGGAGTTACGCATTTGCATTTTTGGGCGGGATCGGCAGCGGCATCATCGTTTCCGGGCTCGCGCCTCTTATTGAAATTGCTTTCGGCTACAGCACGAATATCACACTGCTCGAATTAGCCAACCTGGAACGGCCGATTTTAAAGCGCCTGATGCTGGAGGCGCCGGGCACCTATCATCATTCCGTCATTGTCGGCTCCATGGTGGAAGCCGCCGCATCCGCCATCGGCGCCAATCCGCTTCTGGCCAAGGTATGCGGCTACTATCACGATATCGGCAAAATCAAGAAGCCGTTGTATTTCATTGAAAACCAATCCAACGGCCCAAACCGGCACAATAAACTGGCACCTTCCATGTCCAGCCTCATCCTGATTTCCCATGTCAAAGAAGGCGTTGAAATCGCCAAAAAGCATAAACTGGGTCATAGCATTATCGAAACGATCAAACAGCATCACGGCACGAGCCTGATCACCTACTTTTACGAAAAAGCCAAGCAGATGAAAGGAAAAGATGCCGTAAAAATCGATGACTTCCGCTACCCCGGACCGAAACCCCAGACCGTCGAGGCGGGCCTCGTCATGCTGGCGGATGTGGTCGAGGCTTCCGCCAGAACGCTCGAGAACCCGACACCTTCACGAATTCAGGGGCATGTTCAAAATCTCATCAACAAGGTTTTTTCCGACGGGCAGCTCGATGCATGTGAACTGACATTGAAAGACCTTCACAATATTGCAAAAAGCTTCAATAAAATTCTAAACGGCATTTATCATCACCGCGTCGAATACTCGGAAAAGAGCCTCTTGAGCAATGGAAAGGCCGTTAATGGGAGTACTGATCGACAACAGGCAAAAAAAATTCAAAGTGCCGATAAAGACACTAAGGTCGAAAACGCAGGCCGTCTTAAACGCCTTGGGTTGTCCTGACAAGGAATTATCCATGGTTATCACCGATGATGACGGCATACAACAGTTGAACAAGGCGTATCTTTTCAGGGATCGACCGACGAATGTGATTGCATTTCCCATGCAGGAAGGCGACTTCCCGCATGTTTCTCCGGATATGCTCGGCGATGTCGTGATCTCGGCCGAAACAGCGGCCAGAGAGGCCCAGAACGCCGGTATGGGTTTCATGGAGCGGTTCGATGAATTGGTTGTCCATGGGATACTGCATCTGCTGGGATATGATCACGAAAAAAACGAGAAAGAAGCTGCTGAAATGAGGAAAAAAAGCATCGAGATGCTCAAAGCCGTTTCCAGGTTATAAGCGGGCACCCCGATGAAAAACACGCGGCGGCAAAACGCGAGCTTGCGGTTTTTTTCATTTTCGATATCTTGTACCTACACAAAATCGGCTGTCGACGCCTGATTCACCGATCCCCTTGCCGGGATTTTTTTTGTTAAAGACTATGAAAGCAAACGACCCCGATTTCATCGTTACCACCCATGGTACGGACCATACGCGATTGGTGGCGGAAAAAATCGGCGCTGTTCTGTCGTCGGGATTGGTCATTGCTTTAACCGGGGATTTGGGCAGCGGTAAAACCGCATTCGTTCAAGGACTTGCAAAAGGTCTTGAAGTTTCCGAAAAATATTATATAAACAGCCCCACCTATACTCTTTTGAATGAATACCGTGGAAGAATGCTGTTGGCGCACGCGGACCTCTACCGACTGGATTTCGGCGATGACATCGAGAGCATCGGCTTGTTCGATATGCCTGATCGGCATTGCGTAATTGCCATTGAATGGGCCGACAAGCTGGATGGCAGGGATTTTGATGAATATCTCTCCGTGCACATCGAAATCCGCGACGAAAACAGCCGGGCCCTCGCCTTTACAGCGCACGGCGGATATCCGAAGATGGTGATTGACTTGCTTAGAACAAAGTTCAAGGAGCTCAAATGGCTTTGATCGTTCAGAAATACGGCGGCACCTCAGTCGCCGATATCGATCGCATACGCAATGTGGCAAAACAGGTATCGAAAACATACGATGACGGAAACGATGTGGTGGTGGTCCTGTCCGCCATGGCCGGGGTTACCGACAACCTGATTGGTCAGGCGCATCAGATTTCGGACAGGCCGGACAAACGGGAGTTGGACGTGCTGTTGACCACGGGTGAACAAACGACGGCCGCGCTGTTGGCCATGACCCTTTTGTCGATGAATTATCCTGCGATATCCCTCCTGGGTCACCAGGCGGAAGTGGTCACCGACTGCACGCACGGTGATGCCCGTATTCTGGATATCGGGGCACATCGCATCGAGGAAATGGTGGCGCAGCATAAGATCGTCATCGTCGCAGGGTTTCAGGGATGCACGGAAAATGGTGATATCACCACGTTGGGCCGAGGGGGATCGGATACATCGGCGGTTGCCATTGCAGCGGCTATACATGCGGATGTATGCGAAATTTACACCGATGTAGACGGCATTTATACCACCGATCCCAATATCTGCGCAAAAGCCAGGAAAATGAAGCGCATCTGCTTCGAAGAAATGCTTGAAATGGCCAGTCTCGGGGCCAAGGTGCTGCAGATTCGATCGGTTGAATTCGCTAAAAAATACAATGTCCCCGTCCATGTCAGGTCATCTTTTAACGAGGAGGAAGGAACCATGATGGTGAATGAAGAAGATGTAATGGAAAGGCTCGTCGTCTCGGGCATCACCTGCAATAAAAACGAGGCGCGAATCACTCTGCGAAAGGTTCCGGACCAACCGGGCATTGCGGCCAAGGTGTTCGGCCCCATAGCCGATGCCAACATCCTGGTGGACATGATCATTCAGAATACGCGACAGGGCGGGCAGACCGACCTGACGTTCACCGTACCGGAAAAAGACTACGAATCCGCCATGGCGATCGCCCGACAGATTGCAGGTCGGATAGAGGCTGAAGACGTTCTGGGCGATACCGATATCGCCAAGGTCTCGGTGGTCGGCGTGGGGATGAAAAATCATGCCGGTGTAGCGGCGAAAATGTTTTCAACCCTTGCCGCTGAAAACATCAACATCCGCTTGATCACCACTTCTGAAATACGGATATCTTGTGTGATAACCGAAAAGTATGCCGAACTTGCCGTCAGGGCGCTTCACGAGGCTTTCGGATTGGACACGGATGAAAGCGTTTAATCGCTACCAGCAGGTCCTGGTTTTGTTTCTGGCGGCGGTGATTGCCTTTCTTATTTTTTGTCGTTCGTTTTATACGGAAAGGATGTAATGGGCAACGGCACTGCTATCGATGCAACAAAACGAAACGACCGAATCGCACATGCCGAATGTGATCATTTCGATGTGGCCGTTATCGGAGCCGGCATCACGGGCTGCGGCATCGCCCGGGAAACGGCCATGCGCGGCATGCGCACCCTGCTCGTTGATGCCGATGATATCGGTTCGGGAACTTCCAGCCGTTCATCGAAACTCATTCACGGCGGATTGCGCTATCTGGCACAGGGCCAGATGACGGTCGTTCGGGAAGCCGCCCGGGAACGGCGGATTCTAAGAAGAATAGCGCCCCATCTTTCCCTGACGAATATCATGGTCGTGTTGGCCCATTCCAAAAAATCCATCAACGTTCTCAGAACCGGCATGTGGACCTATGAAACAATGGGGGGCGTCGATTCGGGCGAACGCCATCGATTGTGGACTCCTGAAGAAGTGAATGCCAAAGAACCGGCTGTTCGATGGGACGCATTTGCCGGTGCGATCGTGTATCCGGAATACCTGACGGACGATGCCCGTTTGACATTGGCCAATGCCCGGAGTGCAGCGGGATGCGGGGCTGTTGTCATCAACTACATGGCCGTGACGGATGTGCTGTTCGAAAACGGCGCCGTTTCGGGACTGGTGCTGCAGAACACAGCCGGTGATGACGCTCAAAGGGTTCGAATCAGGGCTCGGAAAGTGGTCAATGCAGCGGGCCCATGGGTCGATGCCGTTCGAAAATTCGAGGATCCCGATGCCGAGGACAAGCTCCAGTTGACCAAGGGGATTCATCTGGTGGTATCGCGCACCCGCCTTCCGCTCCACCATACCGTTGTGTGGGCGGCAGCCGACGGCAGAGGCCTCTTTGCCGTACCGAGGGGCCGGTTCGTTTACATCGGTACGACGGATACCTTTTTCTCGATTCCGGTATACTGGCCTGAAATCACCCGGGATGATGTCGGTTATCTCCTCGAATCCACGAATCGGACGTTTGCCGTCGACCCGCTGCGGGACGCGGACATTCTTGCGCTGTGGTCCGGCATCCGACCCCTGCTGGGCGCCAAAGGTAAGAAACCGTCCGAAATATCCCGCCGAAACGAGATTCTCAAAGGACCGGGCGGCATGTTGACCATCGCCGGCGGCAAACTGACCAGTTACCGGGCCATGGCACAACGGACGGCGGACCAGATCGAAAAGGATCTCGGCAGAAGTGTTTCCCCATCGAGAACCGGGGAAGAGCCGCTTCCGGGCGGCGATTTTACCGAACCGTTCGAAAACCTGAAAGCCCGTGTCGCCAAACTCGGATTGCCGGAAGACGAAGCCGAGCGGGCCGCCAATCTGTATGGCACGGAAGCCCTCGACCTGTTTTCAAACGGGACCGGACCGGCCGTGGAGGCCGAGTTCGCTGTAAAGACCGAGGGGGCTCTCCTGCTGGAAGATTACTGGATCAGGCGGAGCGCCCGATCCTATTTCGATGAAAACTGCGGGTTCGGCGCGCTGATTCCGGCCTCCAGGAAAATGGGTGAATTGCTGAACTGGTCCGAAGCATTCCGCAGTAAACAGGTGAATGCATGTAAGCACAAAAAAGATGCAACCTTTTCGGTTATCCAATGCGAATGATGACGGTTTCCGTTCAATCGAAATTTCCAATCGCTGACATATGGATATCATCAATACCATTGTTCCCATCTTTTCCGTGATATTCATCGGATGGTTCGCCCATCGTAAGCACTTTTTCCCCCGATCGTTTCTTGAACCCGCCAACCGCATCGTATTTTACATCGCGATACCGGCTATGATTTTCAGGGCTGTTTCAAACACCTCCTTTTCCAGGAATTTCAATCCGGATCTACTGGCCGTCGCCCTCATTTCCCTGACCCTGATTTATCTTTTGTCATGGGCGGGCGGTGTTTTTCTCAACCTGAAAAAGGGAAGCCTGGGCAGTTTTGTTCAGAGTTCATCCCACTGCAACATCGGATATATCGCCTTTGCCGTGGCGTTTTACTACCTCGGGCAGGAAGGGCTTGCAGCGACAGGCCTGTTTGCCGGATTTATCATGATTCTTCAGAATCTATACTCGGTCACGGCATTGACCGCCGCGAGGAAGGACGGTTTCGGTAACGGGGAGATATTCAGAATGGCCAAACAGGTGGTGCTGAACCCGATCATCTTATCGGCAGCCCTGGGAATTGTATTTTCAGCAGCCGAAATTCCTCTTCCCGTTTTTGCTTCGCGGGCGTTGGATATTTTGGGCGGCATGGGGCTTCCCACGGCACTTCTCATTATCGGGGCTTCCCTGTCGCCGGAAAAGATTCGAACGGGCTTTTGGGTCGTTGCCGCATCCTGTTTCATCAAGCTGGTCCTGCTTCCGGCGATTTCCCTCGGGTTGTTTGCCTTTTGGGGCATATCCGGTGAAGAGCGCCTGCCCATTCTGATCATACTCGCCTCCCCCACCGCTACCGTTGCTTATGTTATGGCCGGTGAAATGGGTGGTGACGCCAATCTTGCCGCCGCCGTCATAAGCCTGTGCACCATCCTTTCGTCCATTACCTTTCTTTTTTGGCTGAATATGGTTTAGGCGGGCCTTTGTTCTCCCGCAGAGGCGCAGAAAGATCAGTCATTCTCTGTGCGCCCTGCGTCTCTGCGGGAGACTACCTTGCGAGTCCTTCGTCAATGGCTTCTGTGATGTGCCGAACGGCCGCAACAGGATCGGCCGCATCCCGGATGGGCCTGCCGATTACCAGGTAATCGGAACCGGACCGCACAGCATCGGCCGGTGTGGCCACACGCTTCTGGTCGTCCATGGAAACGGAATCCGCCTCGAGTCGTATACCGGGTGTAACGGCCAGAAAATCCCGCCCCAAAGCCGTTTTTATGGCGGCCGTTTCCCGCCCCGAACATACGACACCGGCACAGCCGGCTTCCTTCGCGGCGGCCGCCCTTTTCAACACCAGGCGGGTCGGATCATCGGCGAATGCATCATTGTATCCGGCCAGAGCAAGATCCTTTCCGGAAACGCTCGTCAGCACGGTTACCCCCAACACCTTCAAGCGCTCACGGCTGCCGGCAACCGCCGCTTTCAGCATTTCGGTGGATTCGCCGCAATGCACCGTGGCAAACGCGACCCCCAATTCCGCCGTACGGGCCATGGCCCGCTCTACTGTAGCCGGAATGTCATGAAGCTTCAAATCGAGAAATATGCCGGCGTCGCCCTCCATGGTGATCATCTTGACGATATCGGGTCCGCAGTGGATAAAAAGCTCGAGCCCGACTTTGAACATGCCGACATGGGGGGACAGCAGCTTAACATAGTGCCGTGCTGTCTGAAACGTCGGGACATCCAGGGGAAAGATGATATATTCCTTTGCGCGCTTCACAGCACCTCGCCTTCGATGATGTCATTGTGGCAGTCGATAACCTTCATATCATCGGACATGATGCAACTCAAGGCGGCGGACACACGCGCGGAGGCTTTTGTCAGGAAAACGGCGGCGGTTTTTTTCTTCAGATCGGATGCCGTCGCATCTCTGCACATCAAATAGGCAAGGACGGTATCGGTAGCGATCTCCACTAGTCGCCGGGCGTGGTATTCCTGGAATTCCGGTTGCTTCTTTTCCTTGACATGGGATACGGCCGTCTCCAGATGCCGACGCAAATTCGAGGCTGTTTCAAAGAGATCCGGAATCCGGGAAACGTCCGTCCGGGTTTCCCAATCATTGAGCCGCTCGGTCACCACACCCCCCATGACACCGCCGATGGCCGCGACAACCTGAAGCTGGGTGGTGCCTTCGTAAATGCTGGTGATCCGGGCATCCCGCCAAAGGCGCTCAACCGGAAACTCACAGGTATATCCCACGCCCCCGTGAACCTGTATCGCATCATAGCAGATCCGGTTGGCCGCTTCCGCTGCATATGCCTTGACCATAGGCGTGAACAGGGCCGCATACCTGGCATACCGCTTGGCGTCTTCCTTCACGTTTTCCCGGCTTACCGGAACGTCTTCCATGTAATGTTCGATGCCCTCCTTAATGTCGACTATCCTGGAAGTTTCGTAAAGGAGGGTTCGGGCGGCCTCTATGGTGACTTTCATATCCGTGAGCATTTCATAAACCGCTGAGAATTCACGGATAGGTCTTTTAAACTGGACCCTGGAAGCGGCATATCGGCGAGCCTCCCGAAAGGCCGATTCAGCGATCCCGACCGCTTGAGCCGCAACACCGAGGCGGGCGCCGTTCATCAGAGACATCGTATATTTCACCAGGCCCATCTTTCGCTTGCCAAGCAGCTCCGCCGGTGCATTGTCGAACTGGATTTCACAGGTGGGAGACCCATGGATACCCAGCTTATGCTCGATCCGACGGATCTTCATACGGTCATCCCGTTCGTAGATAAACAAGGATACGCCCCGCCCCCCGGAGGATCCTTCTTCGGAACGGGCCATGACCAGGGAAATGTCGGCGCATCCGTTGGTAATAAACCGTTTTACGCCGTTTAACAGCCATGTGCCGTCTTCATTTTCATGGGCTTTCATGACGATGGACTGCAGATCGGAACCCGCATCCGGTTCGGTCAACGCCATGGCACCCATAACCTCGCCTGCGGCGAACCGCGGCAGAAAACGTTCTTTCTGGTCCTCGGAGCCGAAATTGCAAATGGTGTCCGCGATCTCTTGAAGACCGAAAATATTCATCAGTGCGGCGTCTGCGCGGGATATCATCTCGATGGCCATGGAATAAACGGTTTTCGGCATATTGATGCCCCCGTATTTCCGTGGAAGGGTAAACCCCGTCAAATCGGATTTTTTGAGCCGATCCAAGGCCTCGAGCGTTCCCGGCGCATACACCACCTCACCATCCTTGAACATCGCGCCGACCGCATCGACCTCGGCCGCCCGCGGAGCCACAAAATCGCCGGCGATCTCACCCACAATGTCGAGGACGCGGTGGTAATTGTCCCTGGCGTCATCGGCATCCTTCGGCGCATAAGGAAATTCATCCTTTTCTTCAAAATTGTTTTCCCTGAGTTCGATAATCCTGGAAAGGTCCATCTGCTTCATATGGAATAGAATGTCAGGATTGTCTCTATAGAAATTCGGCACCGGCTCCTCCTTACGCCCCTGACTTGCAGGCGGTTATCATTTTGGGGATGACATCATGAATATCGCCGACGATGCCGTAATGGGCGATGTTGAAGATCGGGGCATCCGGATCACGGTTGATGGCAATAATCCGTTTGGAATCCGCCATGCCCGCCCGATGTTGAATCTGACCGGATATTCCGCAGGCAATGTATAGATTGGGCCGTACCGTCACCCCGGTTTGGCCGACCTGGCGGCTCCGGTCCAGCCAACCGGCATCAGCAACCGGACGGGAGGCTCCTACGGCGCCGCCGAGGGTCTTTGCCAGTGCATGGACAAGCGCAAGCCCCTCCGGCCCGCCGACGCCCATCCCCGCCGAGACAATGATTTTTGCGGATTTTAGATGAACGGTTCGATGCTGCCGCACGACCTCGATCACCTCCGTTAAAAAGTTCTCTTCGGGAAGTCCGCAGGTCCGTTTGACGATCGCCGCTTTCCCTGAACAATCGGGATCGGCCGTTTTCATGACCCCTTCCCTTACAGTGGCCATGCTGGGATGGCTTTCCGGCGATACAATGGTGGCAATGATGTTGCCCCCGAATGCCGGGCGAATCTGATGAAGAATATCGTGATAGACCCTCTGTTTGGTTTTATGGTCCCCGATTGCGAGTTGGGTGCAGTCGGCCGTAAGACCGCATTTTAACGCGGACGCCACCCGCGGCGCCACATCCCTGCCCATAGTGGTTGCACCGAACAGAACGATTCGGGGATGATGCTCTTTGATGGTATCGATAATGATTTTTGAAAATGGAACGGAAGAAAAGTGATATAACCGCTTGTCATCCGTATAAAATATGCTCGAACACCCGTATCGGCCCAATGTTTCGAGTTCCGCTTCGGCCCCATATCCGATAGCCACGCCCTCGACCTCGGCGTTCAGTTTTCGCGCCAGCCTTCCGGCTTCACAGATCAGTTCCAGGCTCACATCCGCAACCCGGCCTTCATCCAACTCGATAAATACCATTACATTCTGCGCCATATCCGCTGCCGCTCCTTAACCGATAATATGCTCATCTCTCAATTCCTTGATCAGGGACGCGATTCCGACCGGGGTGTTGGGAATTTTCCTGGCCTCACCGGCCGTCAATACAACGTTCTCGATCTTTTTAACCTTTGTCGGCGAACCGGACAAGCCGCACAGTTCAGGGTCCGCGCCGATGGTTTCGACATTCCACTCCTTTGTCCGGGTGCTCAGGCTGCAACCGGCGGGATCCATGTAAGCTTCTTCATAGGACCTTTCACATAACACACTTTCCAGGTTTTTATAGGCCATCACCCGCTTTGCGCTGGGATACCGCGGCTCGTTGGCTCCGGCTGCAACGGTAATCAGAACCGGAAAACGGCTTTTTACGATCTCGTAGCCGTTTTCAAATACACGCCTTACCGTCACCGCGTCTTCGTTGACGGATACGATATCGACCACGCATGTCAACTGATTCCACCCGAGTTTTTCAGCAATCTGTGGGCCGACCTGGGCCGTATCACCGTCGATGGCCTGCCTGCCGCAAAGCACCATATCCACCTGCCCGACATGTTCGATCGCACATGTCAGTGCATAAGAGGTGGCAAGCGTATCGGCTCCGGCAAATCGCCTGTCCGACACCAGGATCACTTCGTCGGCGCCTCGGTATACGCATTCCTTGAGGACCTCGCGTGCTGACGGCGGTCCCATGGTAATCGCCGTCACCGTGCCCCCAAGCATATCTTTGATCGTAAGGGCCGATTCCAATGCATTCAGATCTTCAGGATTGAATATGGCCGGCAAAACGCTGCGGTTCACCGTACCGTCCGGCTTCATGGCGTCGCCGGAGAGATTGTGCGTATCCGGCACCTGTTTTACGGTTACGACCATTTTTATGCCCATGCACTTTCCTCCCTTTGGAAAAAACGGCCGTCATCGATGCATTGCCGATGAACCCGCCGCTCTATTCCCGGGCAAATTATCAGCGCCCGGGACGCGATGTCAAGGCAATAAAGCATGACCCGAATCGCCGGCAGGCTTTGGATGATGCCGATATTTATCGGTTCGGTTCAAGGATGTAAAAATTGTTTTTTAAATGGTTGCAAATGTGGTAATTTGAAGCACCATCCACCAACTTCCAACAACCCTCAAACGCATGTCGAGGAAAGGTCATGAAACATCGCATTCCACTGATTATCATGTTCATCGCACTGTATGCCGTATGCCCGACATCGGGTGGCGGAGTCCGGGCAGGGCAAACGGAATTTGACGTAACCATCGCCGTCGTAAACGGTGCCGGCATTACCAAGCGGGATTTCATCTGGGCTTTGTCCAGTGAGGAGCAGCGGTTGACCAGTTCGGGCAAACTCATGTCTCCCGAAGAACTCAATGAGCTGAAAAAAAAGGTTTTAGATCATCTGATCGATCGTGAGCTTCTGTATCAGGAAAGCATGAAAAAAAATATCGTTGTGTCCGATGTAATGGTCGATCAGGAATTCGAGAAAATGCGTGATGCCATGATTTCCGATATCGACTTCGAAACCATCGAGGCGGAGCTGGGTATGGACATCCATCACATCAAAAACGAATTTCGGCGTGTCTTCGCCATCGAGACGTTGATGGCCCGGGAACTGGTTATCGATGACTCGGTGTCGGAAGAGGAATCCCGGCTCTTTTACCAAGCAAACCCGGAAATGTTCACGATTCGGGGACCGGTGTATGTCAGTCACATTCTGATACAGGTCGAATCCGGCGCCGATGCGGTACGAAAGGCCCAAGCCAAAAAAAAGGCCGAAGATATCTATAAAAGAGTACTGTCCGGAGATGACTTCGCCCAATTGGCGAAATCCTATTCAGAGGGGCCGTCCGCCTTCCGGGGCGGTGATATCGGATGGATCAAGACCGGCCGGACCGTAAAAGCATTTGAAGACGCGGCTTTTGCCCTGAAGGTCGGTGAAATCAGCGGCATTGTTGAAACGCCTTATGGATTTCACATCATCAAGGTCATGAAAAAAATACCGGATTCGGTTTTTGCCTACGACGATATTCGGGAGCAGCTCGATGAATTCCTCAAAAAAGAAAAGGCAGACACCGTCAAAAATGCTTACGTACAGAAGCTTCGTCAAGGGGCGGATATCGACTATCTCATGGATACCGTATCCATTGACTAGAACGGATCTAAAAACCTCCCCTCAGGCCCGATTTCGGCGTTGGGATGAAGGATTAAATGCTCAAGATACGCAATGTATTCCGGCGCTTGAATCCTCCCTCCCGCCTTGATCTTGGACCTGATTGAAGGTTTTGAAAGCCGTTCCAACATTTATTCAAAAACAGACCACCATGCCCAAATACAGCCATACGTTTGTAGAAGAGTATAACGGCCTTGTCGGATTCGGACTGGACCGGAAAACGGATGAAGCTTCTTTTGTTGTGTATCTCCAAAAATTCTCGGATGACCGGTTAATGGCCGCCTTAAAGGGGCGGCTTACAAAACCCGAAATCGAAGAAATGGTAGACCTGATCCACCGGCTGATGCGCAACCATTTTTGTGAAGAAGAATATCACCGTCTCTTTCTGAAGGAAGACTCCTGAATTCGGGTCAAAAAAACCGCACCCGACCTCTGCAGGTGAATACGATATCGTCCATTCGAAAACGGCTGATTCTGCGCGGGCGCCGAATAGTGTTCATCCGAAAATGAGAAAATCCGCCGGATACTAAATGTCCATCCAGAAATGAGATAATTCGATTCAGTTCAAGGCGGCCGGGAAATTTTAACCGCAAGAATACATTGAGTATTTTGAGGATTAAAATTTCCCGGCCAACGCCGAAATGGAGCGAATCAGCCATTTCTGGATGGGCATTAAATAATCGCTTTTTCTTCCTTGAACGCGATAATATCGTCCCACGAATAGCCCATTTCAATTAGAATTTCTTCGGTGTGCTGCCCCAATTCAGGTGCCGTTTTCCGTATGGAAGCCGGTGTTTCTTTTAATTTGATCGGCGTATTGATCAGTTTAAACGGGCCGTGTTCCGGATGAACCACCTCCGCCACGAAATCGTTGGCCGCGGCTTGGGGATCGTTCAACGCCTCCGCCAATGTCTGAATAGGAGCCCAGATAATTTCTTTTTCATCGAACAGGGCTCCCCATTCATCACGGGGCCGGGTTGTGAAAATATCGTCAAACATGGCGATCAGCGGCGCGGGGTCTTCCGCCCGGACAAACATGTTTTCATAACGCTCATCATTCTCCAGATGCTCGATGCCGGCCACCTTGCAAAAATCCGACCAATATCGATCGGACTGCAGGCATGCCAGCATGAGCCATTTGCCGTCCTTGCATCGATATGAATTAAAGAGAGGATTGGGCACTTCTTTCCTGGAAACCCGGGTGGGTTCTTCTTCCGCAAATCCGGCACCCACTACGGACAACCCATTGCACCAGAGGGCCGTTCCCAGCAGGGAAACATCCACTTTCTGGGCCACGCCCGTCCGCTCTCTGACAAAAAGGGCCATGGCAATTCCGCCGGCCAATGCCATAGCACTGGTATTATCGCCGTATCCCGGCAGGCACTGGGGCGGCGGTGCATCGGGTTCACCGATCATGTTCATAATCCCGCCTCTGGCCCAAAAAGCGGCATAGTCAAACCCGGACCGCATGTATTCCGGACCCTTTTCGCCGTATCCTGTCCCATGCGCATAGATGAGGCGCGGGTTGATGCCGGCAAGCGTCTCATAATCAACCCCCAGTTTCTTCAATACATCCGCACGAACGTTTGTCACAAACACATCCGCCTGCTCGACGAGCCGGTACATGATCGCCCTGCCCTTTTCCACTCGTAAGTCCACGGCCATTCCCCGCTTATTCCGGTTCTCCAACTCCCAGGGAAAATTGATTTCCGGAATTTCCGTACCGCCGCCGAACATGATGATGGCCCGTTGCGGGTCGCCGGAAACGGGGTCCTCCACTTTAATGACATCGGCCCCCATATCGGCAAGGATAGCGGTTCCGCCCGGTGCAAAAATCCATGTGGTGAAATCGATAACCTTTATTCCTTCAAGTGCCTGCATCGATAATTCCTCCTATTCACGTTCACATCCATTTTAAATTAACAGCGATCACCTGAAACCGGGCCGGTGTCGGTCCGGAACCCATCCTGCTGCCTTTTTTCCTTATTATCCCGACAAAAAAGACGATTTTCGTAAAAGGCGAAGACGCCTTTTCAGGCAACAGATGCCGTTTTCGGTTTATTTCAACCGGAAACTTCCCCTGCCGAGAGAACCGGCTCTGCAGTGAGCGTCGGCTTCAGATGGGCGACAGGTTTCAGCAGAACGGCTATCGTTCCGCAAAGCAGCATCAGCGGTATCAAAAAATAAAAGACGGGTAAATACGAATGATAGGCGTCATATACGTATCCGGCACCGACCGGACCGATTGCTCCGCCGATGGTCCCCATAATATTCAGAATGCCGAACAGCGTGGCGAAATGTTTCACACCCAGGTATTCTCCCGCCAACAGCGGGTTGATCACCAGCGGTGCGCCGCACGATAACCCGTAAATACTCGCAAAAACCAGCACGATCCAGTAAGGAACGGCCATGATGAGAAACACGATCGAAATGCAAAACAAGAGACATGAAAGGGCCATGGCATATTTAGCACCCCACCGGTCCGCCATCGGTCCGAAGACGACCTTCCCGATAACCATGACGCCCATAACCATACTCCAGGCAAACGCCGCCCGTGTGGGTGAATGGCCGATATCCGTCAGGTACGCGACGCAGTGATTTGCCAGCCCGCCGTAAGCGATCGAAATGATAAGCATGATCGCGGCAATCTGCCAGAACACTCGTAAAGAAAATGCCTCTTTGACGGTGACACCCCATTCAGGCTCCTCGGAAACGGCGGCCGCTGTTTTGTGCCGGTAGGGTTTTAATCCGATTTCTCTGGGATGGGTTCGGATGACCAGGAGAATCAGCGGCACAACCACCACCAGCACCGTACTTCCGCTGAATACGAAAGCGGTTCGCCACCCGTAATTGACGATGATCCAATTCGCCACCGGCGACATGATCATGCCGCCGAAACTCGTGCCGACAAAAGCGGCGCTCATCGCCGCTCCGCGCCGCGAGACAAACCAGTTCGAGATGAGAAGAGAGCAGGGAATAATTGTGGAGCACATCAACCCCAGGCCGATAAAACCGAACAGCACGTAGAGGTGCCAGAGTTCCGTAATACGACTTGCGACAATGATGGCGACGCCCACGACGGCCGCTCCGATGGTCATGACCCGTTTGGCCCCGATTCGATCGATCAGGACACCGGCAAACGGGGAAGCCACGGCGGACACGACCGAACCCACCAGCAGGGCGATGGACAATTCGCCCCGGCCCCAATTCATGCTGACAGCAATGGGCTTGAGAAATACAGGGAAGGTATTGAACACCACCCCCCAGAGAAAAAACAGAATGAAAAAGCAGGCGGCGACAATGAAAAAACCATAAAAAAAACGTGGTGAATCCGACGATTTCATGGGCGGATCTCCTTTATTAAAACGGGTTATATACTATTCGCCCGGTCCCCTGCCCTCCGTTTGGACTTCCAGTACGTAAGGCGTGTTGCCGGCAAAGGCCTCCCGCAGGGCCGGCTGCAATTCCTCCGGCTTCATTACTTTTCGGCCTTTAACCCCCATGCTGCCGGCCAATTCGACAAAATCGATCGGCGGCTTTGTAAAATCCATGTGAGCATAAGGCGTTTCGGTGTCGATATGCTGAAGCGTGACATACCGGTTCATGTTGTATTTTAAAATTCTGTAGCCCCGGTTGGCCAGGATAACATACACTACCGGAATGTCATGGTGGGCGGCGGTCCACAAGCTCTGGATGGTGTACATGGCGGAACCGTCGCCGACCAAAGCAACGACAGGCCGCTCCGGATGTGCCAACTTGACGCCGATTGCCCCGGGCATTCCCTGTCCGATGCCGCCGCCGTGGTTCCCATAGAGTGTCCCCGGCCGATCGAACGGGATCACGGACAGCAGGTCGATATAGGCGGTTATCGCCTCGTTGTAAACCACTGCATTTTCCGGCAGGCACTCTTTTAAATCGGACATCAAACGAACCGGAGAAATGGGGACAGCGCCTCTTTTTTTGTCGGCGTTCTCGGCCGTCATCTTCCGGATATGCTCCTTTTGAACAGCCATTGCTTCAGCTCTTCTTTGAGCATCGCTTCGCACATCGGAACTCATTTTCTCCGCCAGATGTTTTTCGAGCAACGCCAATCCCTGTTTGGGATCTGCCAGTATTCCGATTTCGACCGGCAGGTTTTTGCCGATTTCCCAGGCAGCGGCGTCCAACTGAATCAGCTTGCAGCCCTCCGGCAGCGGAGACCCTTCACCGTAAAATACCGCCTCGAAAAGCCGGGCGCCCACCGCGAGAACCACGTCGGTGTCGCCGAGCATCTCGCGGGTTATGGATGCCTCTCCGGGAAGCAAACCCTGAAAATGAGGATGCGACGTGGGAAAATTCAGCGCCCCCATCATCAGCGTGTTCCAAACCGGTGCCCCGAGCACTTCCGACATCCGGACCAGTTCATCGAATGCTTTCGACGCGGATACGCCGTCACCGCATATGATTGCCGGCGATTTCGCCTGCAGCAGGAGATCCGCCGCCGCCTCTACTGCGCCGGGCCCCGGACGCATGTCCCGGTGATACTTCCCCGGATCCGGAATTTCTTCTGTGAGATCGTCATCCAGAACATCCGCCGGGAGAGCGACGAATACCGGCCCTCGAGGTGGATCTTGAGCGATTTTGAACGCCCGTGACATGACCACGGGAATGTCTTTTGCGTGCTGAATCTGAACAGACCACTTGGTCAACGGTTTAGCGATTTCCGCCAAATCGTGGGAAAGAAGGGGCTCCTGAATGAGCATTCGGCTGTCCTGCTGCCCGGCCGTGACCACGAGAGGCATTTTTCCCATGGCCGCATTATAAAGAGAGCCCATCGCGTTTCCTAACCCGGGCGCCACGTGCAAATTAACGACACCGGTCCGGCCTGAAGCATTGGCGTACATGTGGGCGATGGTCAGGGCAACCGCCTCCTGAAGGGTCAAAATATAGCGTATGCTCGGATGTCCGTGAAGCGCCGTAATCAGCCCGAACTCTGTTGTCCCCGGATTTCCGAACACATACGCCACGTCGTGTTTTTCCAGAACTTTGACAACCGCGTCTCTGCCTTTCATAAATGATACTCTCCGCATGTAAGGTTCATCGGTCATATCACACAACCATTCCGCCGTTCGGACTGATCACTTGACCCACAAAGAAATCGGCGTCATCGGTTGACAGGAAAACCACCGCATTGGCGATTTCCCCGGGTTTTCCCATTCTCCCGATAGGTTTGCGTGAGGTGATAATCGCTTTCACTTCAGGAGACATCGTATCCAAAAGCGGCGTATCGACATATCCCGGTGCAACGGCATTCACGTTGATGCCGGAGGCGATCACCTCGAGGGCCACGGACTTTGTAAATGCGATAATACCGCCCTTGGCCGCGGAATAGGAAGGCGCTCCGGGGCATCCCTGCATGCCGCAGATCGACGCCATGTTGATAATTTTGCCACGCCTTTTTTCTTCCATAATTTTCAATGCTTCCCGGGTGCAGTAAAACGTGCCGTTTAAATGCACATCGATCATGCTGTGCCAGTACTCGTCCTTAAACGAAGACGTCACCCGCATGCCGTCCTGCGCCTTGCCAAGCGTTGCCGTTTCTTCCGTCATGCGCACATAAGTGGCGTTCACGGCGTCCGTGAATTCCTTCCAGTCGGCACGTGCGCTGAATCCCGCATTGTTCACCAGGATGTCAAGGGTTCCCCACCGGGACACCAATTCCTCGAACATGGCCCTTACCTGATCCACATTTCCGACATCCGCCTGAAGCCCGATGGCTTGAGCTCCGTTTTCTTTCAGCATGGAAAGCGTTTTTTCGATGCCGTCCGGATTGATATCGTTTACTGCGATGCAAGCTCCCTCGGCGGCCATTTGCCGGGCGATAGTCCTTCCGAATCCGGACCCCGAACCGGTGATCAGGGCCACTCTGTCTTTCAGCTTCATCAGTTCTCCTTTCGTTGAAGATCGGCTGATTTATTGAAATCGAATTGTTTTTCTGCTGCTGCAATTCGTGCAGTGTTTTTCGCAAAGAGAATACGATATGTCCGGTCCAAAGCGAAGGAAGCGGACCATCGGTGCGGATCCGTTTCATATAGCGAATTTCACGGAAGAACACAAATCGAATTGCAAGGGATGAACGGTTTGTCCAGCATTGAACATCAGACGATGTCAATCGTCCTTCGGGTCCACGTGAACGAGAACCTTATCCACTTGTCTGACATCCCGAATAATGCAGGTTTCCACCGTTTTGGCGATATCATGCCCCCGGCTGACGCTCATTCGCCCATCCACTACCACATGGATCTCCATCTGCAAATGCCCTGCCAGGCTGCGAACCCTTAAATCGTGCACATCGAGAACACCGTTTACAGACAGTGAACAAGCCTTGATTTTATCGACAATTTCCTCTGGGGGTGCCGTATCCGTGATCTCCCTAAACGTGCTGGTAATTATTTCCACCGCTATTTTAGCGATAAAGAAGGCGACAACCAGGGCGGCAACCGAATCTAGAAAATACCATGAAGGATTTACGATAGCGCCGGTTACTCCGATGAGAACGGCTATCGACGAAAGGGAGTCGGTTCTATGATGCCATGCATTTGCAATAATCAGCTGATTGCCGAGGCGCTTTCCGATGTAAACGGTGTATCGGTACATTGCCTCTTTCAGGACAATGGAAACAGCGGCTCCGGCAATCGCCGTAATCGTGGGATGCCGAATCTGCTTTTCGTAGATATCTGTGATCGCCTCCACACCGATAAAAGCACCCGTTGCCAGGAGAACCAGACCCACACCGGCGGAAGCCATTGTCTCTATTCTGCCGTGGCCGAAATGATGCTCCGAGTCCGGTGGTTTTCCACCCATTTGCAGCCCCAGCAGCACCACGACATCGGTAAATAGGTCCGATACCGAGTGCACGGCATCGGCAATCAATGCCCGGCTGTCCCCGAAAACACCGGCAGCCGCTTTCAGCAGGATCAAAAGGCTGTTGACGGCAAGTCCGGCAACCGTCACCCTTCTTCCGGCATTTTGGTGAATCGTGTTACGGGTCATGGTTCAAAACAGCCGGTCCTGGTGCGGGTGAATGGAAACCGTTTTCATGTTTTCGTTGCCGACGTTGATCGCATTTTCGGTAAAAGCGGGTTATAAACGCCGATTCTGAGGCAAGGCGTGATGTGCAAACCGGTGGCCATTTTAACAGCCGGCATGTCGACCCGGTCCTCTTCCGGACCAAAATCGACAATTTTGGATCCAAACTCGCCAATTGCGTCGTTTAGCGAAAAAATATCGTAAACCCTTCAACTCGTCAATTCAAATTCCACCCGAAACGGATAATATTTTTTTGCCGGTTGTCTTGCCAATCCGCCAAATCTATACTATTAATTAAACAGTGCCGTTCGTAAACGGCTGGCACCTCCATTTCCGCGTTGATCCGGACCTGAGCCCCGACACATCCATCTCAAGCTGATACGCCACTTTTGACTTTCACAGGACAAAAAAACCATGACCGAGGCAATCCGAAATATTCGAATCGATGAAAAAAGCTTTGAAATTACTACGGAGCCGTTTTATCTGCCGCAAGCCGGTGAAATGTTTTTATTCGAGGCGGCCTATAATAATCAACTGCCGGTAATGCTCAAGGGGCCTACCGGCAGCGGGAAAACCCGGTTGATCGAGCACATGGCCTGGAAATTGAAACGCCCCTTGTACACCGTTGCCTGCCATGATGACCTGAGCGCCAATGATCTGGTCGGCCGTTACATCATCGTCGGGGACGAGGTGGAATGGATCGACGGTCCTCTGTTGATGGCCCTGAAGAACGGCGGCATCGTTTACCTTGACGAAATTGTGGAGGCCAGAAAAGACACCACCGTTGTGATTCATCCCCTCACGGACCATCGCCGGTACCTGCATGTCGAGAAGCTGGGAAAAATATTCACCGCCAGAGACGAATTTATGCTGGTCATCAGCTACAATCCGAATTACCAGAGTATCGTCAAGGAGCTCAAACCCAGCACACGTCAGCGTTTTGTGACCATCGACCTGACCTGGCCCGAAGAGGAGCTCGAAATCCGGATCATCATTCAGGAAACCGGGGTCGACCGGACAACAGCCCGGAATCTGGTAAAGGCCGCCGGTAAAATTCGGCATCTCACGCACCAGGGGCTTGAAGAAGGTGTTTCGACCCGCGAACTGGTATATGCGGGGCTGCTGCTGAAAAGCGGGGTCGCACCCAAAGATGCGCTCTATGCCACTCTGGTGGAATCGCTGACCCATGACACGGACCTCAAGGAAGGCATAACAGAAGTGCTGAAAAATTATTTTCATTTTTAGATGGTGTCCTGTCGAATTATGGATCCGAACATAGCCCATAAAAACCCCGAAACATTCGCCGGAACGTTTTCCACGGTCGATGAACGTTCATCTTTGGACGATCTCCTGGTGTCGGTCTCACGTTCGCTTTCCAAACAGGGATCGGACATCCCGGGAAAGGTAAGGCGGCTTGGCAGCCAAATTTCCCGGTACAGCCTGAAAACAGCAGCCGGGATGATCGTATGCAGCCCCGGAATCGTTGACCGGGTCGGCTTCCAGGGGCTCGAAAAAATTTCCCGTATCGGCATCGGGCTTTCCCGGAACTGTTGGGTAACCGCCGTGGAAATGTTCAAGAACAGTCCCGGATTGATTGACGTCCTCATGCCGATGGGGGGACGCAAACTGGTCCTGGATGTATATGAGCTGAGTGAGCGGGTCTGCCCATACAGCTGGAAAACCGCTGCCGGAATGCTGGACAGCAGCCCCTCGATCATCCGGCGGGTGGGCATCGAAGGGCTATACGCGATTGCGGAAATGGGGATACGGATAGCCCCGGGATGCTGGTTGACCGCTATGGGAAATTTCGAAAAAAGCCCGCGGCTTATCGACCGGCTGTCACGTTACTGCGACAAAGAAATGATCATGGATGTTTTGGACTTAGGCGCCGCAGCATCACATACCAGTTGGCAAATGGCCGTCCGCCTCATGGAAGAAAGCCCGGCGCTTATCAGCCGTGTCGGGTTTTCCGGGCTTCAAAAAATGGCGATTTTCGGTGGAAAGATTGCACGGCACAGTTGGCTCGGTGCCGTAGAAATGATTGAAAGAAGCACGGTACTCATCGATGATATCCTCGATCTCGGAACGGCATCGCTGGTGCTTGAAATTTGCGACACCTGCGGGCGGGCGGCGGATGTGTGTTGGCGTACCGCCGTTCACCTGTTTTACAAAAGTCCCTTTCTTATCGATCGTGTCGGAACGGCGGGATTTCAGCATGTGGCAGAGAAAGCCTGTGAACTGGCACAAAGCAATACGGAAAGGGCCGTTTCCTTCATAAACGGGGAATCGTTGGAGGGCGCCTCATTTATGGCCGGCATTTCGGACGGCATCGCGCTTTCGGAAGTGAAACCGATTCTTGCCAATTACCTCAATGCACTGTTGAGTTACCGCATTGAAATCGCCGGGGCCGTGGGTCACGCAACCGACGGGCGCAAGATTTTTCTTCCCGAAAGCGTGAACGATTTCAATGAGAAGAAGAAAAATTTCATGATGTATAAAATATACGCCACCCATGAAGAGGCCCACCTGGAATACGGCAGTTTCGACTTTTCCCTTTCCGAAATCCGGGAAACCGTGGATAACATCACCGCCCGTTATGGGAAACGGTCATGAACGGTGCAACCGATATCGAGACGTTTTTTCAGCTTTTTCCCGAACCGAATATGGCCCGGGATCTTTTCAATATCCTCGAGGATTTCAGGATCGAGTCGCGAATAAAAGACGAATACCCCGTTCTGGGAGAACAGGTCATCGAGGTCAACCTGTTCCTGCTGAATCGGCGGCCGGACTTAGACGACATGGCCGGCGACAAGCAGCGGATCGTCGAAATCATCGGGCAGTGGCTCACCACTGGAAAAACGAAACAGGATGTTCCCCCCCGTCTATTATCGCTCTTTGAATTCGCCCAGGCCCTTGCCGGAAAATTGGAAACCCCGCGATCATCGATTCATGATGCGGCCGCCGTCGCTTCGGAAATGTATTTCAGCATCGATGACGCCTTTCCCAAGGATGCCTACCGTCCGGTTCTTCCTTTTTCCGCTTTTATCGACCCGATGAAAACCGACAGCTATGATGCACGGCTCGGCGGCAAAGACGGTTCCAAAAGCCGTTCAGAAGCAGAACCCGAGGATAAAGACGCATCCCGACCCCCTGCGAATGCGGCTCCTATGGAAGACCGCACCCCGCCGGTGTCACATCGTTCCGATACCGCAACCGAAGACCATCGAGAACCGGTGTTCCGGCCTTCGGATCTGCCGGAATTCGAAGCGGAAAACCCGGCCGAAGATGCCGAAGAACCCAAAAAGCGTTCCAAACGTCTGCTATTCGGCGAAGACGGCATGCAGCCGGATGATATGGACGCTGCAGATCCATTTCCGAGCGAGGCGCCGTCACGGCCCGCTGTCCCGGAATTGAGATCCTCTTCTGCAACGGGAGAGGAGCTGGAGGCGGCCCCCATCAGCTGCCTTTACCCGGAATGGGGCGTCGATATCGAAGGCTACCGCGTCAATTGGGCACGCGTGACAGAGCGCCGGTTGTCCGGCGGATCGGAAGATTTTTACCGTAGCACATTGACCAAGTACGCCGGACTGGTGAAGAAAATCAAACGGGAATTCCAGATGCTGAGACCCGAGGGTGTGATCAAGTTCAAACGACAGGTCGATGGAAATGAGATCGATCTCGATGCCGCCGTGGAATATTTCATCGATCGAAAACTGGGGATCACCCCGTCGGAAAAAAATTATATTCGCACCCGAAAAAGCAGCCGGGACATTGCGGTCGCCTTCCTTTTGGACATGAGCGGAAGCACCCGGGGCACCGCCATTTCCCTGGAAAAGGAGGCATTGATCATCCTGTCGGAAGCGTTGCACGAACTCGGCGATACGTTCTCGATATACGGCTTTTCCGGCCACACGAGGGAAAATGTGGAATTTTTCGTCATCAAGGATTTCCTGGAGCCTTATGACCATCGGATCACCAGGAAAATATCGGCGATACGCGACCTTCACAGCACCCGTATCGGTCCCGCCATCCGTCATACCCATACCAAACTAGGCAGGCGTGAGGAAAAATTCAAACTTTTGATACTGTTGAGTGACGGAAAACCCGAAGACAGCGGATACAACGACGCCTATGGAATTGAAGATACCCGTATGGCATTGAAGGAAGGTTTACAACAGGGAATACGGCCGTTCTGTATCACAATCGATGCGGCTGCACCGGAATACCTGCACCGGATGTACAGCCACAGCAATTGGGTGGTGATCCAAAAAATGGAAAAGCTTCCCCTGGAAATTACCCGGGTATACAAGCGCTTAACCACTTAGTACCCATCCAGAAATGGCTGATTCGCTCCATTTCGGCGTTGGCCGGGTAATTTTAATCCTCAAAATACTCAATGTATTCGTGCGGTTAAAATTTCCCGGCCGCCTTGAACGGAATCGAATTATCTCATTTCTGGATGGATACCACGTAGTTTCCATCACTCTGCAAACCCATAGTGAAACACCTCGTAGTCCGTATGCCCTCCAAGTATTTCATCGATTTCACGCTGAATACTCCGCCGCTCCTCGCTGGACAGCCACTCTTCCCAGTCATCGGAGGATTTCCAGTTGCTGATGACGAGAAAAACATCGGGACGATCCAGGCTTCGAAGGGTTTCACCTGAAATGTAGCCCCGCCGCACAACGGCAAGAGACCTCATTTTCCTGAACAGCGGCATCACCTCTTTGGTTTTATTTTCGGGAACCACCCTTTTGATGAGGACTTTTACAGCCATATCCAACCTCTTTGTATTGGGTCTTCACATTTCGGGCCCTGGCACAGCGGTTTGGACCGCCGCCTGAACTTGCCGAACGTCGTTGCGTCTTTTTTTGCTCCTTTCCATGATTATTACGCTGATGACCAGGCATTCGAGACCGAACGGCAAATAACCCCCATATCCCAGGATGGGCATTTCGAAAATGTGAAACCGCTCTACAAACGGAATCGCATATTCCCATTTTGGAAAGCTCCAATAGTTCCACATTTCCCAAAAAAATCCGCACATCAGGGCCGCCGCCGGTGCGAAAACGATCGTCTTCCAATTCCCGGAATCGATCATGTCCGAAAATATGTGCTTTTCCCGGAAAAGGGACTGCAGTGAGGTAATGATCAGCAAGGGGGAGATCCAGAGCAGCGGGAAAAGCACATTCGGCCACACGCCGATAAACGCCAATCCAACTCCGGAGATTCCCAGAACGGTTACGGCCGGCCACCGGCCCTCGGGAGGTTTCGGTGAACGGAATCGAAACGGCGCCTCATCCGAAACCGTAAACGAGATCAGGTAGTGGTAAGTCGAGTATACCGCCGGCAGGACGGTTGAAAAGGATATGGACGCGAATACGATGTATTGGGCCGTGGTAAAGTGCGCGACCCCCAGGTAGACCCAATTTTGAACATACCGGTTCAGGTATTCGAAAAACCACCAGAAAACGGCACTTGCCGGAAAAAGCAGCCCGAAGCGAAGGGGGGATTCATTCAGAGGGCACACCCCGCGTCGCCGACAGCAGAGGGCGTTGATTACGAGGATGTATCCCAGCCACAAGGGAAAAAACGTGTGCTGCCAGACAGCGCCGCTTCGTTCGAAACGGCCCCATGCCGCAACCCATCCTGTGATGACGATCACAATGCCGATCCAGCCCCACCAGGGAAAAGGGGCGACCGCCTTCTTCTTGACCTTTATTCCTCCATTGCGTATAAAATAAACCAGCATACGGCCGAGGAAAAGCAAAAGGACCAGGTCAACGACCCCCACCGCGATAAACGCGGGCCACGAAAAGCCGGGGTGGTCTACATATCGTGTCAGCGGCGGGAATTCGAGAAAACGGCGGGCATCGATCCCCGTCAGGTAAACGCTGATCAGTGGAAGGCAAACCAGCATGGCTGCCATTATGCCGAACTTGAGAATTGCGGAAACGACTGGATTGTGGGGGGAATTTTTCAAGGGAAATCCTCGTTTCGTCTGTTGCTGCAAAACGGTTGTGCCGCAATCCGGCGAAAATTCATTATCATGCTGAAACGCGAAGAAATCAACCGAAAACTACTGCACATCGTTGCGCTGCTCATGCCGATCGGCATCTTTTACGTTCCTGTATTGACGCCCTGTTCGAAATGGACGGGACCGGCTGTTTTGGCCGGATTGTTCACGGCATCCATTTTCCTGGAAGAATTGCGCCTGAAAAACCGGGGCATTCGCGAACGATTCACCGCCTGGTTCGGCACACTCATGAGGCAGGATGAAAAACAGCGCGCAACCGGGGCCACCTTCATTATCGGCGGCGCTTTGATATGCTCGGTGGTGTTTGTGGATTCCCCGCATATTTCATTTATCGTATTGACGCTGTTTATTATCGGTGACGCCGCCGCCGCTCTGGTGGGCCAAAGCCTCGGCCGAATCCCGATTTTCGGCAAATCCCTTGAAGGTTCCATGGCCTGCTTCACGGCATGCATGATCCTGTTTGCGGTTGTATTTCCCCATGTTCCGCTGTTGGAGCGGCAGTGGCAAAGCGGCCACATTCCCATTTCTTCGATGATCGTCACATCCCTTGCGGTCACCATTCTGGAACTGGTTCCGATACGGATCACCAAACACCTCCTGTTAAACGACAACCTGTACGTCCCGGTTGCAGCCGGCTTGATTATGAAAGGGTTTACCGTATTATCGTAATGACACGGGTATCGGCATGAAGGTAGCGGTCTCATGTGATGCCGGCGGCAGCGGGGAAGAGACACCCCGCAGGTTCCGGCTCGGCGACAGAAAAGTTGAAGTTGCACAGATCCTGGATCGGTGGCCGGCAGCAGACCACTGGTATTATAAAATCCGTGGAGACGACGACAGCATCTATATTCTCCGCCATGATCTTATAACAAACGAGTGGGAAATGACCTTTTATACCGACGTTTCCCTGTCTTTTCCCGATGTCCCGGATCCGAAAATCATGTAAGTTGCCTATATGGACAGCGGCCGACTGTATGAACGATCTGGAGAAAATACATGTACCTGCCGAATGGCACGCGGTCCTGGAAAAAATCCCCGGGGGTGAGGTTATGGTCATCGGGGGAACGGATACGGGCAAAAGCACCTTCGTCCGCTGGCTAACCGTTCGGCTGCTCAACCGTTTCCAGCGCGTCGGCTGGATCGACTGTGATGTGGGCCAGTCCACACTCGGCCTGCCGTCCACACTGAACATGTCCCTGCTGGGTCCATCGGACTCGGCCGCAACGCCGCCCGATAAGGTGTTCTTCGTCGGTGCGACCTCACCGCGCGGTCACATGCTGCCGATGCTGGTCGGCGCCGAACGTCTGGTTCAATCCGCACGCACCGCCGGCATCGAATGCCTGGTGACGGATACCACCGGGATAGTGAGTGCCGCCTCCGGCGGCGGCGCCCTGAAGCAGTGGAAAATAGAGCTCCTCAGGCCCGACATTGTAGTCGCTTTCGAGCATCACCGTGAACTGGACCACATTTTACAGCCCCTGGAAAAATCGCTTAAGCCGACAGTGCATCGGTTGCGGCCTTCCCCGGCCGTGCAGTTTCGTGAACCGCACATGCTGGAAAGTCTCCGATGGCAGCGGTACCGCAGCTATTTTTCAGGTGCGGTCCAACGGCATATCCCGGTTCGGAATCGGCCGGTATTCAATTCTGAAAAAGCGGCTGAAGGATCCTTGACGGCACTCCAGAATGCTTCCGGTTTTTGCCTTTCCATCGGAATCCTCTCACATCTCACCGAAAGAACGATCGAACTGATCGCCCCGCGCACGGACCTTGGCACGCTCGCCGGTATTCGTTTTGGAAATATTCGAATCGATGCTGACAGCTTGAGGGAAAAATCACCTGCGCCTTAATTTCCGATGCCCTTTGACCCGGCAACAGCAAGGAGAGCCCGCTTGCGTACCGAAGCCGGCGTTACGATGCCGGTAAAATCGATATGGTCCATCTGCGGAAAAGCGTTTCCATTATAATTCAGAATCAACCCATCGAGCAGCGGCGGATCGCTTTGGGCCTGCAGAAAGTTGGCTGCAATCATGTAAAAAGTGGTTTGGCCGCCGAAAGAACCCTGAAAAAAATGCCTGAGGGCTATTTTGTTCTGATCCTCCATTTCGATAACGGCAATCCGGCGGCGCGGATGGGATTCGCCGATATAATAAATTTTTTCGATGTCAAAATGGATGAGGCTGTCATCCCCCCGGGGGGTTTTACCGAAATAGGTCTTTTCCAAATACCCGGCAAGTAATGTCAAGGCATCTTCAACCGCAATGTTTTCGGGATGCCGGACCGGCCGGGCGGATTCTAAGACCTCTTCCGTACCGGGTTCGAACGTATACAGAATCCCCGTATACACCGATGCCGCACCGGGTTCTGTACGGCTTTTTTCGGAATCACCGGAAAGCACCAGAACGGCCGTCATAAATCCCGACAGGAAAATCGCCGCTATACCCCCGATCATCGATACCCGGGCGATTTTCGTGTATTTGACAGGCTTTTCTGTCATATGACCTCTGTTTTCCTGCAAACGGTTTTCGTTTTCCATTATCAACTATGTCAAAAACCAACCGGCAAATCAATAGCTTAACACCTCCTCGATTTTTTTTGTAGACAAACCACCGGGCAGCAGCGTCTTTTCAGGAAAACGACCGTGATCTCAATTATCGCTTCAAGCATCTTTATAATTGCCAACCCGGAGGATCACATGAAGAAGCTTATGATGCTGCTGATCATCATTGGACTAGCCGGCCTCGGTTGCGCGAACACCGGACGCTATAATACCCAAAAAGGAGCCGCTATCGGTGCGGGACTCGGCGCTTTGGCCGGGCAGGCCATCGGCAACGACACCCGTTCAACGCTGATCGGAACCGGGGTGGGAACCCTGCTGGGCACGATTGTGGGAAACGGAATCGATCAACAGGAAGACGAATACCGCAGTCGCTCAAGGCAATACGAACATCCGATTCACCACAGCGGTGCGTATGAAAGCCGGTATTACGGACATCGTGAAAACGGCGAAGCCGCGGGTTGCCGTCAACCCCCGCCGGGCAGGTGGGTTATGGTGCCGGGCCACTGGGAAGGCCGCCGCTGGATACCGGCCCACGAAATATGGATGCCGGTAAACCCGCGATAAGGCCGCATCCTTATTCCCGAATCCGTTTATGAGCCTTAAAAAACCGGATTCGGAAATAAGAAAAAAATCTCCTATTCTTTTTTCGGGGGATTCATAAACAGCGACGCGATAAACGCCATCCCCAGTATGATGGACAATAAAAGGAAAGCCGTTTGATAGCTGCCGGTTTTTTCGAAAATAAACCCTGCGCCGACCGGCACCATCGCCCCGAAAAATACCACCGTCGGGCCGACGATCCCGTTAATGGAGGCGAAGGCTTCAACGCCATAATAATTGCCCAGCAGCGTCGGAAACATGATCAATTGCGAACCATAACAGAAACCGAGAATCATTCCGGCGGTGATCACGAATGTCAGGTCCGTCAATTTCCACAAACCGATAAACATCACCAGCATGATGCCCAATGTCGCGCTGATGATCCACCTCGGCTCCACCCGATCACCGAGCCAACCGACGGGAAAACGGGCCAATCCGCTGCCCAGAATGACGAAACTCAGGACGGAAGCCGCCTCCATTTCGGTAAACCCCTTGTCCGTGAAATGGAGCACACCGTGGCTGGTGATCATGAAAAGGATCATGATATGGCCGACGATGGTGGCGATAAAAAACCATAACGTGCGCGTTTTCAAGGCTTCTCTGAATTCCCATGCGGCATGGGTGCGATATGTTTTCGTTCGCTTAACGTTTTCTCCGGCCGCCGCTGCTTTTTCCGGTGAAAGGCCGTCCGAATACTGCCCTACATCCTGGGGTTTGCCGATCAGCAGAAAACTGGCGATAAGGCCCACGAGGGCAAAGCCTGCGCCGGTCAGCCATCCGACCTGCCAGGTGCCGGTTTGTTCCATGAGCCACGTGTAAAACGGCTGAGCCAGGAATCCGCCTGCAGCCGCGCCGGTCATGACGAGCCCGATCGCCGTACCCCGATTGATGTTGAACCAGTACATCAATATGGTTTGAATGGGGACGACACCGCAAAATGCAAACCCTGTCCCTACAACGAATCCCCATAAAATGATCCATTGCCACATCTCGGATGTCACCGTCCCCAGCAGAACCAGCCCGAAAAGCAGCAAGCTCGTGCCGATGAGGATGGTTTTTCTTGCCCCGATTTTATTGATACAAATCGCCGCAAGAGGGACGCCGAAACCCATCAGCAGCGTGCAGATCGTATGGGCGATGGATGCGGATCCCCTGCTCCACCCCAGCGTTTTGATCATCATGGGGAAAATGACGGAAAAGCCATAAAATACCATCCCCAGGGTAGACATATAGATTAGAAACAAGAGGCCTACATTTTTCCATCCATAGAAACCGGGTTTTACACTTGGGTTCATTTTTTCTCCTTTCCGAAAAAACAGGCATTCCTATCGTGGGTATGAACATGCCGGCGCAGGACAAGGTGATGGTTTATTCAGCGCCCATAAGAAGTCAGGGCCATTTTCGGCGGGTTTGTGCGGCGGTCCACACAGCGTTGTCACGAACCCCCGCAACCTGCGACTGCAAAACCATATCCTAATGAAGAAAAAAGGAAAATAATTTTTTTTTATAAACGCCGGATGAAATTTTACTGAATCCCCAATACCGGATGAATGATCCGAAATGTGGACATCCTTCCAAAAGATGGTTGACAAACACGTGAATATAAGCAAAAAAAATAAGCTTATTCGATTTTTTTTCATCAAATATCGTCCATCTGCATAACGGCTCAACCCACTGGTATTCGTGCCCCTATCGATAATTCATTTACGGACGGACACGAAAGAACAGTGTTTCACCAAAAAAGGAGGGATTTATGGACTATCGACTGACGCCCGAACAGGAAGCCTTCCGAAAGGAATTTTCCGAGTGGCTGGATCAGAATCTCCCGGAGGGATTCGACCCTTCGAAAAGACGGAATTACAAAACTTCCGAAGAGCATCTCGCCGCCTATAAGGAATTCCAAAACCGTCTATACAAGGGCGGTTATACGGCCATGCACTATTCTGAAGAATACGGCGGACAGGGCAAGACACTGATGGAAGAATCCATCGTTTTGCGAACAATCGCCGAAAAATGCATGGAGTTGAGGGGCCCCGGCGTGATCACCTTCGGGATGGCCGTCCCCACGATTCACACCTGCGGAAGTGAAGAGCAAAAACGCAAATATCTCCCCAAAATTATGGATGGAACCCACCTGTGGTGCCAGGGATTCAGCGAGCCGGAAGCGGGTTCCGACGTCGCGAATGTTTCCACGATGGCCATCAGAAAAGGCGATCATTACGTCGTCAACGGCCAGAAAGTATGGACCAGTATGGCTCACATGGCGGACTACTGCATTCTGCTTGTCCGGACAGATCCTGAGGCCGTCAAACATCGGGGATTGAGTTATCTGCTGATGGACATGAAGACCCCCGGCGTCGATGTCAGGCCCATGAAGCAGATGACGGGAGAAGCCGATTTCAATGAAATCTTCATGGACAACGTAAACGTTCCCGTTGAAAATCTCGTGGGCAAGGAGGGGGACGGCTGGATGATCGCCATCACGACCCTGATGTTCGAGCGCGCTTTGGGGGATGTCACCATGGCAGCAATTTATGAGAAGACCATCAGTAACATGCTGGCGATGGCCAAGACCGCCAAACGCTCGGGAAAACCGGCCATCGAGGATCCGCTTTTCAGGCAGAAACTGGCGCGGCACTATATCGAGGTGATGGTCCTGAAATATCATGGTCTTCGAAATTTCAGCAAAACCATGAAAGCCGGCGTGCCGGGGCCGGAAAGCTCCATCGGTAAGCTGCTGTGGAGTGAACCCAACCAGGGCATCACCGATGACGCCCTCAATATCGAAGGGCCCGTCGGCCAGATAACGGAAAATTCCCCCTGGTCGATAAATGACGGCGCCTGGCAATATGCGTTTCTCAGATCCAAGGGAAATACCATCGAGGCCGGCAGCTCTGAAATTCTACGAAACATCATCGGAGAGCGTGTACTCGGCCTGCCCAAAGATGCATCCAGAGCCGTTGTGAGAAAATAAGGAGGGAAGCACTCATGGATATTACGTTAAGCAAGTCACAACAGGATATCGCCAAGGAGGCGCGCAATTTTTTAAAGAAGGAATGCCCCAGGGAATTCGTGGAGGAAATGCACGATAACGAAAACGGGTATACGGATGCGCTATGGTCGAAAATCGTCAAAATCGACTGGCAAGCCATGTACATACCCGAAGCATACGAAGGCATGGGCATGTCGTTGCTGGATCTCGTTATGATTCTGGAGGAAACCGGCCGCGCCCTTCTGCCCGGCCCTTTTTTCTCCACGGTCTTGTATGCGGCCGAAATGGTCAAGGCTGCGGGAAGCGAAGCACAGAAGGAAAAATACCTGAAAGCGATTGCAAACGGCGATCTCAAAGCAACGGTTGCCGTGCATGAACCGGATGGCGGCGCCGACCTGGATTACATTCAGATGGAAGCCGTATCCGACGGCGGCGGATATCGGTTGAATGGAACCAAGGTGCTGGTCCCGGATGCGCATGTATCCGATCTTATCATCTGCGCGGTCCGCACATCTCCGGGAGATTCACCCGAAAACGGCGTGACGCTTTTTATCGTCGATACCGATACAGAGGGGGTTACCGTATCCCCGCTGCCTACCATGGATGCCGTAAGGAAATACAGTGTGGTCGAATTCAAGAATGTAAACGTCGGTTCGGATGCCGTTTTAGGAGAGGTCGACAAGGGATGGCCGCCCTTTTTTACCGCCGTTCAGAGGGCCAATGTGGGAATCGCGGCGGAATCCATCGGCGGCGCCCAATGGGCTATGGAGGCCGCCACGGATTATGCCAAGATGAGGGTGCAGTTCGATCAACCGATCGGTGCGTTTCAGGCGATCAAGCACCGCTGCGCCCAAATGTTCGCCGACGTGGAAAGCTCCCGGTCGCTCTTGTATTATGCCGCCTGGGCCCAAGATCATGAAGATCCGTCAACAGCCGCCATTGCCGCTTCGGCAGCCAAGGCATTTTGTACGGAAGCCTTCAAAAACGTGGTCTGCGGGACCGTTCAGGTCATGGGCGGGGCGGGATTCATTTGGGAGAATGAAGTCCACTTTTACTTAAAGCGGGCCAAGGCCAATGAAATCATCATGGGAGACCCCGATTACCACCGTGAGAAAATTTTACGACTTCTCTCGCTGTAATAACAATTGACCGCGATTGACCAACCCTCGGGCGGTGCCCTGCAGACGCGCCGCCCGTTTCACAAGGGCAGCCCGCGTTGTTCGCGGCTTCATTCGGAGCCTGAAAATGGAAGAAATTTTGCCTCATCTTTATCGTGTTGTCGTCCCCCTTCCGAGAAATCCCTTAAAGGAAGTAAACTCCTATATCATCACCTCGAGTGAACGTAATCTCATCATCGACACCGGCATGAATCGGCCGGAATGTCAAGAGGTGCTTGAAGCGGGACTCGAAAACATCGGAATCGATCTTGAAAAAACCGATATTATAGCCACCCATTATCATGCCGATCATCAGGGGCTGGTGGCCACTTTTTTAAAGGGCGGCTGCCGTGCGTATATGGGAGAAAAAGACGCCGCCGCCATGAACCAGAAGTCGACGACCCATGCCCGTAAAATGCCGATGGGGGATTACGCCGCCCTGAGCGGTTTTCCGGAAGAAGAGCTTCTATGGGCGCAGCAGAACCACCCGGGCTTCAAGTACGGCCCCCAATCATCGGTCGATTACATCGGCGTAAAGGAAGGGAAGATCTTTCGTGTGGGATCCTACACCTTGAGCGTCATGGATACACCGGGCCACACGGAAGGGCACATCTGCCTTTATGAACCCGACAAAAAGATCTTTTTTTCCGGAGACCACGTGCTGGGAGACATCACCCCGAATATTCAAGCCTGGGCCGACAATTACGATCCGCTCGATCTTTACATTGCAAGCCTGAAAAAGGTGTACCATCTGGATGTGGCCATGTGCTATCCCGCGCACCGATCCTTCATACCGGATCTAAAAAAACGGGTCAGTGAACTGATGGAACACCACCGGCTTCGGGCCAATGAAGTCATTGCCATTCTGGAGGAAAAACCGCTCAATGCGTACCAAACCGCATCGCGAATGACGTGGGACATTGTCGCAAAATCATGGGATGATTTCCCCGTTATGCAGAAGTGGTTTGCGACCGGAGAAGCTATCGCCCACCTGCGGTATCTTGAAAACAAGGATTACATCCGCCGGGAAATGGTCGACGGGAAAATCTTTTACGCAAAAATAGCGGGAAAAACCCTGACTTCGGTTTAACGGGTGAGGACAGAAACGTGACGCGGCCGGGGAATGAATTCGACCGCGTCCTTTCTTCACTTTTGGCATGATCCCGATCGTTTTACATTAAGTCGGCGGAAGAATAATTCAATATCGCCCTTGCGATGACCAGGCGGTTGATTTCCCCCGTTCCTTCGTAGATATCCGTAATCCGGGCATCCCGCCACCACTTTTCCACCAGCAGGTCATGCGTAATGCCTGTGACGCCGAGCAGCTCCAACGCGAGCGTGGCGCCGCTTCGGCAGACATCGCCGCCTTTTGCCTTGCTAATCGAGGATTCCAGATTATTGGGCTTTCCCTGGTCCATGAGCCATACGGCCCGGAGAGTCGTCAAAATGGAGGCTTCGAGCTGGGACTCGATTTCGATCATCTTTTGCTGGAGCGCGGTGCGCCGGTGCAGACCGACTTCCCAATCCACTTCGACGCCTTCATCCCGCAGAACGTCCGATGCGGATTCATAACATGCTAAAACAGCACCCGTACCGGTTGCCGCCACCAACGGTCGGGTGATATTGAAGGTTTTCATCAGGCCCTTGAACCCGCCGCCGCCCGTTTGAATCTCTTCGTTCTGACCGAGGAGGTTTTCCCGCGGTACCCGACAGTCCTTCAACACGAAGGCCGCCGTATCGCTGGCCCGAATGCCCATTTTTTTCTCTTTTGCGGAAAGCTGAAACCCCGGTGTTCCTTTTTCGATGAGAAAGGCTTTGATGGCCCCCCTGCCCTTCGATTTATCGAGAGTGGCCCATACTACGACGCCGTCGCATTGAATGCCGCTGGTGACGAATATTTTTTCACCGTTAAGCACCCATTCATCGCCCTCCAGCACAGCGGTGGTTTCAATCGCTTTTGAATCCGACCCGCATCCGGGCTCGGTATTGGCCATGGCCAGCAGTTTGCCTCCCCATTTTTTCTTCTGCTCTTCCGTACCGGCGGCGGCAAGTGATGCATTTCCCAATCCAAATGGGTGAGACTTCAATGTCATCATGGAATCGCCCCATGATTGGTACAGATCCACAAGAATGCCGAAGACCGTCGGACTGCAGGCTCCGGGAGCCTTCGGCCGCTCCAGCATCATTAAGGGAATGTGCTCGAAATCCTTGGCTTCGGGGAATTCCGATGGCGGCAATTCGTCTTCGTGATCATCATAATATCGGGTATGTTTGCGAACAACGAGACCTTGTTTTCGAATTTCCTGGAGAATTTCCTGATCTTTTTCATTAAGGCTAAAATCGACCATTGCTTGCCTCCTGTGGTTTATTATTCCGGCATCACCGATGTTTTGGACCTTGTATGACTCGGCCCTAAGCGGCGATCATGCCTTCGAGGACGGTAAGTGTCCTGGCGTTTCTCAGCCACATTTCGACGGGAAAATCCCGAATGTAGCCGTGTCCACCGAAAATCTGAACGCCGTCATCGGCGATTTTCATGGTTTTTTGATCGACGTAATGCTTTGCCAGTGTGGCGGCTTTTGCCCCGTCCATCCCCTGATCAAGCTGACTTGCCGCCTTCCATACCATCCATCGCATCGCATCCGTTTCGATGCACATGTCGGCAAGATAAAACGCAATGATCTGCTTTTTGGCAATGGGTTCACCAAATGCGATGCGTTCTTTGGCATAGGGAATCGTGTAATCCATTACAGCCCGCGAAAGCCCCACGCAAAGGGCGCTGTTCGCGATTCGAAGGGAATTGACAAGACGCCTGCCGTCGATGCCGTTTTCTTCTCCGAGAAAATCATCCGCCGGAACGACGCAATCCTGCAACGTCAATGCAGAACAGGGCAGTGACCGCAGCCCCATCGTCTTCTCATTGTCCGTATCGATATGCAATCCCGCCGCATCCCGCCCCACGATGAAGGCGCCCAGCCGGGAAAGCCCGGAGGCCTCCCCGGTTCGGGCGACCACCAAAAAATGATGGGCGGAAGATCCGAACGGCACCAGCCGCTTCTTGCCGTTGATAATCCATTCACCGCCTTGTTTCGTCGCCGTTGTCTTCATGTCCGTGGGATCGAACGTGTGTCGAGGTTCGTGCAAAGCCATGGAGGCGGGTTCGAATGCTTCACCGGCATACAGGGGAAGATACTTCTTTTTCTGCTTTTCCGTCCCGAAATCGATCAGGGGATGAATGAACGACATCGGGCCCAGAATCGCCGATGCCAGAGAGGCGCAGCCGTAAGCCAGCTCTTCACAAACGAGCGCACTGGTAACGGCCGACCGCTCCATTCCGATTCCGCCATAGGACTCCGGAACCGCCGCATTCGCCAGTCCGATTTCCCAGGCCTTGTCCAGCACCTTTTCAGGAATCACGCCGGTCTCGTCGCATTCCCGTGAAACGCCTCTGAGTTCACCGGCTGCAAATTCTTTTGCGCTTTTGACGACAAGGTCCTGCTCTTTTGTCAGGTCAAATGAGATCATTTTTTCCTCCGTCCCTTGTGAATAGAAAAAAAAGAAACGATGCAGGCGGCTTTGACGTGATCGAAACGACTCCCGTCAAAAAGCACTTACCCCAGCATCATCTTTGAAATAATCTCCTTCATGATTTCACTGGTTCCGCCGCCGATTGACATGATTCGGTTGTCCCTGAACATGCGCTCCACCGTATACTCCCGCATGTACCCGTACCCCCCGAAAACCTGGACGGCGTCATAGGTCACTTTGTCGCTGACCATGCAGGCGAAATTTTTAGCCATGGAGACTTCCTTGACTATGTTTTCCCCGGCATTGACCCTGGCGGCTACACGGTAAGTAAACTCCCGGCTGGCTTCCAGAAGCGTCGCCATGTCGGCAAGCTTATGCCGGATGACCTGGAAGCCGGAAAGATGTTTGCCGAAAGCCTCTCGCTCTTTTACGTACTTGAGGCATTCATCCAGGCAGATCTCGGAGATCATGTTCGTTTCCGCCGCCATGCCCAGCCGTTCATGTTGAAAGTTCTCCATCTGGTAGTAAAAACCCTTGTTTTCTTCTCCGATACGATTTTCAACGGGAACCCGGCAATCGTCGAAAAAGAGTTCCGCCGTGTCGGATGCCCACCATCCCATTTTCTTCAATTTCTTTGAAACGGAGAATCCGGGTGTGCCCTTCTCGATGACCAGGAGGCTGATGCCGTGGGCCCCTTCCCCTCCCGTCCGGACGGCGCAGGTGATCTGTCCCGCCTGAACACCGGTGGTGATAAAGGTTTTGCTGCCGTTGACCACGTAATAGTCGCCGTCTTTTACGGCAGTGGTTTTCAGACGGGCCACATCAGAACCCCCGCCGGGTTCGGTAACGGCCAATGCTGCTTTTCGTTTCCCTTCGAGAACAGGTTTGACGAATTTCTCCTTCTGTTCGTGCGTGCCGTGAGAGACGATGGGCGGCAGGGCAATCGCATACGTGCCTATGCTGGCGGGTATACCAATAGAGCCGCATCGGCAGAGTTCTTCGGTAACGGCAAAACCATGAAAAATATCACCCTCCACACCACCGTATTCGACCGGATAGCCGATCCCCAGGTATCCGAGCTCCCCCGCCTTTTGATACAGCTCCATCGGCGTTTCGCCGGCCTCTTCCCATTCGTCCACATAGGGGACGATCTCTTTTTTTACAAATTCACGCACCGCCTTGCGCAGCATCTCATGCTCTTTGGTGAAGTACTTCTGATAGGAACGGTCTCTCTCAGGTTGATTCATAGCATCTCCTGTTCTCGTCTGCGGGATACGCGCAAAACGCAAACCCGATGAAATATATGAAATTCAAAATTATAAATGCAAGTGATATGAACCCCAATTACTATCCTGCCACATAATTTTACCGCCGATGATGGTCATCAAAACCCGGATGTTTCGAATCTCCTCCGGAGGTACATGAAACGGATCGGCGGACAGGATCGTGAAGTCCGCATCTTTTCCGGCACGGATCATCCCTTTGGATGTCTCCAAATATCCGGCGGCCGCGGCGGCTGACGTGTGCATTTCCAAGGCGTTATACACCGTAACAGCTTCATTAGGCAATAACGGATTTCCCGTTTCGGTCATCCGGGTGACCGCACTGTAAATCCCTGAAATCGGATCCGGGGAAACCATCGGCGCATCCGATGCTGCACACACCCGGGCACCGGCCTTGAGCAGCGAACCGATCGGATACAAGAACGGCTGATGGTCGGGGAGAACGGATATCAGATAGCGGTCACCGTTGACGTATATAAAAGAAGGATGCGTCACAACGGTGATGCCGAGTGCACCGATCCGGCCGGCCAATTCGGGAGGGCACAAGGAACAATGTTCGATTCTGTGCCGGCAACGCTTCTCCGGGTGCCGGTGCACGGCATTTTCGATCGCCGTAACCGCCGCCCGAACGGCATCCGCTTCAATGGCATGAATGACGGCCTGCCTGCCGGATCGATGAATCAGCGCCACCATTTCATTAAGATCGGCCTGTTCCGGAAGTGGTATTCCGGTCGTTTCATCGATAATGATTTTAACCCCTCCCGAAAATATGCCGTCCTGTTCGTATGCATTCGGAACAAGCGCGTTCAGATCATTTTGAAAGGATAAAAATCCCTGGATGAAAACAACCCCGGGCGCCAAAAGACCTTTTTTTTTCAACCCGTGCAGCCAATCCAGCCTCGTTCGGTCATTGCGGTATGATGCATCCTGAAATGTCGTCACCCCATGGGACAGCAGATTCCGATCGGCCGATGCAATGCCTTTAAGAAGGCTGCTTTCTTTGACATGCGGAATTTTTCGGTTCAGATCGTGTCCCATGTTGAACAAAACGCCGGTCGGTTCACCGGTATTCGGGTCTCTTTCAATAATGCCGCCGTCCGGATCGGGTGTCTGTCGACCGATGCCGACATCTTTCAGTGCGGGTGTATTGAGCACATGGGCGTAGCCGGACCGGTGGGTGATCTTTATGGGATGTTGAACGGTTACGGCATCCAGATCCCTGCGATTCGGATGCCGCTGCTCCTTTATGTCGGTTTCATGGTAACCCGCCCCTCTGATCCATTCACCCGAAGATGCCGTTTCAAGGGCGAGTCTGAGACGGTTTTGGATATCGCAAATCGACCGGATTCCCGAATCAGCCTTTAAATCGATCGTCAGAAAGCTCTCCGCCAAGGCCCGAAAATGAAGATGGGCATCGATAAATCCCGGTAGAAGCGTCTTCCCGTTGAGATCCAGAATCGGTATATCCCTGTTTTTAAATGCCTCTATGGATTTCCTGTCGCCGACATGCCGTATGTTCCCGTTTGAAACCGCCAGGGCCGATGCCCTGGGCAATGCCGGGTTCATGGTGACGATATCGGCATTTATGATGATCATGTCGTCTTTCATGCAGGGTTCACGCCTGAATCGGTTCGCATCCGATGACCCCTTCGCGGTACAGCCGACCGATTTCCGCATCCGACAGCCCCAGAATTTCTTTCAACACCCATTCATTATCCCGGCCCAGGGTCGGTGCGGGGCTTCCTTTTTGCGATGAATCATGTTCAAAGTGAATGGCGCTGCCCGCGTACAGGCGCCGTCCGGTCTCCGGATGAAAAACCGGTTGAAAAAAGCCCCGAGCGAGAAGATGGGGATCATTCATCAGTTCCTCGGCATTCAGAACATCACCCGCCGGAATACCATGCTCCTGCAGAAGAAGCATGAGCTCATGGGATGGATAGCCGGACGTCCAATCCGCTACCCGTCTGTCAAGCTCTTCCCTGTTTTCAAGCCGGGCATTCATATGCGAAAACCGCTCCTCACCGGCCCACGGAGGATTTCCCATCGACTCGACCAGCGCCTGCCATTGCGGTTCACCGGTTATTTCGATGGTGATCCATTTGTCCTCCCCCCTGCAGGGATAACATCCATAGGGAGCGCAGCAGCAGTCGTGATTTCCCATCCGCTCCGGCAGGCGATGATTGATGGCCAGATCCAGAACATATTCGCCGATCAGGCAGGTGGCGGATTCACATTGCGAAAGATCGATCTGTTGGCCGACGCCCGATTTGCTGCGGTGAAGAAGCGCCGTCAGTACGGCGACGGTCCCATGCATCGCCGCCACGGCATCCGGGTAGGGGTTGCCGGAAAGGCGGGGCCCGCCTCCGGGATAGCCGGTGATGCCGGCCAGTCCGCATGCCGGTTCGATCGTCGTACCGAAGGCCACATGGTCTCGAAAAGGACCGGTCAAACCGAAACCCGACAATGAACACATAATGATCCGGGGATTCAGCCGCTGTAAAACGGAATAGGTAATTCCGAAATTTTCCATGACACGGGGGCTGAAATTTTCCAGGACCACATCGCTGACGCTTACCAGCCGCTTGAACAGCGCGAGTCCGGACGGTGTGTTGAGTTCGAGTGTCAGGCCGCGTTTGTTTCGGTTCAGGTCGTTTGTCAGCGCTTGCCGTTCCCAGGGCCGCTCGCCGGGATCATTATCCGGAAACGTGCCGAAAAAAGCGGCTTCCTCCTTATCGACCGGTGATCCGTCCACCAGGGCCCGGCTTTGAATATGAATGACCTCGGCGCCGAGATCGGCCAGCATTCGTCCGGCCAGCGGACCGGCCCACACATGGGTCACATCCAGCACCCTGATTCCGTTCAATGCCGATGCCATTCAAATGACTCCTTTTTCCTTCAATTTCAAAAGGCGGTTTTCCGTCATTTTCAACCGACCCGTATAGATATCGCGGTTATGTTCACCCAAAAGCGGCGCGCGTCCCGTCTTTGCCGGTGTGCGTGACATGATAAACGGGGCGCCCGGCACGGTCAGCCGTCCGGCTTTCGGATGAAAGACGGTTTTCCAGAATCCTCTTTCCCGGTACTGGGGATCCGAAAGCAGATCTTCCAGGGTGTTTACCCGGGCGGCCGGGACCCGCCATTCCATAAAGGCTTCAATGATGTCTTTACTGCTTCTCGATGCAAACCAGCCAAGCACCGTTTTATCGAACGCATAGGCATTGGCCGCCCGTTTTCGGCTTGTATCGAATGCTGTATTCGAAGCAAGTTCCGGCATCTCCATTGCCAGGCACAACCGTTCGAACTGATCATCGGTGACGGCACTGACGGCGACATACCCGTCCAGGCATGGATAGACAGTCACCGGGTGGGCCCACATATGGCGGTTGCCGGTTCGTTTCTGAATGCTGCCGGAGTAGGCGTACCGGGAAAGCGTGTACTGGTGAATTCCCGCCATGCATTCCATGATGGAGACATCGACATAATCCCCCCGCCCGGTGGCACCCCGATTCATCAGTGCGGCGAGTATGCCGATGCAGGCCTGCAGTCCGCCCTGGTACGCCGGCTGCCGCCCTCCCCCGGCCAGGGGTTCTCGGTCCGGATCCCCTGTGACATACATGTATCCGCCAAGCGCGTAGCCGGCCAGACGCCCGCCCGTATAATCCCGGTAAACCCCGGTTTGTCCGAAGTCCGTGATGGAGGCCATCACCAGCCCGGGATTCAACTTCTCGAGAATCGCATAACCCAGCCCTGATTGGTCCATGACGCCCGGACGATCATTTTCCACCAGGACATCGGCATGCTTTAAAAGCTCCAGTAGAATTTCTTTCCCCTCTCTGGTATGGAAATTCAGTGTAATGCTTTTCTTGCTTGTGTTCAGGTACTGAAAAACCGGGCTTCGCTCGGGATCTGCCGGCGTTTGCGGAGAAAAGCGGATATGCCGCGATCGGTCTCCCGTCCCCGGCGTTTCCACCTTGATCACCTCAGCTCCGAAAGCCGACATCAGTTTGGTGCAGTATGGGCCGGATAGGTACTCCGACAGGTCGATTACCGAAATGTGATCGAGTGCAGCAGCTGTATGTATGGTTGCCATCAGGTGTAAGCGCCATCCGCATGCCGAAGACATCGAGCCTCGATCAACGTATGGAAACGTAAGGGGCCCGCCGGTGGCCGATATCGTTTTTACGGTGAAGTGCACCGGTTTATATTGAAGCGGATCGCGCTAAAAGGCGCCTTCCGCCCTATAACTCTATCATATACACGTTAAACTTCCCCATTTCGGCCGAAAAAGTCAAGGAATAAGGGAAAGGATGGACACTGCCTGCGAAATCCGCTAAATAGTGCAGGAGCCCTTTCACTATCGCGCTTCTCAACACACCTTAAAGGAGGTCCGCCATGACTCGGATACACCCTGTCAAACTCGGATTTGTAACATGCTACCTGCTGGAATCCGACAGCAGCTTTATTCTGGTGGATGCCGGATATCCCAAAAAAGAAGACCGCCTCTGGAAATTTTTGGACAGCCGCCAAATCGATCCGCGCCACATCAAGCTGATCATCATCACCCACGGGCATGTGGATCATGTCGGCAGCTTGAAGCCGATCAAGGAAAAAACCGGCGCCCCCGTATTGATTCATGAATCCGAGGCTCCGCTGCTGTCGTCCGGCCGAACGCCGGGGGTGGCAATCACGTTAAAGTGGCTGTCACGTTTCGTTAAAATGGAAAACGGTACAAGCGTAGCGCCGGTGGACCCGGACATCACCATTTCCGGGGAATATCCCCTGAACGATTACGGCATCACGGGGAAGGTCATCCCGACGCCGGGGCACACCGAAGGTTCACTCTCGGTCATTCTGGATGGGGAAAACGCCATTGTCGGGGATATCGCAATGAAATTCCCAATCCTCTCCCGCAAATCATATGAACCGATCGTGGCCCGGGATCTGAATCAGGTGTATCAAAGCTGGCAAACCTTGATCGATGAAGGCGTCCGGGTCATTTATCCGGCCCATGGAAAGCCCATCGGAATCGAGGTGCTTCAAGGTTTGATCGAAGCTAAGACTCGGCCTTGAGGTTATACCGGTCCGGCACCGGGCCGCATCGGGAGCAAATCCCATTGTCACGACCGGGACTTGCAGGAATTCCGGGCTCATCGAGATTTGCCGACGGCATCGGCATGCCGTCAGCTTTTGATTTTCATGTAATACGATTCCGAAAGATAGACAGCCGCCATGGGATTGTGGCCGGTGACACGGTCTTTGACCGCCAATACGGTTGACCAGGCATCGGCATATTTGAAGAAAAGGGAGTCATGCCCGACGCAAAGCCCCAACAGGATATTGAAATCGGTTTTTTCCGCATTCAGCACCTTGGCCTGGAAAATGGGATTGCACATCGTTTCGTCGATCCCGGGCATGACTTTCTCTTCATCTTTGATATGGATATCATCTTTTAATGTGCCGCCGGCCTTGCACATTACCGATACCACGTCAAACCCGTGATGGCGGAAAATGTCATCGACAATGGCCGCCTCCCGAATGAGGCCGGCGCAAAATGCCAGGCCCAGGCGGTGAAATCCCATTTTGTCGGCAAATTCATAAATTTCCATAATACGGGTTTTCGTCGGTTCCAGGACAAAGGGGTTCTCTTTGCGGTTGATGTAGCATTCGGCCTCCTGTATGGAAGCCTGACGGGCGAATTCCAGAATGTCGGGCTGCTTGTAGATTTCCGACGTCTCCGCCAAAACCTCTTTTCTCGAAACCGTCGGGCACCCCGGGGAGGCGCTCCCGTTCTTATTGACGCAGATCCGGTTGAAAATTTCGTTTTTGCACACAGCGCACGAAGCGTGGCTTATCTTCTTTTCTTCTGTCATTTCAGCCTCCGATGTCGATTTATATCAGGTTCACTTCACCTTAAAGCGGTTCTGCCGCAAAACCGCCTCACATGAATGTAGATGTACTATTGAAAATTATTTATTGCTGACCGGCTGCACGGCTGCAGTTAATCCGCCAGCAATCCATCCTTTGCAAGCACCTCGGCGACATCTTCCATGTCCAGGCTGTTCAAGATCGAGGCCGTCTGGAGGGCGGTGGCGGTATCCCATCCCCGGAGCGCATAATATTCCCTTCGCATGTCCTCGTACTTGCTTTTGTCCAGGACGTTTCCCCGAAAAGAAACAGGCTCATCGCCCGGGCCGGGTACGATCATTCTGGGATTGATGGAGGACATTTCCACCGGATCGGTAAAATTGTACTCCTGCGGATAGTCATCGACCAGCGGCTTCCATCCCTCGCGCAAAAGCACGGCACGCTGCAGATTGAATATCCGTTCACCGTATCGCAGCAGTTCCGCTTCATCCGTTTCGATTCCGGTAACAGCCGTGAAAATTTTACTTTCCAGTGACGGATCTCCCACATGATCCGGTGTGTTGAAAGAATCCATAATGGGCCAGGCCGCTTCGCACAGCAGCAGGCTGTCCTTGACCATGACGCGCTCCTGTATGATTTTGGCGGCCAGGGCCTTTCCCTCGTAACTGGTTTGGTCCCACGCCTTGTCGCCGCCCTGGAAGCGGATCATCTGTGCCCTGAATACTTCCGAATTCGTAGGGGAGAGATCCGGTTTAATCAGGTGCAGAAGCCATCGTGCTATTGGATAGCTGATTTCATGGAGCTGGGCTATGGGTTGACGGCTTTCAAGCGCCCACAGCAGCGCCGTCCCGACGTATTCCCTCGGTGTATACCCGCCGTTTACGCCGACACCGCCCACCCGCTCTCCGAAAAGCGACTTTACCTCATCGCCGAGCGTTTCACCGGCCCTCAAAAGCCCTTCCGCCAGCAATGCACCGAAGCCTTCCTTTCTGACAATTATTTCCATCAAATCGTTGAAAAATTCGCGCGTTCCTATTTTCGAAAGTGGAAGACCGGTATCCCTGTCCGATAGATAACCCGCTTCACGGCAGTCCCGAAGCCACGCGATGATATTGCCCGCCTCCATGGTGCAAATGCCGTAATCATTGCACATAGCCGTGGCATCGAGTGCCGTATGAATGCTCCCATCCTCCTGCATCAATGCATCGGGAATGTAAAATACCAGGGACTGGCATTTCCGGACCTCTTCCCGTCCGTTCAGGGTCCGGTACAGTCCCCTGAAACAATCCAGACCGCACTGGTAGCAGGAAGCCGTCTTGATGTACTTGAGATGCTGCTTGGGGACAGGCATCCTCAGTGTGCCGCGCCGGCTTAAGTGGATGGTGTACCTATTAAGGGCCTTTAGTTCATCTTTTCGAAAAACGGCGGGGTTAACGGTGCCCGAAACCGCAACGGCTTTCATGTTTTTTGAACCCATTACCGCACCAAAGCCGCCCGTGGCCGCCCCCTCATGATCCGTGATCAGTGCCGCGGTGCGGCACATGCTTTCTCCGGCCGGACCGATGCACACCGATCGCGTATGCTTGCCGTGCATTTCCTTAAGCGCCTCGCGAACGGCATAGGTTCCCCTGCCCCACAAAAATGCGGCATCCCGAATTTCGGCACCGCTTTCCGTTATCCAGAGATATACCGGACGCGGCGCCCGTCCGGAAATGACAATGCCGTCGAATCCCGCCCGTTTCAGCGCCGGACCGAAGAAACCGCCCATATTGCCGTAACAGAAACGTTCCGGCAGCGTCATGGGGGATTTGCCGACGGCTTCGAAACGGGATGCCCCCTGGGCGCCGGTGGCCGTCAGGGGTCCGTTCATCAGCATCAGGCAATTACCCGGATCGAACGCTTCGGTTTCCGGCTTCACCCGATCGAAATAGATTTTGGTGGCGATGCCGCGGCCGCCGAGAAATCGGTTTGCATACGACCGGGTATCGCGTTCGGATATCGTGCCATGGGTCAAATCTACGTCGAGAATTTTTCCGCACCATCCATAAAGACGAGGTGCCATTCTTCCCTCCTTTATTGTGGAAAATTGCCGCACAACAAGCCCCGGCGGCTGGGAACTTCAAAAGACGCATGCAGAAAGTCACACACGTGATACTTTAATAAAATGCAATAAAAATCAAGTGCTTTATTTTAAATTGAGTCGTGCCGGCAATCGTGGTATAGCGGGTTAAAACACGTTTGAGTGAAAGGAGAACCCCGCATTATGACCGACCCCGTTATTCTCGTGGAGAAAATAGATCGCGTTGCAACCGTCACTTTAAACCGCCCCGACGTCATGAATGCCCTGTCATCGGAATTGCGGATCGCCATTGAAGACACCTTCGAGGATTTGAAAAACGACCGGAGCATCGGCGTCGTTATCCTTACCGGCGCAGGCCGCGCCTTCTGCGCAGGACTCGATTTAAAGGAGTTGTCGGCCGGAAAAGGCATGATCGGAGATGTCGCGAGCAAACGAGAATCCAAGGTAAACCTGGCGACACCCTTAAAGCGGTTCGGCCGGCCCATTATCGGCGCGATCAACGGTGTGGCTGTCACAGGCGGTTTCGAACTGGCCCTGGCCTGCGATATTCTGATCGCCTCCACGGAGGCGCGATTCGCAGACACTCATGCACGGGTCGGCATCTTGCCGGGATCCGAGCTCAGCCAGAAATTATCGCGATTGATCGGGATTTACCGGGCCAAGGAAGTGTCGCTGACCGGTAATTTCATCGGTGCCCAACAGGCCGTGGAATGGGGTCTCGTCAACCGGGTGGTCCCCCCGGATCAGGTCTTGCCGGCCTGCCGTGCGCTTGCAAACGATATCTTGTCATGCCCCGACGATATGGTTGAAAAGTATAAGAAGCTCATCGACGACGGCTTTCACATGACCTTTGGAGAGGGGCTGGAACTCGAACTGAAAGCCAATATTGAACACTTCAAAAGCCTCAGCCCCGAAACCGTGGCGACACGCCGACAGGATGTGCTGGCACGCGGGCGCAAACAGCAGCAGCCATGAGGCATTCGGCGGTGGGAGCCGCTTCGGCCGCCTGCAAGGCCTTTAGAAAGGATTCATATGGAAGATCGGGTTGTTTTAGAAGTATTCTCGGATTATGTCTGACCCTGGTGCTATTTCTGTACCGGGCGTATTGAAAAACTCAAGTCTTCTTGCAATTTAGCGATAAAATGGGTTGCATTTCCCCTGCATCCCGAAACACCGGAACAGGGCATCCCTGTCCGGCAGCTTTTTGCCGGCCGCACCATCGATATCGAGGCGGTTTTTGCCCGGCTTCGGAATGCCGCCAAGGATGCGGGCCTTCCGCTTGCCGACCGTGACATGATCTACAACAGCCGCCGGGCCACGGAATTGGGCAAGTGGGCGGAGACGATGGGCCGGGGAGAAGCCTATCATGATGCGGTTTTCAGATCCTATTTCGATGAAGGCCTCAACATTTCCGACATCGACGTTCTGAAGCGGATCTGTCTGAACGTGGATCTCGATCCGGAAAAAGCCGAGCGTGTTCTTGCTGAAAGGACCTTCCGCCTCGCGGTTGACGAGGACTGGGAGTATGCCTTGAGAATCGGCATCAGCGCTGTTCCGACCTTTATCTGCGGCGGCAGAAGGATTGTCGGAGCCCAGCCCTACGCGGTTCTTAAGAACCTGGTGAACCGTTGAGCCGCCCGTTTCCCTTTCCTGTCTCAGCCCAACTCGAACATATAATCCCGCAACGCCCAATTTATTTTGACTGGTCACGAATAGATAAGGTAAACTTGGTTTTTGTACAAGGAGAATAAAACATGTGACCGCTTTCGGTGTGAGGCGTATGAATACGGATCCGGAAATTGCCCAATTCCCTGAACCCGGCAGCAAAATCCTTATGTTTCGGGGCAATACGATTACTTTCGAATTATCATTATCCGCCGCCCGCAAGGGATCCGGATGGCTTCGGACAAACATCGGCAATTCCGCCGTGACCCGGCGGGAAATTTTCCGCCATTTCAGATATGATGAAACGCCATTGGGCCGGGACTGGACCGATATTCCCATGAGCCCGGTGAACGAACGCCTTTTCAGTGTTACCGTTCCGCTTCCCGAAGTGGGCCACTTTGAAGCGAAGTGCTTATTTCTTCCCGAGGGAGAGATCGATCCGGTATGGCCTGCCGGCGCCAACACCGGTATCAATGTGGAGCCTGCCGATACGATCTGCGCGAATGTGATTTATAACGCGTTCGTACGCCAGTTCGGACCCAACAAGGCCGGCGGATATTTCGAGTCCACGCCGGAAGACTGCATCGAACTGCTGGATTCGAAAAAGTATGCCGTTATCCCCCCGTCCGGCACATTCAGGGACCTGATACGGGAGCTCGATTTCATTATGGGGACCCTGGGCTGCAGAATCATTCAGTTGCTGCCCATAAACCCCACACCCACAACATTCGCCCGCATGGGCCGATATGGCAGCCCTTATGCCGCCTTGAATTTTACCACCGTGGATCCGGCCATGGCCGAGTTCGATTTAAGAGCAACGCCCTTAGACCAGTTTATCGAGTTGGTGGATGCCGTTCATCATCGAAACGGGAAACTCATTCTCGATATCGCCGTCAACCACACGGGCTGGGCGGCCGCCATTCACGAATTGGAGCCCCGTTGGCTGGCACGGGACGATAAGGGACGCATTCAGAATCCGGGGGCCTGGGGCATTATATGGGAGGATTTGACCAAACTGGATTACTCCCATAAAGACTTGTGGGAATACATTGCGGATGTATTTCTGACCTGGTGCCGCAGAGGGGTCGACGGGTTTCGCTGCGACGCCGGGTACATGATCCCTGAACCGGTGTGGCGCTATGTCATCGCCCGGGTCCGGGAACAGTTCCCGGATGCCGTATTTCTGCTGGAAGGCCTTGGCGGAAAAATTTCAGTCACCCGTGATCTTTTGAATACGGGCAATTTCAACTGGGCTTATTCCGAACTGTTCCAGAACTACGATCGCGGCCAGATCGAATGGTACCTGCCGCAAGCCGTCGATATCTCGAAAAAAGACGGTATTCTCATTCATTTCGCCGAAACACACGACAATCTCAGGCTGGCCGCGACTTCCCGCCCCTATGCCCGAATGCGGACCGCCTTGTGCGCATTATGTTCCTGTTTCGGTGGATTCGGCTTTGCCAATGGCGTGGAGTGGTTCGCCACGGAAAAAATCGTGGTACACGAATCGCCTTCCTTGAACTGGGGTTCACCGGAAAACCAGGTCGACCCAATCCAGGCGGTCAGCCGGTTGTTGCGGGACCATCCCGCATTCAGCGACCGCACCGACATCTCACTAATCGAGACCGGAGAGGGCAGCGGCATCGCCCTGCTCCGGCACCATCGCCCCAGCGGAAAAAAGCTGCTGATCATAGCCAACCTCGATGCCGTAAACGGCACAACGATCAATTGGCTGCAGCAGCCCGGCTTTACCGGACCCGTCCTTTGGGATATGCTGTCCCGCAAAAAGGTCCGGATCGGAAAAAGCGACCGTTACAATTCTGCAGTGCTGAAGGCCGGCGAAATTTTTTGCCTGTCCGAAGAAACCGAAGAAGTCTCCCGGACGGATAGCCATAAAACCGATCTGACATCCATACCCGAAAAGATCCTGCTTCAGCGATTGAAAGCCAAGGTGCTGGAGGCCATACATGCCGTCGACGGTTTAACCGATCTGCAGGCGTTCGGCATCGAAGATGCGGCCTTTTCACTGGCTGCGGACCCCGTATCGTTCTGCAGCCGTTTGAATACGGCATCCGAAGAGCCGCGGGTCACGATCTGGAAGTATCCCGAAGACGTAAAGCGGGAAGTGATGATACCGCCGGATCACTTTTTCTGCATCAATGCCCGAATGCCGTTTCGTGCGATGCTGATCCACAAAACCCGGGTCGTGGGCATAGAAAACAGCCTCCCCCTGCAGGATGGAACTTTTTTTGCACTGTTTTGCCCGTGGACCCGGCCGCAAACCGCATCCGCATCTTTAGAACTCACCCTGTTTCCTTCCGGACCGGCCGTCAAGGCAACCGGACGTCTTCTTTTTCTCCACCGGAGAATGGCTTCCGACCGTCCGCGGATCAGGAATTTTTTCGCAAAAAAGGATATTCGAAAAGCGCCCATGATGTTTTTAAGCACGAACGGACGCGGGGCTATGTTCAGATCCGCTTTGTCCTGGTCGGTCTTGCAAAGCCGGTATGACGCGCTGCTCGCCGCCAACCTGGACCCGGATCATCCGGTCAACCGCCACATTATGTTTGCCCGATGCCGGGCCTGGGTTGTCTTTCAAGGGTATTCGCAAGAGGTTACGGTCGAAACCCTCCAATCCTTCTATTACACCAACGGCGCCGGCTACTGGCGCTTTGAAATACCGACGGGCAAAGGTTCCCACATTATGCTCACCATAAAAGGGGCGATGCTGCCGGGCGAAAATGCGACCCTGCTTTCGTTTTATCGTCACCCGGGACAACGGGCCGGAAATGGTCCGGATGACGCAGAACCCGTTCGTCTCATTCTTCGACCGGATATCGAAGACAGGGGATTTCATGAGGTCACCAAGGCCTATTCCGGTCCGGAGCAGGCATTCCCGCGGGCGGTGGCGGAGCATGGCCAGGGATTCATATTTGCACCGTCACCCCATCACCGCCTGAGTATTCACATCAGCGAGGGAGACTTTATTCGAGAACCGGAATGGCACTACATGGTGCACCGTCCACTGGAGGCGCAGCGGGGTTTGGATCCCGATTCGGATCTTTTCAGTCCCGGATATTTTTCATGCCTGCTCAAGGGCGATCACCAAATCGAACTCCTTGCCCGCATCGAACCCGCCGGTGTTCTCCCGCGCCAATATCAGTCCGTCCCCTCTCGAATCAGACGAATCGAATTGCCCGAATCGTTGCAGCCGATAGCGATGGAACAGGCGCTGCACAAGGCCATGGATGCCTTCATCGTCGCCAGAAAAGATTTATATTCGGTCATTGCGGGATATCCCTGGTTTCTGGACTGGGGGCGGGATGCCTTGATTTTCGTCAGGGGGATGATCGCCGCCGGAAAAGTCAAAACAGCCGGAGCCGTTATCAAGCAGTTCGGCATGTACGAGGAAAACGGGACACTGCCGAATATGATCGTCGGTGACTATCTGGGGAACCGGGATACATCAGATGCGCCGCTCTGGTTCTGCATGGCGTGTTCGGATCTTCTTAGAAAAGGCGAGCACATGACCTTTCTGGAAGAGGACTGCGGCGGAAGAAAAATTCGGGACATTTTGCTGTCCATCGCAAACGCCTATTCTTCACAGACGGCCAACGGCATTCGAATGGACCCGGATTCGGCACTTATTTACAGTCCGGAGCACTTTACCTGGATGGACACCAATTATCCGGCGGGAACGCCCCGGCAGGGCTACCCGATTGAAATCCAGGCCCTCTGGTACGCGGCATTGAAGCTGTTCGAACGAATCGACGGTAAGCACGACAGCAGGTGGCAAACGCTCGCCGAACAGCTCCGATCATCCATTTACGCGTATTTTTACCTCGATGCGGAGGGCTACCTGGCGGACTGCCTACACGCCGGTCCTCAAACGCGGATTCAACACGCGAAAAAAGACGATGCCCTGCGGCCCAATCAACTTCTTGCAATCACCACCGGACTGGTCGAAGACAAGGCGGTCGGCCGAAATATGCTTGCCGCATGTGAAGCGCTTCTGATTCCGGGGGCGATCCGCAGCCTGGCGGATAAACCCACCGTGTACCCGTTGACCATCCGGCATAACGGTGAGGTTCTCAACGACCCTCACCGGCCGTATCGAGGAAAATACGAGGGGGATGAAGATACGCGACGGAAGCCTGCCTATCATAACGGTACGGCCTGGACATGGATGTTCCCGCTGTTCTCTGAAGCATGGGCGATGGTTTACGGACCCGCGGCGAAAGATACCGCCCTGTCCATTCTTTTCAGCGGTTCCCGGTTGATGGAAACCGGATGCGTGGGGCACATTCCCGAGATTCTGGACGGCGACTTCCCTCATATGCCGCGGGGCTGCGATGCCCAGGGATGGGGGGTCAGTGAATTGCTCCGTGTGTTGATCAAGCTTAATATAAATTAATTCAGACATTTATATTTCAGATCACAGCTGAAAATAAGTGTTGCAAAGGCGGGACAAGATCGATAGAAGACACGCTGCACGATACAGGATTCATTGTTGATAATAAAAGGGTTACCGTAAGGATATTCGATGAAAAAATTGCAGACGTTCCAGGTGCTCTGGTATTTGCCCGAGCCGATTCAGTTTCTTGAAACACTGGCCATGAATTTCTGGTGGAGCTGGAAACGAGACGCCATAGAACTCTTCAGGCGAATCGACCCGCTGAAATGGGAAGCCTCCGGCAAAAACCCGATTGCTTTTTTGAGCATGCTCTCCCAGAAACGACTCGAACAGAGCTCAAAGGATCCAAGTTTTCTCGCACATCAAAATCGCGTCATGGAAGACTTTCGGTACCGGGTTCTTTCAGAACGGGAGCAACCGGGCGAATATTTCGGACGAAACGAAACCATCGCCTATTTTTCAATGGAATTCGGTATCCATGAAAGCCTGCCGATTTTTGCAGGAGGGCTTGGAATTCTGGCGGGGGATCATCTGAAATCCGCCTCGAATATGGGACTGCCGCTGACCGGAGTCGGTCTTCTTTACCGAAGGGGTTATTTCAAGCAATTGGTCAATTCAGACGGATGGCAAGGGGAGGAGTACCCGGAAATCGATTATTATAATCTGCCCATCGTGAGGGCCCAGGACATCAACGGCAGGGATGCCCGAATAAACGTGACCGGCCCATCCGGGGACATTCACGCCGACGTGTGGAAAATACAGGTGGGCAAGATTCCCCTGTATCTTCTGGATGCCAATATTCATGAGAATCCCCCTGAAATCAGGGCGATTACATCGAATTTATATACCGGCGATTTAAAATTGAGGCTTTCCCAGGAAGTTCTGCTGGGCATCGGCGGAATGAAGGCCTTGGCGGCCATGGGAATTTATCCCAAGGTTTACCACATGAATGAAGGCCATTGCGCATTTTGCGGAGTGGAGCGGCTCGCCCAAATCATGACCGATCATCATGTCGATTTGAAAACAGCACTTGAAATTCTTCCCAGAACCACTATTTTCACCACGCATACCCCGGTTGCGGCGGGACACGATGAATTCGGTACGGACCTCGTCATCCCGGTATTGAAGCCCTATGAAAACATCTTCCATACATCCGTGGAGGAAATTCTGTCCTGGGGTCAGGTGAGCGGCCCCAATCCAACCGAACCGCTTTCCATGTTTATCCTGGGCATGCACTTAGCCCAGTATCGAAACGGCGTGAGCAAACTCCACGGCAGCACCGCCCGCCAGATGTGGTCCCATGTCTGGCCGGACCGGCCCCTGAACGATGTCCCCATTTCCTACGTCACTAACGGCATTCATATATCGTCTTTCATCACTCCTGAGATTTCTTCGCTGTTTGACCGTTACCTGGGGCCGGATTGGTATCTGGGTTCCCGAAGACCCGAAAATATAGAGCTCATCGACAGCATACCGGATGAAGAATTGTGGTGGGCCCATGAACTGAGCAGAGCCCGGCTGATCAATATCTGCCGTCAACGGCTGGTGCGGCAGTACAAGCGCCAGAATGCTCCTCTGAATTTGATCGAGGACATGGAAATGGCTCTGGACAACGACACGCTGACCATCGGGTTTGCCCGAAGGTTTGCCACTTACAAGCGGGCCTATCTGCCGTTCAGCGACCCGGACCGCCTCGAATCGATACTGAACTCGGAAAACCGTCCCGTTCAGTTTGTCTTTGCCGGAAAAGCCCACCCAAGGGATCATGAAGGCAAGGACATTATCAAACGCCTGGTCGAATTCACCCATCGGCCCGGTGCCAAGCGAAAAATCGTGTACCTGGAAGATTACAATATGGACCTTGCCCGGTACCTTATCCAGGGCGTTGACGCGTGGCTGAACACGCCTAGAAGACCTTACGAGGCATGCGGCACGTCCGGCATGAAGGCAGCCGTAAACGGTGTTTTAAACATCAGCATACTTGATGGGTGGTGGGTGGAGGGGTATTCTCCAAATACCGGATGGGCAATCGGCAATGGTGAGGAATACCGGGATTTCGCCTACCAGGATTTCGTCGAAAGCCAGGCACTCTATAATATTTTGGAAAACGAGATCATCCCGACATTCTATGGCCGAAAAAACGGGGATCTGCCGTTTATGTGGCTGGCTAAAATGAAAGCCTCCATGAAAATGGTAATGCAGCATTTCTGCAGCCATCGCATGGTGCACGAGTATGAAAACCGGTATTACAATATGGCCGCCCGGCGTCATGATGCCATGCTGGCCGACAATGCAGCAGAGGCGAAGCGAATCGCCGACCAGGTTCGGCGATACCGGCGGCTCTGGAATCGGATCAGAATAGAAGAGCCGAAACGGGAGCGGGCCGGGTCTTTCAGAGTCGGAGAACGCTTCGAGGTCTCCGCTGTTGTATTTCTCGGGGAATTGAAGCCCGAGGAAGTTGCGGTGGAACTCTACTACGGGCCTTACAAGGAACTGGCCGAATTCACCGCCGGTGAGGCGATCCCCATGTCGGCAAAGGAGGATCTGGGAAACGGCGCATACCTTTACGGCTGTATGATGGATTGCCGAAACGCCGGTCGATTCGGCTTCACGGCAAGGGTCACCCCAACCGGAGACCAGAGAACGATCCTGACCCCCAAACTGATCACCTGGGCGTAAAGGCGCCGCATCGAACCGCGGACGGGAAAGGCTGAAATACTGCAGAAATGGTGAAAGATCCTGAAAATCCACGCATCCTCATCGTGACACCGGAGGTGACGTACCTGCCTGACCGCATGAAAAGCTATTCCAGCTATCTCACGGCTAAAGCGGGAGGCCTGGCGGATGTTTCAGCCTCTCTTATCAGCGCCCTTTTCACACAGGGCGCTGATGTTCATGTGGCGCTTCCCGACTATCGTTCCATTTTCCGAAACCGGTTGGCCCCGTTTCTGGAAAAGGAGCAGAACATCATCCGCCGCATCATGCCCGACGACCGGCTTCACCTTGCCCAGGACCGGGCCTTCTTCTATTTAAACAGAGTCTATTCCGATTATTCCCCCGAAAACATTACCATGGCGCTGGCGTTTCAACGGGAAATCATCAACAACATCATTCCCCGGGTGAACCCGGATCTTATTCATTGCAATGACTGGATGACGGGCCTGATACCGGCCGTGGCGCGCCAGATGGGAATTCCGTGCCTTTTCACCATCCATAATATCCACTCGGTAAAAAGAACGCTTGCAGACATTGAAGACCGCGGTATCGACGCTGCTGCGTTTTGGCAGTATTTGTACTATGATAAGATTCCGGACGATTACAATTCTTCCCGGGAAAACGATCCGGTTGACTTTCTGTTGAGCGGAATTTTCGCCGCGCATTTTGTCAACACCGTGAGCCCCACGTTCTTAAAGGAAATCGTCGACGGCAAACATGATTTTATTTCAGAGGCATTGAAACGGGAACTTTCGAATAAATGGTATGCCGACTGTGCCTTCGGCATTCTCAATGCACCGGATTCATCCTTCAATCCAAGAACAGACCCCCATCTCGCCGCGCCATACGATGCATACAACCATTTCGAAGGAAAGAAAAAGAACAAGTTCGTCCTCCAAAAGCTGCTGGCCCTGATTCCCGATCAAAATGCTCCACTCCTTTTATGGCCCTCCCGGCTTGACCCTGTCCAGAAGGGATGCCAGCTGCTGGCGGACATTTTTTATGGGGTGATATCCACCCATTGGGACCAAAATCTTCAAATCGTCTTCGTAGCGGACGGCGACTACCAGCCTGTATTTCGCAATATCGTAGACTATCACCATTTTTCCGAGCGGGTGGCTATCTGCAATTTCGATCAGCATCTCGAACACCTGGCATATGGGGCCTCGGATTTTATCCTGATGCCCTCACGTTTCGAACCCTGCGGCCTGCCCCAGATGATCGGCGCCATTTACGGAAGCCTTCCTGTCGCTTTCGATACCGGCGGCATTCATGACACGGTGGTGCAGTTGGACCCAAAAGAGGGCACCGGCAACGGATTTCTCTTCGCAAATCATGATGCCAACGGGTTATGGTGGGCCATCCAGGAGGCGCTTTCGTTCTACAATCTTCCACAGGCGGTCAAGGCATCCGAGATATGCCGAATCATGATCGAAAGTGAACGCGTTTTCAACCATTCCAATACCGCCCGGCAGTATATCGCATTGTATGAAAAAATGCTGAAACGGCCGCTGCTTTCTCCGTGACAGCCGCGGGCCATGCACCCCGGGAATGTCCGACGGGAAAACGACATTTGAAAAGAGGGAAAATGGAATGAAGTCCAATCTTTTTCGAAAACATTCGACGGACCGGCAGCGCACCGAACCCGCAACCCGGCATGTATTTGCCGATAGCGATCCATGGCTGCAGTCATTTAAAGAATGTATTCTCAAGAGAAATGCCGCCGTCTTAAGGACATTTGAAAGCCTGACCAAGCAAACAGGACGCCTTGCCGATTTTGCGTCCGGTCACCTTTATTTCGGCCTTCACAAGCACCAAGATGAATGGATCTTTCGGGAATGGGCGCCGAATGCAACCGCTGTCCATTTTATCGGCGAGGCAACACAATGGCGGGAGCTTCCGGAATACAGACTATGCCGGGTGGATGAAAACGGCGCATGGGAAGTGCGCCTCCCTGAGGAAAAAATCAAACACGGAGACCTTTACCGCTTACGAATGCATTGGGAAAACGGTTGCGGTGATCGATTGCCCGCTTATGCAACCCGAGTCGTTCAGGATCCCGAAACCTACATTTTCAATGCCCAGGTGTGGAGACCCGAACCGGCTTACCAATGGCGGATTGACACATTCATCCGGCAGCCCGAACCTCTTTATATCTATGAAGTGCACATTGGAATTGCCCAGGATGCGGAAAAAATCGGGACCTATAACGAATTCACCCGTCATGTGCTGCCCCGCATCGTGGATGCCGGTTATAACACGATCCAGATCATGGCGATTCAAGAGCACCCGTACTATGCTTCATTTGGATATCAGGTATCGAATTATTTTGCGGCCTCTTCCCGTTTTGGAACACCGGAAGAATTGAAGCACTTGATCGATACGGCCCACGAATACGGCATCGCCGTTATTATGGATCTTATCCACTCTCACAGCGTGTTAAACGAGGTGGAGGGTTTGAGCCGATTCGACGGCACCCCTTATCAGTATTTCCATGAAGGCGGCGACGGCTACCACCAATTGTGGAACTCCCGCTGTTTTGACTATAAAAAACATCAGGTGCTGCATTTCCTGCTGTCCAACTGTCGGTTCTGGCTGGAAGAATACCGGCTCGACGGTTTTCGCTTTGACGGCGTAACCAGCATGCTGTACCATCACCGGGGTCTCGGCAAACGTTTTACTTCCTATGATGACTATTTCAACGGTGAAGTCGACGAAGATGCGCTCGTTTACTTAACGCTTGCCAACATGCTGATTCACGATATCGCACCCGATGCCGTGACCATCGCCGAAGATGTCAGCGGCATGCCGGGGCTTGCCGCCCCCCTGAATACGGCGGGCGTCGGATTCGATTACCGATTCGCCATGGGTATACCCAATTTCTGGATACACCTCACAACGGATGTTCCGGATGAGCATTGGCATCTCGGAGCGCTGTGGCACGAATTGACCAACCAGCGCAGCGATGAAAATACCATCAGCTACACGGAAAGCCACGATCAGGCCCTGGTGGGAGATCAAACGCTGATGTTTCGCCTAATCGGTTCGGATATCTACGATCACATGACCATCGGTGACGACAACATTCGCATCGATCGGGGCATGGCGCTTCATAAGATGATACGATTGATCACGCTCGCCACGGCCGGTCACGGGTACCTGAATTTCATGGGAAATGAGTTCGGGCATCCCGAATGGATTGATTTTCCGAGGGAGGGCAACTGCTGGTCGTTTTGGTATGCCCGCCGTCAGTGGCATCTGGTCGACAATCCCCATCTAAAGTACCATTTTCTGAATCGATTCGACCGCGATATGATTCACTTGGCAAGGGCCCACCACCTGCTCGATCATTCGGATTTGGAGCACATTTGGGAAGACGGCGATGCCAAAATCCTGATTTTCCGAAGGGAATTACTGCTGTTCGCGTTTAATTTTCACCCGCATCGATCCCGGGAGGGCTATGCATTTCCGGCACCGCCGGGAAAATACGTCATGCTCCTGGATACGGATCAACGCGATTATGGCGGCCATGGCCGTCTTGTACCCCGCCAGGAGCAGATTTCGACAGCCGATCCGAAATCGAATGAAAACATGCCGTTTTTAAGGCTTTACCTGCCGGCAAGGTGCGCTCTGGTACTGCAACGCACCGAGGCATAAACGATGGATTGCACGTTGTTGAATTGAAGACACCATTCGGGCCGATGAGCAGTTCGCCTTACCGGTTTCGCAGAATTCGGAAAAGGAGGTTCGTTCATGTTCGGATTAAAAACCGTAAAACGAAAGAAAGTCGGCCTTTCGCCCGGAAGCCTTGTCCATGTCGGTGAAAAAAAATCCGACCGGATCATCATCCGTCTGATGCATTACACCGATCGGGAGTTCGAAGAAAAAGAATGCACCACAATTGACGAATGTTTTCCGTATTTCAACGCAGACGGCATCACGTGGGTCAATATCGACGGGCTGCACGATGTCGAGGTCATCAAAACAATCGGCGAAAACCGCAATCTGCATCCCCTCATTCTGGAGGACATCCTCAATACCCACCAATCCACCAAGATGGACGAGTTGGATCGTTATCTGTTCATCATATCGAGAATGTTATACTTCAATGAACACACCGACAGTCTCGAAAGCGAACAGGTAAGCCTTGTGCTGGGGAAAAACTTCGTGATAACATTTCAGGAACGGAAGGGGGATGTCTTCGATCCGGTAAGGGAAAGAATCAGGACTTACAAGGGCCGTATCCGGAAGATGGGGGCCGATTATCTGGCTTACGCCCTGATGGATATCATTGTGGATAATTATTTTGTTGTTATCGATAAAATCGAAGATAAAATCGAACACATCGAAGATTCGGTGATGACCGCCCCCCGGCCCGAAATGCTCGAGACCCTCCATTATCTCAAGAAGGATATCATCCTGCTTCGAAAATCGGCCTGGCCGCTTAGAGAAATCATTATGGCGATCGAAAGGGATGAGCCGGGCCTCATATGTGAAGCAACGATCATTTACTTCAAAGATCTCTACGATCATACCCTTCAGGTGATGGAAGCCGTCGAGACATTCAGGGACCTCGTTTCCGGCATGCAGGATCTATACCTCACCAGCATCAGCAACCGAATGAATGAGGTGATGAAGGTGCTGACGGTTATCGCCACTATTTTTATCCCCCTGACATTCATCACCGGTATATACGGCATGAATTTCAACGATATGCCGGAACTTGCGTGGCCGTTCGGCTATCCGTTGGTGTTGATGCTCATGCTCATCGTCGGGCTCTTGATGGTGGCCTATTTCAGACAAAAAAAGTGGCTCTAAGGACAAACGGGAATTGCCATGGGAATTCACAACCTGGATAACGTTTTTCAACCCGAATCCGTTGCAGTGGTCGGCGCAACCGAAAAATCAAGAAGCGTGGGATCGGCGGTTATGCTGAATCTCATCAACGGCGGCTACAAAGGGAGGATACATCCGGTCAACCCCCGCCACGCGACTATTTTCGGAAAACCCGCGTTTTCTTCGATAAGCGATTTGGACGAATCGCCGGATCTTGTGGTTATCGCTACACCTATAACGTCCGTTCCTGAAATCATACGATCATGTGCGGCAAAAAAGGCAGGCGGCGCGATCATCATTTCCGCGGGGGGCAAGGAAACCGGGGAAACCGGCAGAGAACTCGAAGGCCGGATCAAACAGGAAGCCGAAGATTCCGGTCTGCGCCTCATCGGACCCAATTGTCTGGGCATATATTCCTCCGCCTCTGCACTGAATGCCAGTTTTGCCGGCCACATACCGCAGGCGGGTGAAATGGCCTTCATTTCACAGAGCGGCGCTGTCTGCACAGCCGTACTGGATCTCGCGGTCAAGGAGCGCATGGGATTCAGTTATTTCGTCAGCCTGGGCTCCATGCTGGACGTGGATTTCGGTGATGTCATCGATTATATCGGTTCCGATCCGTCGGTGAGCAGCATTGTCATGTATATCGAAAACCTTTCCCGGATTCGAAATTTCATGAGTGCGGCGCGCGCCGTAAGCCGGGTCAAACCGATCATTGCTTTGAAGGCCGGGCGCTCCCAGGCGGGTGCAAAAGCAGCCGCTTCGCATACGGGCGCCATGGCAGGTGAAGACGCCGTGTACGATGTGGCTTTAAGGCGTGCGGGCATCATTCGGGTAAAAACCTTCGAGGAATTGTTTGACTGTGCGGAAATTCTGTCCAAACAATCACGGATTAAAGGTCCGGAGCTGGGAATTATCACCAATGCGGGTGGGCCCGGCGTCATGGCGGCGGATGCGCTTTCCGATTACGGCATAGAGCCCCCCCGGTTAAGCGACGAAACCATAGACAAGCTGAACCGGGTACTCCCGGAGCACTGGAGTCGCGCCAATCCTATCGATATCCTTGGAGATGCGCCGCCTCAACGGTACCGGGATACGGTTGACATTTGCCTGAAAGCGCCGGAAATCAGCGGATTGTTGGTGATGCTGGCTCCGCAGGCATTGACAGACCCCACGGAGGTTGCCGACAGCCTGTCCAAAACCCTTGTAAACGCCCGATTCCCCGTGTTTACAAGCTGGTTGGGTCAGACGGATGTGGAAAAGGGGCGTCAGATATTCAACGATGCCGGTATTCCCACATTCAATTCCCCGGAACGGGCTATTCGGGCATTCGTTGACATGGTAAACTACGCCAGAAATATCGACATGCTGCAGGAGATTCCGTCCAATTTCCCGAAAAAGCTTTCCTTTGACAACGCCGCCGCAAACCGAATCATTACAGATGCGCTCACCAGCCGTATGGTAAATTTGACGGAAGTCGAATCCAAAAACGTGCTGGCGGCATACGGAATCCCGACAATCCCCACCAGGATAGCCCAGACCGAAAAAGAGGCGGTTCAATCGGCGGCCGAAACGGGCTTCCCGGTGGCATTGAAAATTTACTCCAGGGACATCAGCCACAAAACCGAGGCAGACGGTGTGGCGCTGAACCTGAACACCGAGAGCGAAGTGAAATCGGCATTTCACCAAGTGGTGGAAAAGGCCGCCGCCGCATTCCCGAAGGCGGATATTTCGGGGGTTACCATTTCTCCCATGGTCGCATCTTCGGGATATGAACTGATCCTGGGTGCAAAAATGGACCCGGATTTCGGGCCCGTTATTTTGTTCGGGTTGGGGGGCATTTATACCGAAATCATCAAAGACAAGGCTCTTGCGCTTCCTCCCCTAAACCGCTTGCTGGCCAGACGCCTGATCGAGGGCACGAAAATCTACCGGCTTTTGAAAGGCTACCGGAACAAGCCGCCCGTTGATCTGATGCGGCTGGAGGAAATCATTCTTCGCCTGTCGCACCTGGTCGTTGACTTTTCTGAAATTGCCGAACTCGACATCAATCCATTGATCATCGACGAGAAGAATGCCTGGGCCGTAGACGCCCGAATCGTCCTTGCCGGGCGTACACCCTCCTCTCCCATGCACCTGGTGATAAGCCCCTACCCCGCCCAATATGAAGCACATTGCCGAACCGGCGGCGGTATCGACATATTTATCAGGCCCATTCGGCCGGAGGATGCGCCTCTTTTGTCGGAACTGTTTCAAACACTCTCGCAGCAAACCATTTACTTCCGTTTTTTCAGCCCCTTAAAAACGTTGCCCCACAGCATGCTGGCACGGTTCACGCAGGTGGATTACGACCGGGAAATTGCACTGGTGGCGCTTTCCGAGACGAGCGAAACGGAAAAGCTCCTGGGAGCGGCAAGAGTGATCAACGCCCCCGACCAGGAAAACGCGGAGTTTTCCATCCTGGTGGGAGACCGGTGGCACGGAAAGGGTATCGGGGCCGAACTTCTCAAGCGGTGCCTGGAAATCGCAAAGGCGCGCGGACTCCAATCCGTTCACGGTGTGGTCCTGTCCGAGAATACGCAAATGCTGGAACTTGGCAGAAAATTGGGGTTTGAAAAAAAACGGGGTGCCGATCCCAGGGAGATCGAACTGACCATACAGCTTAGTGAGAACAACCCGACCGAATAGCAATCCAACCGGGCAATATACGGCATCTAAACGTCTTCTGTAAACACTTTGCTGGGATAACGGATCAGCTCTTTTATTTTAGCCCTGCGGATTTTCTCATCGTGAGCAAACTTCTTTTCGAATGCGGCGGCGATTTTCTCCAGCAGGTCTTCGAATGGGATGGGCTTCAACAGGTAATCGAAGGCCCCCAACCGCATTCCTTCAATGCTGGTTTCCACCGATGCGTGACCGGTCAGCAGGAGAACTTCAATCGTTGGCCGGCGCTTTTTGATCGCTCGCAATGTTTCGATGCCATCCATGCCCCCCGGCATACGAATGTCGAGCACCACCACATCGAACAGCTGCTTTTCAAGAATCTCGAGCGCGGCTTCCCCGCTTCGGATGCCGACCGCATCGAGCTTTCTTTTCCGGAGCCGATCGACAATGGTATCGAGGAAGTCGGCTTCGTCATCCACCACAAGGATTCTGAACATGTTACGCGATCCCGTTTCAATTGCCGTTACACCGCTGTCCATCCGGAAATGAGAAAATTCACTTCAGTTCTCACTATACTGGTGTCCATCCGGAAATGAGATAATTCGATTCCGTTCAAGGCAGCCGGGAAATTTTAACCGCAGGAATACATTGAGTGTTTTGAGGATTAAAATTACCCGGCCAACGCCGAAATGGAGCGAATCAGCCATTTCTGGATGGGCACTAGACTACGATAAAGTTGTTGCTCGTTCCAAACGAGTTGGTGCAAACCAACGAATTTTCGGCATCATTTGCCCATCGACCGTCCACCGTGAATTTGTATTCATAGGTGCCGGGATACAGCAGCAGGTACTTTTCCCAGCGGCCCTCGGTATTTTTTTTCATCGGGTGTTTTCGATCGTTCCACTCATTGAAATCACCCACAAGGCATACCGCCCGTGCATCGGGAAAATTTGCACAAAAAACAACCTTCTTTCGTTTCTGATTCGTATCCGCCGCCTTTTTCTTTACCGCTTTTTTGCCTTTCATTTACACCTCCGGTACATTAAAACAATTGTCTGTCTCGAGATAGCTGCCGAAACCGAATACCACGGCATTTTAATCATTTTTAAGGGCGTTATCAATTCATTTTTTCAGTCCGGTTTAAAGAATATCCTCAACGATGTTTATAGGACTCTTTTTTAAGGTCCAACCGTTTCATTTTGTCATACAGACCTCTGGGATGAATGCCTGCCGGCCGTGCCGCCTGTGCCACCCGGCCTTTGGTTTTCGTCAGCACCATATCATGGTACGTTCTTTCAACCTGTTCGATCACCGTCTCTTTTACTTCGTGCAGGGTTTTCCCGAGCCAGCTTTCGGGAAAACCGTCACCAAGGGGGTTCATGATTTTTGTGAAACGTATGGGGAAGATCATTTAACGTGATCTCATGGGACTCTCACGGAATCATCGCCCTTTCGATGACATTCATCAACTCGCGCACATTTCCGGACCACTCATGTCGACACAGCGCCTCACCGCCTCCCGGCTCATTCGGGTGACTTCACGGCCGATTTTTTGACGAAAATCGCTTACGAAACGACGAGCCAGGCCCGGAATATCCTCCCCGTGATTACCGGCCGCCTTGAACTGAATCGAATTTTCTCATTTCTGGGTGGGCACTACTTAATTTGTAAATTCGGGAGGTTGAACCCCGTTTGATCGGACAGCGCTTATTTGGAAAAAACCCGCTTTTTTTAACAGAAAATCATGAAAAAAATGAGCAGTGCACCTTGACTTCAATCATTTTGAGATTATCTTTCAAAATCATCCTGAATGCCTCTCCTTACCGGGGAGCTGATTTTCATTTACCTATTCAAAAAAAGAACCTGATGCGATGACTAAAAACACACCATTTTTATCCGAAGGAGGCGAATTGAGATGAAAATCAGACCACTGAATGATCGTGTACTGGTGTTAAGAGTAAAAGAAGAAGAAAAAACCGCCGGGGGAATTATCATACCGGATACGGCCAAAGAAAAACCCCAGGAGGGTGAGATTGTCGCGGTGGGTCCGGGAAAATTGAATAAAGAAGGCACCCGGGTACCTCCTGAAGTGAAAAAAGGAGATCGGGTACTCTTTGCGCGATATGCCGGAACAGAGATCAAGATAGAGGGTGTCGAGCATCTCATGATGCGGGAGGACGATATCTTAGGCATCACCTCCTGAACAAACGATTATTAAAACCGGACATCCTGACAATCTCCTCACTTCCGGACCTGACCGCCCTCGCTTATAATTGAATGCGTCATTTGATTGGAGTACAAGTACCCATACAACCGATTCTATACACATGGAGGATAAAATGGCTGCAAAAGCAATTTGTTATGGATCATCTGCCAGGGCCAAAATGCTGAGGGGTGTAAATACGCTGGCCAATGCCGTAAAGGTGACCCTCGGACCCAAGGGCAACAATGTCGTTCTGTCCAAAACCTTCGGTGCACCCACCGTAACCAAGGACGGCGTCACGGTCGCCAAGGAAATCGACCTGGAGGATAAATTCGAAAACATGGGGGCGCAGATGGTAAAAGAAGTCGCCAGCAAAACCAGCGATGCCGCCGGTGATGGAACGACGACGGCGACGGTTCTGGCTCAGGCGATCTTCAGAGAGGGACAGAAGCTGGTGACCAGCGGCGTTAACCCGATGGCGCTGAAAAGAGGCCTGGACAAGGGACTCGAGCGCGTAGTGCAGGAACTCAAGAAGTTATCCACACCGACGAAGGGAAGAACGGAAATCAGTCAGGTCGGCGCCATTTCCGCCAATAATGACCCGATGATCGGCAGCCTGATTGCCGATGCCATGGAGAAAGTAGGCAAAGAAGGTGTTATTACCGTCGAAGAAGCCAAGAGTATGGAGACCAGCCTGGATTTCGTGGAGGGCATGCAATTCGACAGGGGATACTTATCATCTTATTTTGTAACCAATACGGAAAAAATGGAAGTTTCCCTGGAAGAGCCCTACATTCTCCTCCACGAGAAAAAAATATCGGCCATGCAGGACCTGATTCCAATCCTCGAAAAAATCGCCAATATGGGCAAACCGCTGCTGATCATCGCAGAGGATATCGAAGGTGAGGCATTGGCGACCCTTATTGTAAATAAGCTCAGGGGAACGCTCAAAGTGGCAGGTGTAAAAGCCCCCGCCTTCGGCGACAGGCGAAAGGCCATTCTGGAGGATATCGCCGTTCTTACCGGCGGCAGGGTCATATCGGAGGAAATGGGCATTAACCTCGACAGTATCACCATCAACGACCTCGGGGAGTGCAAAAAGGTTAAAATCGATAAAGAAAACACGACGATTGTCGAAGGGTTCGGTGACAAAAAACAGATCGAGGGGCGCCTGCGGCAGATACGAACTCAGATCGAGGACACCACTTCCGATTACGATCGTGAAAAGCTTCAGGAACGCCTGGCGAAACTTGTCGGCGGGGTTGCGGTGATCAGTATCGGTGCGGCATCGGAAATCGAGATGAAGGAAAAGAAGGCCAGAATGGAGGATGCTTTGAACGCAACGCGCGCCGCCGTTGAAGAAGGCATCGTGCCCGGGGGCGGCATAGCTCTTCTTCGCTGTATCCCGATGCTGGATGACATTCAGGCCGATGATGAAGAAAAGATCGGCATCACTATCCTGAAGCGGGCACTGGAGGAGCCGATCCGCCAGATCGCGATAAACGCCGGCTATGATGGATCCGTCACGGCCAACAAGGTGCGGGCGGAAAAAGGCGATTTCGGCTTCAATGCGGCCACCGAAACATTTGAAAACCTGATGGCGGCCGGTGTCATCGACCCCACAAAGGTCGTCCGATTCGCCGTTCAGAATGCCGTATCCGTTGCGGGACTCATGCTTACAACCGAGGCCATGGTTACGGATAAACCGAAAAAGAAGAAAAATAATGTGCCTGAGATGCCCGATATGGATGAAGACATGTATTAAATTTTGAAAAAAACAGATGTATAAATAAACGAAAAATCCAAACCGAAGGCGCAGGATGACGTAAAGCCATCCTGCGCCTTGCGCAATCAACTACCCGAAACCGCCGCCTGAATGAAATGTAACGGCATGTTCAGTGACGGTCAAATGGAGTTTTAAATGAAAGAAAAAGACATCCGGTTTTTTAAAGATCTGCTTACCGGGCAATTGGAGGAATTGGTCAAGGGGGCCGGGATTGCCGTTTCCGGGATCAAAGAAAGCGGTAATCAGTTTATCGATCCGCTGGACAGGGCCTCTTTTGATGAAGAGCAGACCATGCACCTTCGCATCAAAAGCCGGGAAAGCAATTTGATCCGCAAGATAAAAGCTTCCCTGGAACGCATCGAAGAGGGCACATACGGCATTTGCGAATCCTGCGGCAAAGAAATCCCGCTCAAACGGATGATGGTCAGACCGGTGACCAACAAGTGCATCGAATGCAAGATCAAGGAAGAATCGTATGAAAAAGTCGCAGGAATCTAGATCCGGTGAGCTCTTTCGTTGAGCGTATGGACCGATGTAGGTACCTGATGCTGTTGGATTAAAACCGTGTCGCAGGCGGCATGTCCGCCGGTTTGTTTCGGCGGCTCGATGCCCCGCCCGTGGTATGCGGTTTCGATTCGACGATTCGCATGATCACCTGCCTTTCTTTTTCATTCAAAAACCGCCAGTCTCCCGGCTTGAGCTTGCCGAGTTTCAGATCCGATATCCGAATTCGTTTCAGGTCGATCACACGGTTACCCATTTTTTCCATCATTCTCCGGATTTGCCGGTTTTTTCCTTCCTTTAAAACGATTCGAAAACGCGTTGCGGATATCCGGCGGACCTTTGCGGGACGGGTTTTGCCCTCCGGAAGAAGAATTCCTTTTTCAAGGCTCTTTATGGCTCCATCCATTAGGGGCTGTTCGACAGCAACTTCGTATTCCTTTTCGTGGTCAAAAGAAGGATGCGACAGGCGATGGTGGAGTCTGCCGTCGTTGGTAAGAAGCAGCAGTCCGGAGGATTCCTTGTCCAGCCTGCCGACGGGGTATACCCGCTCCGCTACGTCGATGAGGTCCAGAACGGTTTTGTCTTTGGGTTGGCGACAGCTGGTCACCACTCCCCGCGGCTTGTTCATCGCGATGTAGGTCAATTGTTGATCGAGAGATATGCGCTTCCCATCGACGGCGACGCGGTCTTTTTCAGGGTCCACTTTGTCCCCCAGTTTCCGCGGTTCGCCGTTTACCGTGACCCTGCCGTCGGCGATCAGCTCTTCACCCCGGCGCCGAGAACAAAAACCCGAGGCGGAAAGGAATTTTTGAAGCCGCATCGAATTTCCCATCACGAACGATAATCCGCATTTATTTTGACATAATCAATGGAAAAATCGCAGGTGATCATCCGGTCGCTGCCATGACCCAAATTTAAATCCACGGTCACCCTGAATTCGGGCTTTTTCAGCACTTCTGTGGCTTGTGTTTCCGCTTCATCGCCGCAGCCGGCACTGTTCTTCACCATCATCACATTATCGAAATAAATGTCGATTCTATTCGCATCGATTTCAACCCCGGATCTTCCGACAGCACAAATGATTCTACCCCAGTTGGCGTCTTCGCCGAAAAACGCGGTTTTCACGAGATTTGAACCCGCTATTGTTTTGGCAACCGCCAGTGCATCGCGATCGGAAACGGCCCCTTTTACGACAATGTCCACCAGCTTTCCGGCTCCTTCACCGTCTTTTACCAGCATCCTGGCAAGCCGAAGACACATGTCGTTCAATAACCCCTGAAAATAATTCAGGCTCTCCGGCGTATCGATGACAACCCCGGAGGCGCCGTTTGCCAGGATCAGCGCCGTATCATTCGTGCTGGTATCACCGTCCACGGTAATCCGGTTAAACGAAAATGCAGCGGCCGAGACCAGTGCGTTGTGCAGGTCGGACGAAGCGATACGGGCATCCGTGCACAGAAATGCCAGCATGGTGGCCATTTCAGGGTGTATCATTCCAACCCCCTTTGCCGCACCGATGAGGGAAAAATGCCGGCCGTCGATCGTTCCCTTTATTTCATGCAGTTTCGGAATCGTGTCCGTCGTCATAATGGCACGGACAAAATCACCCCATCCGTCCGGCTTCAGAGACGCCGCCAAGTCAGGAACGGAGGCCTGAATTTTTTCGATGGGCAAGGGCTTTCCGATAACGCCGGTTGAAGCAACCAGCACATGGCCCTCGGAAACACCGAGTGCATCAGCGGCATATCGCGCCATTTGCTTTGCATGAACCAGACCGTCTTCTCCGGTGCAGCAATTGGCATTTCCGCTGTTTACGATAACCGCTCTGCATGTGCACGACCGAATACGCTCAAGGTCGAGCATTACCGGTGCCGCCTTCACGCGGTTGGTCGTAAACAAACCGGCAACAGCCGCAGGAGATTCGGACGCGATAAGGCCCAGGTCCAGGACGGCCTTTTTTTTTATGCCGGCGGCAACGCCTCCTGCAGTAAAGCCTTTGCATGTTAAATGATCGCTCATGTTCATCCGTTTTCGTTGGTAGTTATGCGCCGAACATCCTATTCTTTAACACATATGACGTAAATGGACCAGTGGTTTATACCTCAAGAAGCACCGGCAAAAGGGATATGCATCGGTCAATCGATTGAACGGAAAAACGTTGACATCGCCTGATGTTTAACAGAAAATTATTAGAAGTGGTTTCAAAACCACTTCTATTCAATACAACCCAATGGATCGGGAGAGTGCCAATGGCAAAACCCCATGAAATATACCAGTGCCAAACGGCGAATTGCGGATGCATGTTCAACCCGGACAAAGGGGATCGAAAAGGCAAAATCCCCAAGAATACCCCGTTCGAAAATTTGCCGGATGACTGGAAGTGTCCTGTTTGCGGCGCCTCGAAGAAAGCATTCAGGCCGCTCGCAGGACCCGGGTCATCGGTTGAGTCGTCTTGTTGACCGTAATCACCAATTACTATAACCGGTTTCAAATTCCGCCGGTTCTAAACGGGCTGTCTCGGTTCTTCTACCCATAACGGTATTTGAATGGTTCGCAATTTCAAATTGACAATTGAATACGACGGCGGCGCATATCATGGATGGCAACGCCAAAGCGATAAAGCTTCCATACAGGATGAGATCGAAAGAGCGCTTGCCGCCATGACGGGCCGAAACGTTGTCCTGAACGGTTCCGGCAGAACGGACGCAGGGGTTCATGCATTGGGGCAGACCGCCAATTTTCGCTGTGATACCGAGTTGACCCCCGACATATTTGCAAAGGGTCTGAACAGCCTTTTGCCGAACGATATCGTCGTCACATCGTGCTGTTATGCGGATAACGATTTCCATGCCCGGTACGATGTTAAAAGCAAACGGTACTGCTATTGCATTCTGAACCGACCCATCCGCTCGGCGATCGGCCGGGGGCACGCATGGCACATACGCAAAAAACTCGATATCGACGGCATGCAGAAAGCCGCACGGCACCTTGTCGGCACCCATGACTTCAAGTCATTCCAGGCGCAGGGAAGCGGAATCGAAAATACGAACCGCCACATCATGGACCTGCAGATTCTCCGCAAAAACGATAGGATCACCATTGAAATTCAGGCCGACGGATTTCTGAGGTTCATGGTCCGCACCATCGTCGGAACCCTGGTGAATGTCGGCCAGGGCAAATTGTCGCCGGATGACGTCAAAGACATTTTGACTTCCAAAGACCGTTCCCGTGCCGGCGCAACCGCCCCGCCGCATGGGCTCTTTCTCATCAGCGTGAACTATTGAGGATGAACACGGGGAACCGATTCGGTTTTGAAGGCTGATTTAAAGAACCCCGGATCCAAGCTTTTTGGTGCTGTCCTTGTTCTTCTTCATGTCGTAAATCCGCTGGTTGTAAAAGCTGATGACTTCACGCCTGTAGAGCATCCCAAGAAGATTTCGGTGGTTTTCTTCGTCCATGACGGGAAGGCCGTCGATGTTTTTTAGAGTGAATTTTTTCAAAACACCGTTTAAGTCTTCCGAGGGCGTCGTGTAAATCACATCCGAGGTGGCGATATCTTCCATGACGACGAGGTTTTCGATGCCGATGGAAAAAATGACGCTGCGGATGTCCGTACTGGAAAAGATTCCCACCATGCGTTTGTTCTCATCGACAACCGGAAAATAGTGCTGCTTTGTTTCGGGGAAGTATTTCTTGAATTCCTGAAACGTCATGTTCTGTGGAACGATATCCACTTTTTTTACCAGATGCATCAAATCCTTCACCCGAATGGTTTCGAGCACATCCATAAAAAAATCGCCGGCATGGGCCGGGGATGCGATTTTGTTCTTCACCTGCTTTTCGAAAATCGTCCAGCGCTGAGCGGCCAAATAGGTGACCGAGCAAACCAGAAGGCTCGGCAGCAGCAGGTGATAGGAGTTGGTCATTTCACTGACAAAGATGATCGTTGAAATGGGGGCGTTCGATACGGCGGTAAAAAAACCGGCCATTCCCACCACGACAAATGCACCGGGTTCGGTGATGACATCGGGCATGATCATGTGAAAGAAATTGCCGACCGCCCCACCCATTGCGCCGCCGATAACCACCGAAGGCCCGAATACGCCGCCGCTGCCTCCCGAACCAATGGAAAAGGACGTGGTCAACACCTTTCCAATGGCCAGGCTCAGCAGAAATGGAATCGCATATTCATTGAAAATCGCCTTTTGGGCGAAACCGTATCCAAAAGCAAGGGTCCACGGCAGAAAAAACCCGATGATGCCGGTGACGAGTCCACCGAGGGCGGGCTTCCAGTGATGCGGTATGTTGATTCTCTGGAACAGGCTGATGGTTCCGTAGAACGACTTTATGTAAAATATGCCGGTGACGACCAGGACCATGGCCAAAACCACATAGGGGCCGAGCTCCATGGGGTTGTTGAAGTGGAAGTCGGGAGAGCTGAACAGCGATCCCCAGCCGAATACAAGGCAAAAGACACAATATGCAACGACCGATGAAATTCCGGCGGGAATGATGACATCCGACTCAAATTCCGGATCCCGATACAGCACTTCAGCGGCAAAAAGGGCCCCGGCCAACGGCGCCCTGAAGATGCTTCCCACACCGGCACCGATGCCGGCGGCCATCATGATGCGCCGTTCCCGTTCCGAAAGGTTCAGTTTGGTGGCCAGAAAAGAACCGAAGCCGGCGCCGATCTGCGCAATCGGCCCCTCCCTTCCCCCGGAGCCGCCGGTGGTAATGGTCAGTGCCGATGCCAGTGTTTTAACGATCGGCACCCGTCCCCGGATAAAACCACCCTTGTTATGAAATGCGTCGATAGCGGCGTCCGTTCCATGGCCTTCCGCTTCGGGTGCGAACGTATATACCAGCCAGCCGCTTAAAATCCCGCCGATCGCCGGCAGAAAGAGAAGAATCCAACGGTAAAAGGGTGTATCCGTAGACGGCAGAATGTGGTGTTCCCCGGCAGGCATGGGAGGCCTGTATCCGGCCAGGCCGTCCAGAAAAAAGTGAAGGCCCAACTGACATAGATATTGGAAAAAGACGGAGCCCAGGCCGGCAATCAGCCCGATCAGGATGAAGTTAATCCCCCATTTTCCGGCCTTGACGATATCCGGAGTTCTGTAATTTGCTGTTTTTCTGAATCCGCTTTTTATCCGTCCCGGAGAAAGCTTCATATTATCCTGTCAGATCCTTCACACCTCTCAAAATGATGTCAAACAGCTCTTGAATGTTATCCTCTTCAATACAGGAAAAAGCGATTCTCAAATTGTCCTCTCCGATAGCGATCAACCCCACCCCGTATCGATCCAGCAGGTGCACGCGAAGGTTTTCCGCATTCGCATGCTTTAATCGAATGCACATGAAATAACCCGAATTGAACGGGTACGCCTCAAAAGCCTCCTTGTATTTATCCTGAGTCAGAACCGATTTAACCCGCATCGCCCGGGCTTTGAGAATTCTGAATTTCTCCTCCTTTTCTACAGGAAAATTAAGGTCTTGCATGGACCGGAGAATGATGGATTGTCCCAGGTGGGATGCATTCGAGATGGTACCGCGAACGCAGCCGGCTGTTTTTCGGACCAGGGCGTCATATACCGCCGCCTCATCCTGTTGGGGGGCACACCCATACGTAATGAACCCTACCCGCAGCCCCCAGACATAGCTTTCCTTGGTGGCGCCGTCGAGTTTCACCGCAAGAAGCCGGGGATGTTTGCCGCACAATTTTGCGAATAGGGATTCTTTCAGCGTGTCATCCTCATAAAACAGCCCGAAGTAGGCATCATCCGTGACGGCAATGACATGGGTGCCGTCTTCGGCCAACCGGGTTAATATCTCGACGATTGCATCGCCTTCTTTATGATTGGCGCTGTATCCGGTTGGATTCTGGGGGAAATTCAACAGCACGATGACCTTGTCCCTGTCACGGGCTTCTTCCCGCAATTTTTCCTCGAGCGCCGAAAGGTTGAATCCACCGGCATCGGAAAACAACGGGTACTGCGAAATGCGGGCGTTGTGCAGGACATTGAAAATCATCGTGTAATTTCCCCACATCATGTCGGGCAATACAATAACATCATCCGGGTTTACCCACATATCGGCAAATACACTGATGGCATGCGTAATGCCCGAGGTGACCACCGGCAGACTGACTGATTTTCCGGAAAGGGACGGATTTTTCCGGTAAAGATCTTCTTTCCATATTTGCCGCAATCCCGGAATCCCAAAGGAAGGCGCATAGGTGAGGTATTCCTTGGGTCGCATTTCGTGAACCAATCCGGCGACCGAATTGAATCGCATGGTTTTTCCCTCTTCCAGTGCGATTCCGATGGTGGCATTCAGTCGATGCGCCTTTTCCTTGGCCTCTGCACTCTGGGTCAGAATACCTTTCGGAAAGAAAAGCTTTTTGCCGACATCGGACATCATGCAGTAGATGTCCGGACAATATCGTTTAATGATGTCGTTTAACTCGACAGCAATCGGATTCATACGGCCTCCCCAAACCCCACGGTTGCGCTGGGTATTTTAATGCAGTGAGCTATCTTGATACTCTTACAAAACACCGGAAGTCAAGAGGAATAACGGTGGGGAAATGCTCTGAAGCGTTCACCCTGAATCGATATTAAAAACCCCGTCCGTTACGGACGGGGTTTGCCGTTCGACCATGAACAGCGGATTATCGCCGAGCCCGTTTAGACGCTTTCAACGGATTCAACTTGGCTGCTTCTTTTGCAGCCCACGTTACATGAGATGCCAGATTGCAATTGCCGCTTTTCCATTTCATGGACGGTTCCGGACATGACGTGCAATACCAGCTGTTTGCATATTCGACAGTCCGTTTGCAGCCATTGCACTGTTCTACGATCTCATGGCAAATCCCGCCATTGTAGGAGCATCCCTCCGGTTTCATAAACGGGCACTCCATACCTTTTCTTACGGTTGTACAAAGCATTTTGATCACCCCCTGAGTTTTTTGCCCGGTCCTGTTGCCGGGGCAGCATAAAAAAAACCGCCTCTCGGCTTCAAAAAAAACAACCTTTGAAGATAAGGCGTTTCAAAGGTTGCCGTGGATACCGTCCAACATAACCGGTAATCCATTAAACCGTTTCATATCAGCCGATTGGCGATGACCTTTCGATCTCTTTTGCCGGCGCTTATATAAAGCTTTGGCCGTCTGTTGTCAACAAAAATAGGAGGAAAAAATGATCAATGCTTGTTTTTTTTTTCATAATATTCGAAGATGGTTGGGTTAAGAGGTAAGGTCCTGAAATCGGTCTTGCTGCATACACCACCATCGAAGTTGAGGTTGAAAATCCAATGATCATCGAAAAAGCCAGAGACGTTCTCCGAATCGAGGCCGAAGGCATTCTCAATTTGATACAAAAGATCGGACCCGCTTTTTCCGACATGATCGATACCGTATATCGGGCAAAAGGGCGATTGATCGTGACCGGCATCGGGAAATCGGGTATTGTCGGCCGAAAAATCGTCGCTACCCTGAACAGCACGGGAACGCGATCGGTTTTCCTCCATCCCGTTGAAGCGATGCACGGCGATTTGGGGATTGTTTCCCGGGAAGATGTGCTTCTGGCCCTTTCTTACAGCGGCGAAACCGATGAATTGAACATACTGATCCCGAGCATACGCAGCATTGGATGCAAAATTATCAGCTTTACCGGGAACCCGGTCTCCACGCTGGCCCGGCACAGCGATATCATCATCGACGTCGGGGTGGCCAGGGAGGCATGCCCTCTCGGCCTCGCTCCCACAGCCAGCACCACCGCCATGCTGGCCATGGGTGATGCCATGGCCATCGTTTTGATCGATAAAAATCGTTTTCAATCCAGCGATTTTAAACGAATCCATCCCGGCGGCAATCTGGGGCAGCGGTTGGCGAACGAGGTCGGCGATCTAATGATGACCGGTGATCATATCCCGTTCGTATTCGAACATCAATCGATGGAAGACGTGATCATGGAGATCGATCGGGTAGGACTCGGAGCCGTTTTTATTCTCTCGAGAAAATCGGTTCTTCGGGGAATTATTACGGACGGCGACATTCGGCGCCTTCTGGCGGGGAAAAAAAACCTCTTTGACCTGGACATTATACACGTGATGACGTCAACTGCGAAATCCGTGAAGCCGGACACCCCCGCTTATGATGCCTTGAACCTGATGGAACATTACCAGATTACCGTGCTGCCGGTCACCGATGCCGGTGGAAAAGTCCACGGCATATTGCATCTGCACGATATCCTGGGTAAAGGTGAATTCAAGTTTAATGGAAAGCAACACTAACGTTTTGAGGTTTTATGAATAAAGATAATCAACCCATACCCACCCGGATCGATACCTTGGGAGAGTCCAAGATCACCTCTCCGGCGATTCTCAGAGAGGATCATACCCGGGTCGTGAATCTGGTTTCCGAGGAAGACAGGGTCCTGATCGATGTCAACGCCCTGAGCATCACCGAGCGGATCCGCAATAACGAGGAGATCCCCTCTTTTGAAATGGCCGGCCCAAGAAGCAAAATATATTTCGATCCCAGCAAGCTGAAATGCGCCATGGTCACCTGCGGCGGATTGTGTCCGGGTTTGAATGATATCATTCGCGCCATCGTCCTCGAACTGTATTACGGCTATGGCGTACGCCACATCTTCGGTATCCGGTACGGCCTGCAGGGATTCATCCCGGGCTACGGGCATGATATATATGAATTGAATCCCGCCCGGGTTACAAACATCATGGAGATGGGCGGCTCTATCCTGGGGTCCTCCCGGGGACCGCAACCCATCGATGAAATCGTGGATTGCCTCGAGCGGATGAACATCAGCATCCTCTTCATGATCGGTGGAGACGGGACGATCCTCGCTGCATCGAAAATAGCCAATTACATCAGCGAAAATCGTCTGAACATCAGCGTTATCGGGATCCCCAAGACGATCGACAACGACATTTACATGGTGAATAAGTCATTCGGCTTCGATACGGCTGTCGATGTCTCGACGCAAGCCATCATGGGAGCCCACAATGAAGCGGTCAGCTATCCAAACGGCATCGGAATGATCAAGCTCATGGGACGGTATTCCGGATTTATCGCCGCGACAGCCGCGCTGGCCCAGCAGGACGTCAACTTCGTTTTGATTCCTGAAATCGATTTCGATCTTGACGGGACCTCCGGGCTGTTGACCAAATTGGAAAAACGCATTCACAATAGAAAGCACGCCGTGATTGTAGTGGCGGAAGGCGCCGGCCAGAAATTTTTCGAAACGGCGAGAGCGGAACGGGATGAATCGGGAAACATTCGACTGCATGACATCGGCATCTATCTAAAAGACGCCATCGGTGACTATTTTCAACGCAAAGGCATCGAAATCACGTTAAAGTACATCGATCCCAGTTATATGATCCGAAGCCTGCCGGCCAATGCAAATGACAGCGTTTTCTGCAGCTTTCTCGGCAGAAACGCCGTTCACGCCGGAATGGCGGGAAAAACCAAAATGCTCATCGGACACTGGAACGATTATTTCGTTCATATACCCTTCGACGCCACCGCCGGAAAACGCAAACAGGTAGATCCCCACGGCACCCTCTGGCGAAGCGTACTTGAAGCCACGGGACAGGGAAACCTGAAAAACGGCGCATGATTCCGCCGGACTACGGACCGCATCGAATGGCGTTAAGGACAATTTTTTATCGACACCGTACCATGCCTCGCCTGATCATAAGATATACACTACTGCAGCTTCCCGGATATGTTCTGCTTATCCTGGTCCTTATCCTGCTGCGACGGATCGTGAATATTCCCGACACCACCCTGTGGGCCGTTCTCGGTTTGTGGTTGGCAAAGGATATCGTGTTGTTCCCCTTGGTGGGACGGTATTATGCACCTGAAAACTTCCAGGACCGATTTTCAATGATCGGAAAAGACGGCATCGTCCAGAAACCGCTGGCACCTGCCGGAACCATACGCGTCCGGGGAGAACTCTGGAAGGCGGAAGTTACGGAACAGTGGCATTCCATCGAATACGGCCGGCGGGTGGTGGTGCAGGACATCAAAGGTCTTACGCTGAAAGTCAAGCCTGCGGAAAATTCCGAAAAGCCGTCTAAAACGCCTTAAGGGATGAGCACTCCCGGATTCATGAAATTTTCCGTGTCCAGGACGCCTTTGATTTTCCTTAACAGACTCACCCCGGTTTCCCCCACTTCATCAGGCATCCAGTTTCGCCTGACCCGGCCGATGCCATGGTGATGCGAAATTCCCCCGCCGCCGTCGATGGTCGCTTCCATGACGCGTCGCCAGCATTCGTAATAAACCGCCTCCATTTTCGAGGCATCTTCCACTTTTGCGGCAAATGTGAAATAAAGATTGATGCCGGAACGGTAACAGTGGGAACTGTGGGCCGAAGCGTTTAACATGTTTTCCACTCGATTGAGTGAAGAAACGGCGTTTTCGTAGATGCCGCCGATGCGGTCCCATGTGGCGGCGATTTCAATCGTATCAAGAATGATATTGTTTTGCAGGAAGCTCTCGAATCCGGATACATGGTTACGGTCCTCGAGCCATTTCTTCACCATTTCCACAGGGGCGGTATCACAGCCGAGATCAGCGGCAATTTCCGAGCATTCACGCATTTCCGCCGCCACCTGCCCGGCGGGCCCCTCGTGCACCAGAATGACCACGGCGTCTTGATTGCGGACCTGCTCCGGGAAAAGGCGTTTGGCTTCGATGTGGTCGTATTGCCGCATGACCGGGGGCGTCCATCCGGATTGAATCACGAATCGCTGGAACGCGATGCCCTTTGCCATGGTGGGCGCATAGTAGGCGCTGTAATCCTGCTTCTGCGGTTTCCATCGAAGCGAGAAGGTTGCGGAACAAATCACGCCCAACGTCCCTTCGCTTCCGATGAACAGCTGCTTCAAATCCGGCCCGGAAGCGGCGCGCGGGGTAAGCCGCGTATTCAGGACCTCGCCGTTCGGCAGTACCACCTCGAGTCCCATGACCATGTCTTCCACGGCGCCGTAAGCGCTGGAAAACTGTCCGCACGACCGCGTGGCGAGCCAACCGCCTATGGAGCTTACATCGATGGATTGGGGAAAGTGGGCGATGGTCATGCCCTCCCTGGCCACCGCTGCTTCGGCATCCGCACCACGAACACCGGCTTCGAACGTTGCCAGGAGATTATGTGCATCGATTTTTCGAATCTTTTTCATAAAACTCATGTCCAGAAGAATGGACCGGGGAGAAGCAATGACACCGCAGACCACGCCGGAACCCAGCCCGAAGGGAATCAAGGGCACCCTGTTTTCCCGGCAGACATTGACAACGGCGATTACGTCCTGCGTTGTCCGCGGCGCTGCAACGCAAGCGGGATTGGGGGCCCCCCGTCCCTGAAGGTCCGCCAGTTGGCTGACTACCGAATAGTCATGCCGCCGTTCCATCAAAAAGGCTTCATCTGTTTTGACTTTATCCACACCGATTGCCGAGATTATTTTTTCAGTAATGTCAACTGCCATATTTCGCTTCTCCTTCACCTCCAAGTCATTTCTCGATTGAACGCTAAGCCGACAAAAACGCTTCAACCACATCTTCGGCCTGTTCGGGCATTATCCCGAGCAAAAAAGACAAATCGAGCACCGTGAACCGTTCTCTCATCTGGTTGGCATGTTTCACCACTGTTAAAAAACGCTCCCGTTCGATGCTCCGGTTGTCAATGCGAATATCACTTATTTTGTGGGCCGCCCCCGCCGTTTTGAGACAATGTTTAATGGTATGCGGCGGCAACAGGGTATCCTTTATGATCGAGCGCAAATTGTCCCAGTTTTCAGGGTGTGACAAAGTGCGCGCCGCCGCCTCGAACTTCGGCAGCTTTTTGCGATATTGGTCTTTCACGACTTCGATTAACGGCCCCCAGAATCCCTGATCCGCTTCGAGGGGGATCTTGGCGAATCGCGGTTCTTCAATTTCCAGAACCCTTTCATACAACGCCGCCGAAAAAATGGTGCCGACACCGACTTGCCTGCCATGCAAATCATGCTTTTGCCCGTTAACCGATGACGTCATGTCGATGGTATGGGATATGAGATGTTCTCCTCCTGATGCCGGGGCCGAGGTGCCGGTAATGGTCATGGCGACGCCCGAGTAGAAAAGCGCCGCAAAAAGCGCCTGAACAGCCTCGGCATCCCGCTGCCGGATCTTCTCGGGGCTGCCGAGATAAACGGGTTCCAGGTCTTTTAAAAGATCGACGGAAAATCGGCAGTAGTAATCATCGAACAAAAACCGGTTCAGCCTCCAGTCCGCGGAGCTGACGGTTTTTGCAATGACATCCCCAAGCCCGGAGACGGTCAGCTCGAAAGGGGCGTTTTCGATGATTTCCGGCACGGCGAAAACCGCTTTGCAGGCCTGCGAGGGAAAAAGCACCTTAAGTCCGTCAATGGATGCGGATACATTTGCCGACGCATAGCCGTTCATGGAAGCCGCGGTCGCGAAAGTCAGAAAAGGTTTTTGACGCTGATAGGCAATCCATTTGGTTAAATCATTGACGACCCCGCTTCCCGCAGCGATATACATGTCGGCGTCAGGCGCTTGCTTTATAATCGTGTTAACGGTTTTATCGTCCGTCACCGGCGATTCGCCGTGGCGGTCCGCAACAATGCAGTGCCGAACGGAGCTGCCCATCGTCTCGAGTGACTGCTCGATAAAACACCCGGCAACCTTATAGGTCCTTTCATCAGCTAAAATGAGATAATCCGGTTTTAAAGCATGGCGTCCGGCCACCCGGGGGATGTGTTCTACGGCATCCGAACGGTAAATCAGGTGATCCGTTGGAACGGTATGTATTCGCCCGCATTCGCACTCAAAGGACTTCCCCAATACATCGCTTGTATTCACGCTTACTCCTCAGGTTGAGCCATATCGAAAAGCAAAAGCATTCGGTGAACGAGGGCGCATCGAACGCTTGCAAAAAACCGCCGACGCTATTCATCGCTGCTGTAATGGTTGATTTTCATACAGCGCTTATACAGGGGTGCCAGTGCGCTGTATGTCTTTAAATAAACATCGTTGAAAAGCCGGTCATAAATGGCGGTGCTTCTGCTGTCGGGCAGAAACTCCCGCCCGACTTCCACCATGGAGTCCACCGCTTCATGAAAGTCGTTGAACATGCCCACACCGACGGCCGCATCGATAGCGGCGCCGAGTGCGCAGGTTTCGTAGTTTTTCATCCGTTTTGTCGGCAGGGCGAAAACGTCGGCGGCGATTTGTACGGCGACATCGCTTCTTGAGCCGCCGCCGCCTACCCGGATTTCTTTGAGTTGAACTCCCGTTTTTTCCTGAACGATGCCGCTCAGGCGCCTGAGTTCGAATATAATGCCTTCCAGAATGGCGCGATAAATATGTGCCCGGTTATGATCGCTCGAAAATCCGATAATCGAGCCTTTCGAATATTTCAAGGAGGGATGGGGTGTCCAGTGGGGATGGAGCATAAGGCCATTCGAACCCGGTGGAATATCTTTGATGACATTATCCAGGAGCGTTTCGGGAGCGGTTTTTCGCTCCATCGCTTCAATTGCCTCCCGTTGGCCCAGCTCCTGAATGAACCAGCGGGCCATCCAAAACCCTCTGTAAATAAAGCTTTCAAGATTCCAGGCATCAGGCACAGCGGCGCACCACGTAAAAAACCGCGACTTTTTGTCTTCGATGTATTTTCTGGACAATATACCCAGCGTGGCCGCCGTTCCAAAAGAGATCGTTCCGATTTCCGGGGACACGGCACCGGTACCCAGTGATTCGGACTGCTTGTCGCCCGCTCCGACAATCACAGGAAGATCTTCAGGCAAACCGGTTTCCCGTGAAGCGGCCTTCGTGACAAATCCTAAAATTTCATGCGGCTTATAAATTTTCGGCAGGTGATCTCTTCGAATTTTGAAGATCTCGAGAAGATCATCGCTCCCATACCAGTCGAATTTTTTGTATTCCAGCGGCCAGAGACCGGCGAACATGGAGGCGGAATCATGAAAATGTCCTGTCAGTTTTTTTACAAACCAACCGGACACAAGGCAGAACTTATGCGTCTTTGCATATATGTCCGGCTCGTTCTTGTGTATCCATGAAAAGAAGGAATGCCTCTGAATGACTTTGAGGGCATTCGATTTTCCGATAAGCGCAAAGATCAGTTTTATCTTCTTTCCCACCGGCGGGGGATCGTCAAGATAGCGCTGGTCAAGCCAGATAATGGCGTTTCGCAGGGCATTTCCCTGTTTGTCCACCGGAATGACATTGCCGCGCTGCGTCGTGATTCCTACGCCGGCAAGCCGTGCAGGATCGAATCGGCCGCTTTTCATTACCTTGTTTGTCACCATGCAGAATTTGCGCCAATAATCTTCGGGCTTCTGTTCCGCCCACCCCGGATTGAGTGAAAAATAGGGCTCGTGAAGCGCTCTGGCCGAGGCCGCTTCATTCCCTTGTCTGTCGTACACAATGGCGCGAACGCTTTGCGTACCGCTGTCAATTCCCATGATCAGATCTTTTTCCACGATTATCCCCCTATCGTCATTCCTATCGGAGAAAGATCAGGCTCCCAGGTCGGATCTTGCTGTTGGTAATAATCGAACAGCCTGAGGCGGTTCGACTCGGCCTTGCGGATAATATCCTGTTCACTGATGATCCCCCGTTCGATCAGTAATTTATCCAGTTTCAGGGAAGCCTGCTGATACGGCAGGCACCCGTGCAGGAACGTATCGTAACCCGCAAGCGCTATCTTGTTTCTGAGCTCCAGGGCTTCACCCGAACACCCGATGGCGCAATCGCCCAGAAAAAACGTATTTTTCAAATCCCACTCTTTCCCGGGCGGGATCTTTGGATCACTGCCTACGATTAAACTCGTCCTTTCCTTGATTTTGGAAAGGGAGCTTAAAACGCGCGCAGCCATCAGCCAGCAGGAGGAACAGGCTCCGCCGATATAGACATCCACGCTCGGGTAAACCCCGGTCACGAACGTGTCGATCGGCTGGACGTAATTCAATGGGAGCTGGAATTTCTTTCTCACAGAATCCACGCTTTCTCCGGTGACCTCGATTTCGGCGGGGTTGGCAACACCGAGGCCTTCGTGGGCGGCAATGCGCGTGGTATTGACCACGAGTGGATTGTCGATCCCCATCACCTGCGTACAAACGGAATCGACGGCGACCACATCGCTGCCCGCCAGCACGATCCCCATGGGAACAGGCGTACCCGATTCTCCCGCGCCCATCCCCTCCATGCCGATCAACCCGTCGACAAGGGCCAGGTCGGGCTTTCGCACCTTCAAAATGTCAACCAGGTGCTGGTCAAGATCGTCGCGGTGCCCAAAATAACGGTCGCTTTTCGTCAGGATTCCCTGGAGGTTTTTGATGCCCAAAGTCACCATGGTCATGGTGTGGGTTTTCAGTGCCGGCAGATCGATGAAAACATCCGCCTCGAGAACAGCCTTTGGATAATCCAGGGCATGCAGGACTTTTCCCCCCGGGACCGTCACCTTTTCGGTTTCAGCGTCTTCCACCCCCATGATTGTACCGCCCGCCTCGGTTACCGCCCTTTCGACCCCCAGCAGTTTCATAATCTCGACGGTTTTCATGCCCCTGACCAGTATTTCCGATGCACGGCTCTTGTCGGCGTTCGCCCGGCTCATCAGGCTTCCGACGCTCACCCCTTCGAGGACCAGGACCTCTTTTGCACCGGCAGTCTTGCAAAGCGCCACGAGGGCTCCGACAACCCTCCGGTCCACGGAAATGGGGGGCGGATACGGTGCAAAAATATTCGGCTTTATGACAACACGACTCCCTTTTTTGACATAATTTCCAATACCGCCGACAAGATCGACGGCCTTCTTCACCATGCGCTCGATATCCTCTTGCCGTATCGGAAATTCGGATTTGACGATTGAAACCATTATTCACTCTCCTATAGGTTTCGGTTTTCCTGCACACGTTGACCGGTGGCCGGGCAACGGGCGGTAAAAAGCTGATTTGGGGATAAGATCTGCCGGTACTGGATTATTTCTCTATCAAAGCGGCATAGTGAACCAGTGAAAAAGAAAAATACCGGGAAATGCAGCAGATTTGCTTTGACCGTTTCTATAACTTTAATTGCATAGGCCTGTCCACTTTTTTTTCAATTATTGTCTAACTTTCGGGGTTGAATCGGGCCATTCGCCGATGAAAAAAGGGGACGGGCGAGGGAAGCGAGACAGGCGCGACGGGACAGCGGGACGTCTATGTTTTTGTGCTCTTCCACCGGCAATCAGCTGGTACGGTTTTGCATGTGCAGACATCCAGTTATTTAGAATACCGGCTGATTGCGAGAAAGGTATAAAAACATAGACGTCCCTGGATGGACGCCGATGCTTTAGACTTTTTTAGTAAAATATAACGGTCACTTCGTTGGAGCAACCTTCTGAGTCACAAACCTTGTAAATGTAAGACCCGCCGCCGCGCAGATCGATATTGTCGGTGTAAGAGCCATTATTATCTATTGTCGTAATAAGCACATCATTTCGATAGATATCTACACTCGTGTGAGTTGCACCGCTCCACTCCAAATCAGCTTTTTGAAGTCCTCTGAATTTGTACCCGGTTGCGGTCAGGGTGATGCCTCCATCGCTCCCGCCGCCAACAGCTATGGTAATGCTGTCGCTGGCGGTGTTGCCTGCCGAATCCGTCACTTCAGCCGTTATGGTGTGGGTGCCGTCACTAAGCACCGCGCTGAAAGAGCCTCCTGTGCCGATTTGTCCTTCTTTATCAGATGCCCAATCAAGGCCGGCGGTCAGGTCTCCATCTTCATTGTCGGAAGCCGAGCCGGAAAAAGAAATGGTGGCGTTTGAATCGAACGAATCGCCGTTTGCCGGTTCGGTAATATGGGCAGTGGGTGCGGCATTTTCATCACCACCTATGGCGACAAATTCAGGGTTAAAGGTGTTCACATCGAGCAGCGGCTCCTTTATGCCGTCTCCGGAATCGTCTACCCAATCAGAGTTTCCGGCATTGATGACCTGATCGTAAAGATTGTAAACGTCCGCGGCATCGGAGGGGTTATCGGCACTCGCCAGCAAAGCCAGGGCGCCGGCTGCATGGGGACTGGCCATGGAGGTGCCGCTGATGGTGCCGTACTCTCCCTGCTCTATGGGAAACGTGGACAGAATGCATACGCCGGGAGCGGCGATGTCAACGGCCGAACCCCAGTTGCTGAAATCCGCCAGGGTGTCATCCTGATCGTCCCGGCAGGTCGGGCTGCCTGAGCCTCCCGGTGCGCCGTCGAAATCGGCCAGGGCGCTTACGGTCAGGACATTGTCAAAAGCGGCCGGGCTGTAATTGGCGGCATCGTCGTCTGAATTGCCGGCGGCCACCGCAAAGGCTACCCCTTTATTAACGGCGCCCTGGATGGCGTCGTATTCGGCCTGGTTAAAGCCGCCGCCGCCTAAGCTCATGTTGGCCACTTCAATTACACCCGCATTGGCGGCTACCCAGTCAATGCCGGCAACGATGCCGGAGGAGTAGCCCGAGCCGCTCGAATCCAGAACCTTGACGGCCCAGAGACGCGCGCCGGGCGCTACACCGACCACTCCGATGCCGTTGTCGATTGCGGCGATCGTCCCCGCGACATGGGTTCCGTGATAATGATCGTCATCACCACCGGTGCCTTCCGTACTGCTGCAATAGTACTTCCTCGCCCACGGCGGCCCGCCGCCGGAGCAGGTGCAGTCTACGCCGCCGGCCACATTGAGATCGGGGTGCTCGAAATCCACGCCCGTATCGATGACCGCCACCCCCACGTCGACCCGGTAGTCGTCTGTACCATCGATATCGATGTTTGTGTTCGTGTCGGCGAAAATGCGCTGAACGCCGGTGGGAACGGTCTGTGCAAAGGCGTATCGGACCTCATCGGTGACTACGTACTTGACGTTGGGATTTTTTTCCAGGGCAGCCACCGCCTGTGGGGGCACTGTGATGGAAAATCCCTTCAGCGCGTGCTCGTAAATGAATCCAACCCGCCCCCCTGCCTGCCCTACGATTTCTTTAGCGGCGTCTGCAGGCGATCTCACGCTATCGTTCAAGACGACGATATAGCCTGCATGTTCAGGGGGATCGGCGTTCACTGCGGGGGATATACCGAGCAGCACAGCCAATATAAAAACCACGGTTACAGGCATACGTTTCATGATGCTTCCTCCTTGATTCATTGTTTTCAGGAAAAAACACAACTACCCGCTTTTGAGCTGTTTTTCGAATGAAGCTGTTTGTAAGACGGGTACCGCCCGGTTCGGATGGGCCGGGTTACGAGCTATCTCAAAACAATTATTCTGCTTCGAGATGGAAGCGGAACCGCAGTTTGGCCGGAGGCATACTAACATATGTCGAGAACGTAACCTGTGGTTCCACGCGGTATTGGGACAAAAGATGATTATTTGCAGCTATAAATATCACGTCCTAACCAACACGTCCATAATTTCTTGCCATTCTCGATTCAATTATTTTATCCCGACGCTTTCCACGAATAAAAAAGTCTGGTATAAAACCCCCAATCTGCGCTCGTTGGGCGGCAGCGGGAATTCTGCAGAACATGGCCGAACCAAAAAGAGGTTACCGTCAAGGGAATTCATTTTGTCCAGGAGGACTCTCCCGACGAAATCGGTCGGGCCGTTGCCGATTTCATCAAAGAAATTCATGAATAAATTATGGAGGACATTGGATCGATTGTTTGTATGCTTTTCTCACGAAACGAAATCTCATTTGCAAACTTCCCGTCTCTTTTGATTAGAGGCTTATCGTGAGAAAAGCATAAAAACCCAGCGCCTTTAGTACTACCATTCATCATCTTCGTAAAATGCGCTCGAGATTTCGCTTGTCTTTATCTTGACGGTTTCTATTTCTTCCGGACGCAGGCGCTTTTTCCAGTTTTTGATATTTTCTTTGCTGTTTCGTTTAAGCTCCCTTCCGGGCTGCTGCTCCGCAGGATTGTGAACGCCGGAAGTCTCCAGAATGCCCGACTCGACTGCGGGCGTGAACGCCAGACCGAACTTACGGTAGATGGATTCGAAATTCCCCAGTGGATCATTGGACAAATCTTCATGCCTCACAAACAACCATTCCGGATGGTCCTCTTGGTATAGTGTTGCTGTATGGTGAATACAGTTCCAAAGCAATATGGCTTGATCGATAATCGATTGCTCTTCCTTTGCGAACTCACGTATTTCATTTTCAAATGGACCCAAATACCTGTCCATTAACAAGGGCTGGTTCAAAAGGTTGTTAAAATTAAATTTCCAGTTCTTTATTTTCAGGCTCGAACAATATGCAGCAGGGTGCCTTATCATTACAAGGACATTCATTCCGTACGTTTTGCTCAACCATTCAGCAGAAAAAAACGCGATAGGATCTTTGACAACAGGAGTATTTTTTCTGATTCGGTGTAACAGCGTAATCCGTTGGTGTCTGAAAATTTTCACCACATCTTTAAATCCTCTTGCTTTGGCCAAATTGCCGAGCAGCGGGTATTTAAATTGAATAACGCTGTCAAGCGCCGCTTTATACGGATTTTCGTTTTCTTCACATACATACTGGAACCAGCAATTGAAGGGGCTGTCGACAACAGACAGTTTGTTGCGGATATTGAAGGGCTCATGGATGTACCCGGCATGTGGCGCTAAGGCCAGAATCCTTCCAGCCCACGTCGTCCCGGACCTGTGTGAACCTGTCACTAAAATAGGTTTAATAGCATCACTCATGTGCAATCACATCATCATGCCTTAAATGGATTTGCTCTGAAAAAGCCGGCCACGCCCTCGATATTTTTTGCTAACTGAATAAAAACATCACACTTCACGAAAGCTAATGCGCTCCACAAAATAAGGGGATAACATCATGAACTTTTCTGCATCTTCCGGATCAGATAACATACCCGTGAGAAAATGCCAATAATGACGATTACACGACGAAATGGATCACAAATGGTTCACCATGGGTAAAAAAAAGGCCGACTCGAAAGTTGGCCTTTTTCGTGTAACCTGTTGATTTTTTAGGTGGTGCCGAAGGGGAGACTCGAACTCCCACGGAAGTACATCCACTAGACCCTGAACCTAGCGCGTCTACCAGTTCCGCCACTTCGGCTTTAGAGGCATAAAAAAGATTGATTTAATCTCAGAGCTGTTTTATCTATAGCCTTTTAAATTTGTTGTCAAGATATATATTTTCAGGTTCGATAAAGTGCCCATCCGGAATCGGCCGATTCAGATTCATTCCATGATTGGGTGGTCGCTGGGAAGAAATAATAAATGAAGCTGATCGAGGGACTGGAAAACATACAAGCGCCCTTTAAAAACGCGGTGGTGACCATCGGAAATTTCGATGGCGTGCACATCGGCCACCAGGCCCTATTTCACCAGGTGATCGAAAAAGCGGACGCCATTGACGGAACCTCTGTTGCCATAACGTTTAAACCCCACCCCATCCGGGTACTGAAACAGAACGGGAACCCCCCGCTGATAACCCTGTATGATCAGAAAGCAGAGCTGATCGAGCGCTCGGGGATGGATGCATTGATCGTCATTCCATTTACCCGTGAATTCGCCGAAATACCGGCCGATGCGTTCATTCGGGATATCCTGGTGCGGCAGATCGGATTGAAGGCCGTCATCATCGGTGAGGATTACAGTTTCGGGAAAAACCGGGAGGGCGACTTCGACATGCTGAAAAGCTTCGGCGAGCAATTGGGATTCGAAGTCATCGTGGCGAACTGGATCTTAACGCCCAACGGCGGCTCTCAGCGCATCAGCAGCACCCGCATTCGCGAGCTCGTCATGGACGGCGATGTCTCCGGTGTTCAGCCCATGCTCGGTCGCCACTATCAAGTCCGGGGAACCGTAGAAGCCGGACGCAGCAGGGGGGGCAAACTTCTTGGTTTTCCAACGGCGAATATCCGGCTCTTCGACGAATTGTGCCCAAAAACCGGCGTGTACGCGGTTACGGTTGAATTGGCGGATAACCACTATAAAGGTGTTGCGAATATCGGCTACAGCCCGACATTCGATGACGGCATGTACACGGTGGAGGTGCACATCCTGGATTTTCATAAGGACATATATGGTCGACAGATCCGCGTAAATTTTATCGAACGCATTCGGGATGAAAAGAAATTTTCCGGTATCGACGAACTTTCCCGTCAGATTCGAAGGGATGTGGAACAGGCCCGCAGACGGGCTACCCTTTAAATCTCTTGGCAATTGGCGGGGGCGTATGTGTATTTGCCGTTCCCCATCGGTTTCCCACAAGCAAAAAACTGATAAAGGATTTTGATATCGTTCATGAACAGGAGAATCGCCGTTTCACTTTTCGTCGGCACACTGGTTTCCATCATCGGTCTTTATCTCGCATTTCGAAACGTCCCCTTCCTTGAATTGTACCGTTACATAAAAAGCATCAATTATTTTTGGACGATACCGGCGGCAATGGTCGTCATTTTAAGTTTCCTCCTGCGTGCTCTTCGATGGCGGCTGATGTTGACGATTTCGCAGCCTGTTTCCTTTTGGGAAGCCTTTCACCCACTGATGACCGGCTTCATGATCAACTGTGTCCTCCCCGGAAGGGTCGGGGAAGTCGCCCGCCCTGTAATCACACAAAAAAATTCCGGAATCCCTTTTCCCGCCGGGATCGCCTCGGTCGCCGCTGAACGGATATTCGACGTGGTGATTCTGCTCGGACTGTTCGCCGGACTCGTCATGAATATGGAATTCGACAGAAGCGCCGAGGTCGCGTTCGGCGGCATAACTCTCGACAAGGCGATGCTGGACCGCGCCACCCTTGGTGTAGTCCAGGTTTTTGCGGTTCTGATTGCCGGCATTACCGTTATCTGCATTCCTCGATTCCGAAAGAAAATCGGGTTGGGAATTCAAAAGATACCCGCCATGCTTTTCTTTCTCGGACCGTCGGGGAAACATTTTATTCACGAGAGGATCTGCATGCCGCTGATCGCTTTTTTAGATCACACGGCTTTCGGCTTTTCATTTTTGCGGTACCCGAAAAAAGTGATTTCCTGCGCCGCCCTTACCTGCGCCATCTGGATTCTTGCAGCTGCTTCCTATTTTCTGGTGGCCATGGGCTGTCCCGGAATTTCCCTGTCGCTGCTTGAATTTTTCATCGTTATGGTTATAGTATGTTTTTTTATCGTACTCCCTTCGGTTCCCGGCTACTGGGGATTGTGGGAGGCGGGCGGTGTTTTTGCTCTGGTATTGTTCGGAATCGATCACAAAGACGCCGCCGGTTTTACGCTGGTGAATCATGCGGTTCAAATTTTTCCGGTCATTGTCATCGGTTTTATTTCCGCCGTATTGATCAGTGTGGATATCAGCCGGTTTTCATGGTCTCGAAAAAATGAAAGCACGATTTTAGAAGGAGAAAAAATTTAAATTGAACCGATTCTTTGCCGTAATGTTCGACGTTCCCGGGTCATCGATTCAAGGCGCAAATGGGTTTATTTATAGGTGACGCCAGTGGAAATTCTAACTTATCCGGATACGTTCTTGAAAACCCCTGCAAAACAGGTAACGGATATTGACGGCGCTCTCCAGGAGTTGATCGACGATATGGCGGGCACCATGTACGCAGCACCCGGCATCGGCCTGGCCGCAGTCCAGGTAGGCATCGACAAGAGCCTCGTGGTTTATGATATTTCCCCGCGGGAAGAAGGACGCTGTCTGGACGTCCTGATCAACCCGAAAATTATCAGCGCCGAAGGCACCACGGTATCCGAGGATGAAGGGTGCTTGAGCGTCCCGGATTTTCGGTCGGATGTCAAACGGCATGCCCGGGTTCAGGTTGAAGCGGTCGACCGCCATGGGAACCCGCTTCGTTTCGAGGCCGAAGGATTGCTGGCCATTATGCTCCAGCATGAAATCGACCATTTAAATGGTATCTTGTTCATTGACCGGATCAGCAAACTCAAACGGGAGCTGTATACCCGCCGGATCAAAAAGCAATTGAAGCAGGAATAGTTCGTTCAGTGTCTCCATGAGCGTGCACATAACCCCGTCCGAAACGGCCTTTAGACCACAGTTGCGGCCCCAGACCAAAATCAGGCCTTTTGGGAAAGGCACCGGGAACGGTGAAGCAGGGTGAAAAAACACCTTACGATCATTTTCATGGGAACTCCGGAATTTGCCGTCCCATCTCTTCTGGCCCTGCATGCCGGCGGACATGACGTTTCCCTGGTAGTGACCCAACCCGACCGCCCCAAAGGGAGGGGCAAAAAGATGGCGGAACCGCCGGTAAAGCGTGCGGCGGATTCTCTGGGATATCCGGTTGTCCAACCGAAATCGTTGAAAGACCCGCACATTGCACACCACCTGAAGAGCCTGAAACCCGATGTATTCGTCGTTGTCGCATATGGTCACATTTTAAGCCGTGATATTCTGGACATACCCACATTCGGCGCCATCAACCTGCATGCATCCATTCTACCCAAATACCGTGGACCGGCACCCATCCAGTGGGCGATTATCAACCGTGAAAAAGTAACCGGCGTCACGGCGATGTTCATGGATGCCGGCATGGATACCGGTGATATTCTCTCGATAGAAAAAGTTCCCATCCGTCCCGACGATACGGCCGCCACCCTTCACGACACCCTGGCGCAAAAAGGCGCCGACCTGTTGATCGAAACCCTTGCCCGGATTCAGGAAGACAGCATACAAAGGCACCCCCAGGATCATAACCAAGCCACCTATGCCCCGCTGCTGAAAAAAGAGGACGGTCGGATCGACTGGCACGAATCCGCCGTACACATCGATGCTTTCGTACGCGGCATGTCGCCGTGGCCCGGCGCCTTTACGTTTTATGAAGGCCAACGGCTGAAAATTTTTTCCGTGCAGCCGGTGCAAAGGGATTTTACCGCACCGCCCGGCACGATTATCAAAAGCTTCCCCGGTGAATTGGCGGTCGCGACAGGACAGGGAGCTCTGCTCATCAGGCAACTTCAGGGCGCCTCCGGCAAACGGCTTGACATTAAGGATTTTTTAAGGGGTCACCCGATGCCCCCGGGAGCCCGGCTGGAGTAAACCGCCCATGAAATCCCATCCTGACAATGCCCGCAACGCCGCCCTGGCCGTTTTAAATCGGCTCGACAAGGGCGGCGAGACACTGGATGCCGTTCTGGATGATGCCCGTGAAGACGTTTTCCATTGGGACAAACGGGAAAAGGCCCTCCTCAATGCCCTGGTTTACGGGGTTCTGCGGAATCGGGCGCGCCTGGACTGGGTTATCGGGCGATTTTCAAAAACGCCTCTAAAGAAGATCGAATCGCAGGTTCTGAATATTCTCCGAATCGGACTCTACCAGATCACGGACCTGGATCGCATTCCGGTTTCCGCCGCCGTCAACACCTCAGTGGAAATGGCCAAACGCAATGCCGCACCATGGGTACCCCGTTTCGTCAATGCCGTGCTGCGAAATGCATCACGCAACCAGGGGCGTGCAGCGCCTCCCGATATGGCAAAAGATCCGTTGATATCACTTTCAATTTCAGCCTCTTTTCCCGAATGGCTGATAACCCGATGGATCGATCGGTTCGGTTTTTGCGAAACAGAAGCCATGTGCCGTTTTTTGAATACGATTCCGCCGATTACCCTTCGAACCAATACGCTGAAAACCTCCCGGGAATCCCTGCTCGAAGCCATGGTTGAAGAGGCTGCAGATGCCCGGGCCACGCCCTATTCCCCTGAAGGTATTTTTTTGACCGGTCCGAAAAAGCCCCTGTTCGAGATGCCCTCTTTTAAAAAAGGGCTCTTCCAGGTGCAGGATGAAGCGGCACAACTGGTAACCCGCCTTTTAGCGCCGGAACCAGGCCAGGCGGTTTTGGATGCCTGTGCGGGTTTGGGGGGCAAAACAGGGTATATCGCACAACTGATGAACGACACCGGCAGACTGACGGCTGCTGATATGGATGTTCACCGTCTCTTTCAATTGGAAAAAGAAATGGAGAGGATCGGGGTCACCATTGCCGCCACACGGGCTGTCGACCTTTCCAAGGCGCGGGAGGTCGCGTCATTTCCCCGGTTCGACCGGATTTTGATCGATGCTCCCTGTTCGGGCCTCGGCGTCATACGCCGAAATCCGGACATCAAGTGGCGGATGATTCCGGAGCATCTGCTTCGACTTTCCAAAAACCAGGGGCGCCTGCTGGCAAACCTATCCGAACGCGTCAAACCGGGGGGTCTGCTCGTATATACCGTGTGCAGCCTGGAACCCGAAGAAACCGTGGATGTGGCTGACGCCTTTCTCAGGGAAAATCCGGGTTTCACCCTGGACGCCGATTGGGATGAAGTATCGATTTCGGCAAATCCGTTTAAATCGGACAAGGGGTATTTTAGAACCGTTCCCTATGTTCACCACATGGACGGTTTTTTTTCGGCACGCTTCAGAAAGCATTGACGCTGACCCGTTTAAAAATGCTTATTATTTTCATTCACCAGGTATTCGAAGATTGAATTTCGGATAAAATTCGTTTAAAGCAAGTCAGGTATGACGCGCATCATTCGCTACATATTGTTATTCATCCTTTTTTCGGCGGCCGTTTCCGCAAGCGCCTACTTTACGCTCGCCCATTTTATGAAAAGCCGGGATACGGTCTTGGTTCCGGCCCTGGAGGGGAAAGAAATCGTTTACGCACTGGAACTGCTGACGGAAATAGGACTGAATATCAAGGTGAAGGGATCCGAATTCAGCCCGGATATACCGAAAAACCATATTATATTCCAGGACCCGTCGGCAGGCAGTGAAATCAAAAAAGGGCGGGATGTCAGAATCGTCTTATCCAAGGGCACGGAAAACATACCGATGCCGAACCTTACGGGCATTTCGCTTGCAGAGGCGCACATCATCATGGAAAGCAACGGTGTGAAACTGGAAACGATTTCATATGCAAGCAGCGCGCAAAACGATAAGGGCGTCATTATCGCGCAAGTGCCGCTGCCGGGTGTCGTTACGCGCCGCAGTGAGGGCGTAAATCTCCTGATCGGGACCGGGCCCCGACCCGCCGCATTTCAAATGCCCGACCTTACCGGAATTCCCCTGGATAAAGCGGTCATGGCCATGGAACACCTGAATCTTTCCGTTGGGGATGTCGTAACCGTATATCGTGAAGAACAGGGGATCAACACCGTGGTCGGCCAGCACCCCAAGGCGGGCAGCCGTATTACGACATCCGATCCGGTTGAATTGACCGTAAACAGGCCGCGTGAAGCATCGATCCTGCCGCCGTCCGCCCTCTTTAAAGGGCCGAACCTTTATGTTTACAAGGCGGAAAACGGGTTTTTGAATACAAGAATCCGCCTCCGCCTGAACATTCCGGGCATCTCGATGGATCTGTTCGACGATTTTATCGAACCCGCCCGGGACCTGTGGGTCCTGGTACCCAGCAACCGGGGCGCAGGCCTCTTTCTCTATGAAAATGAGGAACTGGTCGCAGCGGAAATATATGACTAACGAGCGAGACGGGACAAAGGATATGAAAACAAGGGCCTTATCCCCATAACCCATAACCTATAGGCTATAGCCTATAGCCTATAGCCTATAACCCATAACCCATAACCTATTTTTCATACTGGAGAACCAAATGAAACTCATTGCACCATCCATCTTATCCGCCGATTTTTCCAAGCTCGGTGATGAAGTTACTGCTGTTGAAAAGGCCGGAGCGGATTGGATACATGCCGATGTCATGGACGGACATTTCGTCCCCAATATCTCCTTCGGCCCCATCGTTGTCGAGGCGGTGCGAAACGTGACTAAACTGCCGATCGATGTCCATTTGATGATCGAGAATCCGGACATGTACATCCCGGATTTCGCCAAAGCCGGGGCCGACTGGATATCCGTTCAGGTGGAGGCATGCATCCATCTGAACAGAACGCTGCACATGATTCGAGACCTGGGAGTGCATCCGGGAGCGGTGATCAATCCCGCCACCCCGCTGACCGAACTGGAATGGGTGCTGGAATACGTGGATTATGTGCTCATCATGAGTGTGAATCCGGGATTCGGAGGCCAGGTATTCATTCAGAACTGCCTCGAAAAGATAAAAAACCTCAAAGAATTGATCGAGGAAAACGGGCGAAAGGTACTCATCGAGGTGGACGGCGGCATCAATGCGAATACCATCCACCAGGTCTCGTCGGCAGGGGCGGATGTCTTCGTTGCGGGATCGGCCATATTCGGCAGCCTGGACTACAAAAAGACCATTGAAAACTTAAAAGGGTCGGCATAGTTTAATGGTTACATCAAGAGGCGCACTATGAAAACCAAAAGCAAAATTCTTGTCATCCACGGCCCGAATCTCAACATGCTTGGAAAACGCGAGCCCGAGCTTTACGGCACGCTGACACTGGCTGAGATCAATGAAAATTTACGGCAAAAAGGGGTGTCTTCAGGCATCGATGTGGAATCGTTTCAATCCAATCACGAAGGCGAAATCATATCCAAAATTCAGGAGGCCGTGGAAACATATCAGGGGATGATCATCAATCCGGCGGCATACGGTCATACGAGCATCGGCATTCGAGACGCCCTCCTGATGCTGAATATGCCGATCATCGAAGTTCATTTGTCCAACATATACCGGCGTGAGCCGTTCCGGCATCAGTCGATGATCACGGATGCGGTCACCGCGCAACTGGCCGGCTTCGGCCCGATGGGTTATGAAATGGCCCTGAGTGCCTTAGCCGAAATGATTCATAGATAACGAAATGTTAAAATCTATTTATTCAAGTATAACATTAATTATTGTGCTGGTACTCACATGCACACTGGTGCATGCCGCATCGGCAAAAGCCCGTGATTTTGCCACGGCACAGGAAATCGTGGATCTGGGATTCGAATATTTACGGGAAAATACCTCCTATGCCGTGGTGGAAATGGTGATCCATCGCCCGGACTGGGAGCGCCGAATGGTAATGCGGGGATGGACCCGGGGAGAGGATGAAAGCCTGATCAAGATCATTGCACCGTCGAAAGACAAGGGAAACGGCACGTTGAAGATCGGGCGTGAAATGTGGATCTACAATCCAAAAATCAACCGGGTGATCAAGGTGCCGCCCTCGATGATGAGCCAGTCCTGGATGGGATCGGATTTTTCAAACAATGATCTGGCCAAATCGGACACTTTAATCAAAGACTATGTTCATGAAATTGTCGGAACGGAGTCTCACGACGGGAAAAACGTCTATGTGATCAGGTCCATGCCCAAGCCCCACGCACCGGTGGTATGGGGCATGCTCGAGTTGAGAATCCGCGAGGACCTCATCTTTCTGAGTGAAGAATTTTTTGACGAAGATCTCGAATCCGTCAAAATCATGTTCGGCAGGGAGATTCAGGAAATGGGCGGCAAACTGTTTCCAAAAGAATGGATCATGCAAAAAACCGGTGCAGAAGAAGAATACACCAAGCTTACCTACGACACCATCGAATTCAACGTGGAACTCGAAAACAACCTGTTTTCCATCTCGAGCCTGAAGAATCCGATCCGGTAACAGCCCTCGGCCAAGGCGCGGAAATGAAAATGCACATGGCGGGCGATGAGGCAATGCTGACATGATCATTGATATCGTAATGGGCTGGCGAAACATCTGGCGAAATCCCCGGCGCACCATCCTGACGATCATGGCCATTGCATTTGCCTGCACGCTGCTGGTGTTCATGCTCTCCTTTCAATTCGGCAGCTACGAAACGATGATCAATGCGTCGGTCAAAATCAACACCGGCCATTTGCAGGTTCAGGCGGTCGGATATCATGAAAAAAACGATATACACCTGGTGGTCAGCGATCCTTCGGCGGTAGCCCGGTCACTTTCGGGAATCCCCGATATCTCCGCATATACATTCCGCGCTTCCGGATTCGCGCTGGCATCTTCGGCGCAGCGAACGTATGGTATTCTGGTCATGGGCATCGATCCGGAAAGGGAGGCGCAGGTTTCCACCCTGAAAAAATTAATCCGCCGGGGACGCTACTTATCCGATGTCCACACGGATGATGAAACCGTACCGGCGCTTGTTGGAAAAATGCTGGCGCAAAATCTTCGGGTGCGCATCGGCGACGAATTGACCCTGCTCGGACAGGGGCGCGACGGCTCGATAGCGGCCGCATTGGTCACTGTTGCCGGCATCTACAGCTCCGGAATCCAGGAATTCGACCGATCGGCAATCCATATTCCCCTGGACCATTTCCAGGAAATCTTCTCGATGCGGGGAGCCGTTCATGCCGTGGTGATCCTGTGTGATGCGTTGAGTGATGTCGAGAGCGTCGAACGAACGATTGAAAACCGCATCCATGATAAGGCATTTGAATTCCCGCTGGTCGTTTTGGACTGGGATGAAATGATGCCCGGCCTGCGGCAGGGAATAAAACTGGACCTGATTTCCGGGTTGATCACGTACCTGCTGTTGATCATCGTAGTGGCTTTCAGCATTTTAAACACCTTTTTAATGGCCATTCTCGAGCGCACCCGTGAATTCGGAGTGCTGATGGCCATCGGCACCTCACCGGGCCGGCTCATGCGGCTTCTGCTGATCGAATCCGCGGCGATTACGGTCCTCGGCATCGTGATCGGCATACTCTTGGGAATACTGGTCACCTGGTATTTCCAGATCCACGGCCTTTATTTTTCGGGCGCCGACGAGATTTTAAGCCAATTCGGTATTTCAGGAAGAATTTACCCGAAACTTTCGCTGCTTTCCATCGTGACGGGCCCGGCCATGGTATTTGTCATTACGATTTTTTCGGCTTTGTACCCGGCACTTAAGGTCCGGCGGCTTAGGGTGGTTGAAGCTTTGGCACATGCGTAATGTTAAACATGAAAGCTGCTGCACAACGAATGGCGTAATGAAAATTCGAAATTCTAAATTCGAAACTCGAAACAAATTCGAAATCATAAATTCAAAAATTCTAAACGGGGCGTGGTATCGATAAAGCACCGATCCGATGTAATTTTTTAAACCGTGAAATCCGTGTCAAAAAAATATGAACGGTGAACAGTGAACAGTGAACGGTCTGGTTGGAACCAAGACCAACCGGCGTGAAATCCGTGTCTAAAGAAAAGCTCCTGCGGCGCGTAGCCGCTGACGCGGATTTTTTTTGACACGGATTTCCCCGGTGAAACAGAAAAAAACAGGTTTCACAGGGCAGGCACGGATTACACGGTTACGGGCATAGGATCGGCTCTTTATTGGATTACTCACCACAAAGAGCACGATGAACACAAAATCTTTGGCCGTTTCAGATTGGATCGACTATGTTTCTGACGATAGCCTGGCGCAATATATGGCGGAACACCCGAAGGACGATGGTAATCCTGATCGCCATCATCATCGGGGTGTGGAGCATGATTTTTTTAGGGGCCCTCATGCGCGGCATCGAACATGGGATGATCCAGAACGGCATCAAAACCCTCACGGGCCATATTCAAATCCACCAGGTGGGATACCGCAATGATCCGGTAGTGGAAAACAGCATCGAGAACACCGAAACAATAGAATCCGCCTTGAGACGGCTTCTGCCGCCCGGTACCAACTGGTCATTCCGTATACGGGTGAATGCGATCGCCAGCAATGCGCGGCACACCAGCGCCGTTACCCTGGTTGGAATAAACCCTGTTATGGAAGCGGATGTTTCGTTTATCGGAAATGCGGTTTCCGACGGCGCGTACCTGGAACCCGAAGACCCATACGGCATCCTGGTCGGCCGTGCCTTGATCGAGGATTTCGAAACGGAACTCGGCCACAAATTGATATTGATGTCACAGGATACGGACCGGGACATTGCCTCACGGGCTTTCCGCATCAAGGGCATCTACGATGCCGAGTTGGAGCAGACGGAAAAAAAGTTCGTGTTCATCTCCCTGCCGGCCGCCCGCGAAATGCTGAACATGGAAAACGCCATATCCGAGGTGGCGATTCTTCTTCAACAGGAGGACCAGGTTGGACCTGTCTTGAAACGGTTGAAGGCCCAGCTCCCCGCCGCCGATTACGAGGTGCTTCCCTGGACGGAAATCGAGCCGCTGCTGAAGACCTATTTGAAGCTCTATGACCAGTTTATCGCGATCTGGTACCTGGTGGTGTTCATCGCCATGGCATTCGGCATCGTGAATACGACGCTTATGGCGGTATTCGAACGTATGCGGGAGTTCGGACTGCTGAAATCCCTGGGGATGAAGCCCCGGCAGATTATCGTTCAGGTCGTCACGGAATCCTTTTTCCTGCTGCTGATCGGAGCCGCTGTCGGCAATGTGCTGGGCATTGCCGCCGTTCAGGCGCTTGCGGTCAACGGAATCGACCTGACCGCGTTCGCCGCCGGTATGGAAACCTTCGGCATGACCCGGATCATCTACCCGGTCCTGCTGGGTGAAGATGTTCTTCTTTCCAATGCCGTGGTGTTCGTGTTGGGGCTGCTTGTCTGTTTGTATCCGGCTGTCAAGGCGGCTCGGTTTACTCCTGTCGAGGCTTTGGCGTATACGTAGAAAAATGGGCTATAGGTGATAGGTTAGAGGTTATGGGTAATGGGTAATCGAATTTAAAAAATAGAAATTCCGCACCCGTTTTGAATTTTGGATTTATTATTTAGAATTTGTTTCGTTTTTCGTGTTTCGTATTTCGAATTTTCCCGTTGGTCGGCCGGGATTGGGGGGATTAAGGCTTAATCCGCCTGGTTGGGGCCTGTTCAGTGTAACTCAGGGCTGGGCACTTGCTGGGAAATGCATTGAAGCTGTGGGTTTTTTAGTGGATTTGGTTCTATTTTAAAAAAAAATTTTGGGCACGGATTACGCGGTTAAAAAGTAAAAGAATTGGATCGGTGCGAATTTAAAAAAAATAAAAACTCCGCATCCGTTTTGAATGTAAAAACCCAATCCGAACTTATATGTATTTAACCGTGTAATCCGTGAAATTTGTGTCAAAATATTTTTTCAAGGTGAGCGAAGCGAACCGACCTTGAAATCCATGCAAAACAAAATATTAAAGAACCAATCCAAACCCATAACCCATTACCCATAGCCCATAACCCATAACCCATAACCTATAACCCATAACCCCATACCGAGATACCCATGAGCATAGTAGAATGCACAAACATTAAAAAATCCTACCAACAAGGAAAAATAACCGTCCACGCCCTGGTAGGCGCCGATCTATCCATCGACCAGGGCGAATTCGCCACCCTGGCCGGTCCTTCCGGCTCCGGCAAAACCACCCTGCTGAACCTCATCGGCGGCCTGGACAAACCGGATACCGGCGACATCACGGTGGACGGACACCGCTATGCCGACATGACCTCCGCCCAAATGGCCGAACTGCGCCTGCACAGGATCGGATTCGTGTTTCAATCCTACAACCTGATACCGGTGCTGTCGGCAGTCGAAAATGTGGAGTATGTCATGCTGCTTCAAGGAAGAGATGCGAAACAACGGCGGGAAAGCGCCATAGCCATATTGGACGAAGTGGGGCTCGAGGGCGTCTACAACCGCAGGCCCGCGGAACTGTCCGGCGGACAGCAGCAGCGCGTGGCCGTTGCAAGGGCCATCGTTTCCGAACCGGCCATCATTTTAGCGGACGAACCCACCGCAAACCTGGACTCCAAGACCGGCCGAGGGCTGTTGGATATCATGAAGCGAATGAACGAGAAGAAAAACGTGACATTCATCTTCTCCACCCATGATCAGATGGTGATGGATTATGCTGAGCGGATTATTATGATTCGGGATGGGCGGGTTGAGGAGGATCGGAAGAAACGGTGAACGGTGAACAGTGAACAGTGAACAGTGAACGGTGAACGGGAAAAAACGGGTCAGGGGTTAGGGGTTTTTAGTTGATTTGGTTCTATTAGAAAAAAATTTAGACCCCGATGAAACAAAAAGACAGGTTTCATTGGGTAAACACGGATTACTGAGGGTTTCACGGGGCAGGCACGGATTACGCGGTTATATATGGAAAGAATCGGATCGGTGCTAATTTAAAAAAAATAGAAAACCGCACGCTTTTTGAATTTCTAATTTAGGATTTGGAAAATTGTTTCAGCCCGCCCTGGTGCGACATACTATGTTACAGTACAAGAACTTTTATAAACTAAACCGTGGGCTTAGGAAAAAAATAGATGGTGATCGGTCTGGGCCAGGGCCCGCCCTGGTGCGACTACCTATGGTCCGAAGAGATCAAAACTTTTTATCACGCTAAAGGAGTTCATTATAATTTATGCAAAAACGGTCTGGGCCAGGGATTTCGTGCTTCGTATTTCGAATTTTCTTATTGGGGAAAAACCCGGATGGTGGGAAAATAAAGCCCCAAAGCACACCTGTTTTCCATTTTTCCTCACCTGTTTTTCTTTACCTTTTATCGCTGGTTCTATTATTTCTCCTTCTCCCCACAGGGACTTTCGCCTCCCCTACCCTGCCCATTTCCGGCCAACTCCGATTCACCGGGACGGTTTCCGACGTAGAACCCGATTCCCTCCTGGGGGTATTTGAAGAGGGTAATTACTTCGACGGCCAGGCAGACCTCCGGCTGATGAATACGCACTATTTTTCAGATCGGGTGTACCTGGTCACGCACTACGAAGCGGTGACTGCCGGCGGCGACACCCGGGAGCAGACCAATGAACTACTGGACCTTATCGGCACTTCCGGACCGGCGATCATTTTTCGGGACTACCCGATCGAAGACGACCGGCGCCTGATGGACCTGACCCACATCGTTTCCGATGAAAATGGCCGCATCGCCTATCATCGCCTGGACAGGCTGGCGCTGGGCATTCGCTATAAACGGGGCGCCGTGATTATCGGCCGCCAGGCCCAGACCTGGGGGAACGGCCTCATCTTCAATCCCATGGATCTGTTCAACCCGTTTGCCCCGACCGATATTCGGCGGGATTACAAAATCGGCGACGATATGATCTCGGCCTCATTCTCGACCGGCCGGCTCGGGGATGTCCAGGTGCTTGCCGTCCCCCGAAGGGATTTGGAGCACGACATCAGGTGGGACGCATCCTCGCTGGCGGCAAAATGGCATGTGTCCAGAGGGACCCTGGAATTGGACTTCATGGGTGCGCGGCACTATGACGATTATGTCGTCGGACTGGGAGGTGCGGGATACCTCGGGAATGCGGCATGGCGGATGGATGGGACCTGGACCTTTTTAAAGGATGATCCGAATGCCTTCGAGGAGGACGACGGCTTTTTCACGTTCGTGGCGAATATGGATTATTCGTGGGTTTGGGGAGGAAAAAATTTCTACGGATTTTTGGAATTCCATCATAACGGTCTCGGTCGGACGGATTATATCGAAGCCTTCTTCGATATGAACGTGCTCGAAAGGCTGGAGCGGGGCGAAATTTTTACCTTGGGCCGATATTACCTGAGCGGACTGGTCCAATTCGAAATTCACCCCCTGGTCAATCTCTTCTGCACCGTCATCGAAAACCTGGAGGACCCTTCGGGCGTCGTTCTGCCCCGGCTGTTGTGGAACGCGAAACAAAACCTTCAAATCACCCTGGGCGCTTCCATTTTCACCGGTGGAACGGACACGGAATTCGGGGGAATCGGGATTCCGTTTACGCCTGTTTATCTTAAATCGGCAAACAATGCGTTTGTTTGGGTTACTTGGTATTTTTAAACGGCCCTTTGTGAATTTCTAACCATTTCGAGGACGAAAAAGCCGGGGCAACAGTTAATCGAAATCGGGATCGGTATCGGGATCGATAAAATCCTATTCCGCAGTCATGGGAAAAATCAGAGCACTTATCAATTCCGGGATCAACAGACCTTATGAAGATTAAAACTAATCGATACCGATACCGATTTCGATCCCGATTTCGAACGGGCAAGGCAAGCGATTAGGAAGTGAGCATTTAAGAATAACTTATCATGGCATCGAAGATGAAACTACGCATTTGTATCGTAACCAGTTCATTTCCCAGGCATCCAACCGATGCTTCGGGTATTTTTGTTTACAACCTCGCCAAGTGGCTGGCAAAAAAGGGCCTGGCGCTCAACGTCATAGCCCCCCATGATAACGGCAGCCGATTCAAAGAGACATTAGACGGCATCACCATCCACCGGTTTCCGTACTTTTTCCCCTTCCAACTGCAGAAGCTCAGTTACCGCTCGGGCATTATGAAAAACATCCGGCAGCAACCTGCAACGGCCTCATTGATTCCGGTTTTTCTGCTGTCGGAGACCCTCTGCACGCTGTTTATCGCCAAACGAATAAGGCCCGATATCCTGCATGCCCATTGGACCATTCCCCAGGGGATTTCCGGCGTCATCTGCAAAAAGCTCCTGAAAATCCCACTGGTCACCACCGTCCATGGCTCCGATATTTTCAGCTTCAGCCGGTCGAAATTAAATTCTCTGAATACATGGATTCTGAAACATTCGACTGCCTGCACCGTCAACAGCAGCGCAACGGCAGCGGCCGTCCACAAAATGGCGGGAATAGACCCCACCATTATCCCCATGGGGGTGGATACGGATTTTTTCAGACCGAAAAAGAAAAAGAAAACTGAAAAGGAATTAAACGGAAGATGGGAAAGAACAATTCTTTTCGTGGGCCGTTTAATCGACTGGAAAGGCGTGGATAACCTGGTGCGCGCCATGCCGCTCGTATTGGCGAAATTTCCTGCGTCCAGGCTGATTGTAGTCGGCGAAGGTTTGGAAAGGCAGCGGCTGGAAAACCTGTCAAGAGAGTTGGGTGTTGCCGGAAGCATCGATTTTACCGGCGGACTTTCGCAGAATGAAATCGTGGATTATTACCGGATGGCCGATGTTTTCGTCCTGCCGTCGATTATCAATGAAAAGGGCGAAACGGAAGGTCTGGGTGTTGTCCTGTTGGAGGCCCTGGCTTGCGGGGTTCCGGTGGTGGGCACGAAAGTGGGTGGGATCGTGGATATCATTGCCCATGAAAAAACCGGACTCCTCGTACCGCAGAAAAGTCCCGAAAAACTCGCCGGCAGCATTGTCCGGCTATTTGAAGAGGATGCGCTTCGGCAAGCGACCGCCAAAAACGGCAGGGAATTCATAGAAGCCCGGTTTTCCTGGAATGTCATATCCGATGCTTTTATTAAAACCTATAATTCCATTTCCTGAAATCATTAACCATTTGATTAAACCAAATGTGTACGCCAAGGTTGGATTTTCGTATTTTCCGAGGGTTAAAGCAATCCGCTTTTTATTGACAACACAGCCTTCTTTGGCCTATTTTGCATAAATTTTGAGGTAAGTTGAAAGCCAACGATTAAAAAAAAGGAGAAAAAGCATGGCAGATGACAGCATCCTGAAATACAACAGCGAGGACATCCATTTCCAGGAAGAGGCCAAAAAACAAATTGAAAAACTGCGCGCTAATGCCCAAAAAGAAACCACCGAAGCATACGCCGCCGCTCATAAAAATCACTGTTTCCGGTGCGGAACACACAGCCTGGTGGAGGTAGAGCAGGGAAACGTTCACGTGGACATTTGCGTAAACGAGGGATGCGGCGCGGTTCACCTCGATCCCGGCGAACTGGAAAAGCTGCTGGAGGGCGAACGATCCGCTTTCGGCAAAATCAAAAAATCGGTTTTTTCGGTTTTCAAATAAAAAAAACGGGGGTTCAGGAATGGGATTTAAACCTCCCAGCCTGTAACCCCCCGCATTTGCCTTCCGTTTCACAAATTCTCTGATCTTTTTCTCAAAACATGATTACTATTTCACCGCAATTAATCCTGTGATGCCTCTGACCAGCATAATAATGATAAACACCTTTTAACGATGAGCTGAGGCATCCAAAACCTCCTCGAACAATTCTTTATATTCCTTTACCATTCGATCCAATGTAAAATATTTTTCAACTTTTGCCCGGTTGTATTCCCCCATTTCTTTTCTCATTTTCGGGGATTCAGCCAAGATGTTGATCTTTTCGGCAAAGTCATCCACGTCGCCTACAGAACACAGAAATCCGCCTTTTCCATGATCAACCAGTTCCGGAATTGCCGAACAATTACTTGCAACGACAGGCAATCCGCAGGCCATTGCTTCGGCCACGGCATAACCGAAGCCTTCCAGGCGTGTCGGGAAAACCAGGATGTCCGATTGATTGTACAGATCAGACAGCCTTTCAGCCGTTACGTTCTCTATTATTTGCAAATTATCCGGACATTTTTTCATGTTCTTCGGTCTTTGAGAAACACATACGAGTTCAAATTTCCCTCCCAACCTTTTCATCACATCCAAAAGGATATCCACTCCCTTTCTTATAGACATAGTTCCGACAAAAATAAGTCGATGTAATGTATCGTCCCGGTTTGATTTCGGAATAAAAAGATTTTGGTTTATACCGTTATAAATTGTCACGACCGTATCTTCAGGTATTTGGAATTGAGAGCAAAAACTTTTTTTTGTTGACATGCTCACAGAAATTATTCTGTCGGCATACTTTATAGATCTTTTTAGTCTGTTTTTGAGTAGTCCATAATGGTATGCTTTTTGATATAGTTTTGTAAATCTCTGGTATTCAGATTCAAACACATTATGATGAAGAACCAAGGTCATTTTCTTATTTAAGTCCTTGAAAAAATATCCATATTCACAATTGGCATGAATAAGATCGGCACTATACAAGTGTTTTAATAAAGTCTTATAATAAAATGGTATAAGCTCATGCTTATATTTCATCCAATGTATGTTCGCATCGCAACCTAACTTTTTGAAGCCATCGCACAAGCTGTTAAAATATATATCACTGCCTGAAAACGCCCTAATGGTCGGGAAGCACAATTTTGCATTCTTAATTCTCATTAATAACTCGTTAGTGGTTATAAA
>JAWODC010000093.1:0-38611 GCA_046483495.1 Desulfobacterales bacterium
GGCGTGCCGCCGCCTCAACCGGGAGATGGGCCGGTCGGTCTCGCGGGCCACCTTCCCCTCCCGGTGTCCCCTCTTCCGGCTCGACCGGATCTGGTGCCGGCCCACCTCGGCCCTGGGGAAGGTCTGGGCAGTCAAGACCGGCTTGACCCGGAAGGCCTCGGATCATCTGCCCCTGGCCGCCGAAATAATTCCGGAGGAGGGATGATGGAGCGGGATTGGTTGGTTTACCCGGCGGCGGTGATCGCCTGGCCGGTGGTTTACTTCCTCTGGCTCTTTCTCAGTTCCCTGATCGCCGCCCCGTTCTTCCTGGCTCCGGAAAAGCGGCGGAAGTCCCCCGGCCGCCGTCCGACCGGGGCCGATCTCTTTGAAGCCCTGGCGGCGGCGGCCTCCCAGGTCGCCTGCCTGGCGGCGGGAAAGGCGGTTATGGGATTGTGGGACCGGGAGGCAGGGGGGATACTGATTTTTATCTACGCGGCCTGGGCCCTCCTGATGCTGGCCGCCCGGGGCCCGATGCTCGGCCTTCCCGGCCGGCACGCCGTCTGTTCGCTGAAATCCCGTGTTTCCGTCATTTCGCGCCCCAAAAACGGATGGGGATCACCTCGGCGAAATGCCACCGGTCCGATTTTGTCGCTCATCCCCCACTGGCAGACCATTCGGCGGGCCAGATCGGAAGCTTTTTTAAGATCGTCTCCGGCGCCGGTTGAAACGTCATCGAACATCAACTTCTCAGCCGCACGGCCGGCAAGCATCACACCGATGCGGCTTAAAAGGTATTTGCGGCTTAAATTGTATCGGTCCTCCTCGGGTATCTGTTCGGTGGCCCCCAGGGAGCGTCCGCGCGGAATGATGCTGACTTTTTCCAGGGGATCCGCATCCGGAAGAAATAGTGCAGCCAGCGCGTGCCCGGCTTCGTGATATGCAATAACCTCCTTTTCCTCCTCTCGAATAATATCCTCTCTTTCGATGCCCATGATGATTTTATCCCGGGCATTGTCGAAATCGACGGCTTCAATTTTTGTCTTGTTTCGGCGGGCGGCCAACAAAGCGGCTTCGTTCGTCAGGTTTTTGAGATCGGCACCGCTGAATCCGACCGTGCGCCGCGCCAGATCCTCCAGATTCACATTATCAGCTATCGGCTTGTCCCGGGTGTGGAGCGCAAGGATTTCCTCTCTTGCCTCCTTTCGCGGGAGGTTTAAGCTTATCCGCCTGTCGAAACGCCCCGGCCTTACCAAGGCCGGATCGAGAACGTCCGGGCGATTCGTCGCCGCCAATACGACCACGGATTCATGTCCGGCAAACCCGTCCATTTCCGACAGTATCTGATTCAATGTCTGCTCCCGCTCATCATGGCCCCCGCCGACGCCCGTGCCCCTCACCCGTCCGATGCTGTCCAGTTCATCGACAAAAATGATGGAGGGCGCCTCCGCCTTCGCCTTGTTGAACATGTCACGCACCCGGGAAGCGCCGACGCCTACAAACATTTCAATGAATTCAGAACCGGAGATGCTGAAAAAAGGAACCTCGGCCTCCCCCGAGACGGCCCGGGCCATCAACGTTTTTCCGACGCCCGGAGGCCCGATCAGCAGAATTCCTTTTGGCAATTCCCCGCCGAGCGATTTGAATTTTTTCGGGTCTTTTAAAAAGTCTATAATTTCCTGGAGCTCTTTTTTGGCATTGTTCAACCCTGATACATCCCCGAATTTCACATCACTGATCGTTTTTTTGTAAAGTTTGGCTTTGGATTTTCCGAAATTGAACGGGCTTTTTGCACCGCCCATTCGCTCCTGAAGCTTTTTGTTGGCATAGACAAACACGCCGATGATAAGAATCCACGGAAGCAGGATGATCAACATGGTGGAAATCCAGTTTTGGTCCTGGACCTCCGCATTGATCGCGATATCATTAGCTTCCAGCAGCGGCATCAGTTCGGTATCTTCAAATGCAGGCATTACGGTTTTAAACATCCGGTAAGCCTTCTCATCTTCACCGGGCTCTTGGAGGTCTTCCGTGAGAGGCTGGTCGAATTCTCCGGTGATTTCCTGCCCTTTGACGGTAATTTCTGAAATGCGGCCTTCCTGAACGGCTTCTTTAAATGCCGTATAAGAAAGGTTCAGCCGTTCCGGCGAGTATATCCCAAAAAAAAATCCGAGAATCAGCCAGGTAAGAACGACCACGAGCACAATGCGGCCCCAACTTATCGGATTCGGCTGCCTCGGCCGATAATCATTTTTCATAGCCACCCTTTTTTATTTCCCGGTTCCCGTGCCGACTTGATGGCTGTCGGCGGTTCCGGTTACGTGTTTCTTCCAATCAGTGCCGGGCACCAATTCGCTGCTTCATTATAATATTCGTTTGCTGCTTCAAAATTCAATCCGGTAAAGCATGTATTCGAATGCCCTATCGGAGGACAACCGTCTAAAAATACGCATACTTTTTTGGGATTGTCATGGAAGCACCCCATTTGAAAAACACCGGCAAACATTTAGGCTTGCGCAGTACACCGCAAAAAAGCTGTCGATTCAGCTGCATTTGGAAAAACAGGGTGAAACGCCCTGCAGCCTTAGTGAACACAGGGAAACGCCATATGGGGGAAAAGCCATTCACGAAGCGTGCATTTACAGGCACCGCTGACCGGAAAAGGGACAACGTGATATCCGGCCGGTTCAACGCATCCGGTCGGGCCCGGTCGGACAAGGATCCGACGACCCGGGTGATCGTAACCGGCATTCGGACGGGGGAACTATTCGAAGGTGTAAAACGGGCGGTCCGGTCGGCCGCCGAAGCGGCTACAGACTTCTCATGGCTGTCGCGGGGAGATCGCGTCTTTATCAAACCCGCACACAATTCCGGTAATCCATACCCCGCGACCACCAGTCCCGAAGCTGTCGCCGTCATGATCGAACTGCTGAAAGAAAAGGGGGCCGGTCGGATTGTCGTGGGAGACATGGCCGGCATCGAGCATCTCAAGCTGAGGCCGGACGGCCTTACCGGAAGCACCCGGCAATTAATGGAAAGAAGCGGTATGGCGAATGCCGCTCTGCAAGCAGGCGCTGAAATTCACTGCTTCGAAGAACCCGGGTGGAATGCCTTTTATGAAGATCTGCCGGCGCCGGGGTCGCACTGGAAAAAAGGGCTGATGATGCCGGATATCCTGCAGGACATGGATCATATCGTTCTCATGCCGCGATGCAGCCGTCACGCGCTGGCCGGCAGCACACTGGGGTTGAAAGCCGCCGTGGGATACTGGCGCACGGACACCCGTCTCGAGTACCATAAGGATGCTGCAACCTTTCAGGAAAAGACCGCGGAGGGCAATACGGTAAAAACCCTGATGGAGAAACAGCGGCTTGTGCTTTCGGCCGCCCATGTGATTCAGACGACCTTCGGCCCGGACAGGGGAACGGCTTCCCACCCGCCTACGGGCCTTGTTTTTGCTTCCAGGTCGGTGACGGCCCACGATATGGTGTCGCTGGCGTGGCTTTTGGAAAACCGCACCCGTCTGCCTGAATCCAAAAAAAGGGGATTCAATGATCCGTACGCACGCCAGTGGATGGTGAGCCTTGGAAACCGCTGGGTGGTTCACATGCTGGGAGGCTTGCGACAGTCCCTTTTTGTAGAGAAACTGGCGCGAAATGATCTGGACACCATCTGGGATGACCGAATTATTCGGCGGGCCTGCGGTATTTTTGAAGGCATGCCGAACGTTGAATTGGCGTCCATTGACCGCAGCGTTCCCACGGAGCTGATCAACAGGCTGCAGATGATGATCCTGCCGCCCTGACGAATTCGTCAGTTTCAGATGACATTGACAATATAGTCGAGATGTATTTTCTCATCACTGAAGTGCTTCCGGAGCATATCCTTCAGTTCATCAGGCACATCCGAAGATACGGCCTCCCCATACACGCGGTTCGTGATGTCTTCCGTAATTTTCAGCGCCTTTAAAGCACCCTTCATTCCGGTAAGCGTCCCCAAAGCCGTAAAAGCCGTGATCACATGCCCTTTTAAGTCCCGTGAAAAATCGGGCGGGGTTCCCCCTAATGCCTGCATTTCACTCGCCAGGCGCTCGACATGCTGTTTATGATTCTCGCGGAAACGACTGATCCGCTCCTTGATCACCCTGTCTTCGAATGCATCGAGGGTTCGATCATAAATGTAAACGGTGTCGATATCCAGTTGAATCAGCTTATCCAATAATTTCAGAACAGCTTTTGTATTCATAATTTCTGATGCATGCCGGTTTACGCACGATTCCTTCGAACACCCGGTTTGTCCACGATCTGAACCGTACTCGCCTGCGGCCCTTCCTCTCCCGTGGTTTCAACGTATCGAACACCGGTGCCTATTTCGAGCCTTTCGAAATCATTCTGGATAACGCTGTTTTTGTGGAAATAGATCTCCCGGCCTTCCAGTGATTTGATAAAACCATAGCCCTGTTCTCGGAAAAGTCGCTCCACGTAGCCGCCTGTTTCCTGATCGGAATGGACCTTTACGTCACCTCTTTGCTTTTCAACAATCCTTTTGAGCTTCCGTTCAGCGGTATCGAAGGCATCCCGAATGACCACCAGGAGCTCGTCTCGAAATCCGCCTTTTGCCGAATCCTTGGAGACCACCACATCATGCCCCGGCGGAACCCTGATGTCGATGCGCACCCGGTAAGGCTTTCCCGATCGAAAATCCCGGTGACGGTTTTCGATTGCGACCCGGCAACTGGAGATGTGATCGCAGTAACGTTCGAGCTTCGCCACCCGTTCACGGATCAGTTCATCGATCGATTCATGCTTCTCTATGTTTCGATAGGTTATTTCCGGCGGTATAATCATGTTCTCCTCATCGTAAGCAGTGTTGGATCATATTCATGTCGTTGGATCATATCCATGTCGATTGTTCCTATTTATGTATCATATCCCTTCGGATTCGAAAAATGCCTGCTTTCCTGTATTATGCCTTCCCGCAAGCCTGAAAATATGCACACACCCGGACTTGAAAGAAATCGGGCATCGCGAAAAAACGGAAGGCAACTGAAAGTGGTATTCGGCCAAAAAGCATAAGAAGAATCTTACATAAAATTCAATTTCCCAATAAAGGATGGAGCCTATTTTCAGTACCCGCCGTGTGTGTCAGAAAAATCATGAGTGACATGAGTGAATCGCTCAGAAAAATTGTGATGAAAAAGATCTTCGATAAACGGAACGTTGGATGAAAAATGTTTGTTTGCCATATCAACTTTCGAGGTTCATGAACCGCTTTCCCTTTGAAAGCCGAAGGTTGGAATATGTTGATGTAGAGGACGCAAAAAATGAAAATAAACCGTAAAGGTTCAGCCATTATTCTAATATTATTTGTCTTATCTCTTGTCGGATGTGCGAACATGGGGGTCCCTGAAGAGCACAGGGGCGCCGCCGTAGGCGCCGGAGTCGGCGGATTGGCCGGCGCGGCAATCGGAGGGGACAGCCCCCGCGGCGCGATTATCGGCGGTCTGGTCGGTGCTCTGATCGGCGGCGCCGTAGGGCATTATGGCTACGATCAGCGCCGGGATTACCAGGAAACGACCCAAGCCTATGAAACATATGAACCGGGCACAGGCACCCGCTTGTACATCGAAGAAGTCGAAACTTCGCCCCAAACCGTCGAGCCGGGAGGTACGGTCGATTTGCGAGCCACATATGCACTGTTAACGCCGACCGGTGATGCAGAGGTTCCTATCACGGAAATTCGGAAAATTACGCACAACGGAGAAGTGGTGGGCAATCCCAGGGTGAATGTGGACCGAACCGGCGGCACCTACACTTCCACCGTCCCTCTTCAACTCCCGGGAAATGCCGATCCGGGCGTATACACGATTACCACGACGGTCGAAACCACCGGGGCCAGTGATGCACGGGAAACCACATTTATCGTAGGGTAAGCGTGCAGCCGACTTAAAACGACAGGATTGCGAACATGGATGTTATATTGAAAGCCATTATTTCAAACCTGAACAAAAAAGGGTTGTCCAGGCAGGAAATTCCCCGTTTTATAAAGGATTTCTGCCGAATCATCGACCGCCAGGGAAACAGCCCCAATGTCGCCGGCATTAATCTGATGCTTGAAAACCTCGGTTGGCGAAACTCGATTGCGGATTATTACCTGCTGGAATTAATGACAGACCTGCGTGAACGGCATGGCGACCGCCGCATCGATGAACTGGTGCCTCCTTTTCAACTGCAGTTCAGGCATACAGCGAAAGTACGGACGGTCTAACGGTCCGGCTTAGGATGCGGTGTGCTGTTCGATCAGACGGTTGCGCTCGCGGTTGAGCCGGTCACTCAGCCCCACCTTGTACGTATGCGGATTTTCAAAACGCTTGAACTTTCCCGGCAGGCGCTCGAGGCGTTCGCTGCAGTATGCGGCAATTTCCTCCAAGGTCCGCTTCTCCGCTATGCGTCTGCCGTCCTTCATCACGGGATGCAGCAGCGGCTCTTTTTCAGGGGCTGATATGTCCATGGATTTATTCGGCTCGAAGGGGTGATGCATCGTGTGTATATTGGAGGATTCATCCGCCATCGCCACGACATCGGCCCCGTAAAAATCGCCGTCTTCGCCGATAAGCCGGAACACCTGCTTCAAATAGGGAATGGTGGTTTTGGAAATCGATTCCGACAGCTTGATGCGTGGTCGCTGTTTCGCAAAGGCAAGCTTGTACACGCCGTCCAACGCTGCATCGGGCTGACCCGTCACCAGGCGGGTGCCTACACCGAACACATCGATCGGCGCTTTTTGTTCCAGCAGGCTTTTGATCACATATTCATCCAGCTTGTTGGAAGCGGCAATCGCGACGTAGTCGAGGCCGGCCGCATCCAACATTTGCCGGCTTTCTTTGGCCAATTGCGCCAAATCCCCGCTGTCCAGCCGTATGCCTTTGAGACGCCGGCCGCGCTTCTCCATTTCCCTGCCGATGATGATCGCATTGGGCACGCCGCTTTTCAATGTATCATAGGTGTCCACCAGCAGAACGCAGTCATCCGGTCTTTCTTCGGCAAAATCACGAAACGATGACAGTTCGTCATCATAGCTCTGCACAAAGGAATGGGCCATCGTGCCGCTGACCGGCACACCGAAATCCCGGCCGGCACGCACATTGCTGGTGGAATCGAATCCGCCGACTACGGCGGCTCTGCTCGCATAGTACCCGCCAGGACCGTGCGCTCTCCGCAGTCCGAAATCAACCAGTTTTCGATCTCCGGCAACCAGACGCATGCGGCAGGCCTTGGTCGCTATCAGGGTTTGAAAATTCAGAATATTCAAGAGAATCGTTTCGATGATCTGGGCCTCGATGATGTCGGCTTCCACGCTCAGCACCGGGCGCGTGGGAAATACGATATCTCCCTCACGGGAACTGAAGACATTTCCCTTAAATCTGAAATGCTTCAGATAGTCCAGAAAATCGGGATGAAGGCCCTGTTCGTGAAGAAAATCGATATCCCGGTCGTCGAACCGAAGGGTTTCAAGTATATCGATCAGATTCTCCGGGCCCGCAAACACGGCATACCCCCCGCCAAAAGGCGGTTTGCGAAAAAAATAATCGAAAACCGCCCGCTGACCGCCGGCCCCTTTGAGAAAATATACCTGCGCCATGGTGAGTTGGTATTGATCCGTGTAGGTTCCGGTGTAGTCGATCATCCGCGCCTCTTTCCCTGTTTAATTTATGGCTTTTGTGATGCCGCCGCTTATGATCATGAGCGGTGCTGCCGGTTATTGCAGAATCGAAATCTGATCAATTCATTTTGCTTACACGAAAAGCCGCATCAACCCCTATGGGGTATATCTTGTATTTTTATCTGGAAATAGACGATATCGCAATCATCAAAAATGTCGGCAGTTGCCATAGACATTCCGTTAAGCGAGCTCACCGAAAAAATACCAAATATCCGCCTCGAAAATACACACATAAACCCATTTCGGTCCGACGAGACTGGTGGAAAATAGGTGCATCTATGTGTCACCGATTCCAATTCCCTTTCTCTTCGTTCGTATCGGCGGTTCTGCTGGTGATAAGCGGGGCCGCCTGCACTGAACACCCGGCCCGGGAGGTGGTTTTTGCCGTAGGCGGCGCCCCGGCGGAATTGGCGTTCTGGGAGATGCTGGCCGATGAATTTGAAACAAAATCCGGCATTCCGGTTCGGGTCCTTCGCCGGCCCAGTGATACGGACCAGCAGCGCCAGAGCCTCATCATCGCATTAAAGGCAAATATGTCGAACCCCGATGTGTTTCTCATGGATATTGCCTGGATCGGATTATTCAGCGCTGCCGACTGGTTGGCGCCCCTGGAAAATGCCGTTGACAGCGAGCCGTTTTTTCAGCACGTCATCGACCGTGTAGATCGCAGGAACGGCCGGCTTATTGCACTGCCGGTTTATATGGATGCGGGTATGCTTTACTATCGCAAGGACCTGCTTTCACAATACGGCATAGATTCTCCGCCGGATACATGGAAAAAGCTGATCAAAACCGCATTGAGGGTACAGCACGCCGAGCGTAAAAAAAACAAAAACTTTTATGGGTTTGTGTGGACCGGGGCGCAGTACGAGGGACTTATTACGGTATTTATGGAATTTGCGGGAGAACGGGGAGGTTTCATATCCGAAGACGGTCGGATTCGATTGCATGTTGCGCCCAATGTAAACGCCGTAAACATGATGCGGGATTGTATTCGAACGTACGGCGTAACGCCTCCCAATGCCTATACCGAAATGAAGGAAGAAGAAGTCCGCATGATGTTTCAGCGCTCCGATGCACTTTATGAACGAAATTGGCCGTATGCCTGGGCGCTTCATCAGTCCGAGGGGTCGCCGGTTCGAAGCAAAACCGGCGTTTCCGCAGTTCCGGCGCCGGTGAACGGGAAGCGTGCCGCCACCCTCGGAGGATTTCATATCGGCATTTCGCGCTTTTCCGATGTTCTGCCGGAAGCCTGTGAGTTCGTGAAATTTATTACCTCATACCGGAACCAGAAGCGCATGGCTATCCGGTTGGGCTGGAATCCGGGGCGCCGGGACCTGTATGAGGACTCGGACGTATTGGCGCACGCGCCGCACTTCAAAACATTGAAAGAAGTGTTTCAACAGGCTCGTCCCCGTCCGCTGGAGCCGTACTATACACAGATTTCCGCCATTGCCCAGAAACATATCAACAGCGTTCTTGCCGGCCGAGCCGATACCGATGATGCACTCGCGGCGGCCGACCGCGAAATTCTGGATGTCTTGCGCCGGTATGGCATTACCAAAGAAAAATAATCGGCACCCAATCGCCTCCCAAACCGCGGCCAAGCGGAATATGGACCGTGAGTCATCGACCGCACTGATGTTCATGCTTCCGCTTTTTGTCTTTTTGGCCGTTCTTATTCTGCTTCCTGTACTGGGAACCTTCTGGAACAGCTTAATGCGCGATGTGCCGTTTCTGCCGAGAAAATTTATAGGCACGGCCAATTACGAGGTCCTGTTTGCCGATGCCGCTTTCCGGCAGTCGGTATGGTTCACATTGCTGTTCGTGCTTGTTTCGGTGCCGCTCGAAATCCTTTTGGGCCTGATTATTGCGCTGGTGCTCAACGAGTCTTTTCCCGGCCGGGGGCTCTTGCGGGCCGCCGTCCTCATTCCCTGGGCCATTCCAGCGGCCGTATCCGGCAGGGTGTTCGAGTTGGTTTATCATTACAGCTATGGAGGAGCCAATTACCTCATCACGGCATTCGGAATTTCTGACCACCCCATCAACTGGCTGGGAACGAGCGCAGGGGCTTTTGCCGGCTGCATCCTTGCCGATGCCTGGAAAACCACCCCTTTTGCCGCCCTGATCATTCTGGCCGGCCTATCGGCGATCAGGGAGGATTTGTACCTGCAGGCTCAAGTCGATCGGACGAACTTCTTTCAGCGTTTTTTTTACATTACCCTGCCGCTGCTCAAGCCCGTCCTGGTGGTGGCGCTGCTCTTCCGAACCGTAATGGCGCTGCGCGTCTTCGACGTCATTTTTGTGCTTACGGGGGGCGGTCCCGGAGGGGCTACCACCGCCCTTTCACTATTCGCTTTTCGCTATTTCAGTGCGGGGGATTTCGGATACGGTTCGGCCGCCAGCGTTATCCTGTTTTTTTGCGCCCTGATCATCTCAATCGTTTATGTCAAAGCCGGCCGTTTTGAAGAGAGCATCCAATGAGTGAAAAACGTGTCAAAACACTATTCCTGGTGCTCGGTGGCGTGTTGACCCTGATGTTTTGCCTGGGGCCGTTTTTCTATATGCTGCTGACGGCGCTCAGCAGATATCCGGACTTTCTTCTCTCAAACAAACCCTACCAGGGCACCTTAGACCATTTTCGGGTGGTGCTCTTTTCTGAATCCATCCATTTCCCGGAATATCTTCAAAACAGCATTCTGATTTCGGCCGTCAGCGCAGTGGTGTCTGTAGGATTGGCTTCACCGGCCGCCTATGCCATTACACGCCTGCCCCTTCCAGGGAAAGCCGCCGTTTTATTCGGCACTTTGGCCGTTTCCATGTTTCCGCCGGTCAGCCTGATCAGCTATCTTTTCAAACTGATGAGTTATGTAAACTGGATCAACACGTACATGGCCCTGATTCTTCCCTATATTGCATGGAATATGCCGATCTGCCTGTGGATTCTGGTCAGCTACTTTTCCCAGGTGCCCAAGGATATCGACAAATCCGCCCAGCTGGACGGTGCATCCCGTCTTCGGATTCTTTTCAGCATCATTATGCCGCTGGCCGCGCCGGGGATGTACTCCACCGCTCTGCTGTCCTTTATTTTCGCCTTTAACGAATTTCTTTTCGCACTGATGCTTACGATTGATGAATCCGCCCGAACCATCCCGGTGGGTATCGCTCTTTTTGAAGGTCTGCACGGCCGCATCCCCTGGGGTCAGATTATGGCTGCGGCGTGTGTAGCCGCTATGCCGGTAGTGGTGGTAACGCTGATGTTCCAACGCCGGATCGTTCAGGGCCTGACTCGGGGAGCAGTTAAGGAATGATGGTGGTGCTCGAACATACCAGCAAGACCTTCCGGACCCTTCGCGGCAAAGTGGATGCGATGATCGATATCTCCCTTTCGGTGGAAAGCGGGGAATTTTTCACGCTGCTGGGGCCCAGCGGATGCGGAAAATCGACGACATTGAATGTGATCGCCGGATTGGAACACCCATCCGAAGGCGTCATTCGGTTCGGCGAAACGGTAATGGCGGATACTTCCCGGGGAATCATGGTGCCGCCCCGAAACAGGAATGTCGCCATGGTGTTTCAAAGTTATGCACTTTACCCGCATATGAACGTTTTCGAAAATATCGCTTTTCCCCTGAAGATCCGGCGTCGAGATAAAAATAAAATTCAGGATTCTGTTGAAAAAACCGCCGCCGTACTCGGCATTGAAAACCTGCTGGATCGCAGACCCGCCGAATTGTCCGGCGGGCAGCGCCAACGGGTATCTATCGCCCGCGCGCTGGTTCGGGACCCGAATGTCTTTCTGCTGGATGAGCCCCTGTCGAACCTGGATGCTCAGCTTCGCACCAATACCCGGGCGGAACTGAAGCGGCTTCAACGGGAAATGGGGATCACGACGTTTTACGTGACACACGATCAGACCGAAGCCATGACATTAGGAGACCGGATTGCACTTTTTAAAAACGGCCGCCTGATGCAGTGCGGCACCCCGAAGCAGATGTATGAACACCCGGAAAACGCGTTTGCCGCTTCTTTTATCGGATCACCGCCGATGAATCTCATTCCCGTCGAAGTTCACCATCGAAATACGGATCCTGTTGTTGTGTTCGAAAGTGTTGACATACCGATTCCTCAGGAGAAACGCTCGCTTTTGGACCGCATTGCGGGCAAAAAGGTTTGGATGGGAATAAGACCGGAACATATCCGCATAAACAAAGAAAAGGCACCCCTATTTACCGGCCGAATTCAAACCATAGAGCCGTTGGGCCGTGAAATCATCATTCACATCGAAACGGGGAAAAACCGGCTTGTGGCATTGAGCGAAACGGAAAGGTATTCGGAGGGTGATGCCATCGGCGTTTCTTTTCCCGCCGAATGCATTCATCTGTTCGATCGCCGGGACGAAAAACACGCCCCTTCACAGTAAGAAACGAACCTTTCAAAAAGCGGTTTACGGCGAGGGCTGAACGGATGCGGGCTGTTCTATCACTTCCCGTTTTTCTTCGGCCGGCGCAAAACGATTGTAAAGCCAGGCGAAAATCAATCCGAATACTCCCCCATCCACGACCGCGTATAAAATGCCGACGATTAAATCACCGACGGTACCTGAAGCCTCATACCCCGGATAAATGGATGCCGTCATCTGCAGGAAAACCTCACCGTATGGGGGCCAGATCATATGTGCTATACCGGCAAGAAGCATCGCCACACCCCATAGTATCGCCAAGCCGATGGTCATACCCCTGATACTAAGCTGCATATTTCCGCCTCCTTTTCGTTTGGGTTGTCGCTATTGGTTTCGCTATTTTCGTGCCATCTTCATTCAAGAATAATTTCCTGTAATGTGCAAAAAACCTGAAAAGAACGTATTCTTCAATAGGGCGAACACCGTATTTTCACCGAAACGGCTATGAAAAAACGGCTTTCGTTTTTTGGATGCGAAGCCGGATGGAAAAGCAAATCACCGATCGGCATTGCCTCGTGCTTAGCCGGTGCAGGACCATGCGAAATTAAAAAGTACGAAATGAAAAATACATCATTAACCGTATTCCCAGTTAAACGGATAACCAGGTAATAAAGTCAGTCGGTATCCGGTTTCAGAAAGCAAGGGCTGCACGGGGCTGCCGAATGGCCGGAGCCTATGGATACCGATTCATTTCGACATCGACAAAACAGGGGGTTTCCAATGAGCATGACAGGCTTGGACGTATTCGATCGAACGCTTCAAAAAACCAACGAATGGCTCAATGATATCGGCGGGGAATTGGGGTTTGTTGAACGGCGGGCAGCTTACGGCGCCTTAAGGGCTGTTCTGCAAGGTTTAAGGGATTGCCTCACCGTCGATGAAGCGGCCCATTTTGGAGCCCAGCTGCCGATGCTGATCCGCGGATTGTATTACGAAGGATGGCGACCCGCGCACAAACCGGTCGAAGAAAACAGACGTGACCACATCCTTTCCCGAATTCGACAGCAATTCGCGGAAAACGCCCGCATTGATCCGGTCACTATCGCCCGGGGAGTGTTCGAGATCATTTTTCAGCGGATCACGCAGGGGGAAATGGAAGATATCGTTCATATGCTTCCAAAAGAAATAGATGATTTTTTTCCCGCTACGGCCATTGAAGCAATTGAAAGGGGCGCCCGGGGTTCCGCCGAGGCGTCCCGCCTGAAGGCCGATGTGAAAAGGATTCTGTCATTGGATGTGCGACTTGACAAATCCGACATCGAAGTGAATGCCTCCGGCAGTACCATCAAGCTTTCCGGTTCGGTCCCCTCATACGCGGCACGGAAAACAGCGGAACAGGTTGTGATGAACGTGCCGGGGGTGAAAATGGTTGAAAACCGGCTTGCGATCGTCCCGAAAACAGCCACCCCCCCGAATGATGCCGAAATCGAGGCTTACTTGAGAGATGCCCTGTTATGGAGCCCGGAAATAGAACCTGACGGCATCACGATTTCAGTGGAGAACGGCCGTATCGAGTTGGGCGGAACCGTTTCGTCTTACTGGGAAAAAACTGTCGCTGAAGAAATCGCAGGCCAAATAGGCGGCGTAAGGGATGTGGCAAACACGATCGCCGTCGTGCCGACCGACCGTCTCATGGACCAGGTCATTGCCCGTAATGTCGTATCGACACTCGAACTGCATCCGGAAATCGCGGTTGAACGATTGGATATCCATGTTTCCGACGGTTCGGTTTCCCTGTCCGGCAATATTCCGACCTATCGGCTGTATCAGGCGGCTCTCGATGCGGCCCGATACACCAGGGGCGTCATCAACATCGACGATAAAATAATCGTGGACTAGCGCCGGTACCGGTGGCATAAATAAACCATTCATTCGGTAATATCTCTTGCATCGAAACCGGAACAGAAAGGCTTCTCATGAATTCTTTTACGGATCGTCTGGCTCCATTTATCCTTCGAATGAAGAATGAAGGCATACCCGACCTGATCATCGATCATTTTAAATTTTATTACCGCAAGTTATACGATGGAGAAACCGGCTTGATCCCCGAAAGCGATCTATTGCCCGTAACGTCCCTGGATGATGCCGAAACATTTCCGGCTGAGTATCGAGAAACCGGTGAAGCCGCTTTGCCCAAAACAGTCATCATCAAGCTGAACGGCGGTCTGGGAACAAGCATGGGAATGGATCGCGCCAAGTCGTTGTTGCCGGTGAAAAATTCACTTTCCTTTCTCGATCTCATCGTCAGGCAGAGCAGAAGCCTGCGCATCTTTGTGCCTGTTGTTTTCATGAACAGCTTTTCAACCCGGCAAGACACACGTAATGCGCTAAAGGCTTATCCCGAAATATGGGGGGACCTTCCCCTGGATTTTCTTCAACACAAGATTCCAAAGATCAATGCCGACGATTTAAGCCCCGCTCATACTCCCGGCAATCCCAACCTGGAATGGTGCCCTCCCGGACATGGGGATTTATATCCTGCGCTGGAAACCAGCGGCATGCTGGACACCCTCCTTAAGGCCGGGTACGAATACGCGTTTGTATCCAATGCCGATAATCTGGGCGCCGTCATGGATCCTTCGTTACTGGGCTACTTCATCGCAAACGCATTGACCTTCATGATGGAAACGGCGGATCGAACAGAAGGGGATAAAAAAGGTGGACATCTGGCCCGTTTCAAATCCGGGGGGTACGGACTTCGGGAAATCGCCCAGTGCCCGGAAAACGATCAGAATTCTTTTATGGATATCGAGCGCCATAAATACTTTAACACCAACAACATCTGGTTGAAACTGTCCGCATTAAAACGCATTTTGAAGGAAAAAAGAGGGATTCTGGCATTGCCGATGATTCGGAACCGGAAAACCGTCGATCCCCGCGATCCGAACTCCCGAGCCGTTTATCAACTGGAAACGGCAATGGGAGCGGCGATTTCCGTTCTTGAACCATCCGGTGCCGTCCGCGTATCCCGGAACCGCTTTGCACCGGTGAAGAATACGGCGGATTTGCTGATCGTGAGGTCCGACTGCTACACCTTGGATGATGGGTTCCGAATCATGTCGGACCCGGCCTGCGGCCTCGACCGTGCCGCCATCGATCTGGACCCGGCTTTTTATCGGCGCATCGACGATTTTGAAGCCCGTTTTCCTTTCGGCCCACCGTCTCTGGTGAACTGCCGATCCCTCACCATCCGGGGAGATGTAACATTCGGCGCCGATATTAGATTGTCCGGTGAAGTTACATTGGTGAATCATCGAAAAGAGCCGCTTGAAATTGAAAACGGCCGGACCCTTGAGGGGAGCCTTCGCGTATGACCGGCTGCTGTGTTCTCATTGAAAATATCCGATTGACGAAATACATGATTTTACCCATGGTGGACGGCACATGGTTTGTGTTACTCGAAATATACCGCCCTGGCTGCAAAGCGTTGCGGCCGACTGCCGAAAATCCGCCTGCCGGCAGGGTGGCCGAACATGTGGAAAACATAAAAGAGAACCATGCCATGAACGACCGCACGGAAAAAAAGCGCCTCGATGACCTGGAAAAAGAAATCGAGACAACGTGGGATGCCGCTCACAGACGATTGCTGGAGTTAAGGGCCAGGGTAGATCGGCTCGAAACTGAAATTATGGTATTGAAACGTTTTTTAGCGGATGAAGATCCTTCATTTGACAAGCGGTTTTCCCGGATGCTGCAGGAGACCCTGGATCAATTCTCCCCCGAGTAAGCCGATGCCGGGAATGTCAACGCTTCTAAAAGCGGAAGGAGCTGCACCCCTTTGCGTGGGCTATTATTGCAAGACATCACACCCGATCCCATTTCGACGGCAAAGGACAACTACATGAACCGTACAAGAGCCCATGTAATGATCAGCGGACGCGTTCAAGGCGTCTTCTTTCGGGTGGAAACCCGGGAAACCGCTTTGCGGAAGGAGGTTACAGGATGGGTCCGCAATACGCGTGACGGCCGGGTTGAGGCGGTGTTCGAGGGCAACGACGAAGAAGTGCAGCAAATGATTCAATGGTGCCGCAAGGGTCCGCCCGGCGCCCGTGTGAATCACGTAGACATCGAACAGGAAGAATTTAGGAACGAATTCGATACGTTTTCCGTCCGGCATTAAATAGTACCCGGAAAAAAAGGAATTAGAAGATGAAAAAAACGATTCGCGACATTGATGTGAGCGGCAAGCGTGTTCTCGTTCGAGCCGACTTCAACTTGCCGATAAAAGACGGAAACATCACCGACGATACCCGAATCCGCAAAACGCTGCCCACGATTGAATTTCTAAAGCAGCAGGGTGCACGCATTATTATCTGTTCTCACTTAGGGCGGCCCAAGGGGAAGGTTGTAGAAGAATTCAGATTGGACCCGGTGGCCCATCGCCTCTCAGAGTACCTGAAATCGGACATCATCAAAGTGGATGATATTATCGGCGATGATGCACAAAGCGCCGTTAAAAAGCTTAAAGACGGCGATATAGTGGTTCTCGAAAATACCCGGTTCAATCCCGGTGAAAAAGAAAACGATCCGGAATTCGCCCGCAAATTGGCCCAGTTCGCGGATGTCTTCGTCAATGACGCCTTTGGTGCGGCGCATCGGGCCCATGCCTCCACCGTCGGCGTCGCCCGTTATCTTCCGGCAGTGGCCGGTCTGCTGATGGCGGAAGAAATCAACTCATTGGAAAAAGTGCTGACCGAACCAAAAAAACCGTTTGCCGCCATATTCGGGGGAGCGAAGGTTTCCGACAAAATCGATGTCATCGGCCGGTTTCTCGATATGCTGGACATGCTTCTTATCGGCGGTGGTATGGCCAACACGTTTTTGGCGGCAAAAGGCGTGCCGATCGGCGCTTCAAAGGTGGAAACAGAACTTCTGGACACGGCAGCCAAGATAACGGAGCAGGCGGGTGACCGGCTGTTTCTTCCGGTGGATGTAGTGACGGCAGACCGGCTCGATGAAAACGCCGAAACAAAAACCGTCGATGTCAATGCCGTCCCGTCCGATTGGCTTATTCTGGATATCGGGCCTAAAACGATAAAACGTTTCGAAGACAAGCTGCAGGCCGTCAATATGATCGTTTGGAACGGACCTGTCGGTGTATTCGAGATGGCGCCCTTTGCCGAGGGAACCCTTCAACTGGCCCGCGTCCTGTCCGGATTGAGCGCCGTTACGATTATCGGCGGCGGAGATTCGGCTGCGGCGGTGGCAAAAGCCGGCGTTACAGATGAGATCTCGCACATCTCCACCGGAGGGGGCGCATTTTTAGAGTTTCTCAGCGGCAAAGAACTGCCCGGCATTCAAATCCTGGCCGACAAATCGTAGCGGCGCCCGTTTCATCCGTTTCGGTTCAGGATCGCAAGATCGTATTCGCTTAAGGGATAAGGATCTATGCCATGAATTTAAATTTATATCGATCGCTTCAAAGATCCTCCGAATCAAAAATTTTACTTCTGGTAATGGATGGGCTCGGGGGGCTTCCCGTTAAACCCGGCGGACCGACGGAATTGGAAGCCGCACACACGCCGAACCTGGATGAAATAGCGAAAAACAGCATATGCGGGCTTCACATCCCGATTCATGCCGGTCTCACACCCGGCAGCGGCCCCGCCCATCTCGCACTCTTCGGCTATGACCCCATCGAATACCAAGTGGGGCGTGGGGCCCTTGCCGCAGTGGGCATCAATTTCGATCTTCAGCCGGAAGATGTGGCCGCACGGGGGAATTTTTGCACGATCGACGACAAGGGGATGATCACCGACCGGCGCGCCGGCCGCATCGAAACCGAAAAAAACAGGGAGTTGTGCCGCCTGCTGCGGCAAATCGATATACCGAACGTGGAAATCTTCATCGAACCGGTCAAGGAGTATCGATTCCTGCTCGTGATGAGGGGTGAAGGGCTGTCGGACAAACTCGGGGATACGGATCCGCAGGCCGTGAGGCAAAAGCCCGTCATGCCGCATCCGCTCGAAAAAGAAGCGGAACCCACTGCAAACGTACTCCACCGATTTATAGACCGCGCCCGGAACATCCTAGCCGATCATCACCCGGCGAATATGGTGCTGCTGAGGGGATTCTCAAAACGGCCGAATTGGCCGACGCTTCAGGAAATATTCGGCATCCGGTGTGCCGCTGTTGCCGGATATCCGATGTACCGCGGCCTTTCCAAGCTGATCGGTATGGATATTATCGAAACCGGCGATGCACCGAGTGAGGAAATCGATAAACTTGAAAAGCATTGGAATCAATTTGATTATTTCTACTTTCATGTAAAAAAAACGGATAGCGCGGGAGAAGACGGGGATTTTGAGCGAAAGGTCGGTCTTATCGAAGAAGTGGATCGATTGATGCCGCGAATCATGGACCTAAAACCGGATGTGTTGATCGTCACCGGCGATCATTCCACCCCGGCGATTCTGAAATCGCACAGCTGGCACCCCGTTCCGGTTCTGCTGTACGCCAAACATTGCAGACCGGATTCGGTAGAGCGGTTCGGTGAACGATATTGCCTTTCCGGTGCGCTTGGACCGCGGTTCCCCGCCAAGGACCTCATGGGATTGGCCGTCGCAAACGCTCAACGGCTCGATAAATTCGGTGCATAATGCTCTGATTGATTTTTTCCGTAAAACGCCGGGGCGGTTTGGTGCCCATTGCCGGTTTTACCTATGATAATTTTTGCCGGGATGTTGGTGAATACGGCATCAGTTTTTTTCATTCGAAACCGGCGAAGGCCGGTTTCTCGTTTTTGTTTTTCTGGGTTTCTTTTTCTCTTTTTCTATAGGCTCGGTCCCGCCGCTGAACTCTTCGCCGTTGAACTCTTCCTGGAGGAGCTGTCTGACATAATCTTCCAGTTTTTGCTTTCGAATATCCGCCATAATGAATCCTTCCTGACGGTTGGGGTTTGTTTCTGCCACCGATTGCGGTCGACCGGCCGTTTCAAACCAACGGCGACACTTCGGCATTTCACATGATGTTACTACCGGATGCGGGCCGTCCTTTTATTTCCTCCATCCGTTTACGCCCCACTTTGAGGGCAAATACTTACCTTTTTGAAACGGCCTGTAATCGTTTTGTCAGCCGTTCGATCAGCCGGTCATGCGGCTGAGTAAATTTCAACACTCCTTCCTGTTCGAGCTGCGCGGCCACTTCTTCAATATCGATGCCCACCCGTTCAAGATCCGACAGGTATTTCCGCCAGCAATCCAAGTCGCTTTCCAATCGGGCTTCGGGCTTGCCATGATCCCGATAGGCGGTCAGTGTTTCCATTGGAATGGTATTGATCGTATTCGGTCCGATAAGTGCTTCCACATACTTGACATCCGATTCTTCCGGATTTTTGGTGCTTGTACTGGCCCAAAGCACACGCTGGGGCAATGCCCCCTTTTCTTCGAGCCTTTTAAACCGTTCTTCGTTAAACGCCTCTTTAAACATCGTGTAAACGGATTTTGCACACGCGATGGCGATTTTTCCTTTTAAGGATTTGCATGCTTCGGCATGTTCTCCCCCGTCACGAATGATCTCCGTCAACCGCCGATCGACTTCGTTATCGATTCGACTGATGAAAAAGCTCGCCACCGACTGAATGCCGCTTAGCGATTCGCCTTTTTTCAACCGCTCTTCCAGTCCGGCAATATAGGCCTCCTGAACTTCCCGGTAACGCCGCAGGCCAAACAGCAGCGTCACGTTGATGTTCATGCCTTCACGCGTTAAACCCTCGACAGCAACCAATCCTTCTTTGGTCCCCGGGATCTTGATCATCACGTTCGGCCGGTTCAGCGAATGCCAAAGCCGCCTGGCTTCCTCCACGGTCCCCTGGGGATCGTATGCAAGGTGAGGATCCACTTCCAGGCTGACATACCCGTATTTGCCCCCGGAATGACTGTACTCCTCCCGAAAGACATCTGCCGCCAGCACGATGTCCTCACGAGACAGCACATCATATATCTCCTCGGCGTTCTTTTTCCTGGATGCCAGTGCTTTTATTTCGGCATCATACCTACCGTCCCCGGAAATGGATTTTTCAAATATGGCCGGATTCGACGTGACCCCCCGCAGACCGTCTGCTTCGATCAGGCGCTTCAATTCTCCTGAAAGGATCAAGTCTCTCTGAATGTAGTCCAGCCAGATGCTCTGGCCGTAATTTCTGATTTCTTTTACGGGATTCAAAGCCGTTTCACCGCCTTTTTGTTAAAAAACAGGTTGCCTCCGACAAACATTGCGATGGCGCGTTTCCCATATCGGGATTGCAGCCGCACGGCATGCAGGTCATTATCAGGTTCTTTTAATAGGCCCTGAAAGTAAATGGGGTCTGCAAGGTATTTAAACGGCACGGAGACATTAGCAGGACCACCGTTCCAAACAAGCCGAACACGAGTCGTTTTGCCTGAAAATATACAGGATATCATTTATTTACTTTGGTTGCCCGAACGATCATCATGGCAAAAAAGGAGGCAGCATGTTTCTGGCGGAACTGTTTACGGCGGTCGTGATCGCCGCAGTGCTGACCATTCTGATAGCCGTTGTTTTCAGAGGTGAATCCTGGGGACTGGGCATGTTTCTGTTTTTTCTCATCCTGTTTTTGGCCACTTGGGCCGGGGGACTCTGGATTACGCCGTTCGGCCCTGTTATGTGGGGAGTCCCATGGCTTAGTTTCTTTTTTATCGGTTTACTCATTGCACTCGTCTTCGCTGTTTTCATGCCGTCCCGGAACCGCCGCACCCCGAGGACCCTCACAAAAGCCGAAAGGGAAGCCAGGTTCGAATCCGACACCGTGATTACCATCGATATTTTTCTTTGGATTCTTTTGGCGTTTCTCTTGATCGGCATTATCACCGCTTATGTTCGGTAAAAACCGGAATGAGGCTTATCTTAATCCAAGGACCGACACCGCAACCCGGTTACATTCACGCGGGATCGAAGACCCGCCGGCGTCTATCCGTCGATTTTCATGTGAATTCAGGTTTGCCGCACATGTTGTGTTTTCCCACCGTACTACGTTTTTTTGGGCGGTTCTGCGAACGGCTGCCGTTTTTTGACTGTCATCTGCCGCAAAACATTAGAACATTTGAAAGGTAACACAATGGATCAATTCGATAAGACGGATTTGAATAGACTCATATCTCATCCGGAGGGTTTATGTGTATCGATTTACATCCCGACCATCCGCAAGGGCCACGAAGTCAGCCAAAACCAGATCAGGTTCAAGAATGCACTGAGCCAGGCCGAGGATATCATCCAAAAAACAAGAGGAAAAGATGCCTCCAGAATAGGGTCTGTTTTGGATCCCGCCAAAAAAAGACTTTCGGACAAACGATTTTGGTTGAAACAGGAACAAGGCCTTGCCGTCTTTCTATCCCAGCACTTGTTTTCATTTTACCGAACGCCTTTGAATTTCGAGCCGCTTGTTATCGTAAACGACCGGTTTCATCTGAAACCCCTGCTGCCGCTTTTCGTCACCGATGCCGCATTTTTCCTGCTGGCCGCAACCCAGAAATCCGCGAAACTCTTTGAGTGCACACGACATTCCATAAGTCAGGTAATAGTCGAGGACATGCCCGCCGGCATCGCGGACGTTTTAAAGTATGACCTTGGAAATGAATACCTGACCGTTCATACCGGCAGACCCGGCCGCTACGGCGGCGACAGAGGCGTCATTTTTCACGGGCAGGGCCCGATAGAGCTGGGAAATGACCAGGTTTTACGCTATTTTCAGGCGATAGACAAAGCCATTCATCATGTTCTGAATAAAGAAAGCCGCCCGCTTTTATTTGCGGGGCTCGACCGTTTTTTCCCGCTCTACAAGCAGGCGAATTCTTATCCGTATTTGATCACCGATGCGGTCTTGGCAAAAAATCCGGCCACGATGACCGATGACCAGCTTCTAACGAACGCATGGGAGGTGCTTGACCCGTTTTTTCGCCAGGAGGTGCAGACCGCGATCGATAAGTATCACGACTATAAAGGAACGGGTAAAACCGGCGCCGATTTGAGGCAGATCATTTATCGAGCCATTTCCGGACGTGTCGATTATCTCATTGTCGGTGTGGGGGTTCATCTCTGGGGGAAATATAATCCCGCCACCGATGAAATCGCCGTTCACGATCAAAAAGAGCCATCGGATGAAGATCTTTTGGACCTCGCCGCCTTTGCCACCATCATCAACGGCGGCCGGGTCTATGCCGTCCCGCCCGAAAGGGTGCCGGATGATGTTTACGCGGCGGCATTTTATCGTTTTTAAGAATTGGCCGAACAAACAGATTTATTTAAAAATTCCGTAAGGAGGGCTATAATGAAAAAAGTATTTTTTGTATTAGCAGCGGCAATTTTAATTTTCGGCATGTCCGGCCCGGCAATGTCCCAGGATGCTCAAAACGGCACACAGGCAAAAGATTCCAACGGATCCGCCCAGACGGAAGGCTGGTTCTGCCCATGGTGTGGAAGCCCAATGGGTGAAAGGGGAATGGGTCCCGGCATGATGCATGGCCGAGACATGAAGCAAAGAGGCGGGTATTACCACCACGGGTGGAGCAGAGGAACCTGTCCCAGGGCGCAAATGAAACGGATGAAACCCATGACTGAGGCTGATATTCGCGGGTTGATGGAGAATTATGTAGCGGGGAACCCCAATCTCAAGGTAGGCGAAATAACGGAAAAGGAAGACACCTATGTCGCTGAAGTCGTCACCCGGGACGATTCCCTGGTTGAAAAAATCATTGTCGACAAGAATACGGGATATATGAAACGCAGCTTTTAGCCGGACTCATTTGCCGGAATCGAAAGCGCCCGGTCTGCCTGCTCTCGATTCCGGCAAGATCGCCGCACACATTGCAGCCCGTAGAATATGCGAGCCGGCGAGGGCAATTTGATGTTCATGCCGGTTTCTTCCGCAACGGCCAATCCGATGTCCGCGAAAATCCCCTCAAACCCCGATTACCGCGCCGAACAAGATCAGATCGGTTGTGAAGAAGGGTTGCGCATACGAAACAATTGACAGCCTTGGAATTCGTGTTACAGTAGCTGAAAAGTCCAGGCCCCACAGCGCCGAAAAAGCTGATTTCTTAGGCTTATCGTTGCCCAACAGCGAAAAACCGGAAGCATTCAGACTACGGCTCTTCCCGGAACTTGCAGCTTACTATGCAAAAGACAAATCAGCAAAAATGTGAAAAGCCCGGCCGCCTGATGATTGTCGATGATGATCCCGTGACGCTGAAAAACCTCAGGCGATTGCTTGAAAGAGACGGTCATGCGGTTTCGTCGTTTTCGAATCCGTTAAGAGCGCTTCAGCGTCTGGAAGATACGGCCTATGATGTGATCATCAGCGATATCCGCATGCCCGATCTGGACGGCCTTTCATTCATGAATGAAGCGAGACGGCTCCTTCCGGAAATAGATATCATTCTGATAACCGGTTTTGCCTCTATTGAAGACGCCGTTTCGGCCACCAAGAAAGGCGCTTATCATTATCTGGCAAAGCCTTTCAATCCGAACCGGATCAGGGAGTTGGTTTTCAAAGTACTGGAAGAGCGACAGTTAAGGCAATCCGATTCAATCCAAAAAGAGCCTTGGAATTCGACCGATTCGGAACCGGTCATGATCGGAAAAAGCGCCAAAATGGATCGGATCAAGCAAACCATTCTTCAGATCGGACCTGTCGAATGCAACGTGCTGATATCCGGCGAATCCGGGACGGGAAAAGAGCTGGTGGCCCGATCCATCCACTTTCACAGCCCCCGTGCCGCCGGGCCTTTCATGGCCTTCAATTGCGGGGCATTCAGCGAGGATTTGATCACCAATGAGCTCTTCGGCCATGAAAAAGAGGCCTACACCGGCGCCTCCTCGATGAAAAAGGGACTTTTGGAAGCCGCCCATGGCGGGACCGTATTTCTCGACGAAATCAGCGACATGTCCCTGTCCATGCAATCAAAACTTCTCCGTGTCATTCAGGAGCGGGAATTGATCCGGGTCGGGGGTACCCGTCCGGTGCCGCTCGATATCCGGTTTATCGCCGCAACTGCAAAAGATCTCCAGCAGTCCGTCAAAGAGGGAACCTTTCGGGGAGACCTTTATTTTCGTTTAAATGTCGTCAATCTCCTTCTTCCTCCGTTATCCGAACGGCGGGAAGATATTCCCCTGCTGGCATTTTACCTTTTGGGAAAATTCGTCAAAAAAACCGGCAAGCGGGTGAACGCGATTTCCGATGAAGCCATCGATCTTTTGAAGTATTACGCATTCCCCGGCAACATCAGGGAATTGGAAAATATTCTTGAAAGAGCCGTTGCCATGTGCAGGGGCGATACGATCCAGGTTCACGACCTCCCCTCCGACCTGGTCGAACTGGATCTGTCCGCGTACGCCAGGCCGGCCGGACCGATGCTGAGCCTCGAGGAGGTAGAGAAAGATTATATCGGCCATGTACTGAAGATATCCCGTGGATCACGCGCCCGTACGGCCGAAATTCTCGGCATCGACCGGACCTCACTGTGGCGGAAAATGAAAAAATACGACCTGCTGTAATGTTTCATTATGCAACATACATGTTCGATTCTGCAACATCGAGGCCATTACAATGAGTTCTTTGCTTTCGACGAAGTAAAATCATCCATTGTTTCATAAATGCAACACACATCCTTTACCCGGTCTCAATCCTGTATAGCCGTTTTCTGAAAGAAACGTCAACCAACGCCATCTGTCGATCATTTCTTTTATCCTGAACAGCATCACATAATTGATAATATTTTAAAACTATTAACCGCGTTTTGCTGCATGGCCGATTCAACAGGAGCACCGCCTGAAAACGCGTGCCGACCACGTGCTTGCCAGAAAACGTTTTCCGGCATGAATATTGCCAAGCTTCCAAATTGAAAGGAAGCAGAAATCCATGTTTAAACGAATTCTGATGGTTTTTGAAAATGACAGGGTTTTTGAACAGGCATTATCTTACTGCCGTGAACTGGCCTTGCGCATGGATTCCGAGGCAACACTGCTGGTTCTGGTGGAAATGGATTTCAAGCATCCCTCGATTATCGAATCCAGGAGAAAAACCATCAGTCAGGCAAAACAGCACATGGGGCGGATCCTCACCGGTCTCTCAGCCGACTTCGTCAAAAGCGGCATTCCTGTCAGCGTGGCCATCCGGGTCGGTGATCCGGCGCAGGAGCTGCTTAAATTTCTGGCTGAACGTGAAACGTTTCACACCATCATTTGGGGCAGCGGTGAAAAACCGCCCTATGATGATGATAACAGGCGGCACTGGATGAAAAAAGTAATGGAAACGCTGGAGTGTCCGCTGATAACGGTAAGCGCACGCAAATTCACCGGGAAACAGCAGCAAGGCAAATATTAGAAGTGGTTTAAACATTTAATCAGGACCAAGATCAAGGCGGGAGGAAGGATTTAAGCGCATGAATACATTGCGTATTTTAAACATTAAATCTTTCCTCCAAACGGCGAAATCGGGTTTGAGGGGAGGTTTTGAAACGACTTCCACTAAAATCCGGAGAAGGAGGAAAGCTCATTGGAAGCATTAACATCGGATATGATACTGGTTTTAACGCTCATCGGAGTTGCGGTCTTTCTTTTCATCGTCGAGTGGCTGCGGGTAGACGTGGTGGCGATCCTGATCATGGTGCTGCTGCCGCATCTCGGGTTGGTCTCACCCAAAGAAGCCTTTATAGGACTCAGCAGTAATGCCGTTGTGTCAATCATCGCCGTTATTATCATCGGAGCGGGCCTTGACAGAACCGGTCTGATTAACGGCCTGGTGTCCCCCATTATGAGAATTGCCGGCAACAACCCTTCCCGAATCATTACCTCCATCAGTATGGCGATATCCGTTATCAGCTGTTTCATGCAGAACATCGGGGCCGCCGCCCTTTTTCTTCCCGCCATTCAGAGGATCAGCAAATCCCTGGGAATATCATTGAGCAGGCTCCTGATGCCGATCGGATTTTCCGCCATTTTGGGGGGGACAATGACCCTGGTGGGATCCAGCCCCCTCATTCTGTTAAACGATCTCATCGCGCCGTTTAATCTCGAACCATTCGGCTTGTTTGACGTAACGCCGATCGGAATCGCGCTGGTGATTTCCGGAATCGGATGTTTTATCCTGTTTGGGCGCTATATTCTTCCGCGCGATCCAAAATCCGAAACATCGGGCGGCACAGAAACCGGGAACGACCATACGTTTGTCCAGGAAGAAATCGGCGAGCCCTACGAGCTGAAAACACCGGAGGATTATACGCACTACCGTGACCCCGTCACGGTCGACGATCTCCGGCGGCGATATCTGGTGAACGTGGTGGCGATAACTGCGCCGCCGGATGTAAAAACGATTTCTCCTCCCGGGGAAACCGTGATCCGTTCAGGAATTCACCTGGCGGTATACGGTTTGGCACGGGATGTCGAGCGGCTGGCCCGAGAAGAAGGAATGGATCTGAAAAAGGGCGCCGATGTTTTTAGAAATGAGCTTTCCGAATATACCAGCAGCACGGTCGAAGCGGTTGTCGCCCCACGATCGCGGTTGGAAGGAAAAACATTGAACCAAATCAATCTGCCGGAGCGGTTCAACGTAACCCCGCTTGCCGTCTACCGCAATGACAAAACATACCGGGCCGAAATAGGACATATGCTTCTCAATGTCGGCGATGCCATCCTGATTTACGGAACCTGGAAGCGCCTTCAGCTTCTGCAGCAAGAAGGAGAACTGCTGTTCACGACGCCTGTGGATGTGGAAGCCATGAGACCGGACAAGGCGGCCATCGCCGGGTTTTGGCTGGCCCTGGCGCTCGTAATGGTTATTTTTTTCAAAATCCAGCTTTCCGTGTCCCTGATGAGCGGAGCCCTTGGCATGATCATCACCCGTGTTTTAACGATAGATGAAGCCTACCGATCGGTGGATTGGAGAACCATTTTTTTGTTGGGCGGGTTGATACCCCTGGGAATCGCCACCGAAAAAACCGGAACCGCTGCATGGGTCGCCCAAACGGTTCTGGGAATGATCGGAACGGTTCAGCCCATCATCCTGCTTACCGTCATCGGCATTCTTTCCACCCTTTTCACACTTGTTATTTCAAATGTGGGGGCAACCGTACTACTGGTCCCACTGGTCGTCAATATGGCGCTGACCGCCAACGCCGATCCCCGAATGGCGGCCCTGGTGGTGGGTATCGCCACCAGCAATTCGTTCATTCTGCCCACCCATCAGGTGAATGCCTTATACATGGGCCCGGGCCATTATCGCAGTGTCGACTTCATGAGGGCGGGGGGGTTGATCAGCATCATTTTCATCGTCGTCATGATCGGGGCCATTTATCTCTTCTACGGGATTTAACAAGGAGGCACAATGGCGATTATAACGATTTCAAGGGGTTCCTTCACCAAGGGCATGGAAATTGCCGAAGCGGTGGCCCGGCAACTGGACTATGATTGTGTGAGCCGGGAGGTGATTCTCAACGCAAGCGACCGATTCAATATCCCGGAAATCAAGTTAAAAAAGGCAATTCATGATGCCCCTTCCATTCTGGACCGCTTCAGTCATGGCAAAACAGCCTTTATCAGCTTTTACCAGAGCGCCCTGACACGCCGCGTCCAAAAGGGCGACGTCGTCTACCACGGCCTTGCCGGGCACCTGCTGCTCAAAGGTGTGCCCCATGTCCTGAAAGTACGAATCATCGCAGATCTGTCCGTTCGCATCAAAAATGAAATGGAGCAAAACGGAATCAGCGAACAGGAGGCGCGCAATTTAATAATAAAAGATGATGAAGAGCGCCGCAACTGGACCCGAAGCCTCTACGGCGTGGATCCCTGGGACAGCTCATTGTATGATCTTGTCATCTGCATCAATACATTTACCGTGGAAAATGCGGTCGATTTCATCTGCCGGGCCGCCGGACTGGAGCAATTTCAACAGACCCCGGCCTCCGAACAGATGATGAAGGACCTGGCGCTGGCCAGTGAAGTAAAGGCGGCCTTAATCGAGCATCAGTTGGATGTAGCGGTTTCCAGTGAATATCAGAACGTCATCATATACTCGAAGGCATATGGCCGAAATCTGCAGAAACTGGAGCAGAGGGCCAAATCCCTGTCGAAAAATATTCCGGAAATCAACAACATAGAGGTGCACGCCGGCATAACGTACCCACAAAATGCCGTTTAAACATTACAAAGGAAAGGTTTTGGAACATGTCCATTATCATCATATCATCCGAGGACGTTCGGGAAGGTGACTTGGTCGCGCAAAAAATCGCCGATGCCGCCGGCCACAAGCTGTTAAACCGAAGCATTCTCAAAGAAGTGGCGGAAAAACACCATCTTTCCGACACCAAAATCATTGCAGCATTGGACAAGCCGGTTACCACGTTCAGCATGCCCATGAAAGTCAGAAAACAATGCCTGGCATATATCCGCGAAGCTGTGCTGGGGGAACTGGTAAAAGATAATGTGGTATGCCATGGGCTTGCCGCCCATTTGTACGTGCTGGGGATTTCACATGTGCTCAGAGCCAGGGTCCTCTCGGATTCGGGACAACGCGCCGGCCGGCTTGCCGCCGCAGAATCGATATCCGTCGAGAAAGCGGTAAAAAAGCTCAACCGGCAAAAAAAACAGCGAAGCCAATGGTCGTCGGAACTCTTCAGAATTGACGAGACCGACCCCGGCAGCTATGATTTGATGATCAACCTCAGCAAAATCGGCACCGATGAGGCGGTGGAGATCATCATTCAAATGGTGGCTTCCAGACGATTCACGCCCATGACATATTCCATTAAATGCTTGCAGGACCTCGAGTTGGCCGCCCGAATTCGATCGAACCTTGTCGAACGTTTTCCCAACATCAGGGTTCGTGCAGACGGCGGCAATGTTATTGTGGAAACCCTGGGGCTAAAGAGGGAAAAACGTAAAAAAGAAGCTGTGATCAAGGAAAAGGTGTTGAAGATCCCGGGCGTGGATTACCTCGAGATCCATTTTATCAATGATTTCTTTCGCCAAGCGGCTGAAAGTTTTCGATAACCGGGGTGCCCCTTCGGAAGGAGCGTGCTATAGGTCAGAGGATAAAATCACTGTCGCATAGACATTCCGGGAGAACCTTGATACAGCTCTGATCTCAAAAATGTCACTTTCCGAATGCCCATCCAAAACAAAAGGGAGGTAATATTATGGCTGAACAACTCGAAGTTCTGCTTCTGGATGACGAAGCCATCGTAGGAAAGCGCTTAAAACCCGCTTTGGCCAAGATCGGCTGCAACGTGGAGGTTTTCGAAAATCCACGGGCGGCACTCGATCGGATCGATGACAAGGAATTTGACATCGTGGTTACGGATATCCGAATGGATGATATCGACGGACTCCAGGTCCTGGAGCATGTATCGAAGAAATCACCCCGCACGAAGGTGATCATGATTACAGGCTATGCCATGATGTCACTGGCACGGGAAGCCATGGAAAAAGGCGCTTATGATTTCATTGCAAAACCATTTCAACCCAATGATTTGAGAAAAGTCATTGCAAGCGCCGCAAAAGCCTTGGGTTCAACGATCGATTTCGATGAGGCGCTGATCACATCACCTTAAAAACCGTCCTGCGGAACGTCCGATGAAACGAAAACGAAAATCAGATCTGAAAAACATGGAGCAAAGCGAACTTTCTCTGGATGATTGGGCTGATACAGACCTCAAGACCGAAGCCGCCAAAGCCGCCCTTCTGGCCAGACGACCCATCAGCCTGAGGCTTCAAATCTATCTCGGTTTTATACTGGTCTTTATATTAGCCGTGGGCATCGCCGGCGTAATGCTGTATACGATGTATGAAGTGGAAGACCGCTTGAAGCTTCTTCAGGTTGTCAATGATTTTGTTATCGAAATCGACCAGGCCCGCCGATTCGAGAAAAACTATTTTCTATACGGGACTGATTTGGATGAATCGCTGGAAATCGTGTACCAGGCGGATTTTATATTCGAACGGCAGAATAAGGAGTTCAGGAATATCCTCGGGGAAAAAAATTACCGGATCATTGACCAGAACCTCGAAAGCTACCAAAGTTTGTTGGAGCGGTTATCAAAATTAGATGTCGGGGCGGATGAGCCGGACTCCTTGAACAAGGATCTAATCGAACGGGATCTCCGGCGGCACGGCCATCAAATGCTTTCTCTTTCCCAGGATCTAATGAACAAATTGCGGGTATCGGTATCCGATGTCCTGCTGCGCTCCAGAATGATTCACGTCTATTTCCTGGTCTTTCTTCTTATTTTCATTATTTTTAACGGGTATATCCTGGGAAACCGGATTCTCGCCACCATCAATCGATTCTCCAGATATGCCCAACGCATTGCGGCGGGCGATTTTTCACCCATTATGCCCAAACGCCGTTTCAGGGACGAATTCACCGAACTTGCCATTGCCATTAATCACATGATCGAAATGCTGGAGCGGCGTGAGGATGAACTCATCCAATTGCACAAAGTACGGGCGGTAGGCACGTTGACCGCAGGCATCGCTCATGAACTGAATAATCCCTTGAACAACATCATGCTGTCCGCCCATCTGCTTACCGAGGATTATGAGAATCTTTCCGACGCTGACAAAAAGGAAATTATGAACGACATCGTTGAGGAGACAAACCGTTCCAGGAACATTATCAGCAATTTGCTCGATTTCGCGCGCCAGAGCAGTTCCCAGGTGGAACCCTTGGATCTTGTCAAACTGCTCGAGGATACCATTCGGCTGGCGTCAAACCAGATAAAGCTCTCCGGCATCAAAATCGAATTCCATGCTCCGGCCAATCTTCCACAGATACACGGTGATGTTCAACAGTTGCGGCAGGTTTTTTTGAATCTGCTGTTGAACGCGGTGGATGCATCATCAAAAGGGGGAAAAATACAGGTATTTGTTCTGCCGGCGGATGAGCCCAATTATGTGGCAGTAAAAATAATGGATTTCGGCACCGGCATACCGGAGCATATCCTCCATTCCATTTTCGACCCGTTTTTTACGACAAAAGTCAAGGGGAAGGGAACCGGGCTCGGATTGAGCGTATCACAGGGCATCATCACAAAGCACGGGGGCCGTATACAGGTACACAGCCGGGAGAAAAAAGGATCCACTTTTACGGTCACCCTGCCGGTCACCACCATTCCCGCCGAAATCAATTCGACCCATCATTCCGCTGCCTGACCTTTCCCGGCACGAGGGCGACGGCAAATCACCTGATTCATACGATCGGCCGAATTATGCCAAACCGTATTTGAAGCCGCAAAGGCTTTTGAAAAGAACATATAGATCTGAAATAGGGAACCCATGTGAGGGAACCCGCACGTCGAACGGGTCCCTCGGGTGACAAAAATTTACAGGCGGACGCCGAGACCCAGTGCGTATACAAACCGGCCGTCATCAAAATTTTCGTCCACCTCATCGGCATCATCGAAGGTGACATTGTACTCCACCAGTCCGTAAATGAAGGCGGTTTCCGATACGAAGCCCTTGATCCCGATTTCCGGCCCTGCGATCCATGTCTCGTTGACGTTATCGCCGTAGAGGTAACCGAAATTCACTCCGATAAACGGGTAAAGCCCTCCTATACCAAAATGAAGATCCAAAAACCCTCGGGTCGATCCGCTCCAGTCATCATCACCGCCCTCGATGTCGACAAAGCCGATTCCCTGCCGCACACCGAGTTCGAGGGCATCGGACATGAAGTAGCCAAGACCGGCTTCCACGGACAACACCGTATTGTCCAGTTCGTCATCGCTGGACCCGCTGCCCTGCATGGTCAGTTCGAAATCGCCCATGCGAAACCCCCAATCCTGAGCGGAAGCCATACCGGCTCCCAATGTCAGTCCCAGTACAGCCATTGCCAAAATCAATTTCTTTAACATTTTTCTCCTCCTGGTGAATCGTTGATGCATGCCCCGGAATCCGTCGGTCCGGAGGCGGTTAAATCCTATTTCAAGCAGATCGAATATGCTCATTAAAGAACGTTTTCCTCACTTCCTTTCCATTTCCGTCAGTAAAAACCGGGGTTAATCTATACCTCGATATTCCTCACAACCATGGGGTAAAGTGCGCAAACGATAAGCCGTATACGGGTATTTCTAAACAGGCGTTTACTCAACGGTTGCCGGACGTATAGCATCTTGAAATTCCATCTTCGACCGGTGTTGTTATCGCCTTTTTTTCGATTCAAAGCCGCCCAAAACCTGTGATTTTTTCCGGGCTGTGATTCGTATTGCAATCATTGAGAGATACTCCAGGTTCGGGGCGGAAATACATGATTTGCCCTATTATGTTTTGTGACAGTCTCATCTATAGATTAATCATACCTTTTTGTTATGAAACACTTTTGTAGACACACATGCGGCCGATTGCCATCCGAGGCCTGCTGTTTTGGCTATAACCGGAAGAAAAGGAGGTCAAACCAGATACTTACAGAATGAAAAAGGGAATCAGCCCGGAAAGGGTCGACGAAAGCATAGTCGGCGGCATCATTCCGGTGTGGAACCCGAAGGGGAAAAAGATGTTCAGGAAATTATTGGTTTTGGCAATACTCGTTCTGTTGCCGTACGGCGCGGCGACAGCCGGGGCCCAGGAATGGGACTTCAAACCGCAAGATTTGGAGCTGACGCTAGGTGGAAGCGGTTCCAATGATACGGAGGGGGACAATACCGTCATTTCGGTTGAAGGCAGTCTAGGCTATTTTTTCACCGACGCCATGCTCGTCGGCCTGCGGCAGGGAATCGGGTATGCGGATAACAGGGACAACGGAAACTGGCGGGCATCCACCCGGGCATTTCTCGATTTTCATTTCGATGTAACGGGGGTTCGTCCCTTCATCGGAGTGAATTTCGGGTATTTTTACGGAGATGTGATAAAGGACACGGTAGTCGCAGGTCCTGAAGGCGGAATCAAGGCATATGTCACGGATTCCGCCTTTTTGTATGGTGTGCTGGAATACAACTTCACCTTCGAAGACGCAGGCAAGCTCGACGAATCCTTTGATTCCGGCCGTTTTGGCTATGCTGTCGGCATCGGCACCCGGTGGTGAAAATTTCCTGAGCTTTTACAGTACACGGTTTGTAAGAAGGATTTATAAACGAATATTCAGCAAAACAGCGTATACATCAATGACGAAGAGGCATAAATTTTCGAGGGAATCCGGCCGGGCTTATATATTGGCCGGTTGGGAGGAGCGCCGGACCCCTGAGCGCTCCTCTCCGGTTCCAAATTCTTTCATCACCGGCCGAGCCGGTTCAGGCTGTTATTCCATCATGCCGGGCTCCTGCATCCGGTCCTGCTCTTCCATCATGCCGGGCTCCTGCATTTGGTCCCGCTCTTCCATCATGCCGGGCTGTTGTGTCTGGCCGGATTCCCCGAAATATCCCCTGACCTCTGTTTCAAAGCTCGACTGGCTCAACTTTTGCCATTCATCTTCATTGAATGAAGGGGCCCGCTCCAGTTTGGCCTGATCGATGTTCTGCATGGTGATTTCATCCTCGGCCATTTGTACATCCACCTGGTCGTAGGGAATGGGAACGAGTTCAGCCCCGATGCCCACTACGCCGCCTCGGGAAAGAACCAGGTAAGAAATCCGCCCTTGTTCATCGATAACAAGATCTTTGATTTCCCCCAATTCATTCCCCTGTTGGTCATTCACCGTATGCCCGATCAACTTGTCGGCCCGGGTCATGCCCTGCCCGATCGCCCCTTCCTTTTCCATGCCGGCCATTTTGTCCTTACCCTCGTAAGCGCCTTCTTTATGCTCTGCGGACCATGCAGGCCCTGTCATCACCAGAACAAAAACAACCATGGTAAAAACCGTTAACAATGCAAACATACTTCTTTTCATGATAACATCCTCCTTCTGAATTTTAGGCTTACATTCGATGACAATCCCGCCGGCAGCAGGGGTCCGTTTGCTTTGGACGGGAAGCAGCAAGGATATACTTGCTTGTGCGCAATATAAAGTCTGCCGCAGTTTTCCAAAATACGCCGAAACCCTTATTCGAGGAGCAAAGTAACCGCAGAAAAAGGATGGTGTATGGGATGAAAAACACCGGCTGATCCGACCTTTGAAAAACTGTTATCATTATCTTATTAAGGGCTTAGCCGAAATTAAATCTTTCTTACGGAACATAGTTTAAAGAGTACAAATGAAACGATCAGGCAATTAATACGAAATGGTTTCAAAATATTAGAGCCCGGCATACATAGTTTTTCCACCGCATTTCTCAACTTGCCGAAGCGCACTTATAAAATATCGCCCGGGGTAAATTCAAACTCATCGGCAAAGGACCCCAAATAATGGTCTGATTTGCGGTAAGCAAACCTAAACCGCACTTGATATCGCATCAATCATCTTTATATTTTGTATAGAAGTCAACCAGACATCAGGAAGAGGGGCCGAATGCTCGAAAATGAAAATGTCGTTGCTTTAAACAACGTGATCCTTTCCTGCCGTGAAGCGGCATCCCGTTATCACACCGCATCAACCCTTCTCGATGAAGGAAGTTTGAAAAAAGTGTTCACATCATTTGCCGATTACAGGGAGGATGTTGCCCGTCGATTGGAGGCCGCCGTAAAAAGGCTGGGGAGTTTGCCGATGGACACAAATCCCGACAAGCAAACACTGGAGATGCTCTGGACCCGGATTAAATCCGCTGTCGAAAATGATAAAATACATATTTTGTTGACGGAAGGCTTCGACCTGGAAGAAAACATCATCGACGCGTGCGACCATGCACTGGCATGCCCGTTGGAAGAAGACCTCACCCGCACTATTGCCCGACTGAAGCGTGAATCAGCAACCTGCCGGCAGTGGTTCAAGGATAACGCAGATCTGCCCCCATGAGGAGAAAACGGTCGCCCTCGTGCTTTAAAGCCGGCGGCGTATTGAAATCAATAATCAAGAAATCGAAAATACAGTTTCTACCCCATTTGCATGCATTTGCGTTCCCGGTAGGATATCAGTACAAGCCGCCACTTGCGGGTGAATGTGTGCTTGTTGAATGAACGGCAGGGCGAATCACAATCCAATCACATTTTTGACAAGGAGGATGAAAATGGCGAAACTAATGCGGTTTATTCTGGCAATGATGCTGTTGATGACGGTTGCATTCACCGCTTGCGAAACCGAAGGGCCTCTCGAGGAACAAGGTGAAGAAATCGGCGAAGAAATGGACGAGATGACGGAATAGCCTGACATGCGAGGCCGGACCAATACGGAATGGTGGCTTTCCGGGGGGACTGAAACATGCGACAGCTGCGGGCACCCGTTTATCTACGAGATGGCGTTTTACTGCGCCCATTGCGATTGTTCTCTTTGCCCGTTGTGTGTGCATACTCAGTCTGAAGATATCTTCTTGTGTCCGGAATGCCTTGTCAAAAAATCGTAGAGGAAATCATCAATGGCCCCTCGTGCGATATGGATCGGCCGGATTCGATTCGGCGGAATAGCGCTTCCGGTTAAACTCTTTTCAGCGCTCGAGGACCGCAAGGTCCATTTTCGCCTGCTCCACCAAAAGGACTACACCCCTGTCCGTCAACAGATGGTGGACCCCCGTTCAGGAGAGCCGGTCCCGCCGGAGAAAATACACCGGGGCTATGAGATCGAGCCGGGGGATATCGTCATGCTGGAAGATGATGAGCTTCAAGGTCTTGAACCGAAAGATTCCAGGGACATTTTCATTGACCCCTTCGTCGATGAAAACCTGATTCATCATCAATGGTATGACCGTCCATACTATTTGGGGCCTGAAAACGAACCGGGCAAGTATTTCGCCCTGGCCGATGCGCTGGAGAACGAAAAAAAAGAGGGCATAGCCCGGTGGATCATGCGAAAAAAACGCTACATCGGTGCTCTCCGGGCTCAAGACGGTTATCTGAAGCTGATCACGCTTCGGCATGCCGGCGAAGTCATCGAGACCGCCGAACTTCCACGTCCACAGGGCCGTCCCCTGGAGAAGGCGGAACTTCGCATGGCCGAGCAGTTGGTTCGAGCCTTGGAAGGCGATTTCAATCCCCGGGACTTCCGTGACGAATACAGAAAACGTGTATTGGAACTGGTTGAAAAGAAAGCCCGCGGCGAAAGCATACCCGTTCATAAAATCCCCGAGCGTAAACGGGAAGTAATCCCGTTTGCCGATCTGCTCAAAGAAAGCGTCCGACGGGCAAAAAAGGAGCGAAAGATTGCCTGACAAAAACGCTTCTCTTATACGCAGAGCACTCTGGTCGGGGAGTTTGACCTTCGGGCTTGTGAGTGTACCCGTGGCGATCTTTCCCGGGATCAGCAGGCGGCGCACTTCTCTACGGATGCTTACACCTGACGGCGTTCCGCTGCAGCGCCGTTACTATTGTCCCAAAGAAAACAAACCGATCGAAGCCGACGAGATCGTGCGCGGGTATGAAATTGAAAAAGAGCGATTTGTTGTCGTTACGGAAGAGGAACTGGAATCGCTGGCTCCCCGGAAATCACGGGAAATCGATCTGCGCCTGTTCGTACCTGTGGATCAAATCGATCCCATGTACTTCGACCGCGCCTATTTTTTGGTCCCGACGGGGGATTCACCCAAGGCGTATCGTCTCCTCGCAGAAACCATGGAAAGTACTGCCCGCGCCGGCATCGCCACGTTCGTGATGCGCGGGAAGGAATACCTTGTGGCCATCCTGGCCGAAAACGGCATCATCCGCGCCGAGACCTTGCGCTTTGCCGATGAAATACGGACCCCGGAGACCATCGGCCTTTCAAAAACCGAGGACTTCGACCGATCCGACGCAGATGGGATGAAGAAAGAAATCGATGCCTCGGCAGGCAGCACGTTTCACACCGGCGAATTGAAAGATGAATATGAAGAAAAACTGGCCCGACTTGTCCAACGGAAAAAATCATCCGGCAAAATTGTTCATTACAGCCCCGAAAAAGCGGATGAGCGCGGAGAGGCGGATGTCATCGACCTGGTGCAGGTGATCAAGCGAAGCATTGAACAGGCCGTTCCGGAAACCGGCCCCGGTGAGGCCGACCAATCGAGGCTCGGGGATTTACAGGCAAAGAGCAAAAAAGCGCTTTACGATCAGGCAAAATCGATGGATATTCCCGGCCGCAGCGGGATGAGCAGGGAAGAATTGATAGAGGCGCTCCAAAGCGCAAATTCCGACACCGCCTGATGGTCTTCTATAAATCGCGATCCATGCCGCATAAACCGGTGATCACTTGAAAGGCCCCGGTCCAATAGATAAACTGTGCATCATTTTCGATCAGCGCGCCGAAAATGACGATCGTTTAAATCAAGGCATTCAAAAAATCCGGGATATCGGATTCATGCTTTCCGAAAAACGAATCGAAAGCCCTCCCGATGCCGCCCGGTTCGCCGCAGAAGCCGTTCGCCAAAAATTCGACCTCGTGCTTGCCGTCGGCGGAGACGGAATGCTGAACCTGGTGGTCAACGGAATGTTGAAGGACAAAAGCGGCTCCGAATGCGCAGTCGGATTGGTGCCCTTCGGCACCGGAAACGACTTCGCCCGGGCAAGCGGCATACCGCTGGAAAACGCCCTGGATGCCGTCGCTATGGCCATCGATTCCACCCCGGTGCTAATCGATGTCGGGCAGGTGAATGACACCTATTTCGTAAATGTGGTGACCGGCGGATTCCCCGCAATGGCAGCCGCTGAAACATCCGGTTCGGCGAAAGAACTTCTCGGCGGATTTGCTTATTTCTTGACGGGGCTTACGAAAATCGGCAGCCTGGTCGCCCATCCCGGACGTTTCACAGGCCCCGGTTTCGAATGGAAAGGGAAGATGTATGCTTGCGCTCTGGGCAATGGGAGAAGAGCGGGCGGCGGATTTTCCGTTTCACCCCGAGCGGTGATCACGGACGGTCTGCTCGATCTGATGATCATGCCCGAATCCGACAAAGGGCTGCTCTCTCTGGTTTCGGATTACTATCATATGAGCCGGTCTGAAAACCCCGGCGATATCCAGTATGCACAACTCCCGTGGCTGGACCTGTCGACCCGTGAACCCATCCATCTGACAGCAGAATCACCACCAGAAGTGGGACAACGGACAGCAGCGTGTTATAGGCCACACCGCCGGCAAGCAGTATCCCCTTATTCTGAAAAAAATGACGGATGACGCGAAGAACAAAAATTCGGATTTTTGAAATTCCTGGCAGCATGCGATCCTTTCTGCACGTAATCATCAGCCCCTGAATCCGCAGCCCCCCTTTTCCGGCGGATTCTCCGGAAAAGGTCGTTGTCCATTGACATCTGTATACCGATTTGAAAGTGAATTGTCTTTTGTTTTTTGAAAAAATAGGAAAATCACGGAAATCGGCGCTGCAATTCCGACCAGTTCATTGTTACCGGCCCGCCGGCCACATGATCCACTCCCGTTCATTACCATGGTGCCGGGTGACAAGTCCATAAAATCATATGCGCAATTCATCCCGAAAGGGATAGCCTCACCGGCGCAGC
>JAWODC010000015.1:0-79961 GCA_046483495.1 Desulfobacterales bacterium
CCGAAAACCTTCTTCCGTCGATTTGCCCCCCGAACGGCCGGGATGCATAACGTGAATGAGTCGTCTTCCATTCAGAACACAGTGGTCTGTCTTATCCGGCAACCGATTCCGCAGGCGGTTTAGGGTTACCATTCGATTTTCAGGCATGGCAGAGCGGAGGGATAAAAAAATCATATGAGTGCTTGACTAGCCATATCAATTGGTATAAGGACTTGCCGGTAAACGAAAAAATTAGCGTAACAGCTAAACGGAACCTATTCCCATATGAAAGGAGGCGCTTGAAATGGCATTTAATCCTATCGTCGATGAAGACAAATGTGAAGGCTGCGAAGAATGCGTGGATGTTTGCCCGGTTGAAGTGTTTGAAATGCAGGACGGCAAATCGGTCCCGGTGAACGCAGAAGAATGCCTGGGTTGTGAAAGCTGCGTCGAAGTGTGTGAAACCGGCGCAATTACGATCGAGGAAACATAATCGAAATTGTCCGTGGCGCTTCCGGTTTCATGGACCGGAAGCCCCATAAGGCGCTCGACAGATCGAACATCGAACCACTATTATATCGTAACTTTCGGCCCCGATCCATCAACCGCCGGCGTTTCCTTTCGTATTCCCCATTATCGTGATGTTTTTGCCGAGATCTTCGGCTTTTCCATATAACCGTGTACTTCGATACAATTATTCGATTCATCACATCTTTGCCGCCCTGTTGCCGGATGCGGCAACAGGGCGGCGTTCCTGATGTCGAACCGGAACATACAGCTTGCGCACGCTAGAAAACTGTGGTAGCTAACCGCTTATGAAACAGTATGTTATTGATGAGCTAAGACCCGGTGAATATGACAAAATCAAATCGTATTTGGATGAAGCTTTCGGAAAATCTGCGGTTGACGATGTTTACTGGGTACCCCTTGACAAAGAATTCTTGACGGAAGAACAGCTTCTGCATAACGAATGTGGGCCCCACTGCTTTGCCGTCGTGCTTGAAGAAAACCTTGTGGCGTGTGAATTTTTAATCCGAACCAAAAATCGAATACGATGCAACTGCATGGGCTATGCCGATGAAAAGCAGCAAACGGCAATTATCCGCTTCGCCGACAACCTGTTTAGAAAACTGAATATACCGATATGAGGAAAAAGGTGTAACACCTCATCCCAACGTAAATCGATTTTCTTATTCTTCGGAACCGATATGATAAAAACCGCCTTTGTTGTACTGCATACGATTTTGGCGACACTCGTCCTCGGAGGTGTCGCCACCATAACCGCCTTTTTTAGCAAGACGGGTAATATTCCCCACAAGGTCGCAATCTTATGGGCAAAATCAATTCTATTTGTCAGCAATGTAAGCGTAATCGTTTCCGGATCGGAAAACATTGTTCCGGGGAAACCCTATATCTTCATGGCCAACCACCAAAGCAATTTTGACATTCTCGCTCTTTTCGCCGGTCTTCCCGTCCAGTTCAGGTGGCTGGCAAAGGCCGAACTGTTTAAAATACCCATATTTGCCCAGGGAATGAGGGGATGCGGCTATATCAGCATCGATCGCTCGAACCGCGAATCCGCATTTCGAAGCATCCGGGAAGCTTCGGAAAAGATAAGAAACGGCGCTTCCGTGATGATATTTCCGGAAGGCACCCGCAGCATGGATGGGAACCTTTTGCCGTTTAAAAAGGGCGGTTTTGTACTGGCGATGGGATCGGGCGTCCCTGTCATTCCCATGATTATCACGGGTTCTCAGAACATTATGCCCAAAAAGCAATTAAGCATACGATCGGGTTGTATCGCATTGGACATCCTCGAGCCTATCGAGACCTCCTCCCCTGAATTTAAAAACAAAGACGAACTGCTGCAGTCCGTTCGCCGCACCATGATCGAGGAATTGGCCAAAAAAAGAGAAGGAATTCAGGGATGTTGAAATTAATCCCATTGGGAGGCCTGGGTGAAATCGGCCTCAACATGTTGGTGTTCGAGTACAAAAATACAATGTTCATAGTGGATTGCGGCCTGATGTTTCCGGAGGATTACATGCTGGGTGTTGATTATGCCATTCCGGATATGGAATATCTGCGGCAAAACAAATCCAAACTGGCCGGTATTATCCTTACCCACGCCCATGAAGACCACATCGGCGCCCTTCCCCACCTCCTTAAAATTTCAAATATTCCCGTATTCGGAACACCGTTCACATTGGGTATTGTACGGCATAAACTCGAAGAATTCGGAATACTTTCCAAAACGTCGCTCCACGAAATTCATCCCCGGGAAAAACTCAGAATCGATGAATTCGAACTGGAGTTTATCCAGGTGGGACATAGTGTTATCGATGGATTGGGCATTTGCATTCATACACCGGTGGGACGAATTATCCATACCGGCGATTTTAAGATCAATAACACTTCCCTCAACGGGCCTGTTACGGATGTCACCCGGTTTGCCAGATTTGGTGAAGCAGGTGTCCTGGCGCTGTTGTCGGACTCAACCAATGTGGAAAAGGAGGGATATACATCATCCGCCCAGGAGATCGGCGAAATTCTCAGTAAAATCACTTCCAATGCCGGCGGTCGGGTCATTATCGCCCTTTTCGCCTCGAATATCATACGGATTCAGATGATAATCAACATCGCCGAGGAGCTCGGGCGAAAAGTGATCATCAACGGCCGAAGCATCGAAATAAGCGTCAATATCGCTAAGCAGTTGAACTATATTCATATTCCCCACGGCGTCGAAATCGATATCGGTCAAATGAACGACTATCCGGATGATAACGTTATTATGGTTACCACCGGAAGCCAGGGAGAACCCATGTCGGCGCTCGCCAGGATGGCGGACGGATCGCACAAGCAAATCAAAGTGAAACATGGCGATACGGTTGTATTATCGTCCAAGTTCATTCCCGGAAACGAAAAAGCCATTGCCAAGATCATCAACAATTTGTACCGGCGTGGTGCGAATGTCATTTATGAAAAAATTTCAAACATTCACGTTTCCGGTCATGCCTTCCAAGAAGAGCTGAAACTGATGATCAACTTGACCCGACCGAAATACTTCATTCCTATTCACGGCGAATACCGGCATTTATTTCTTCATGCCCGTCTGGCCGAACACATGGGCATCGCAAAAGACCATATCCTATTGGCTGAAAACGGCAATGTCATCGAATTCGACGACAAGGGCGGAAGAATCAGTGGAAAAATCCAAACCGCCCGGGTTTTTATCGATGGTAAAGGCGTCGGCGATGTCGGAAGAAGTGTGTTGAAAGAGCGACGGGCGCTTTCCGAAGACGGCCTTGTAGCCGTGACATTGGCGATTGATGAAGACACCGGCATCATCGTCTACGGTCCGGAAGTCACTTCCAGGGGATTTTTATTCGAAACGCAGACCGGTCATCTGCTGGATGACGCTCAATGCGTCATTTTAGAAGCGGTTGAAGATATCGGACCGGACACGCCCAATCGGATCGAAAAAATACGGTCGCGGCTCCGAAAAGATCTCCGGCAGTACTTTTTCTTTACCATTGGAAGGCGGCCTATGATACTGCCGTTTGTACTCGAAATTTAGCAGCGCAAGATAATGAAGGTTGATTCGAAAAAAGCCGTTCCATCACGAACACAGATGCAGAATAAAGCCATGCGAAAAGAAATTCTTGGAATTTGCCTTTTTTTTCTTGTTATTCTGAGTCTTATCAGTCTTGTATCGTACAGTCCACAGGACCCTTCCATCAATCACGCTGTGGATACCCAAAATATCCACAATCTCTTCGGCCACTTCGGCGCACACATTGCCGGTGCTCTCATCGGTCTTTTCGGTATCGGTGCATTCTGGCTGCCGGCATTACTGCTGGTCTTCAGCATTCATTTTTTCGGCGGGCATACGAACAGGGCCATACTGTTGACCCTCGTCGGCGGCATTCTGCTGGTCGTTTCCACCGGCGGACTCGTCAGTTTGAATGCACGCGAAATCCATTTTTTTGGAACCGCCTTTTCCTCGGGCGGCCTTATCGGCATTCCTCTTGGCGCAGTATTGGTGCGATATGCAAGCATGACGGGCGCCACCATTATCCTGATCGTTCTATGGCTTATCGGCCTGATTCTATCCACCGGATTTTCTATCCTGAATTTCTTCAAACGCTGCCGTCGCGTTGCTGCTTTTGCAGCCGTTCGTTTGACGACCCTAATCATCAAATATCGGGAACGGAAGAAGAAAGCGGCCAAATTCCAGGAAATGAAAAACCGGGGGGATTCAAAGAAAAAGGAAATAAAAATAAAACCCGCTTCACCCCGGAAATTGAAAGCCGTCCCTGCGCCCAAACAGGAATCGTTTGATTTCATGAAGTCGCACAACGGTTTCGAACTGCCTTCGATCAACCTGCTGGACCCACCGGATTCCCGTAATATCACAGTAGATGACGAAAACCTGAAAATGAAATCCAAATTGCTTGAGAAAAAGCTGGATGATTTCGGCGTTAAGGGCGAAGTCGTGGCTGTTTATCCCGGGCCGGTGATTACGACATTCGAATACCGTCCGGCACCGGGCATCAAAATCAACAAGGTGGTGAACCTTACGGATGATCTGGCCCTGGCCCTGCGAGCCATGAGTATTCGAATCGTCGCGCCCATTCCCGGAAAGGATGCCATCGGCATCGAGATACCCAATTCGGAACGGGAGATGGTTCAATTGAAAGAAATCATCGCCAGCAGCACATTTGAAAAGGCCCGATCGAAGCTGACGATTTGCCTCGGCAAAGATATTGTCGGAAACCCGGTGATCACCGACCTGGATAAAATGCCTCATCTGCTGGTTGCCGGAACTACCGGGTCCGGCAAAAGCGTGGGGTTGAACACCATGATCTGCAGTCTTCTGTATAAGACTACGCCTGATGAAGTAAAATTGATCATGGTCGATCCAAAGCGCATTGAACTATCCGCATACGATGGAATTCCCCACCTGATCACGCCGGTCGTAACCGATCCGAAAAAAGCAACCCATGCCCTTTTTTGGGCGGTTCGGGAAATGGAACAACGATACGAGCGGCTGTCGGAAAAGAAAGTGCGGAACATCAGGCATTACAATCAGAAAATCATGAGGGAGAATGCCGAAAATCCGGATGGCGCATGCAATCTTCTTCCTTACATTGTCGTCATAATCGATGAATTGGCCGATCTGATGATGGTGGCGTCCCGGGATGTGGAGGTGGCGCTCACGCGGCTGGCTCAGATGGCCAGGGCCGCCGGCATCCATTTAATTCTTGCCACGCAGCGGCCATCGGTAGATGTCTTGACCGGCATCATCAAGGCAAACTTTCAGACGCGCATATCCTTCAAAGTCACGTCAAAGACGGACTCCAGGACCATTATCGACGCCAACGGCGCCGAAAACCTTTTAGGCAAAGGGGACATGCTTTTCCTGCCTCCGGGCACTTCCAAGATCGAACGCATTCACGGCGCATTCATCAGCGAGGACGAAGTGACCCGCATTACCGATTTTCTAAAACAGCAAAAACCCCCTGAATATAACGATGCGGTTATTCAGGCACCTGCTGTTCAAGCCGCGGATTCAGAAGAAGAAGATGAGCACGATGAGCGGTATGAAGATGCGGTGGCCTTGGTTACCAAGACCCGCCAGGCGTCCATTTCCATGGTTCAACGTCACCTGCGGATCGGCTACAACCGAGCCGCCCGCATCATCGAAACCATGGAAAAGGAGGGAATCGTAGGGCCATCCGACGGCGTGAAGCAGCGGGAAGTTCTTGTGAAGAATTACGAGGAATTACCTTAATATACGTTGCAATCGACAGAACAGCATTCGAAATGCCCGATCAGGCTGCAGGCATGATATGCCGCAGCCTGATCCTGTTGATGCGTGCCCCCGAATCGGTGGGCACCGCTTCGAACTCAAATGGAAACATAAGCAAATGGATATCGACAGTCAACTGATAAGCACCATCAAGGGATTTTTGGATGAAGACGAGGGCGGGCACCTGTACAACCTTGCATTTGAAGCAAGCCGCCGTGGGCCATGCCTCGAAATCGGCAGCTATTGCGGAAAATCCACCGTCTACCTGGGATCTGCCTGCATGAAAAACGACTCGATTTTGTTTTCCATCGACCATCACCGGGGATCGGAGGAGCAGCAGGCCGGAGAAGCATACTTCGACCCGGATCTTTACGACAAGGAAAGCGACTGTATCGATACATTTACGTTTTTCAGAAGAACCTTGGCGTCGGCAGGCCTCGAGAGTACCGTGGTCCCCATCGTTTGTCGCTCCGAGGTGGCCGCCCGAAAATGGGCAACCCCATTGAGCCTGGTCTTTATCGACGGGGGGCACGCCTATGAAACGGTGTATGCCGATTACAGTGCCTGGGCCGGTCATATCATTCCGGGAGGATATTTGCTGTTTCACGATATCTTTTTGAATCCTTCCGAGGGCGGCCGGGCACCTTACCAGGCATACCGTATTGCAGCGGCTTCCGGACTTTTTCGAGAACTTCCGATGGTGAAGACTTTAGGCGTTCTCCAACGCCTGGAATGTGGAGCACTTCCGTGAGCAATGATCTGAATACCCTGGATAAAAGACTGATTCGAAATAACATATTCGTATACGCAGTTTTGATCCTGTTGACGGGGTGTTTTTTTTATGTCGGCCTGGGCGGCTATTACCTCACGGCACCGGACGAGCCCCGGTTTGCGCTGGTTGCAAAGGAAATGCTCACGGAAAATCACTGGGTGCTGCCCCATCGCAACAGCATCCCCTATCCGGACAAACCCCCGCTGTTTTTCTGGACCATAGCGGCATTTTCCGCACTGGCCGGCGGGGAAGTCAACGCGTGGACCGCCCGGCTTCCGTCGGCTGTGGCCGCAACCATCATTCTTCTTTTTATGTGGCGGTTCAGCAGGAAAGAAGAAAACGAAAATCTTCTTCCAATCCTGACGGTGCTCGTGTTGATGACATCGGCCCTGTTTTTCTTTCAGGCCCGCATCGCGCAAATCGATATGGTGCTGTGCGTATTTACAACCGCCGCCTCGATCATCGGATACAAGGCTGTTTCCGGTTCCCGATACAGCGCCTTTTGGATGGGAATGGCCATGGGCGCCGGCATTCTGACCAAAGGACCGGTGGGGTACCTTATTCCCGCGGGCACCGTCGTACTGTTTGCCGCATTCAAAGGGCGAATCGGCTGGAAACGGTATCCGCTCAAAGCGCTGGCGTGGGGGTTGGTTCCGGCAGTAATCTGGCTTGTGCTGCTGATCATTGACGTGACCGCTCATAACCAATGGGATTACCTGAAAAACCTGCTGTTTAAACAAACCGTGGTTCGTTATGTGGATGCTTGGCACCATCACCAGCCGGTTTATTATTTCTTTGTCACCTTTCTTCATGATTTTCTTCCCTGGACGCCCTTTTTCTTCATCGCAATACCGTTTACTCGAAAAAGCCGGCAGTCCCTGGATGATCGGCAGTTGTTTTCCTGGGCCGTCGTTGTCTTCACCGTAATCTTTTTCAGCATTTCAAGTGGAAAAAGAGGCATTTATATTCTACCGATCTTCCCTTTTGCCGCTTACCTCACCGCCGTCCGGCTGCTCCGAATGATCCGATCCGAACATCATACCCGATGGCCCATCGGAGCCGGAGTCGTTACCGGATTTCTGCTGCTTGCCGTCGGACTTGCGTTATGTGTCGCCGGCGGCGGATGGGTGAAAAACCCCGTGGAATGGATCGACACGCCGCTTCCATTGAGCCGCCTGTTTGCAGCGGGCCTGGTGGTAACCCCTTTGGCCGTCGGCGTGATGTTTTTCAGTTTCAAGCGGCGCTTTCTGAACATGACATTGGCGGTGGTCCTTTCCATGCTGGTATTGAATCTCTTGTTTTTCCAGGTAATGCTGCCATGGGTGGATCCATTTCGAAGCTCGAAAGGGTTCATGGAAACGGTGAACAGGATCATTCATCATCATGATGATGATCCCGTTGTGGGAATGGTCCGTTATCGTTCCGCCTACCGGTTGTATGGTGATTTCCCTTTAGTCGAGATTCCGCCCAAGTACGAAACTGACGATTCCATCGAGAACATTGCGGAGTTCTTCTATCACTATCCTGACGGGTGGATCATCATCAGGGAAAAGGATTTAAACCGATTTGTCGAAAAAAATGAGCTTGCGGTTACGGTTCATCACATGCAAAAACTCGGAAGCGGCAAAAATATGATGCTGATTACCAAAAAAGGGTATGCCGGCATGTGAAGTATAGGAAATGTAATCCGATGAAAAAAGACGTCAGTATCATTATCCCGGTCAAAAATGAAGCCGACAACATTGCTGTTCTGGCGGAGGAAATCGCCGCAGTCATGAAAAATTCCGGATTTTCATGGGAAAACGTGTGGGTGGACGACGGCTCGACGGACGCCACCCTGTCTGAAATCAAACGTCTCCATGCGACCGATTCACGTCATCGATTCTTATCCCTCAGCACAAATTTCGGGCAGTCCGCCGCCATGATGGCCGGATTCAGAGTTGCCGCAGGTGACATTTTCGTGACTATCGACGGTGACGGACAGAATGATCCCGAAGATATCCCGATGGTTGTCAATCGTCTCATTACCGAAAAGGCGGACATGATTAACGGATGCCGAAAAATCCGTCAGGACAGCCCCATCAGAAAAATATCGTCAAAAATCGCAAATGCCTTCCGCAACCGGATGACAGGAGAACATGTCACCGATGTGGGATGTTCACTCCGTGCGTTTCGGCGGGAATGCGTCGACCAGATTGTTCTTTTCAAAGGGATGCATCGGTTTATTCCAACGCTGGTTCGCATCTGCGGGTACACCCATATTCTGGAGGTGCCGGTAAAACACCGGCCGAGAAATTTCGGCCTGACCAAATACGGCATCGGCAACCGGCTTTGGGTAGGGTTGGCAGACACCTTCGCGGTCAGATGGATGCAGCGCAGACTTGTTTTTCCAAAGGTGAAGGAAAAAAGCGAATAGAAGTGATTTCGAATAAGAGCAAACCTGATTGCTTCGAGAGGCCCGGCACCGTTCTTTGCCGGAGCCAACGGGGGTCGAGCAGAAATCACATCACCGGGATGAAATCCGTTTTCTAGAGGTAGCCTAAGGAATATTTCATGAACACGAATACGTTTTGGCTGGTTATCGGTTTTTCTGCCCAGGCGTTATTTTCCGCCAGGTTTCTGATTCAATGGATCGCCAGTGAAAAAGCCGGAAAAAGCGTCGTTCCCGAATTGTTCTGGTACTTCAGTCTGGGCGGCGCCGCCCTGCTGCTGGCCTATGCCATCTATCGAAAAGACCCGGTCTTCATTCTCGGCCAATCCACCGGTTTTTTAATTTACGGGCGCAACTTGTATTTCATTTACAAGGAAAAAAGAAAAACGGCGGCTGGTGCATAACCGGCATCCATCCAGAGCCGGCGGGGGTTTTGGTCCTGAGCAAGGCCTGAGCCGTTTTTGAAAGCACAGCGTAGCTGTGTGCCAACAAGAAATAGTGGATCTTGAGGATTTCAAAAAGGCGAAAACGCCGCTCCGGAACAAAAGATGCCCTCTGAATAAAATTCGTACCGATGTCCATCCAGAAGCGGTAGGTTTTGGTCCGGAGCAAGGCATGAGCTCTTTTTGAAACCGCAGGAATAGTCTACTATTTTGAGGATTTCAAAAAGGCGAAAACGCCGCTCCGGAACAAAAGATGCCGCTTCTGGATGGACATCAGTTCATCTTCATCCCCCCACACACATTCAAAGCCTGCCCCGTAATCTCCCTAGCTTCGTCCGATACCAAAAAAACCACTGCATTACCGATATCCTCAGGCGTCTGCTCCCGCTGCATCGGAATCTGCGAGGTTACCATGGTATCAAAAATCTGCCGGGGATCCATACCCTTGAAGAGCGGGTGGGTTTTACTGAAAACCTCCACGCCGTCCGCCCACATGGGCGTCCATATAATGCCCGGACAAACCGTATTGACGTTCACCCCATACGGCGCCATGTGAAAGGCCATGGACTGGGACAAACTGATCACCCCTGCTTTGGAGGCCGAATACGCCATTAACGCGTCGACTCCCTGTCTCCCGGCAACGGAGGAAATATTGACGATTTTGCCCTTTCGCTGGGATTTAAAATGGGGCGCAACAGCTTGATTGCATAGAAAAACCCCTTTAAGGTTGACGTCGATGGTCATGTCCCAGTCGGCCTCGGTTAGATTCTCGACCCCAAGCGGCTTTTCAGGATCGATCTCTCGTGAAGGATCCCGCCCCACCCCGGCGCAGCAGACCAGAATGTCAAGCCGGCCAAAATGGTCAAGGGTTGTGTCGATGAGATACCGGCATTGATCTGCCATTCGGACATCCGTCTGAACGGCGAGCGCTTTTTGCCCTTTCGACTCGACTTTTTTGGTAGCGTTCACCGCAAGCTCCTGTTTGGAATCGCTGACCACCACGTGGGCGCCTTCCCGGGCCAAACACAAACAAATGCCTTCTCCGAGTCCACCGCCGCCGCCGGTAACGACGGCAACCTGATCTTTTAGTCTCATTTCTGCTCCTTTAATTCGTGCCCATCCAGAAATGGCTAATTCGCTCCATTTCGGCGTTGGCCGGCAAATTTTAATCCTCAAAACACTCCGTGTATTCCTGTGGTTAAAATTTGCCGGCCGCCTTGAACGGAATCGAATTTTCTCATTTCCGGATGGGCACTGATTCATTGATGGGTTTATACAGGGGCAGCCAGAACGAGCCCCATCAGGCTGCCCCGGGCTACCGAATCCGGTTCACACGTACCTCCGATGGGATAGACGTCCCACCCGACGCGTGCCGCCATCGTAAACGCATCCATTCCGCAGGACTCCATGGACGGATTGCTGATCTCACTGTTTCGGCAGGTTTTTTCAAGGGTTAGCATTTGGCAGACAGGTTGATCATGGCAAAGTACGTCCCGGCAATTGCCCGCGGCAAATCCAAGCGTGGGAGCATACCCCATTTCCTCGGCGGATTTTCGAAGACTGGAGACGATGGAAAATACCGACAGGTAGGCTGCACCTAGAGTAAGGATCACCCCCTGTTCATCCATTTCTCCGGCATGAATCCAATCCGCAAGCCCCTTGGCCGCAATTACGGAGCTTTCCACCCTGACACGAAAAAAAACCGCCTGTTCATAACGCGATACCATGTCCCGGACTTCAGCAATGGTATAACCATGGGGTGGGCAGTGCATGCATCCGCCCGACATGTAGCATTTGGGGATCATACATTTGAACCGAACACGGGGATCGATCACGATGTCCGATGCCGGTATAATCGCTGCATTTTCAGCGCCCTGTTCCAAAGCCATTTGCTTGAGACGATCCATTTGGGCGGTGACCTTTTGTGATCCTATTGCTTTTTTCATATAACCTCGCTTGACATATTTGTCTCAGGTGACAAAAACCAGCCCCGCTAGAACCGGTTTGTCCCGATTGACCGGTTGGGTGAAATGTTTTTCCGCCAGGACTCCTGCATCGATTCCCACCGCATCCATTGCCGGACGGCCTCTATAGGGGTGAAGGCATCGGCCTCCTTTGATCATGGCCGCGCATCGCTTTTCCTGGAAGCAAAAAACGCTTCGGCAGTTCCCCGTCGCCAGTCCGATCACCAGATGATATCCCATATAAAAAGCAGCCGACTCAACCCTCGAGACAATATCGAACAGGTTTACATAAATCGCTCGGTGATTTTGGTCCAAAATGGGGCCGCCGCCGTATACCGGCATGTCGCTCTCCGGATCGATCGTGAAGAAAAGGGCCTTTTGGTACGCATAAATCGCTTCTTCAATATTGTCCTTGGGATAGATCAACGGTCGGTGAATGGACGGGAATGCATCATCCGAAGCCGCCTTTGCTCTGATCGTTTGATCGATTCGGATATCTTCCGCATCGAGAACGGCTGCCTTCAAGGCTCCCAGGTCCCGTGCCGCCCGAACCAGGCAGTCAAGGTCCTCTTTACGTTTTTCAGGATCGACAAACGCCTGGATCTGCCGAACGCAAACCGGAGCGGATCTTTCTGAGGGGTCGCTTATCATGTGGATCTCCTTTAGAATCGGCTCCCGAAATGCAACGGGCAGCCCGGATTTTTTTTGACAAAAGAATTGATAAATGTTGGATTGACTGGTACCTGAAAGGATGTCCTATCCATGTGAACTAATCCGTAAATACACAGGATCACAGCAATGATCAAGGAGATTTTATACGACGGATGCTGGGAAGGAGGCCCGAATCCGTGAAGCTTTACAAAGTCCGTCAGCACCTTGTTTCCAACCCGTTAACCGATGTAAAGGCCGCGGTTTGGCGTAAGCTCGACGCACTGAACCTTCAGGTTCCCGGCGGCGAGGTGGCCATCACCGCCGGAAGCCGGGGTATTGCCAATATTGCAGCCATCACCAAAGCGGCGGGAGACTGGCTGCGGCAAAACGGGGCCACGCCCTTCATCGCACCCTGCATGGGATCTCACAACGGGGCCACCGCACAGGGACAGCAGGCCATGGTGGAGTCTTTGGGAATTACGGAAGAGGCTGTCGGAATGGAAATCCGGTCATCCATGGACGTGGTTCGGCTCGGGTCGGTCGGCGGCGGCGATGTTTTTATGGATAAGGCCTGTTTCAATGCGGCGGGCGTTTTGGTGTTGAACCGCATAAAGCTGCACACCTGTTTTTCGGGGCCGGTGCAAAGCGGCCTGATGAAAATGATGGTGGTGGGTATGGGAAAAATTCGATCCGCTGAGACCTTCCACAATACCCCTTCGCCAAGGATGAAGGACATGATCATCGAGATGGCGAAGCTGATCCTGTCCTACAGCAAAATTTTCGCCGGGCTCGCCGTATTGGAAGATGGGTTCGATCAGACGGCGGAAATTCATGCCTTGCACCCTGAACGCATCCCGACAAAAGAACCCGAGCTGCTGAAACGGCACCTTCATTATTTTCCCCGCCTGCCCGTGGACGAGTTGAATGTGCTGGTGGTCGATGAAATCGGAAAGATTTACAGCGGCACCGGGATGGATACCAATGTCATCGGTTACAGAGGAGTTAAAGGCTTTGAAGATGTGGAGAAACCCGAGATTAAGATCATCACTGCACTAAAGCTTGCCGAGGCATCCCAGGGGAATGCCATCGGTGTCGGACTGGCTGATTTTATCACCAGGCGTCTGCGACAGGCCATTGACGAGGAGAAAACCTTCATCAACGTCTTCACGACCGGTGAGATGGAACGGGCCAAAATTCCCGCAACCCTCGCCGATGATGAGGTGCTGATCGGCAGAATCCAGGAGCGTTACGGTTTAAACCGTTGGATGTTTATCCCGAATACCCTGCATCTTGAAACCCTTTATATCAGTGAAGATCTGAAAAATGACCTGGCCCTCCATCCCCGGTGCTCGGTCGATCCGAAACCGGTTATGTTGACCTTCAAAGACGGGCGGCATCAGCTTATCTTTTAAGGCGCGTTATGTTAGCGGAACAGGCGCCTAATTCGAGGAAACACCAAAACATTCAATCGACAGAGAAGTGCTCGGGTAAACGGAGGCTTTCGTGTTTACATGGCTCAATGATATGCACTGGGCGACGGCCATCCGGTCGGATGCGCTAACCCCGATTTTCAAGACATTTTCCGCACTGGGATACGGCGATTTTTACCTGATTTTTCTTCCCCTCGGCTACTGGATAATCAACAAGCGGATATTCACCCGACTGGGTCTTGTCGTACTGTTCAACTCATTACTGAATGCCTATTTGAAAGATTTTTTCCAGGACCCGCGGCCGGATCCCCTGTATCAGCTTGACCCTGCGGTGGGTGAGTCTTTCGGATTTCCAAGCGGCCACGCCCAGATGGCCGTTGTGACGTGGTTTTGGCTGGCATGGGAGATTCGAAAAAAGTGGGTTTGGATTTCGAGTTCTCTGTTGGTTGCGGGAATCTGCTTCAGCCGTCTGTACTTGGGGGTTCATGATGTGGCGGATGTCATCGGCGGATTCGTCATCGGCTCCGTTCTCTTGATTTTCTTTATCCATGTATACCGTTCAGGCATTCTAAGACGCCACATGCGTTCTCCGGTCCGCCAATTGATGGGGATCACCGGCATCGAGGCGGTCTTTTTTTTGACCTGGCCGCAAGGAGCGCCGCCGTCGGCCGTCGGCTATGGGCTTTTCCTGCTGGGTTTCTGGGCCGGCACCGTTCTGGACCTGAAACGGCTGCAGTTTGAAAAGCATGCGGATTTTCGGGCGGTTGCCGCTTCCGGTCTTTTGGGAATACTCGCATTTTTCATGCTCAACAAAATGCTTGTCGGATTTACAAACAACCTCGAGAGTGCCGGGGTTTATCTTTTGATCTTTCAGTCCATTTTCATGGGCGCCTTTGTTACGGCCTTCGCCCCCTGGATTTTTCAACGGCTCAGATTGGCCTCCCGCCAGTAATGCATTCACTTGAGGAGCACATGGCAAAGTAGGTGAAGGTTGTATTTATTCGGGGTATTTGCCTGATTTCGGTATGGACGAATCAGGGAATCAGTCGGACGTTTCGGCATTCCGGCCACTGCCGAAATGACGTTGGATCAGCGTCACTATTTCGTCGTGCAACACATTGTCAAATCGGACATGCAGAGAATAGTCGTTGAAGGCGTCTTCGGTTACATTGGTTATTATTCCGGATTTTTTTATCTTGAGCAGACCCTTTTCCGTTGGGAGCGCGAAGGTTGCCATAAGCTTTCGGCCCGGCAACAGGGCGGCGGTCTCTTTCTTTGATATTCTCATGAAAAAACTAATGCCGCCCGGCGAGAGGTCGGATAAGGTCCCTTTCCATGGTGATCCCATTGCCTGACCGGATCGGTCGAGCAGTTGGAAAACCCCGGAATTTTGAATGTCAAAGCGTCTTTCACTTCTTCGGTCAAGCTTCATCACTCTAACGGCATCATCCGTCAGGCCTGCCTTAATACAATAATCATGGATTTTGCTGCGCAATCCGGGAAACTTTTCATTTTGAACCTTCAAATCCATCTTTTTCAGACATCTTAATTGAACGGGCGATTCCGTTACGGCGGAAACGCTGCTGAATGCCGATAGTTGGAAAAAGGTGTCATCTCCTGCAAAACCACCTTTTTCCACCCGCCTGACCATCACCGATTTTCCCCTGAAACTGCAGATCAGCATTAACGATCCTTCTTCCACCAAAAACAATGAGCCATTTTTTTTCCCCTGCTCAAATAAAATCTGCCCGGGATCGAGGGTCGTCTCGGTTAAAGAAAAGTATACGGCGTTGGCTTCTTCCGCCGTAAGCATGCCGTACAAATCCGCCCAAACAGCCAAATGCTGCTTGTCGATCGATTTGGCCTTTTCCTCTTCGATACGTTCACCGGATTTAATTATCTCGGACAAGGCCATCGAATCGACCTCAATGAGTTTTTCCCTCAATTGTTCGGCCTGAATGAATTCCTTCTTTTGTGCGTACCCCACGATGAGGTCGAACAACAGTTCGACCGCCGATTTAATGTCACCTTTGGATATGTAGGCGTCGACCAGGGCTTGTTTTTTGATCCGTTCATCCATGGCGATGATTTCCCGGTTTGAGGCGTGTGCATCCGAAAATGGGAGTGAATTGCGGGCAGAATTTCTATTACTTTATGGAAAAGTGCCGTTTTAATCAATAAAAAAATGGATTGAATAACGATCGACCAAGCCCTGAAGCAGTAAACGGCTTTAACCGCCGGCAGGGGCTCAGTCTGTTTCCAGCCTTTCGACCAGTATTCCGTATTTTTCATGAATCATTTTTCGGTCAAAATCCCGGTAATTCTCGAGCAGGACCTGATCCTCTTCTTCGGTGAAGTAGGCCCTGGATGCCGGAAAGAATAATTTATCTTCTTTTTCAATGTGTTCGGGATAGAACCCGACCAGTGTTTCAAAATTTTTGACAATATCATTCAGGGCGGTTTCATCGCCATTCCGATAAAGCGTATTGGCCTCCACAAGCGCTTTAGTCGTTTGCCGCCCGAAGGCGTGTTCATCGATCAATTCTTTCATGAGCCGCCGATCCGGGACGGAAAGGCTGCGTTTATCCAGTTCACGAAAAAGAATATCCTCTTCTTTTCCATGGTGCGTCCGATCTGCGTACATTCGGATGAAATCAACGGCGGTATCGACGAAAACGGGATCGACCCTGCCGGTCGAATCTATTTGTTTGAGGGTATTCCTGATGACCGCAATCATCCTTTCGATCAGGCGATGCTCTATCATGAGCGGTCCGCGTGACTGCATACAATGCTCCTTTTTTTCGTACTTTCGATTATACCTTATTTATTCCTGCATTCTGAAAATGTTTACAGTCGGGAAATCATTCATTCTCTTTAGAAAAGGACTGTAGGCCTACAATCCCCCGGGATCATCAGGCCCGGGAAGTCACGGGAAGGGTGACACACACTTCGGGCAGCAGATTTACAGCCGTTACCGTCATTACTCCGTTTTTTACACAAATGATGCTGACGGCACCGTTCGACTGCCGCAGGCGGCGAAAGCCGTCAAGAGGTATACCTTTCGCGAAACACAGCAGGCTCAAGATAACAAAATTATGGCTGCAAATCAGAACCGTGCTGTTATCCGGGTGTTTTGCAATAATGCGATAAAGGGCGCTTACCGCTCGATGTCGGACTTCATCAAGGCATTCACCACCCGGCATTCTCAATGTGCCCGGGTTCTCCCGCCACTGATTCATAAAATTCGGATACATCCGTGACCATTCAACAGCGTCCATTCCGTCAAACGTCCCCAGGTCCATTTCGATGAAATCCGGTTCTTCAATGAGCCGGGCTTGGGAATGATAGTCCATTATTCGTTTCGCCGTCTCCTTCGCGCGCAACAGGGGGCTGGTGTAAGCCGTTGTCACCGCTTCATCTTTCAGCATCCCGGCCACCGCTTCGGCCTGGCGAACACCGGTTTCATTCAACGGTGTATCGCATCTGCCTTGAAATCGACGGGTACGGTTCCATTCGGTTTCTCCGTGGCGGACCAGTAAAATGCGTATGTCCTTTTTTTCCATGGATGGTCCTCTTCCGCTCGGCCGTAATCTCACAAGGGATTTGGGCCCGTTCGGGACGGCTTTCCTGCATTTAAACCGCGCTGGCGCCACCGTCCACCAATAACGTTTGCCCGGTGATGAAATTCGAACCTTCCGAGCATAGAAAAAGAACCGGATGGACAACATCTGCGCATTCGGCGATTCTACCCAGCGGAATGGATTTAATAATGGTGCTGTAAAACTCCGGGTTTGACCAGAACGGCTTGCTGAAATCCGTTCTCACCATTCCGGGGGCGACGGCATTGACTTGAATATTATGGGGCGCGAGTTCCTGAGCCAGGACTTTCGTCATCATTTCAATCCCGGCTTTGGCAATTCCGTAAATGCCCATGGCGGGACTCGCCCGGTGGGCGGCCAAGGATGAAATGCTGACGATCTTTCCCTTGTTCTGCTCACGCATGAGCTGTCCGGCTTTCCGTGAGCACAAAAAGGTTCCGGTCAAGTTGGTATCGATGATTTTCCGCCATAGACCCGGATCGGCATCAGTGACACCGGTGACCATGTTCATGCCCACATTGTTCACCAGGATGTCCAACCGGCCGAACCGGTGGACAACGGCTTCAAACAGCGCGTCCACGTCCTCCTCTTTAGCGATATGTGCACTGACGCTCAATAATCGGTCCGACGAGTTCAATTGAGCGGCCGCCGCATCCAGGCCGGCCTGCTTTCGTCCGCAAATGACGACGTTGGCCTGCTCCCGTAACAGCATTCCAGCCATGTGAAGACCGATGCCCCTGCTTCCGCCGGTGACCACGACGACCTTATCCGCGAGATCATAGTTCAGGGTATTCATAAATATTCTCCGAAAAGTAGGTGACGGGATACGTTTAGGTTTACCTTTACGCCATTTTCAGGCGTGTGTCAAAAAGGATGTCCAAAGCTTTGGAAATTTATCCGGATCTTACTTGAGTTATCCGTTGATTGCGATTATATAAGCATTGCAACATCTGCCGTTTTCAGTTATGGCATTTGGGCGGATTTTCTTGTCGACCGGAACCAGGGGGTACCGGCCGGCAAAACTGCTGTTGGAGGCAGCCGGTATGATGAAAATGACAGGTGCTTTTGCATGGACCGTTTTCGTCCTGACGATATTCCAGGCACCGGCTTTTGGTGAATTTTACAAGTATATCGGCAACGACGGAACCGTCTATTTTGTCGATGACCTGCATAAAATTCCGCTTGAGTTCCGCAACCGGTTCGATGCGTACCCGGAAACATTCGACAACCTGACCGATATCGAAAAGCAGGCGCTGTTGAAAACGATCGAGGCCGAAAAAAACATGGAAACCAATGTGGTTATCGATAAAAACAATGTCCTGATTCCGGTCACATTGTGTAATGGGGAAAAAATCCTGGAAGTGGTAATGGTACTGGATACCGGGGCATCCATTATTACGATCGACCGGAATATTGCCGAAGAGCTCGACATCACCGATACCGGTACGGGAACTGCGAGGATTGTCGGCGGCAAGGAGATCGTGTTCGACACGGCCCGGCTGTCCTCCGTAAAGGTGGGGCCGCATGAAAAAGAAAACATAATGGTGGGTATTATCGATCATCAGGGGCCTGCAGTTACTCACAACGGTCTTTTGGGTATGAATTTTCTTCAGCATTTTGAATATGCCATCGATTTTAAAAAAGGCGTGGTTCGCTGGTATAACGAATAACATAAGCCGCAAATTATCTTTCCTCAAGCCCACATCGGTCGGAAGGGTGTACGGCCTGTGTTTTTACATTCCTCCGCAACCCCTCCCGGGCCGAAGACGATCGAAACCCCGGCTGCCGGGAAAGAACCGGAAACGTATCACGATAGGATGTTATTTTTATGTATAAACAATTCTTTGGATTCAAGGAGAGGCCGTTCAAACTCGTGCCCAACCCGGATTATCTTTTCTTGAGTCGCGTGCACGAGGAAGCGCTTGCCCATCTGAATTACGCCGTCTCGGAAGGCGAGGGATTCGTCCTGATCACCGGCGAGGTCGGTACAGGCAAAACCACGTTGTGCCGGTCTTTTCTGGAAGGTTTGGATGATAACGTCAAATCCGCCTTTATCTTTAATCCGAAGTTGGACGCCATCCAGCTGTTGAGGGCAATCAATGATGAGTTCGGCATTGATTCGACGGCGGTTCATACCAAGAATCTCATCGATGAATTGAATGCTTTTTTAATCGAACAAAAGCGGAATAACAAAAAGGTCATTCTGCTGATCGATGAGGCCCAGAATTTGAATCTGGAAGTGCTGGAGCAGGTGCGGCTTTTGTCAAATCTGGAAACCACCCAGGAGAAGCTGCTGCAGATCATTCTCGTCGGTCAGCCCGAGCTGGGAGAGATGCTGGATTCCCCCGAGTTGCGGCAACTGGGCCAACGCATTACCTTGAACTGCCATTTGAGACCCTTTGATTTGAAGGAAACCGGGGCGTATATCGCGCACCGGATAAACATCGCTTCAGTAAAGCCGCAGACCGTGTTTACAAAACGGGCCGTTTCCGCCATTTACAAGCATTCCGGAGGCATTCCCAGGAAAATCAATATTATTTGCGACAGGGCGCTGTTAACCGGATTCGGCCTGGATGAAAGAACCATCGGTATTTCCATTATTCGTTCAGCCATCGGTGAATTGTCCGGAAAGGCCTCCCCGATCCGCCCATGGTATATCGGACCGATGAAAGTGACGGCTTTAGGATTGATCTTATGCGGGGTGCTTTTTCTGGTTTTGCCGAACACCTTTTTTAAAGCTTCCCCACCGGAAACCGCAGCACCCCGGAAACAAGTCCTTGGAAAAGAAACCTCCCCCGCACCAGAGCCAAAAATTGTTCCGGCCGGTTCATCCGCCGCCCCTGTTGTTGCAAAGAAGGGGGAAAAACGTCCGCCAACGTCCCCAACGACGGCGGCAAAGGCATTGAGCATAGAAGAGCGCCTCAATACATTGGATCCGAAATCCTCTCGTCGAGAAGCCATGAAGACAGTGATGGCGATATGGGGCCGAGCATCCGATCTGCCTGCTTTTTTGTCGAATGTCGACGATGACGGTATGTTCTTTCGGCTGGCCGCCAAGCAGGCCGGGTTTAACATTCTGCCGGTAACGAGGAATATAAGGGTGCTGAAAAAATTGAATCTTCCAGCCGCCTTGGCGCTGCAGGTTCCCGGGCGGCCATCCCCGGTTTATCTGACGTTGAGTCGACTGGAGGACGGCTTTGCCAACCTGAAGCACAGCATGGAAGAACCGGAAATCCGGATACCTCTGGAGCGGTTGAATGCCTACTGGTCCGGGTCGGCTTATGTGCCATGGAAAGATTTCTACGGCTATAACGGCCTTATTCCGGCAAATGCCACAGAAGAGTCCATTTTAACGCTAAAAATGCACATTCGGGATATCGGTTACGATCATATCGAGTTCAGCCCGTATTATGACAAGGCCACCTTTGAGGCCGTGAAAATGATCCAGCATGAACATGGACTGCTGGAAGACGGTCTGGTTGGACCGTTAACCACGATCATTCTCTACAATCAGCTTGGGAAATTGGATATTCCGAAATTAAGCATGCAAACACCATAGGCAACACAAGGCATGATCAAGTGAGCTCGATATTAAAGGCACTAAAAAAACTCGAAAGGGAGCAGCCGCGGCAAGAACATGTTCGATCCCTTTCCACGACGGTCCGTGCACATAACCGAAGAGCACGGACAGCTAAACGGATCGGCGGTTTTTTTGCCGCCTTTTCGGTGGTTGGAGTGATCCTTTGGATTCTGGTTACCGTCATGTATAACGGTCATCACCAACAACGAAATTCGCCGACAAAAAAACCCGCCATGGCTCAGCCGGACATGAGGGCTGCCGTAACACCGTCAGCCGGGCCCGATTCGGCAACCATCCGGAACAGCCCGTCTTCGATCCAAAAATCGGGTCAATCCCAAAATCCTGCTGAACGTGTCGGCAAAAAAAATTCGGTCAACCCGACGGAAAAGGTCCAAACCCGGCCGCAAACGGTAATTGCAGGCAAACAACCGACAACGAAGGTGAATACGAATTCAGCGATCGGCTTACCTGAATCGATTCGGGGGTCGAACCGAAACATCAGACAGGAACCCGTCCCCATCCAGGATGACGAAAAGCTGCGCCACACCACCGGTGAACCGGTTCAATCGCCCCCGGATGAAACACGGTCGGTCACGAATCGTATGGGCGAAGAACCCCGGCAAATTCCTGTTTACCAGGAAGGCGATCTTAAGCTCATGGCAATCGCCTGGGCCGAAAACCCGGACGGCCGGATCGCGGTGATTAACGGCGTCATCTGCCGGGAAGGCGGATCCATTACCGGCGTTCAGATCGTTCAAATCGATAAAGAGGAAGTCATCGTTCAAAAGGAAGGCCGGGACTATAAAATTCCATTCAATCTCAGGTGAAAAGCGCCCGGATTACTTCGGAGTGCCGATCCATAGCCGGACCTGGAGATAAGCGTCGGCCGCAATACCGCTTCGCCAGAGCCAAAGCGACAGGCAGGTGGCGATCAGGACAAACCAGTACAAAAATTTACTGGTGTGCCTTTCAAGGATCAGAATTTTAATCAAGGACCAAAGAATAGCAAAAGCCGCCAGTCCGAAGATCATGAGTTCCGGCCCTGTATACCCGAAATACATAGCGTGTCCTCCGGTATAATATTGTCCTCGCGAAAGCTTTTAATAAAAAGCCATATAATGGTATGGGGGGAAAAAGCAAACCCCTTTTTTTAACATTCCGGATAAGCATATACCTTCCCGTCAAATCCTTCCACATATATCATGCCGTTGCGGCTCTCTCTGATAAACTCCGGCACCAGTGGGATTTTCCCGCCTCCTCCCGGCAAATCGATCATATATCGGGGAATCGCCATACCCGAAATGCGACCCTGCAGCGACTTTACGATTCGTAACCCCTTGGCTACGGGTACCCTAAAGTGATCCGTTCCCTTTACCACATCCGGATGATGCAGATAATAGGGTTTAACCCGGATTTTCAATAATCCGGCGAACAGGTCCTTCAGCACGTTTGGATCGTCATTGATACCTTTGAGCAGAACAGTCTGGGATCCCAAAGGGATTCCCGCATCGGCCAATTTTTTACACGCGGCTTCCGATTCCAGCGTCAGTTCGGAAGGATGATTGAATTGAACATTGATATAAAGCGGGTGAAACCGGCTGAGCATGTCGGCAAGTCCGCGGGAGATACGGTGCGGGAGAGCTCCTGGAACACGGGTGTGGACCCGCAGCACTTCCACAAACGGTATTTCCCGAAGTGAGCTTAAAATGTCCTTTAGGACATTACCCCCCAGCATCAACGGATCTCCCCCGGAGAGCAGAACCTCCCGGATTGCCGGGGTCCGCCGAATATACGCGATGCCGTCTTGAATGACATCCTTTGACGGAAGGAAGGATTTCCCGGCCAATCTTTTCCGCATGCAGTAACGGCAGTACACGGCGCATTGATTGGACACGAGAAATAAAACCCGGTCCGGATAGCGGTGGATAACGCCTGGAACCGGAGACTGGTTTTCTTCGGAAAGGGGATCATCCCAGGCGATATTTCCATCGAGCTCTCTTGAATCCGGGACGACTTGCCGCCACACGGCATCCCCCGGCCCCTCTATTAAGGAGAAAAAATGGGGGCTTATCTTCATCGGATAACAGTCTGCCGCTTTTTTTATACGGCCGACATCAACATCAAACCAGGTTTTCAGAGCGTCCGGCGAGGTAATGTCCGCATCGGGTCCGGCCGGTTCAAAGCCGCCGCTTTTTCGTAATAATGTCATGTCAATGTTATTGTAATTTATAGTAAACCAATATATCCATTCAAACGCGCCCGGACGTGAAGGGATGATTCTATCTTTCGGTTCCATATCCGAGAAATATCGTTCAAGCTTATTCGCCGGCGCTATGAACACAAAAATTAATGAATGTTACCTGATCGAATCACAAAAATCTACACCATGGAGTAATAATGGGTGAAAAACAGCGATGCCGGTGGGTTGGTGAAGATCCCTTGTACATTGCCTACCACGACACCGAATGGGGAACGCCTCTTTACGATGACCGAAAACTGTTTGAATTTCTCGTTCTGGAATGCATGCAGGCCGGTTTAAGCTGGATCACTGTTTTGAGAAAGCGGGAATATTTCCGAGAAGCACTGGACGGCTTCGACCCCCACGTTATGTCACGATACGATGACGAAAAGCTGAACATGCTTATGGCGGACACAACCATCATTCGGAACCGGCGCAAGCTTGAATCATCCGTTTTAAACGCGCGGGCCTTTATCAAGGTTCAAGACGCTTTCGGCTCCTTCTCGAATTACCTGTGGGGATTCGTCGACGGCACACCCGCTGTAGGAGGGTGGCGGTTTCCTTCGGAAGTTCCGGCACAAACGGTATTATCGAAAAAATTATCCCAAGATCTGAAAGGGCGGGGATTTTCCTTTGTCGGCCCCACGATCTCCTATGCCTACATGCAGGCAGTGGGTTTGGCCAACGATCACACGATGGATTGCTTTCGATATCGGGAGCTTCTTGAACAGGGTCGATAAAAAAAAGGGATGTGCGTACCGGCGGCCGCTGCTTACTTCAGTGCAATTTTTCGCCCTTCGTCGAACCGGCGCTTAAATATTTCTTCCTGTTCATCGAGAATGTCATTGAGTATATTCATATTGGTCATCGGATTCATAATGACACACCTCAGCACAACGACTTCACCGCCCATCTCCGGCTTTATCAGTGTGGTGCGGGAAACGAAACTGTTGCCCGCCTCACGCTGCAGCCGTTGGAGGTTCTGATTGATATCGTTTAGATGCCTGTTGATTTCGAGCTTTTCTTCGTCCGTGGCCGTTGTCAACTTTTTCCTTATGTGCGCCGGACAGACGCGATAGGTCAAGATGTTCAGTTCCGGCGGGGTGACAAGCTGAAAATTTTCCCTTCTTTCGATTTCTTCGGCAAATTCAGAGGCTGTTTCGATGCCGTGTTCGATCAAAAGCGCGTATCCCTTGCCACCCATAATCTTCAACGTGCTGTCTAGAATCAACGAATTGGCTTCCCTGGAGCCGGCCAGCGATTTTATCCCCAAATCAACCGAACCCGGGCGGTTTACATATCGTGAATGGTAAGCCACATATTCCATCCGGTGCGGGTCCTTAAAATAGACCATGCCGCAGGTCATGGGCATGTAAAACTGCTTATGGCCGTCAATCGTCACCGAATCGGCCCGCTCTATCCCCTTTAACAATTTGGCATATTTGTCGGAAAGAAGGGTGGGCCCACCCCATGCCGCATCCACATGGTAATGAACGCCGAGGGTTTCGCTGATATCGGCCAATGTGTCAAGAGGATCGATTGCACCGGTTTCCGTGGTTCCGGCAATGCCGATAATGGCGATGATCCGGGTTTTTCCGTTTTCTCTTTGAAATTCGGAAACCATCTTTTTCAGGTGTTTCACATCGATCTTGTTTCGGCTGTCAACATCCACGGGGATGAGGTTTTGATTGCCGATGCCAAGCAGTCCGGCGGCCTTGCGCAGTGAATAATGGCCCAATCGTGATACGAGAACGACACATCGCTCGATGTTATGGGCCCTGTAGGCCGCGCAAATGCCTTCCTTTTCAACGCCCTCGAACCCGTCTTTGGCGAAAAGCAACGCATTTCTGGCGACCCATAAGGCCGTGGTATTGGCAAGCGTGCCCCCGTCTGTAAAGCAGCCCAAGGTGGTGCCGGGATTTTGAACGTGCTCTTGGTAAAAGGATTCGTCAAAATGATAGATCAGCCGGTGGATCTTTGCCAGCACCTGTTTCTCCACCACCGAAACGACCTTCGATGTTTCAACCTTCACGACATTCTGGTTCAAAGCGGCGACTATGGTCTTCAAATGTACCATGAAAAACGGAATGGCAGATGTCATATGGCCGACAAAGTACGGGGACGCAATATTCACCGCATGCGGAGCGATATCTTCGATCAAGTCGGTAATCACTTCAGCCAGCTTTTTCTCGGGATTCGAACTGATCACGGTATCTTCATATTTTCGTGCCAATTCCTTCAGGCTGACCTCCTCGGTAATGCCGACATGTTTGTTCAAAAAAGCATGCAAACCGAAAAGAATGGGCTCCATATACTTGAGTAGAATCGTTTTGGAAGCTTCATTTTCAGGCTTAATGAACGTGCGGATGAGCGTCTGCCAGTCAGCGACGAGTTCTTTTCGTTTGGCCGGGAAATTTTTTACTTTCGATGCCGTTATTTCCATAGTGAACGTTTCGAGGGTATCCTATTGAAATTTTCGCGATAAAAGCCGTTTTGATTTGTTGTTTCTTATTTTAACAGGCTCACCTATTTTGATACACGTTTAAAGTCAACAGATAAATAACTTTTTATTAAAAATGTGCGCTCGAAAAAGGAGTCTTGCCAAAACCCATCCATTTGTGGTTAAATTTAAAAAATATGCTTTTGGAGAAGGCAACGATGCATGGGTTATTTATAAGATGGATTATACTGACGGTCGCCATTCTGGTGACATCGCTTCTGCTTGACGGCATTCGTGTGAGCGGTTTCTTAAGCGCCGTTTTTACCGCCGCTCTTCTCGGGATATTAAATGCCTTTTTCCGGCCGGTTCTAATCCTTTTGACGCTTCCCATCACTATTCTGACCATGGGCTTGTTTATGTTCGTCATCAATGCCGTGCTCCTGATGATGGCATCCGGTGCCGTACCCGGATTCGAGGTGAATGGTTTCTGGTCCGCGGTTTTCGGATCGATCATTATCGGTTTGATCAGTTGGATTTTAAACCTGTTGATCAATCAGCACGGCCGAATCGAATATATACGGTTTAACCGGTTCGACAATTGACACCTCCATTTTTCAACATGTGCGACCGGGAGAAATCATCCCGGTGAATTTTATTCGAAAGGAGCCCTGATGGATACGGATTATCAAAACTGGCTGTGGGGCAGGTGGGCGGAAAAATGCATGGAAAATCTCGTAAAAAACGGTTTTGATGCGATCTTTGCCGACAGTGCCGGTGATGCGAAGCGCATCGTTCTGGACCGTTTTTCACATTTTTCGACGTATGGAGTCGGCGGATCGGATACCATTCGGAAAATCGGCATTCCGGATGAGCTCCGAAAAGCGGGAAAAACCGTATATGATCACTGGCAGGAAGGATTGTCATCCGAACAAGAGCTTGAAATCCGGCTGAATCAAGGTCGGTGCGACTGTTTTTTCTGCAGTGCAAACGGCATATCCTTAACGGGGGAAATCGTCAACATAGATGGAATGGGCAACCGCAACAATGCCATGACTTTCGGACCCAAAAAAGTGGTGATTGTGGCGGGTATGAACAAGGTTGCGGAAAATCTGGATGCGGCGATCAAACGGGTACACGATATTGCTGCTCCCATGCGCGCCAAGAGCCTGGGAATGAATACCCCTTGCGCGGAAACCGGCATCTGCAGCGACTGCCATTCTCCTCAGCGGATATGCAGAATTACAACAATTCTTCATCGCAGGCCCGTAATCACCGATATATCGGTTTTACTGGTAAACGAAAAGCTCGGCTTTTAAGAACATGAAAAAATAATACCCTATAGGAGAAAGTGAATCGTATGAAATACTTCGCTCTAACGTTTTGTTTGCTGACTGTTGGGTTCGCCATTCTTATAACCCAGCCGGCAAGTGCTGTGGAAACGCCCGAACCGAACGAGGTTCTTGCAACCGTGAACGGCGCCGAGATCACAGAAAAAGAATTCAATGTGTCCCTGGACTTTTTCGAGCAGCGAATGGCCCTGCAAAACCAGGAGATCACGGATGACCAGCTTTCCGAAGTGAAAAAACGAATTCTGGAAAACATGATCGATGCGGAACTGCTTCTTCAGGCAGCGAAAAAAGAAGGCTACAAACTGAATGAAGAGGCGTTTCAAACCCAATGGTCCCGTGTGGAAGAACGCATGAAAAATGATGCGGAATATAAAAAACATATCAATGACATGAATCTCTCTACCGGGGAGATGAAGGAACAGATCAGGCGCCAGATGCTCATACAGGAGTTTGTTACCCAAAAATTTATTGAACCGGTTTCGGTATCCGAGGATGAAATCACCTCTTATTATGAAGCCAATAAAGATTCCTTCCATACACCCGAGCAGGTGAAAGCCGGGCATATCCTCATCAAGGTAAACCCGGAAGCGGATGAAAAAGAGAGAGCGGCCGCAAAAGAAAAAATAAGGGACATTCAGGAGCAGTTGAAAGGCGGTGCCGATTTTTCAGCTTTGGCTCAGAAGTATTCGCAGTGTCCGAGCAAGTCCGACGGCGGAGACCTGGGATTCTTTTCCCGGGGCAAAATGGTCAAGCCGTTCGAGGATGCGGCCTTCAAACTGAAGGAGGGTGAAGTCAGCGACATCGTTGCCACCAATTTTGGATTCCATCTGATAAAGGTGACCGATCGAAAAGAGGCATCGACAATGACACGCGATGAAGCGGCTCCGAAAATCCAATCGTTCTTGAAGCAGCAAAAAGTTCAGGAAAATGTCATGTCCTTCTTAAAGGAACATCGCGAAAAAGCCGACATCAGCCACAGTGCAGAATTCTAAAACGTCAGGTCCGGAGGGTTGCCTGTAATGTGCAGCTCTCCGGACTTTACATCGGTTCCGCCCAAGGGCACAGTCCTCAGGAAAATGCCGCCTGAACACGTTCAAACGCCCGTTTTCGGCGACAACGTTATTGTCAACTCGTTAAAATTCCCGAACGGGCAAGCTATAAGTGGGGGGAAATGAATGCTTTGAAGGATCTGCAGGCCTGGAAGGCTCTTGAACGTCATTTCAGACGAATCGAGAAGCGCCATATGCGTGACCTTTTCGTGGAAGATTCGGGACGGTTTCCTCGATTTTCCATGAAATTGGACGATATTCTGTTCGATTTCTCCAAAAACCGTATTACGGAAGAGACGCTGGCCCTGCTTGTCGATCTTGCGACTCAGGCCCGGTTGTCCGATTGGATAAACGCGATGTTCAGCGGTGAAAAAATAAATATCACCGAAAACAGAGCGGTTTTGCATATTGCCCTTCGAAACCGTTCCAACCGCCCCATTCGGGTTGACGGGAAGAATGTCATGCCGGATGTCAATCGCGTACTGGAGAAAATGGCGCGTTTTTGTGATGCCGTTAGAAGCGGCCAATGGCGGGGAAGCGGCGATCGCCCCATCACGGATGTGGTCAACATCGGCATCGGCGGATCCGACTTAGGGCCTAGAATGGTTGTTTCGGCGCTTGATTTTTACGCCAAACCTGAACTGCGCATCCACTTTATATCCAACGTGGACGGGACCGACCTGGCAACGCAGCTCGCTGAACTCGATCCGAGCACAACGCTTTTTATTATTTCATCCAAAAGTTTCACCACGCAGGAAACCATGATGAATGCGGCATCGGCAAAGGAATGGTTTTCGTCGAAGTTTCCCGGCGGCGACGTTGCAAAACATTTTGTAGCGGTGTCCACCAATGAAAAACGGGTGGCGGAATTCGGCATCGATCCAAAAAACATGTTCGAATTCTGGGATTGGGTTGGCGGCCGATATTCCGTATGGTCCGCTATCGGCCTTTCCGTGGCCGTCGCCATCGGAATGGCGCGCTTTCAGGAATTTCTCGAGGGAGCCCACGATGTCGATGAACACTTTCGCACTGCACCGTTTTCAGAAAACATCCCGGTGATCATGGGGCTGCTCGGCATATGGTACACCAATTTCTTCAACGCCCAAACCCACGCCGTTCTGCCCTACGATCAATATCTATACCGATTTCCGGCGTATCTTCAGCAAGGCGATATGGAAAGCAACGGCAAGCGTGCCACCCGGCACGGGGACATCGTGGATTATGCCACCGGACCCGTTATCTGGGGCGAGCCGGGAACCAATGGGCAGCATGCCTTTTTTCAGCTTCTGCATCAGGGAACCCGGCTTGTACCCTGCGATTTTCTCGCGCCTGCAATAAGCCTCAACCCCGTTGAGAATCACCACATCGTGCTTCTATCCAATTTCCTGGCCCAAACCGAGGCCCTTATGAAAGGCCGCTCAGAAGCGGAGGCCTCAGCTTACCTCAAGCAAAACGGTGTATCGGGTGAAAATCTGAAACGGTTGGCATCTGCAAAGAGCTTTCCAGGCAATATGCCCAGCAATTCCATCATCTACAGGAAGCTTACGCCCAAAACACTGGGTATGCTGATCGCCCTTTACGAACACAAAATTTTTACTCAGGGGATTATCTGGAACATCAACTCTTTCGATCAGATGGGAGTGGAGTTAGGCAAGCAACTGGCCAAGGTCATCGTGCCGGAACTTGAAAAGGATGCGCCGATCTCGGAACACGACGCCTCGACATCGGGTTTGATACATCATATCCGGAGCGAAATAAGGACCTGAATCCCCTGTCTTGAAAACCGGAAAGAACCTTTCATGCCAAACCGGATTTTTCCAACCATCGCAGGGAAAGCTCGAAATTTTTTTTCGCTGCGTCGGTTCGGGCAAAACCACCCTCACGCGGCGATGCAAGCCCTCTTAACTCCGTAATATTCATCAGGCAAAAATTGTTGAAGGCGGATTCGATTTCGGCGGTCAATCCCATGGACTGCTCCATGTGGTTTATGGAAAATTTGCACAGCCTCACCCGTGATGGATTGTCCAGATAGTTGTCCGCAACCCGCTGTGCATAGGCAAGTGTCTCTTTCTCGAGCGATTCCGGGGAAAAAACCCGATTCACAAAACCATACGCATATGCCTCTTTGGCGGTAATATAGCGATGCTCGAAAAGAATTTCTTTTGCCCGTCTCGGTCCGATATCCCACGGAACGGAAAAATACTCGACAAATCCGGGCAGAAACAGGGCGTCCTCGGCGGCAAATACGACATCCATCGCCGAGGCCACCATCCATCCCCCGAAAATGCAATACCCATGGACCATTGCAATCGTGGGTTTGGCCGCATTCCGCCAGGACAATGTAAAATCGATGTACAACTTGCGCATATCTTCAAACAACCGGTGCACGTCCGAATCGCCGTGAACGGCATAACCCTGCTGCTTTTTATAGCTGTTGTCTTCTTCTGTTCCAATGTCATGACCGGCCGAAAAAGCCCGACCATTCCCCGAAAGGAGGATTGCCCCGCAGTGCGGGTCGTCTGCGGCGGCTACCATTGCGCTGTCGATTTCTTCCAGCATCCGGTAGCTTTGGGCATTGAGGTATTCCGGACGATTCAGAATGATGCGTGCCGTTTTGCCGGGCCGATAGATAATGTGCTGATAGTCCATAGCATGCCTCCCTCGTAAATGCATGTCAATGTTCATAGTCCGAGGTCTTCATTGATCAGAACGATCTTGATCCGCCCTGGTGGAAAGCTCTTTTCGGTGATTGTCCATGTATTGCAGATCCTCATGGGGCTGCTGCAGTTACTGCAAACGGAAGTTTTTGTGCACGGCGGATCGAGTTCGGGATGCTCTTGATGATGTCGGATGGCATTCACCGGGGCAGCGTAATCTCGGATTCGCTGCATCGCGGCATCCAGATCGGATACGATCTTGTTCCGGCCCACGATAATCACGACATGCGTTGGGCCGAAGGTAATGGCACCGACACGGTTACCGACCATATCCAAATTGACCAACTGCCCCTTTTGCGTCACGGCGTTGGTGCCGGTAATGAACAAATCGACCAAAAGGGCTTTTCGGCGCAGCTTCAATGCATCTGCAAAGGATATTCCCGGTTCGAATGTATCCAGGAATTCAAGCTCCGGCTGTTGCTTTATTGATTCGAAAATCCCTGTACTTACGGCTGTCAGTGAATCCCCCATTGAAATCCGTTTGGCACCGCTTTTTAAAAGGATGACCTGCAAAACGATTTCTTTTGCTTCATGTCGGTCTTCTGCCAAATAGACGTCGAAGTTATTTTTCTCCAACCTTATTTTCAGATTATCCAAACGAGTTTTCCAGAACAGGTCATCTGCGAGCGTTATCATGCAATCCTCCACCCCGTCGTTACATTGAATTTTTTCATTTTCAGATGGGTTAAAAAGTTAGAGCCCTGTACCGGCTGCTGAAAAATCCGCCACCCGCTTTCTGCAGCCGCGCTTTTGGAAGTCCGTTTTCAAGAGCTTGCACCCGGCATATAAACCGCCACCCGCGCCTACGCCATTTAAACTGAAACTCTACTTCCTCCAAATCGCCTTCCCGCTCATGTTCGATGTTGAAAACAGCGTCGACAGGAATGTTCACTTTTTCCCCTGCAATTTGGATCCTGAACGGTTTGCCTTGTTCCAGACTGTCGGCGAGTCTTCTTAATTTCATTACCATCTGACCCGCCGGATATCTCTTTTCTATGTCTCTGTCGTCTTTTTTGGCCATAATGAAGGTGTCCTATGTTCGATGGCCGGCATTTTTCCTAAGGGGAGCCGTTTTTCGATGGTTTGTAATACAAGAGCGCATTTGCATATGGCGAGAGCCGGTTGACCAGATCTTTCATTTCATTGTCGGCCATCGGGCTGAACGTATTTGCCAGATGAACATTTTCTTCTAATTGTTGAACCGTATCACAGCCGATGACAGCCGTGGCGATAGTCTGTGATAGTGCAAAACGGAAGTACGGCGCCACACTCGTGAATCCGGGAACGCGTGCAACGACCCCTCTGACGTAAACCTTCATACCGATAACGCCCATTTTCTTTTCATGGGCGAGCGGCGCCACAATTTCCAAAAAATTGTCGTAGGCAGGTTCCGCCGGGTTTGCCGGGATCAAGACCGTGTCAAAGTCATACAGCTCGAGGCAGCGCCTCAATACGTAAGGGTCATGGTGGCCGGTGATGCCGACAAATCGCGTACTCCCCTGGCGTTTCGATTGGTCGAATGCCTCTATTGCCCCGCCGGACCCGAATATCTCGGCGATATCCTGCTGATTTCTTACATCATGAACCTGCCATAAATCAAGATAATCCGTACGCATATGATGAAGGGTCTCCCTCAAATGCGCCAGAGCTCCCGATTTATTCCTTGCATGCGATTTGCTGGTAAGGAAAATGTCTTTACGCCTTTCCTTCAGGGCCGACCCATAATAGGACTCGCTTCCCGAATAGGCCCGCGCCGATTCCAGGTAGTTTATTCCCAAATCAATCGCCCGATTAATGAGATGAACGGATTCCTTTTCGTAGCCGTAGGTTCTGAGTATGCCTTCTCCGCCAAGGCCCAGAATGGTCACGTCCACCCCGGTCTTGCCGAGTTTTCGTTTAGGTATTTTCATGGATCCCCCCTATTTCAAGGTCATTTACGGCCATCTATTTTTTTGCACCTGATTTTTTAAATTAGCACAGAACATGCACCGCATCAAATAAGGTGCAGGAATTCTCTCCCTTCTTTTATTTAATCCAATATCAACAACTTAATTTAACTTTTACGGCTGGTTCGGCACACGAATAAAGAAAAAAACATACAAGAGCAAATGTGGGAAATTGGAGCTGCTGTTGGCGGCAATAAGGCAGAACGGAAAATAAACCGGCCATGAAAAAGGAATGAATGAAAAATCCTACTATTTGAATAACCATTTGTCTTAAGTGGTTATTCGAATATTCGTGGTCGGCGGGCTGCCGGGCAGAAGAAAAATTCCTACATTTTTCCACGATTCGAGACGAATTCGAAGCCCAATCAGGCCTTATTCCTCCCCTATATTTGCAATCCTGCACTATTTTGTAGGCAATCGAAAACGAAATCCCGGTTTGCCGCGGTTATTCGGGCTTCATTCATTCGATTCCCATTTCAATTTGGCATATACATTGCTTTAGACCATCTTCCAATCGGATGCTGTAAGCTTCCGACAAGCTCATTCGCCTCGGCAATATGGCGACAACAGGATGGATGGACCGAAAATGAAATCGAATACAGTGGATACGGTAAGCGAAGAACCGAACCCCAAAACCGGGATAAAAAGAATGGCCGATTTTCAGCGGATTTTATTCTCCGGGGGTTTTTTCTCTTTCATTTCCCAGCAGAAGTCATGGTTTCCGGCGTTTTTAGTTTGCATAATCTTTTCCATATCTATGATGATCAGCGAGCGTCGCAGCATGCTTTTTCCGGAAGATATCATTAACGGGTTTTTCGGAAAGACGGTTATCTGCACTGGAGTGGTTTTTCTGCTGATCCATGCCGCCGGGTTGATATGGCGGATGATTCTGTTTCACCGCTATCGGCCCATTCCGGTTGTTTCGGATGAACAGCTCCCCTCGTGCACGGTTCTGGTACCTGCATTCAATGAAGGGCGACAGGTTCTCTTGACGCTTAAAAGCCTTGTAACCAGTGATTATCCTCCAAATCGGATGGAAATTATCGCAGTGGATGACGGCAGTGCGGACAGCACCTGGTCCTGGATCAAAAAAGCGGAAAGTGAATTTCCCGGTCGAATCAAGGCAATGAAGCTGCCGGTCAACAAAGGAAAGCGCCACGCACTTCATGCCGGAATCCTGAAAAGTTCGGGCGAAATTCTTGTGACGGTGGACAGCGATTCCGTCGTCTTGGCCCGGACACTTCGAAATCTTGTCGGCCCGTTTATATGCGACGGCCGGGTAGGGGCGGTAGCCGGCAATGTTCGCGTTCTAAATCGACGCCACGGTATCATTCCCAGAATGCTCGATGTTGTCTTCATTTACAGCTTTGATTTTATTCGGGCCGGGCAAAGCGTTGTCAAAACAGTCATGTGTACGCCCGGAGCGCTTTCCGCATATCGACGAAGCGCTGCTATGACGGTATTGGATGAGTGGCTGAACCAGACGTTTTTCGGCCGACCCGCCAATATCGGAGAAGACCGGGCCATGACCAACTTGATCCTCAGAGAAGGCTTTCACGTTCTTTTTCAGCAAAATGCGACGGTCTATACAAACGTGCCGACCGACTATGCCGTGTTATGCAAGATGTTTTTGAGGTGGGCTCGCAGCAACATCCGCGAAACGTTGGCCATGAGCCGATTCGCCTTTCGCCGATTCCGTCGAGGCTCCATGCTTGGGGCGCGTGTGAATTTGATTCTGGGCTGGATTTCACTGATTCGATCACCGCTGTTTTTTTTTACGGCGGCGGCATTGGCCTTGTTTCATCCACAGGTATTCGGAATGACCACTGTTGCGGGCATTATCATCTTTTCCAGCCTTATGGCCGGCTTGTATCTCCTGCAGACAAGGCGTATCGATGCCCTGTGGGCATATGCCTATGGTGCGTTCTGGATTTTGGGACTCAGCTGGATAATGCCCTATGCCCTCGTGACACCACACCGGTCCGGATGGCTGACGCGTCAACTCGAACACGAGTCTTATCGGGTGAGAACCCCGATCCTGAAGGAGAAAGCCTTGAGGCATTGAGGAAGAGGGAATTGTGCCGCTTTTAGAGATTTTTTTGCAAGAATTCAGAAGCCGGAAGAAAAGAATCGGAATAGAATACCCCCCCATTTTCTTCTGACTTCAGATCTCCGGCTCCTGTTTTCTTTTTAAAAGCCCGACCGGCAAGATTTTTGTCGGTCGGGCTTTCAATTTTTAAGCCCCTTATGAAATATATTTTCGGAACCGTTTGAAGTTGCACGACAGGCATTGCATCCGACAGGGCCGTCTATTTGTCGATTTCGAAACGGTTGACAGGTCCTCATTCTTCACATAAAGTTGTATAAACACGGAACCTGATCGAGCCTTGATGCAGGTAATGGAATAAAACCCAACCCCTTGATCTTATTTTACTTGCGGCTTTCATATCGGAGGGCAGAGCGTTTGGACCGTTCGCCGGTGAATGGTCCAAACCGATCCACCTTTTAAGTCGAGTCAGGAGTATGATGCTTCCCCGTCACGAAGCTCTGTTCAGTCCTTCAACGATCGGTAATCACGCCATCAATAATCGCCTGGTCCTGGCGCCGACCTACGTCGGCAGCGCATCCGAAAAAGGAGGCAGGGTTACCGATCAGACCTTGTGCTATTATTATACCCGGGCCAAGGCCGGTGTCGGACTGGTCATCGTAGAGGTAACGGGTATTACCGGCCGGCATGCTTTTTCTCCAGGGCTTGGATTAGGCGCAGCATCGGATAAGAGTATTCCCGGGTTGAGCGATCTGGCCCGGGTTATCCATTGGGGCGGCGCCAAAGGAATCGTTCAATTGACCCTTGGTCAGGGAGCGCAGGCCTTCTACCATCATCGTCAACGGCCCCTGGTCGGTCCTTCGGACATTCCTGCTGTATTGCCGGTAGAAGGGCTTCCGAAAAATATCAGCGATTTCTGCCGCATAAAGCCGGAAATACCCGTACCCGTAAGTACGGAGGACATTCGCCTGCTTACGTCGGATGTCCTGCGTGCCGCAGGGAGGGTTCTCAAAGCCGGTTTCGAAGGCATCGAACTTCACGGAGCTCACGGTTACCTTCTTTCCCAATTCACCTCACCTTATTTTAACCGAAGACGTGATGAATACGGCGGTTCGCGGGAGAATCGGCATCGACTTTCCGTAGAAATCGTCAGGCAATTAAAAGAAGCATTGGGAATGAACGCCGTTATCGGATATCGGCTTAGCGCCCGGGAATGGATTCCAGGTGGAGCCGGACTTTCCGATTCGGTCCGGCTTTCACAGCGGCTTGAAGGGGCCGGAATCGACTATATTTCCGTGAGCCAGGGGTGTTTCGGCAGCGTCACCCACGTATTCCCGGCAGGCGAGGACACAATCACCGCGGACGCCGAAAAAATAAAAAATGAAGTGTCCATTCCGGTGATGTGTGCCAATTTCCAAAACCCGGATACAGCTGCACGGGCAGTAGAAAACGGCTCAATTGATTTTGTCGCCCTATCGCGAGCTTTGTTGTCAGACCCCTATTGGATTGCCAAGGTTCGACAGGGCAAGCCCGAAACCATCCGAAAGTGTATCCGCTGCTATCAATGCATTGAAGCGGCGAATTTGAACCACCTGCCGGTCCGATGCCCGGTTAATCCGGTCCTGGGATTCGAGCGGTTCGATCCGGACTGCCGGCCGGTACCGCCGCTTTAAAGCCGGAGAAAAGAAGACGGCATTTGAAGCGGCTCACTATCGGAGAAGGCCCACGATACCAAAAACGATCAGGTAAACGGCCACGATATAGTTGAGCAGCCTCGGCATGACCAGAATCAAAATGCCCGCAATCAGAGAAATGATCGGTTGGAGATAAACACCCGTTTCCATGTTAATCCTCCCGCTTCCCAATATCCTTTTTCATCTGTTCAAATTCTTCTTTGGAGATTTCTCCACCGGCATATCGACGCTTCAGGATATCGAGAGGATCTTCCTTTCTACGTTCGTTCGATCGGGATCGGGTAAACATATACACGAAAATCACGAGAAGAATGACGAGCAAAATCCACATGCCGATTCCTCCATATCCATACGGCATCATGTGATCGCCGTATCGCCTGTCATGGAAACCGGGCTCACAGGACGCCGATAACATGAGTGCAAAAGCCGCTGCTGAAACCTTTAGGATGATATGTGCCATTTGCAGCCTCCCCAATACATTGTCAATCTGCGTTGCTCTCAAGGATACATCTGGACGTTTACTCTCCGAAGAGACCTCGAACGGCTGTTTTTTGTCAATTACCGGCGCATCGCCGCCGGAATCCGGATACAGCGGATCTTCGGCGATCACCTCTTGCGGTCTCCCATCCCTTGCGGGGTATACCGGATAATGCTGCGAACCCTGAATCGCGGTTGTGTTTCGGAAGCTTCTTCAGCTCTTGCGCGATGTTTGCGTCTGAAACGACGAAACGAGCTGGGTTACATTTCGGGATTTACAGTCCGGACACTGGTAATTTTTTTTGTCGTGATCCGACAGGTTCATTGTGACGGAGAATTGCTTTTTGCATTCATCGCATTGAAATTCATACGTCGGCATGGTGTCACCTCCATGAAGGCGTTTTATATTTCGACGGTTTATCTTTATATAATTATATAAATTATATTCACCGGAAGCAAACAGAATTGAAAGAGTATCCGGTGTTTTTTCTTGATGAGTTGTCGGTATTGATTCAATCTGTTGCAAATGGTATAAAAAATTACCCATTTACGCACTGGAGGAGGTGCACTATGACCGAGTTGATCGAAAAGGCCGCCAAGGACCTGGTGGACAGCCGGCACGCCATTGCCTTGACCGGCGCAGGCATGTCGACGGAATCGGGCATTCCCGATTTCAGAGGTCCCGACGGACTCTGGACACGTGATCCGGAAGCCGAAAGAAAAGCCTATGAAGCCTATGAAATCTTCAGGCAAAATCCCCGAAAGTTCTGGGAGGAACGAATCAATCCGGAAAGTCCTTTACGGAGAGCGTTTGACGTATTCGGGCAATTGAACAAAGCCATGCCCAACCCGGGGCATTATGCGCTGGCCGAACTGGAAAAAATGGGCATCCTCAAGTTCGTTCTTACCCAGAATATCGACGGCCTGCACACAAAAGCCGGAAACCTGAATGTGGTAGAGTACCATGGCGGTATCAACAAGTTCAGGTGCATCGGGTGCGGTAAACGCTTCACTGTAGATCGGATCAATCCCGACAAGCTGACTTCGGCCGACAAGCTGCCCCCCTTATGCGAGTGCGGCGGCATCATCAAAGACGACGGGGTATTTTTCGGCGAGCCGATACCCGATGATAGCCGCAGAATAAGCGAAGAACAGGCAGTCCGATGCGATCTCATGCTGATCTGCGGCACCTCTGCAGTCGTCTACCCTTTTGCCGATTTGCCAAGCATTGCCAAATTCGGCGCGGGACGTTTCGGCACCGTTTCACCACCAGGAAGCCGGGAGAACGTGACCGTCATCGAGGTGAACGCGGAACCCACCCCGCTCACCGGCCGCATTTCGGATTACCTGATCCAGGGCAGGACCGGCGAAATCCTTCCCAGAATCCTTAAAGAGGTTCAGCGGATTTCGGGTTAGGCGCCGTGTTGGAATGATTTCATGTTTTCAGGCGGATTCACAAGCAGGGTTCCCGTGGGCGGCAGGCATTCTCCCACCGGATAGGCATCCGGCAGGGATTTATTCATCTGTTCGAATATCCTTTTTGGGCAGGCGAACAGCAGTTCATAATCCTCACCTCCGGCAACGGCCAATTCCATGGCGGATAGGCCATGCTTATTGGAAAATCGGATGAGGTCCGTATTCAGATGCCCGGGGTCGACTTCGAGCCGTATGGTGACCTGTGACGCTTTTGCAATATGAGCGGCATCGCCGGCCAGCCCGTCGCTGATATCCATGACGCATTCGACTCCGTGATCCGCCAGGATCTTCGCTGCATCGAAACGGGCCTTGGGATGCAGGAATTTGGCTGTCAATTCGGGAAATTCATAATCGTTTTCCATTAGCAGGGCCAACCCGGCCCGTGCCATTCCCAGCGGACCGGTGCAATATAGACCGTATCCGGATTTGGCCGCTGAACGCACGGGGAAAAGGCCTTTTTTTCCCCGCCCCACTGCAAAGAGATCGAGGGCCAAGCGCTCGGCAGCGGCGATATTGCCGCCGCCGATTTCACAGCCGTGCCGCCTCAATGCCATATTTATGCCGTCATAAATGCGGCAAATCGTCTGGTCGGAAACCCCGGGCGGAATGCCTAAATTGATGAACAGACAAACCGGTTCGGCATAGGCGGCGGCCAAGTCACTGAAGGTGATTTCAACGGCCTTTTGTCCGATATCTTCTTCAGTCTGCCGGCGAAAGTTGAAATGCACACCTTCTCGATGCGTATCCGTCGTTATCACCGGACGCTCTAATGCTTTCAGCAGGGCCGTATCGTCACCGCCCGGAACAAGAAGCCCGGTTGCATCGGAAGGCATGCGATAGGCGCCTGCGGTGAGTTTTTCGATCAGGGCGAATTCGTTATGCCAGGGAGCCTGTAAGGCATGCCGCGGATCACAACCGCAGATACGGGCAAGCGTCCGGGCGCTGTGAACAGGATTGGCCGCCCGTGAAACGGCGGTTATCAAGGAAATGCCGCTTGCCCCGTTGGCAAAACAGGCGGCGGCATTGCTTTCATCGATGCCGCCGATGGCCACCACCGGCACCGGCGATTCCGCCGCCACCTTTTTCAGACCTTCAAGACCGATGACGGCTTTTGCATCGGATTTGGTGCCGGTCGGATATACCGGACCCGTGCCGATGTAATCGCAACCGGAGAGATCCGTTTTTGCCAACTCATCGGGTGTTGACACGGAAACGCCGATAATGGCACCAGCACCCAATATCGTTGCAGCGGTTGAAGGGCTTTCATCCTCTTGCCCTAAATGGACTCCATCCGCCTTGACGGCCTTGGCCAGAAGAAGGTCATCGTTTATGATGAACGGAACCCGGTTGCTTCTGCACAAGTCACGGATGGCGGTCACCTCTTCATAGAGGCGCGGCGTAAACCTTTTGTTGCGGTACTGGATCATGGTTGCACCTGCAGATATGGCGATAGCCGCCTGATCGACAGGCGATAGGTCCGGGGCCGAATCATCCGTTATGTAATAAAATCGCAGTGCCTGTTTAAGGTTCAGCATTCGAATCGCTCCATCCATGAATGAAACAAGGCGATTTTTGCATCTCCCAGTGGTTGTAATTCCTCGATGATGGTGCTGATGGATTTTTCTTCGTTTTTATAACCTCCGTTTTTCGAAAAGAATTTGTCGGCATAGCAGATAATCTGCTCTTCCAACGTTTCGGGCACCATGTCACGAACAGGGAGAGGCAGGCGGCCGGCAGTAATTTCCGCCGCACGGATGCCCATGCCTAAATGACATTCACACACCCTGGCATGTCTGTGAAGCTCCAATTTCTTCAAAATCCGCGCCCCAAGTATTCCGTGGCGGATATAAGGGTGTTTCCCATGGCAGTCCAACTGGGATGTATTCGTTAAAAAAATCCCGATATCATGCAGCATGGCCGCCTCCCATATAAACGGGATATCCGGATTCGACCCGGTAATGCGACGGGCGATATTCACCGCCTTTTCGCTGACGGCGATGCCGTGTTCCACGAGAATCGCAAACGCCCGGGATTCGGGATTGTAAAACCGCCGGATGACGGCAATCGGATCGACAGCCATTTACCCGGCCTTTCCGGACATCAGCACGGCTTCGATGAAGGGATCGATATCGCCGTCCAGAACCGAATTGACGTTTCCGATATCCATACTGATCCGGTGGTCCTTTACCAATTGGTAGGGGTGGAGCACATAGGACCGAATCTGGCTTCCCCAGGCGATTTCCTCCTTGGCATCATGCATTTCCTGGATCTTTTCATCCTGTTTCTGCTTCTCCAACTGATAAAGGCGCGCCCGGAGAACCTTCATAGCCAGGTCTTTATTACGGTGCTGGGATTTTTCCTGCTGGCACTGAACGGTGATGCCGGTGGGCAGATGGGTAACCCTGACGGCGCTGCTGGTTTTGTTTACATGCTGGCCGCCCGCGCCGCTTGCCCTGAATACGTCGATACGGAGATCCTTTTCATCCACATCAACGACGATTTCATTATCCAGTTCGGGATAAACGAAAACCGAAGAAAAACTGGTGTGCCGTTTTGCATTGGCATTGAACGGAGATATCCGCACCAGCCGGTGAACCCCCTTTTCAGACTTCAAATAGCCGTAGGCGTTCCTTCCCGAAACCGTAAATGTGACACTCTTTACTCCTGCCTCGTCCCCCGGCTGAAGATCGATCAATTCCATTTCAAATCCTTTTCGCTCCACCCAGCGGCTGTACATTCTAAACAGCATCTCCGACCAATCCTGTGCTTCCGTGCCGCCCGCGCCCGCATTGATGGATACGATGGCATTTCTCTCGTCGTCCGGATCATCCAGCATTATGTCCAGTTCGAGCTGCCGAATCTTTCTCCCGATATCCTCCGCCTGCTGATGAACCTCTTTCAAGACGTCGGAATCATCTGCTTCTTCGGAAAGCTCCAATAAAATGCCGCAGTCTTCCAGGCTGTTTTCCAGGCTATTGAAGTGGTCGATTTGTTGAGATAGTTGGGATCTTTCCCTTAGAATGGACTTGGTCGATTCCGGGTCATCCCAGAAATCGGGTTTGGCGATGACGTACTCGAGTTCATTCAACCGGTTTCTTTTCTTTTCGAGGTCAAAGATAGCCTTTCAACCGGTCGAGTTCGGCTTTAAGGGATCTGAGGGTGTTTTTTGTTTCCGCCAGCATGGTCACCTCCTAAAAAAGGGCCGTCGGCCCCGTTTGTTTATATCATCATCAACACGAAATATATATTATTATATGGATTTTAGCGGAAGAATCAAGATCTTGTTTTTGGACCGGGTGCAAGGAAATTTATAATGACCAAACCGGCGGCAATCGCCGTGCATATCCGGGCAAAAAGGTCTCCAAACCGGGTGTAAAACGTTTTTTCATGGATCAACGGCACCGAAAAAGATGCTGTTGCGTCTACGTACAGTCCGGTTTTTCCGTTGGCGCGTCCCGTGGGGTCAATGAAACCGCTGATGCCCGTATTGGCGCTGCGGACCAGGGAGCGCCGGTTTTCAACGGCCCTGAATACCGCCTTTGAAAAATGCTGGTATGGTGCGCCTGTCCTTCCATACCAGGCATCATTAGTTATGTTCAACAGCAGGGAAGCACCGTTTTTCGTCGCGGCACGGGACAAATCAGGAAAAATAATTTCATAACAGATTAGAATCCCGAGGCGCTCCTGTTGCCAGACCAGGGTCGTTCCTTTTTCACCCCCCTCAAAATCCCCGATGTGCTCCACAATTTTTCCAACGAACGGAATCCATTTCCTCAAGGGGACATATTCACCGAATGGAACGAGGTGCACCTTGTCATACTTTCCGGCGATGCTTTTGTCCGGCTGAACCAAATAAGCACTGTTATAGTACCGCACGCCTTGTTGCCGGTCATAGGAGAAGGAAGGGCTTCCAATCAGAAAATCGCTGCCGGCCGCCGAGATGCCGTGCAAAACCATTTCGGTAAGCGCCCGTGAAACAGGGTCCTTATCATAAAGGAAATAAAATGGAGCGGCTGTTTCAGGCCATACGATGAGATCGGGGTTTTCCGGTTTTGCCGAGAGGGACAGATCGATGTATTTCCGGGTGGTAGCCATCTGAAAACGATCGTCCCATTTAATATTTTGATCGATGTTGCCCTGGACGGCGACCACGGTCTTGTGGGGAGCTGCTGTCATCCATCCGTTCACCCGGTCAAGCCGAACGTCACCGTAAATGAGAACCAATACCAAAGCCCCGGTGGTTGCTGTCGAGAGGAGGGCTGTCCCGGAAAAAGACATTTTTCCGGTTCGATCTTCGGCCCCTATGCGGCGAACCAGCATGACGATCAGCCCGTTTACGGCCGCTATGACAAAAGAGACCCCGTATACCCCCGTAATATCGGAAATCTGGATTAAGTGCAGGTTTTCAGACTGAGAATATCCCAACAGCGCCCAGGGAAACCCGGACAGCAAAAAAGACCGGACATATTCCAGAAAAACCCAGAGTGTTGGAATGAGCAAAAACATCACAACCGGTCTCATGCGTGAAGTGGAAACAGCGGCGCAGAAAACGCCGATAAACAACGAAAGGAAAAATGCGAGCAGAAGCATGATGGGGATGCTCAAGGCCCAGGGAAGATGACCGTAAGTATGGATCGTAAAGGCCAGCCAATACATCAACGACACATAATGCGTCAGGCCCGCCAAAACGCCAAGGCGAAAACTGTTGAACACGGTTTGGCGAACAGCGGCTGTCAGCAGCGGCACCAAGGCCGCCCAGGCAACCCAGTGCATGCCGATCGGGGGAAATGCAGCCGTCAAGAGCAGTCCGCTGAAAACGGCTGAAACGATCTGATATTTTTCGATGAAAATGGGCTTCAATGATCCAATTACGGGTTCGATACCGATCCTCTGTTACAAATTTCGATATGATAATCAGCACTCGTCAGGCTGTCAATACCGGAGATGCCGGCGCTTCGCCCGCATCGCCTGTGAATTTTCCACGGTCAATCCTATCATGATCGGGACCTGGACCTACATGGATCGGGTAGGGAGGAGGCTCGCGCCTCCCACCTCCCACACCACCGGGCATACGGTTCCGTACCACGGCGGTTCATGTGCCGCGTTGAAGCCTGCGGAGTTGATCTTGCAGTGACACGAGTCCAAGTGCATCAAAGAACTTCTTCGGGAACGCCTCGTTCATGTGCGAGGCCCCGGAGTTCCACCAGGGACCACGTCCGCTGGTGGCCGATCTCCAGGCCCGTTCTTCCGGGAGTCCCCGCCGCATCAGGTTCTTTGCCCGCGCGTAGGAGCGTTTCCACTGACGCCAGAGGATGTTGCGCAACTTGCGCCGTATCCATCCGTCGAACTCATCGAAAACGCCTCGCACTTCCGCCAGCTTGAAGTAGTTCATCCAGCCTCTCAGCTTCGGCGCAAGGGTGGCTATCGTGGACTTGAGCGAGCGTCCCCGCCCCCGCCGGAACTCCTCGCGCAACGCCTCCTTCATGCGTTTGACCACGCTTGGCGCGACTTTCAGCCGCGGCCGCATGTGGACCGTCATGGAGTAGCCGAGGAACTTCCGGTTCCACGGGCGGTCAACCGCGCTCTTGGCCGCGTTGACCCTCAATTTCAACCGCACTGTCAGAAACCGGGTGATCGAGGCCATGACCCGCTCGCCCGAGCGCCGCGACCGCACGTAGATGTTGCAGTCATCGGCGTACCGGCAGAAGGCGTGGCCCCTGCGTTCCAGCTCCTTGTCCAGGTCGTCCAGGAGGATGTTGGTCAAGAGCGGCGAGAGCGGCCCGCCCTGGGGCGTGCCCTCCATCCGCTGCGAAACGGCGCCCCCCGTCATCAGCCCCGCTTGCAGGTACCGCCGGATGAGGCCCGGCACCCGCTTGTCCTCGACCTTGCGGGCCACCCGCGCCATGAGCACGTCGTGGTTCACCCGGTCGAAGAACTTCTCGAGGTCCATGTCAACGATCCATCGCCGTCCCGCGGCGACATGCTCCCGCGCCTGTTGCACGGCCTGATGCGCACTTCGACCGGGGCGGAAACCGTAGCTGGATTCCGAAAAGCCGGGATCGAAAATGGGGGTCAACACCTGCTGCAACGCCTGCTGGATCAGGCGGTCCATGGCCGTCGGGATGCCCAATTGACGCACCCCGCCACCCGGCTTGGGGATTTCCACCCCCAGAACGGGTTGCGGCGCATAACGCCCCGCCAGCAGGTCTTCCTTGATTTCGGGCCAGTGCTGCTTGCAGTGCCCCCAGACGTCTTCAACTCGCATGCCGTCGACGCCCGGAGCGCCCTTGTTGGCGCGCACGCGCTTATAGGCCCTGAGCATGTTCTCGCGTCCGACCACCGCGTCCATCAGCCTCTGCCGCTCCGGATGGGAGTGATCCATCGTTGCCGTGGCGCTTGACGCACCGCCGCCGTACTCTCGGGGATTCCGCCCCCTACCCTCCGGCGTGGCGGCGGGCATCCCGTCCCGCCTTTCTGCGTCTCCATTCACCATCGAAACTCCGGGCTCCTGTCCCGTGACACATGTTCAGGCCTTCGGCCCGGTCGGCGGACCTACTATGCCCTCTGCTGACTTCTGCCCGCCCATCCCGACGCCTTGCGACGCCGGTAGCACATGGCAGGCGGACAGACCTCCCCGGGTAATGCGCACCCACCTTCACGCTTATGCCCGCCGCATCTACGTCCGCGCCTTCCGTACAAGTATGGGGCTTTGGAGATATTGGACTCCTCACCCGGCGCGACCGCCTCGTATGCGATTCCTGTTCGTCAGGCCAGCGCTTTGCCTTCGGCTTCCTTCAGACCCCGCCTCGCGACGACGCCCTTGCCGTTCAGCTAACAGTTCCCCTTGTCGGGCCTGTAGAGGACTTACACCTCCAAGTGAGTGCGCCCTGCCGGGCGCACCAAAAAAAAAGGGGTGCCGCCTGCTTTTTACAGCGGCACCCCCGGGTGTTTAACCTTGGTTGATTTCTGCTGCGATTCCGATTAGAAATTGGAGCCAAGCGCCCCTGGTGAAAATCGCTCTTTGATCATGGGTGCATCGGCCGTTACCGTCCACAGCAGATTCTGGCTCCAGAAATTATTCTTCAGATCGCTCAAGGAAGACGAGCACTGGGTCCAGGCCGGTTCGCCCTTGGCCGTGTCATAATTGACGATGCAATTGATGCAGCCCTTCCACAGATTCCCCTGCTTGTCATACACATGTGCGTACATGACATGATAGGTTTCTTTTTCGATATACAGGGTTTTCTTTTCTTCCGGATGACGCGAGTTGTTGGGAACGACATCGACGATCCAGAAATCCCGGAGCTCGTAAGGATCCGAAGGACCGCTGACAACCGGATGAGGATACCCATGCTCGTATTTTGTTCCCGGGACACACTTTGTCTGCTGATTCATCAGGGCCAGCAACTTCGTCTCGCCGACCAGTTTCGGCGTCCATTCCGAGAGTTTTCCATCGAACCCGTAAAAATCATCCCATGTAAACGGCGTTCCCCGGACCGGGTTTGCCCGTTCGCTGGAAACCATTCTAAGCGTCCGGCGCAGGGTCGGCACATAGGTCCACATGTCGTCGTTTTTGAAGGGATCCTCGTACCGCCACGTCAGGGTGACCATATCCTTGTTCGGTGGAGTCCTCGAATTTAGAAGCAGCGCGGAAAAAAGGTCTTCACGGTTTGGGAGAACCGGTTTGGGATCTACCGCGGTTCGATGCGTGTAAAACAGCATGTCGATCTGTGAAAGGGCGCTGCTGATGGGTCCTCCTTTGCGTTGAGAGGTGTACCAGTACCCGTCGTTGTAGGAAAAGCCGTCCGATCGCCACCGGTAATAGTGATTCCACATGATTTTCCAGGCCCTGTTCGGCTCTTTCACTTCCGGAAACGGCAATCCTGCCACCAGGTTCTCGGGAGTATTGTCGGCATTCAGTGTAACCTTGCCGATATTTTTCTGGCTGGCGTCAAGGTACTTTTGCGGCATCTCCACATTGGTTTTCTCCCTGACATGAATCGCGACTGGATCGACAATCCCCCAGCCATCCTCGATGTATCCTTGCATGATGGTGGGGAAATAGTCCTTGTACTGATCGATATTCGACGCATCGATCACATCGCCGGGTTTCGGCTCTGCACTGAATGCGGTGCCTGTAAGGACAAAACCAAACACCGCCAAAACAGCAACTAAGGGGTAAAAAGCTCGTTTAAAACTCATCTTAAAAAAACCTCCTAAAGACGTAAGGGTTAAACACGCCGTCCGGTTCAAGGCGGGTAACCGTAGACCGGACAATTTAAAAACATATCAAAGAATTGATTGGATGTAAAAACAATATCCCATTCAATATCATCATTCAAAATGTTATGATGCCGAAAATTAAGATACTGAATAAAATTTAACGGGTAAATAATATTCCGGCATGGAAAATGTCAACAGGATTTTTCAGGGTTTTCTTTTTCAAAAACTAAACGTGCATGCCGATCAGGCAATGGTTCGTGAGCGCCCATCCGGAAATGAGAAAATTCGATTCCGTTCAAAGCGGCCCTGAAAGTATAACCGCATAAATACATTCAATATTTTGAGGATTATAGTTTGCCGGCCAACGCCGAAATAGAGCGAATCATCCCATTTCTGAATGGGCACTGGTGAACCGCTGAAAATGCTGTGCCGGCAGCTTAAAATATATCTTGACCCTGACAAAAAGCGTGTGATAATGGACGGCATACCCAGCGCCGGCGTAGCTCAGTCGGTAGAGCAGCTGATTCGTAATCAGCAGGTAGTCGGTTCGAATCCGACCGCCGGCTCCAGAAAGAAGAAACCATTTCAGGCCTCTCGGCCGAAATGGTTTTTGGTTTTTTGAGTCAAATGGATCGATTCATGCCGATACGTGGACTTCACGTCCCGAGCAAGCGACGGACCACCCGCCGAGGCGATCAGCCAAGGCGGTTTCTTTTTTGATTCGTGTAAATTCGTGGATAATTTTTTTGCCTGCTCAACGTGAGCGCAGCCAACGGGCAGACCACGACTTCCTTTTGCTTATCGCATAAAGATTTTTCAGGTCCGGCCCAACCGACGGGCCAATTGGGCCCGAAACGGGTTGTTGATCCGGCTTGGTTTTTCTTTCTCTTTCTGCAGAATTGGAATGAAAATACGGCCCGGAATTTTTTTTCGGCAGGCATTATAATGAGTGAGGTTTTCAGCGGTATGTGATCCCATTAAGCCATTTGAGCCCTTTATAAGCCCTTTTGTTATCAGCTATATTCTTGAAAGAATGCCCCTTTATCCCCTTTATGTCCCTTTTTTTTTAAAAGAATATGACATTTCGGGTTTCCTTGCCTTTTTCCGATTGTTTTCCAATTGTCCTGTTTGTCCTGTTTACAACACAAGACATTTGGACATTCCGGCCGGGTAGCCGGACTTTTAGCGCAAAACACCCCCCGCTGCACGCTTCTAAGATCCCACAAATCACCGTTGCTTTCTTTAGGATCTGGTGATTTTTGCAAGATATATGCACTTGAATTTTATTTTATTTCTGCCCCTCTCTTCTTTTCTGCTTGAAATCAGCCCGGTATTTGGGTAAATCGGTTGACATTCATGCACTTGTCGAAAAAGGAATCGTTTCGATGTTCCGCCCGCTGCTTTCCGGTGATTGCTGCCGCTACATGAAATGAATTCAGGTGAGGATCGCCCTAACCGCGATGTTATCATCAGGCAATGCCATGCAATACTGGTTGTATCTCATCAGCGCCATTTTACTGGAGGTGGCGGGAACCACCTCGATGAAGCTGTCTGACGGTTTTACGAAACCGATCCCTTCCATATTTCTGTTCGTGTTCTATGCCGCTTCATTTGTCGCGCTTACCTTTGCGTTGAAGCGAATCGAGGTCGGGGTCGCCTATGCCGTTTGGTCCGGTGTCGGCACGGCCCTTATCGCCATAATCGGGATCATCTTTTTTCGTGAGACGATCACCGCTTTGAAATGCATCAGCCTCATGCTGATTATCCTGGGCGTGGTCGGCCTTAATTTAAGCGGCACGTCCTGAAAATCGGCGCCTTTAGCTGAACCGAAGGATCTCCTTTTTAAACGGGTACGGTTTATACAAGATCCCGCGGAATCGTTTTGTTCCAGTTTCTTGAAAAAACCCGCTCCTCTCTTTCATACGCATCCAATGCGGCGTGAATACGGAAAGTGTGGCTGTTCGAAGTGAGAATGGTTCGTGTGATGGTTGCGACATGCCAGTCTTTTCGGCGAATTTCCCGTCGGCAGTAGGTTTCTCCTTTCACGGAATCCGGATCATCGTCGTGTATTGAATAGGATTCCGTTACCCGGCTTTTGACTTCTGTTCCAATGGACTTGATTTTATATGTACCCCAGTCATCCACGACTTCAAGTGTAGATACATCCGACGACAAGTCCCGAATCACCCGCCAGGACCGCTCAGGAGGCTCAGACCGGCTGACCGGTTCCATGGGAGCCGATTTCGGCTGTTGCACCGGTGTCGCATTCTCGTCTTTTTTGTCCACAGGGCGTACCGGAAGAATCAAGGTGCTGTTCTCGATGTAAAGCGTCAGAGTGGTCCGTTCCGGAGGAGTCCAGGCCAAGGGCCAATAGGACGTTGAAAGGGAAATGCGCAACCGGTGCCCCCGAGGAAACGTTTGAGCGATATAGTTGAGTCTTACTCGAACACGATACCGTTTGCCCGGCTCCAAGGGCTCAGGAAACTCATGGCTTTCCCGATGTGTCAAGTTCAGCAGCCCGTAGGTCACGCGGGTGGCCGGCCCATCCGGGAGAACGTCTGAAAGGCGGACGGCAACCATCGCAACCGGACTGTCCGACGAAAGTTCCAGATCCACTATCGGAGCGCCCAAAATTTCCAGATCTTTTTCAAGGGCTTCCGTAGTAAAGCTGTTTACCCGGCCTTCAAAAACAAGGGCGCCTCCGTCCTCCTCCCGCTGATCGCCCGGCAGATCGGGCGGCGCGGCATATGAACACCATTTGCCCGCAAATAACCCAAGCCGCAGCGGAGATCGAAAGGATACGGTGCCCGGTCCGGCGGATTCGTTTTCAGGCGTCAACTGCAAATGGGAAAACGCATACCGCTCCATATGAATTCGTTCGGACGGCCAGGTCTTCTCTGCAATCCACCGTCCGGGACGCATATCGTATTCGGCTCGGGGCGGGATGCTGTCCAATATCCATACCCTTAGCATAGGCTCTTTTTCCACCCCGTTTTCCTTTCCTTTAAGCCACCGGTCCCACCACCGAAGACACTCCTGCAGAAACCCGATGGCCGGCCCAGGAACGCCTGTATGTGGATATTTGTGGCTCCAGGGACCGATCAATCCATGGCGGGGGACGGTCAACCCTTCCAGAAGCCGGAACACGGCATTGGAATAGCCGTCCGCCCATCCGCTCACCGCCATGACCGGACATTCAACAGCGGAAAAATCTTCACAAATCGAGCCGTGTTTCCAGAATTCATCCCGCCGCTGGTGCCGCAGCCAGTCTTCGAGCCACAATCCGCTCTCCTCCAGCCGTCGTCGCCACATGCCGCGCCACTTATCGCCTACGATAACAGGGTCAGGAGGCTGCGCATTCCTTGCAAACATGAGGGATGCCCAGGAAAGATTATCTCCAAGCATGCAGCCGCCCATATAATGGACATCATCGGAGTACCTGTCGTCTGTGGAACAGACGGAAATCACGGCTTTGAGCTGGGGCGGCTTTAGAGCGGCGATCTGCAACCCGTTGAATCCTCCCCAGGAGATGCCGAACATCCCCACCGAACCATTGCACCAGGGCTGAGCGGCGATCCATTCCAGGATGGCCAAGCCGTCCTCCAGTTCCCGGGTCAGATACTCGCCGGTTAATACGCCTTCGGAATCGCCGGAGCCTCGGATGTCCACGCGAACACAAGCGTATCCATGACCGGCAAAATAGCCGTGGTTTGCATTATCCCTGTTTCGTGTATCGTCCCTCTTCCGGTAAGGAATGTATTCCAGTACAGCCGGTACAGGGTCTTTTCTCGCCCCCTCGGGTATCCAAATCCTGGCCGCCAGCCGAATCCCGTCCGGCATAGTAATCCACGTGTTTTCTATAACTCTCACTTTTCGGGGGAGGTCTTTAACGATCTTCATGATTCTGCCTCGTCGATTTCAAAATCGAGCATATCGATGCACTGCCTGTAGTTTTCCATCAGCGTTTCGTCATCCTCGGCCCCCATGTAAATCACTGCCAGTCGATAACTGTATGCGTCCTGATTTTCCAACTCGGACAATCGTTGGCCCGGTTCGACTTCCACCAGCACGATAGTCCCCGGGAAGGTTTCCCGTACTTTTTTGATCTGCGCCTCATCGGGCACCCGAATCACGGTTCCATTCGTAAAAACCCTGTGCTGCAACTTAGACGCCGTACGATACCGTCCGCGCCCCCGGGGGATTTCGGGTTTTTGACCGGTGGCGATATCCACGAGCACCTGGTGATTGGAGGCCCCTTCCACCTTGGCGTAAAGGTCGGCATGGGACTGGGAAATTCGGGTGTTTATTTCCAGCAGTTTCGTCGTGTCACGGTCACGGTCGTAAAGAAATTCGATATTGAATGGGGAATTGTCGAATCCGATCCGTGCCATGATGTTGGTTGATATTTCGGCCATCCGCAGCTTCAATTCCTCAGGCTGTTCCGAAGGATACCGGTAGCGCAGAAAACTGTGGAATTCACTGTAATAAAGGGAATCCACCAGGCCGTAGCTGTGGATATCCCCGCCGAATACATAACCGGACAGGGTGCATTGGTCGCCTGACAGGATTTCCTCGGCAACACACCAATGGCCGTCCACTTCGGCTACTTCCGCCGGCAGTTCGATTTGGGAGAGAAAAAAATTAAACGGTTCGGCAAATCGTCCGATCTTGTCCCGGATATCTTCGATCGCGCAGTTGAACTGCTCCCTGTTTTCGATTCTGAAACCCAGCCAGGAGCTGTGCGCCTTCACCGGCTTGAGCCAGAAGGGAAATGCAACATCCACCGTAGAAAACGGATCGTCGGCAAACGGGTTTACCGGACTGACAGCCGGCACGTGGTGACCGAGCCACTTGGTCTGCTCCAAACGGCTCCAGTACTTGTGTTCACATTTTAAAGCGCTCTCGAGGGTCGGGCCGACCGTGCCGAATCGCTCGCTCAACAAGGGGACCATCAGGCTGACCGGAAAATCCCAGAAACCGATGATGGCGTCGATGGACCCGTCAAAAGCATCGAGTTCATCGGCGGCTTTCCGGAACATCGCTTCCATGTCATAGTGCCCGGATTTCGTCACTTCCTCCACATCGAGAAGCTTATGAAACGTGAAACGGTCTGCATGATGAATGGTTTTCAACTCTCCCAGGTTATGATCGTCAAGCCCCACCACAAAAATGTTTTTCGACTTCGCTGATATCGCCATATGCTGTTCCTCCTTATCTTTCATTTCTCCGGGTCGATATGGCCCTTGAAGCGCATTCAGGCGGCACCGGCGAATCGCCCATGCCCTCTTCACGAATGCCGAACGTCAGTTGATCGCCTTGTCGCCTCGACACGGACAGTCAGCATCAACGTAATAATACAATACAGGATTTGTCCTTTTAAACGTATAAGGTCCAGCATGTATTTCAGGGAAAAAACCGTGATGAGAAGGGCGCCGACGGAGGCGGTATGCCGATGTGTATAAAAGCCATGTGGGGAAGGGTACGTCAAGCAGCTTTCCGCTTATTCAAAGCTCCCGGATTTTCACACGGCGGCAAGGTCATAACCCATCTTTTTGAAAACCGGAGACAGCAGCTCGATCCCAAACCGTTCATGCTGCTTGACGGCCTCCTGGAAACGATACCAGTCTGTATTCTCGACTCGGATATCCTCACGCCAGAAATATGCGTCTTCAAAATGGAAGAGATTCGACCATATACCGCCACGGTCTTTCATTCCGCGGACGACGGATATCACCGCTTGATCGAACCACTTTTTTTCATCGAAAGCAGGCCAATCGAGCAGCATTCGAACCCGTGACATTCGGCCTTTTTCATATTTTTTTGCGGCACCGGTGTAAGTTTCTGCGTGAATAAACATCAATTCTTTCTCCAGGTTTGACCAATTCGAGCGGTTATCCAACTTTCTTCGAGCTTGATGGTAGGCGCAGTATTTCTCAAACAGGGCTTTTGCAGCCGACAGCATTCTCGAGCGGTTATCGATGTCCGAATCGACCAATCGGTTATCCACCCACCGATGACTCATCCAGTCGGGATGGTGCTCCGCATTTGCATGGCCGATGTCCGGCTTTACATCCATTCCGATATTGTTGAAATAGTCATACCAGCCGACGAAGTTCTGATGCGCCCAGGTATCTGCAAACGCATGCGTGGCGATGCCGATTCTGTAAAGGCGGCTATCGGTTGAAGCTTTAAACGCTTCGTCAAGAAGTTCGTTCGCCGCCCGGCTGTTCGGGGTTGTGTTAAGAAGGTGCATTTTGCCGTCCCGCCGCCGTGCGGTATCGGCATCCGGCTCACCCGGCACAAAATGAAAAATCGGGTATATCCGCATCAATTCCTGTTTAGGCTTTAAAATATTCATCGTCTGACTGATGAAATTGCGGTAGGGCTTCATTTTGCCTTTTCTGTCAACGATTTTTCTGCAGAGATCGTTTTCATCCACATATTGTGATGAATAGGCGATTTTTAAGGCATCCTCTTTGTCGAATCCGGACCTGTAAGCGATAAGTCCGGTAATCCAGTAATGAAATTCAATATTCAAGAAGACCTCCCCTCGGGCTCAGGCTGTCTTTGATAACAGCGTTACGATTATCCCCGCAAATCTTTCGGCATTTAATACGATTTCCTTTATTTTCGTATTTCGGTGTGATGCGGACTTGACGATTTTCATGAGTTCGAACAGTCGCTTTGCATCCGTCGGCGTCGGAAAAAGCTTTTGTATTTCATCATCTGTCAGGCGGGTGACCGAAGACATTTTAGATGCCAATTTTTGATCCGTAACTTTTCCTGATGTTTTAACGGCGGTGTTTACGTCCTTTTCGAATTTTTCCCAGTTCAAAGGCATGATGTTTTCTCCTCAGCGCCCATCCAGAAATGGCTGATTCGCTCCATTTCGGCGTTGGCCGGGAAATTTTAATCCTCAAAATACTCAATGTATTCCTGCGGTTAAAATTTCCCGGCCGCCTTGAACTGAATCGAATTTTCTCATTTCTGGATGGACACTCCATAAAATTCAGTTGATAATGGATGCAATTTTTTCTTTAAACCGCTCACCGGAATCCACTAAACCCTCCAAACCCGATGCCGCCTTTAAAAGAGAGGAAACGGCTTCATCGGTCTTTTCGATATACTTGTCGATTTTCTCGTCTGACAGGCCGGCCAAATGCACATACCTGCTTCGACGTTCGGAAATATCGGATGCCGAAACCAAAAGGCCGGTAATGCTTTCGTTGATGAATTTAATCTGTGCATACGCATCGCGTATTTTTTCTTTCAGCTTTTTCTCGAGATCATCGAGAGGATCGATCAGTTCTGTTCTTTTTTCGTTGATTTTGTGTTGAAGTTTCGTCCCGGTGATAACAAGGAATCTCAACCGGTCTTCTTTGTCGTCTTCGGATACGATGGTATTCCACGCTGATTCGATGCTTGCCGTGGAAAAAAATTCTTCGGCAAATACCGGGACCCATTGGCTATCGACAAATCGATCGACTTGCGCTCGTTTCTGGGCGAAGTATTCATGAACAGCCGCGATATGCGCTTTTTCGACAACGGCGATTCGGTTTCCGAGTTCACGAGATAATTCAGGTGCTTGCGGTGGTATCGCCGCACATCCCGTAAAGAGGAGGAAATGAAGGAAAAGCATCATTTTCATCCCGGTAGTCGCATTCATGTCGATCTCCTTTCAGCCATGTTGGTTAAGGGGAATCACTCTGTTTCGAGGGTATAGAGGCTTTTTGCCGGGACATGTATAAAAAGCTTCCGATCAAGGATGTAAGCCGATAAATTCCCTTGCTGCCGCCCGCGATAAGCCCTGCCGTCAACAAGATATCCGTGGCGATGAAAACCACTTTTTGAGAACCGCTTATCGTGTGTATGTCATAGACCACCTGCAATGTTCGAATGCCCGAAAAGCCGATTACGAGGCCCATCGCATAACCGCAGTACATCGCCAAAGACTGCGTCCCGTTCCGATAGCAGTCGAGCGCCTTTTGTGCGGCCCTCCGGTCGTTTTCGGTTTTCGCGTTTTTTATGATGCTCAACCTCTCCAGGCGGCCTTTTCTTCGCCAGATCGATTTAAAGACATCCAGAAACCGTTCCACAATCAAGGCGGCAAAGGAAAGGTTGATAAACAGCGTCCCGTAATCCACCTCATGCCACTTCTTGGGCTTTATAGCTTCGGCCCACCCCAGATGATGGATGACACCGGACACAAAAATGATGAGCACTGCAAGCGACAGAATCGGCACAACAAATCGTTCGCGATGATAAGCTCGTAAATTTCGCATGATATCAATAGATATAGGTACTATCCCAATTTTTTTAAGGGCAAGCGCAACGGTAACAAAAAGGAATGTGTTTGTCTGCCGGGCGGGCTTGATGAATCTTGTGGGGAAAAACAGACACAGCACGTGGGGAATACAAGAGTTAAAGTAAATAAGGAAAAAAAGTCAGAGGGTTATCGATAGGTATCGTCTTTTTTTGTTTGCCGCTTTTTTTGAATTTTTTTAATCCGAATTTGACTTTCGGAGTTTATCACAATGCTCTTTGCACTGATCGCCGGGTATTCGGTCGGCGCCGGTGAATGGCCAAACCGCTCTGCCTTTCGATATAAAAGCAGCAAATCGATCCGAATTCATAACGATCCGGCCTGCAGCCCCTCCGGGCTCACGGCAAAGAAAAAAACAGGCGAATCGCCTTTGGATGGCGGTTCGCCTGTAGGTCTTGAGCCGCTGCAATGCAGGGCGTGGACGGTTAGAATGTCGTTCCGAGCGCCGCCGGATTGAAATGGTCCATGTTCATGGGGCCGTCCGCCGTAACGGTGTCCAGCAGATTGTTGCTCCAGTAAAAGTTTTTAAGGTCCGTCATGGCATCCGAGCACTGGGTCCAGGCCGGCTGATCCTGGGCCGTGGCATAATTGATGACGGCGGTCATCTGTCCTTTCCACAGGTTGCCCTGTTTGTCGAACACATGGGCATACATGCAGTGGTAAATGTCTTTTTCAATCCACAACGTCTTCTTTTGCTCCGGATGCCGTTCGGATTTCGGCGTGACATCGATGCAATACATTTCCCTGAGCTCGTAAGGGTCGGAAGGTCCTGAAACCACCGGATGCTTGTAGCCTCTCTCGTGTTCTGTTCCTTTCGTGCACCGGGTCTGTTGATTCATCAGGGCCAGAATCTTCGGTTCGCCGATCACTACGGGCTCCCAATCTCTGGGACGTCCGTCAAACCCGTAAAAATCATCCCAGGTAAACGGTGTTCCCCGGACCGGATTGGCCCTTTCACTTGACATCATTCGCAGCGTTCTGCGCAGGGTTGGAATATACGTCCACATATCGTCCGGCTTGGTCGTATCATTATACCGCCATGCCAGGGTGACCATGTCCTTGTTGACGCCGGTTCTGGTGTTTAACCAGAGTGCAGAGAAAAGATCATTGTTGTTCGGATAAACCGGCTTTGGATCGACCGCGGTTCGATGAGAGTAAAAAAACATATCGATTTGCGTAAGTGTTGAGCTAATCGGCCCGTTTTTTCGTTGAGAGGTGTACCAATAACCGTCATTGTAGGTATAGCCGTCCGACCGCCATCGATAGTAATGATTCCACATGACCTTCATGGCCAGATTCGGCTCCTTCGGATCAGGAAATGGGAGTCCGGCGACCAGTCCGCTGATGGACCCGTCTTCATTCAGCGTGACTTTTCCGATATTTTTCTTGGTCGCCTCAATAAACGTCGAGGGAACATCCACATCGGTGCGGTCCCGGACATGAATAACGGCCGGCTTTACAAAGCCCCATCCATCTTTGATAAAGCCGTATAAAATTGTAGGCATATAGTCCTTATATTGATCGACATTGGATGAGTCGATCACATCACCGGGTTTAGGCTCATCTGCGAATGAAATCCCGGTCACACAGAAGATTAGTGCAACGGCTGCGGCAACCAGCAGCCTCATTCGTTTCCTGCCCATTCATCAGCCTCCTTGTTTAAAAAAGGTGAATAAAAACTGAATAAATCATGTGAATCCGAATTTGATTCAGTTTTTTAAATATAATACAATAAATTGGCTGTCAACTTATTTTCCTTGCCCTTCTGAATCCGACCGCCGTTCCGGTGCATTTTGGGGTAAAACACGAAACGAGGGCTAAAAACCGACTTGCCTTCAATCAATGATTGTGTTTTGCTTTTAACCCATTGATGTTTTCGTAATATCATGCCCTCCTTCCATATCCGACTTGGATTTTTATTCCGATCATGATATTTTGATAGTGTATAATCTTTAGGAATATATGGTTTTTAAGGGACTCAACGGTTGCGGGAAGCATTAAAGAGAGGTTGCATATGTGTTTGAGTACGGTTTTCTTGAATACCGGCCAATCCAAAAAAGTCGTGATGAAAGACGTGGCGCGGATTGAAGCCGAGGGAAGCGGATTTTGGCTGATCAGCCTTTTCGGCGAAAAAACGTTTGTAGAAGGGGCGGTAAAAACCATTGATTTTACGGATGAGCATTTACTCGAGCTGGAAAGTGCCCCTGCAAAATGATCTGGTGAAAAGCCAATACATGCAGCAGGTTTGAAGGAAGGACATCGTAATGGATTTTTTTTCATGTCTTTGTGCTTGCAGCAAAACGAAGGAGGGGAAAAAATGGATTTTGGCGAAAAAGCCGACATCAGGCTGAACCATTGGTTAAAACACAATGAAACACACATAGCCGAATACGAAGCCTTTGTCGAAGAACTGGAAAAAGAGGGCTGGCATGCCTGTGCCGATCAGATAAGGGAACTGATTACATTTTCCAGAAAAGGCAATGACTGTCTGCGCAAAGCCATCGAGGTGTTGTAAGCACCTGAAGAAAAAGACATGAGGGGGCCTGCTTATGAGAAAAGATGTAACCTTTTTAAGTGACGGCATGACGTGTAAAGGATGGTTTTACCTGCCGGATGACCTAAGGGAAAATCAAAAAGTGCCCGTAGTAATTATGGCCCACGGCTTTTCCGCTGTCAAGGAACATTACCTGTCACGCTATGCCGAAAGGTTCGTTTCATCCGGCATGGCGGTTCTGGTCTTTGACTATCGCTATCTTGGAGAGAGTGAAGGAGAACCGCGGGGACAGGTGCTGCCCCATACTCAGCTCAATGACTACAGAAATGCCCTCTCGTGGGTTTGCCGGCAAGCGGAAGTGGATCCCGACCGCTTGGGTGTTTGGGGAACATCGTATAGCGGGGGGCATGTGCTTCACCTGGGAGCATTCGACAGACGCATCAAAGCCGTTGTTTCACAGGTACCGAATATATGCGGTTGGCGATCCGTTTTGAAAAGTTCCGGCATGGAGGGGTTGCGTTTTCTGCAGGAAATGGTTGTAAACGACCGATTGTCGGCTTATCCGGATGAAATCCGATATCTTCCGGTGGTCGCTCCCGAAGGTGAGCCGGCGGCATTGGGCACTCCCGATGCTTATGCTTTTTTCCATTCCGGTGAAGAAAAAGCCGCCGAAAATTGGATCAACAAGGTCTCACTGGAATCCATCGAGAAGATGATCGAAAGTAATCCCGCCGACGCCATCGAGATCATATCTCCGACTCCCCTGATGATCGTCGCGGCCGTACAGGATTTCCTTATACCCATAGAAATTGTCCGTGAGGCATTTGAACGCGCCGGCGAACCCAAGAAACTGGTGGAAATTCCGTGCGGGCATTTCGATGTTTATTATGCATCGCCATGGCACGAACAGGCGGTTGAAGCGGCCGATCAGTGGTTTCGTAAACATCTGCTTGAAACGGGGGTTTGACAATTCGACATACCCGCATGAACGGTGATCCGCAAAAGAAATGCAACTCGGCCGAAGCGGAATGAGCGCTTCAGCGGAATTTTTCCCGTTTTAAAAGTATAAGGGTCTCCTCGACCTGTAGTGTGCTCATGTAACCGATATCGATTAAAATCTCGCCTATGGGTCTGCGCTTCTTTTTTTCCAATTCTTCCCTTATCTGGATTATCATTCCTTTGATGAGTTGATCCGGCGTGATAAAACCTTTGGAAATGGCGATATCGCCGAATCGAGGTTCGATAAATGCCTCCAGCACATCATTGACCTGCTTTTCATTCATGTAACCCAGGTCGCGAAAAATCCGGCCGATCGGCCGATGCTTTTTTTCTGCATTCTTCTCCTTGATCTGAATGGTAAGGGCCTCGATAACCTGCGATAGATCGACAAATCCTCTTTTCATCGCCAACGTCGCAAACCGTTCCTTAATTTGTTTTATCACCATGACCGGCGTCCTCTTCCTGGGGTTAGCTGCCGTTTACTGGTGAGAGTGCATACCACAAAAACATTGATTTGTCATGTTATGGTATTTTTTTTACTCAACTTTCATATCAATGGCAGAGCGGATCTGACTATTCGCCGGACAAGGAGTGAGACGGGTTGATGGGAGCATGGAAGAGGATTTTGCAAAAGGCAGGCCTGTGGTTACCTTTCCGCAGGGTCACGTCGTTTTTCTTGCCGGATGATTTCTTCTTGCTCGGCGACGGCCTTCCGATGCTCATGCTCCCCGCGCCCGCCTTTTCGGCGGCGATCGATTTCTTCCTGCGCGGATACCCGACCATATAAAATCAAGGTGTCGTATGGGAGAACTTTCGTGGATCCCCTTGGAGCACCGATAAATGTTCCGTCGGTCCGGGTGATTCCCAGGACCATAAGACCCTCTTCCCGAAGTTTTAGTTCATTAAGCGTCCGATCCGCCATCCAATCCGTGGGCTTTACCTGCATTTCGGTGACCTGGTAATCTCCGGCCAGGTGAAGCAGACCGGCATAATCCTGAACATCCAGCCGGGTGTAGCGCCTCAATCCCCACCGGACTAGACCGGAAAGATGATTGTCGACCGCCCGGCTGGAAGCAACGCCCCATAATAAAACGATACCCAGGCAAAGCAGAAAAAGGCGTATTGCAATCGGACTCGTATTCTCCAGATTGACAAACGTCAGGATCAATGTGGACATGGCCGTTACGATCCCTGCATTTCCCAACAGCATCAGCATAAGGAGAATACGGCGCCGAAGAGGGTGATTTACAACTTTTTCAGATTCATTGGTTGTAAATCCGACACCGGTAAACGCCGAACGCGCCTGAAATCGGGCGGATTCCCTGGACAAGCCCGTATGGGTCAGCGCGATGGCGGCGATTTTGGTGACCATTATGGAAAAGCTCAAAATAAGAAAAAGCGATAAAATTGCAAGCATTGAAGATATGTTCGCTTGAAAACAGGTTCGTGCTTATCTGGAAATTTTATTAATTTTAAACCGCCGAGAGGAGATTTCAATAATGTCGATCCGGTATTTTGCACTACAGGTGCAAAAACGAGGACCGGGATATGACGATGTCGACGCAAATCGGACCGACTGTGTATATTCCGGCTCGAAACGCTTCGGTAAACGTGGATACTAAATTTGGCACAAAAAAAGCCAAACGACGCATTCCAATCGTTTGGCTTTCATTTCGATGTGGTGGAGCTGAGGGGGCTCGAACCCCTGGCCTCATGACTGCCAGTCATGCGCTCTCCCAGCTGAGCTACAGCCCCTTTAATAGGATAAAATCTTTATCTAACAAAGGCCGTTTGTCCTGTCAACACCTAATTCATATGGATCGGGAACGCTTAAAGGGGTTGCAAAACTACAGAGGCACCCTGAATCCGGCGCCCGCTGAGTCGCGAGAGGCAATAATCGTCCGGAACCGGGGAATTCATTGACAAAGCGGGGCTTTGAAAATATATTATCCGGAATTTTGAATCCATAGAAAAAAAAGGAATTTAGAATGTTAAACACCATGCGGAAAAATGCCGGATCTTGGATGATCAAGGTCCTTTTATTTGCTATTGTTGTTGTATTCATTTTTTGGGGTGTTGGTACTTTCCGAGAGCAGCGAAGCGGCAGGCTCGCCATCGTAAATGGAGAATCCATCACCTATGATGAATGGGCCAAAACATACAATAGCATGGTTGAAAACCTCAGGCAGCAATTCGGTGAAAATTTCAATGATGATATGCTCAAGGTTCTGAATGTCAAAGAACAGGCATTAAATCAACTGATTAACAACAGACTGCTTCTCGAAGAGGCAAAGCGGCTTAATTTCAGAGTCGGGCAACAGGAACTGGTCGACGCCATACGTTCCATTCCGGCGTTTCAAACAGACGGCGTTTTTAACCCCCGCCTGTATCGCAGGGTCCTCAGTCATTTCAGAATGACGCCGGAAGAATTCGAATCCATCCAAAGAAGCGAAATACTCGTCGGCAAACTCCGGACGTTCATCAATCAAACGGCAAATGTCTCTGATGAGGAAGCCCTGGAATGGTACCAATGGAACCGCGCATCCGTGAATATCGATTATGTGCTGTTCGAGACGGACACGTACACCCATATCAACCCGTCTGAAGAGGAAATCCGAAAGCATTTCGAGGAAAATAAAGGATCGTATGCAATCCCTCCCACGAGGAAAGTCCAGTACCTCGATCTCGATCCCATTGAACTTCGATCCAAGGCTACGGTAACAGATGAGGAAACCGCCGTCTATTTCGAGGAACATCCTGAAGAATTCGTTCAGCCGAAAACCGTTGAGGCAAGCCATATTTTGTTGAAGCTTACCCCTGACGCCGAACCGGAATCGGTTGAAAAGAAACGAAAAGAGGCAATCGAAATCATGGAAATGGCCAAAGGCGGGAAAGATTTCGCCGAACTGGCGAAAACCTATTCGGAAGGTCCGACGAAAGCCTCCGGCGGGTATTTGGGCACGTTCGAAAAAAATGAAATGGTTGCGCCATTTGCTGAAAAAGCCTTTTCCATGCATGCCGGCGAAATCAGTGAACCGGTGAGAACCCGATTCGGCTGGCACATTATTCGGGTGGAAAAGATCAATGAAGAAGGTTCCAAAACCTTTGAAGAAGTTAAAGGAGAAATCCGGGAAAAACTGGAAATGCAATATGCGGAACAGATGGCCTACGATCAAGCAGAATTGATTTTTGAATCCGCTCTGGAGACCGGAGACCTGGCACAAACCGCTGAGAATCACAATCTGAAGATTCATACAACAGATTTCTTCCCCAAAAGCGGTCCGAAAACAGGAATCGCCAATCCCGAAGAATTCGCATCCGTAGCCTTTGACCTGGAAATCATGGATATCAGCGATATTTTTAGAATTGACGAGGCCTTTTTTATTTTACAGCCCATTGAATCACGGAATGAACGCATACCGGAATTTGCAGCTGTAAAAAAATCCGTAAAAGAGGATCTGATTGAGAAAAGACAAGCTGAAGCAGCTCTCAAAGATGCGGAAAAACTGCTGGCCGAGCTTGAGGACGGCTTTTCCGAAAGCCGGAATGCCGAAACGGACATACCACCCGCATTTCAATCAACCGGGTTTTTCAACCGCTTCGGCCCTATTCCCGATATCGGATATGAAAAGGAAGTCATCGAAGCGGCATTCAAACTGACACCGGAAAACCCTTACCCGGATAGGGCCATTGAAGGAAGTGAGGGTTTTTACGTCATTCGGCTCGAAGAAAGAAAAGAGCCGGACAAACAGGGCTTCGAGAATGAAAAAGACGAAATCAAAGAAACGCTCATCTCACAAAAACAGTCAAAAACCTTTGATTCCCTGATTGATTACTTAAAGAACAAAAGCGAAATTTCCATTAAGGACGATTTTTATCAGCTTTAATACCGGGGGCGCAGCAACATTCGGAAAGCCCTCACTTTTGAACGGCACGCAAAGGTGAGGGGCTAATCGCAAAAGAGAACGGTTGACGCGCGAATTCGATTATTGATTCGCTTCGAGAGGGAAATGCCATGGCAATAAACAGCAATAAAAGCAAGCCGGCCTATTCCGTCAAAACGTGCTACAATTGTGGAACCCCGCTTGCCATCAATGCGGATACATGCTATTCATGCCGCTCCAAAGTGGGGGAGGTCGGCAAGCATGGTAAAGCCAAAAAGCCTGTCGATTGGAAGTCCTACATTATCTGTGTCCTTGCATGGACGATATTTATTCTTTACGTTCGCTGGGCCTTCTTTATTCCGAAATAAAGCCGATACCTATTCCGCTGGAATCAGATGTTCACGGAACCGGAGGACCACCCCTCAGCGGAGGCCGTAAATGCTTTTTTTAGCACATCTTCTCCGAGCTCATAGAGAAATCGAGACGGCCGGTCCAACAGAATGTTCGTATTCCGGTCATAAATGTTCGTGGGATACAGGAAATACAATTTCTCTTTGGCCCGGGTCGCTGCAACATACATCAGGCGCCGCTCCTCTTCGAGTAAATGTTCCTGCTCCAGTGCATACATGGATGGAAACCGCCCATCCAGGGCCCAGATAATGAACACCGTGTGCCATTCAAGCCCTTTGGCCGAATGGATCGTGGAAAGGGTCAGCCTGTCTTCTTTTGAAGTTCCTGCATCCATGATATCGTCTACGCTGGTGTTTGGAGGCTCAAGCGCCATATCCGTCAAAAATAGCGATAGATCGCCATATCGGTTTATGATCAGGAGCAGCTGTTCCAAATCTTTTATACGCTTTGGATAATCGTCGAATTTACGGCGGACGATCGGCAGATAATATTCCAGTATGATTCCACCCAGGTCACCAACCGTGGGGTTTTGGGCCTCGATGGTTCGATACAGTGACTTGAGCTTGTCGATGTGTGGTTCGATTCCGGAGGAGAATTCGGTTTCGACAAATCCCTGAACACCTCGATTCTCCTGAATAACGGTTTCGTAGATCTTTCGAGCTTTCAAAGGGCCGATGTTTTCGACCAGCATCAGTATCCGCTGCCAACTGACACGGTCCCTCGGATTGCACAGAACCCGCAAATGTGCAAGCACGTCTTTGATGTGCGCCGATTCTACAAATTTAAATCCACCCACTTTGTTGAAGGGAATACCTTCTCTGGCCAGTTCGATTTCCAGGCCGAAAGAATGAAATCCCGCACGAAAAAGTACGGCGATATCGTTTAATTTGACGCCTCTATTCCTCAACTCATGTACACGGTCAATCACGAATTTCGATTGGCTGACCTCGTCTGCAGCTTCAACCAACAGCGGTGCCGCACCTTCCTTTTTCGAGGTGAACAGCCGCTTGTCATATTTCTCGGCCGCCATTTCTATGATTTGATTTGAGAGACTGAGTATCGGCTGCACGCTCCTATAGTTTTCTTCCAGCCGGATAATTTTGCAAGCCGGGTAACGTTCGGGGAAACGCAGGATATTCTTAAAATCCGCCCCTCGAAACGAGTAGATGCTTTGTGAATCATCACCGACAACCATGATATTCTTGTTGGCCGAAGATAAAAGATATAAAATTTCCGCCTGTACTTTGTTGGTGTCCTGGTATTCATCAACCATGATATACCGGTAAAAAGCGGAAATTCTGTCACGCAATGACCGGTTTTCCATCAGCAGACGTTTCAAAAAAATCAGCAGATCATCATAGTCCAAAAGCCGATGAACAGCTTTGTTCCTTTTGTATTCTTCGTAAACGAGAAGGATGCCGCCCAAGGCCGAGGAGAAATGACCGTACTCCTGATGTACGATATCCTCGATCGTTTTCACCTTGTTTGCGGACCGGCTGAAAATATCCATCAGGGTCTTTTTTTTCGGAAACCGGCGATAGCGTGAAGAAAGGGTGTTCTCTTTTCGAATCATTGAAATCAGATCTTCAGCATCGACCCTATCGATAACGGCAAACCCCTCGGAAAAACCGATGTGTTTGCCATACCGATGAAGCATTTCATTGGCAAAGGAATGAAACGTACCGCCTGAAATCGTCTTGCAGCGGTCATCCAAAAGGATCTGTGCCCGGGTCACCATTTCTGCCGCCGCTTTTCTCGTAAAAGTCAGCAGAAGAATGGATCGGGGCGAAACACCTTCATGCACCAGTGCAGCAACCCGGTGGGTCAGGGTTCGTGTTTTGCCGCTTCCCGCGCCGGCAATAACCAGCAGCGCGCCTTCTCTGAACATTACCGCTTCCCGTTGAGAAGGATTAAGCGATTGTATCGCTTTATCATAAAAGAAATTCTTCGATTTAAAACCGGATGAATTCATAAGGCAACCACATCTCGTTTCATACCGGCGAAGCAAAAGAACGGACCACGCGGAGATCGAGCCGAGTGCGGCATTGACCTTGCGAACTCCAAGTACGAACCGGCATCGCCAAATGGCTGAAACGTTTATTGTAATTATCGACAATTTTTAACTTGCCGTTCCAACATCTCATATAAATCCTCAGCACAACCATACGGAAAGCAGAAGAGTGGATCAATGATTATTTTTTTGTGGATTGACACTTTCCTTACCAAAAAAAAGTAATTCTGAACTTCAATCCGACAAAAAACTTCTCTTCCCCTGTTGACTTTTCCTATATTATATATTAGTTACATTAAAAACGATGATGATAACTTAAAATAAGGAGGAAGCCTAAATGAACAGATTACAAAAGCAGTTGACATCGATGCTGGGATCCCTGTCGAAGTCTTTGGTTAGTCTATCCCAGCAAGTAGAAAAGATTTCTGCTAAAGTCGAGCAGCTCGAAGAGGAATCCGCCAAAAAAGCACCCGCAAAAAAGGCCCCGGCCAAAAAAGCACCCGCAAAAAAGGCCCCGGCGAAAAAAACGGCCGCCAAGAAAGCCCCTGCTAAAAAAGCCGCGCCGGCCAAGAAAGCGCCTGTCAAGAAAGCGGCGGCCAAGAAAAAAGCACCGGCCAAGAAAGCCGCAAAGCCGGCGGCCAAAAAAGGTGCGCCTAAAGCCGCTGCAAAAGGCTCTACCGTCATCGATTCCGTTTACGAGGCCATAAAAAACAGCAAAGGCGGCATTTCAATCAGCGAGGTTAAAGAAAAAACAAACATCGGCGGCAGACAATTGAGCAATGCGCTCTACAAGCTCACCAAAAGAGGATTGATCAAGTCGCAATCCAGAGGCGTATATGTTTCCGTTTAGGTTTCCGTTCTGATTCATCTTTCGCCGATTACCGCTATTATGCCTTACAAATAGCCCCCTGGCCGTTCTTTTCGCCGAAAAGCACCGGGGGCTATTTGTGTTTTTTGGGATTCCCCTGTTGACCTGCTTGCCTCTATTATATTAAAGAAAAAATCTCCAGCGCTTTTATCATCGGACGTCATACAAGAAGAGCGCCGGTAACCGACGCCTGTTTTTAACCGGTGCAAAGCACCGGTTTGTGTACTGCCGGCAGTTTCGCCGATCGGCAATTGCCACAAAGAGGAAGGATTCATGTCGATAAACGATTTTTTTTTCAGACATCGATTAACATTCGGTCTGATCATTTTTTATTTTATACCGGTCCTGCTGCTCCAGGCGGGTTTATTCGACCGGAGATTACATCAACCCATGGCCCTGGCCTTGGAGAACCGCGGCGGTGCCGAGGCCATCTGGCCTCACCAATCAAGCGACCTGCAGCCGGATTCGGATTTGCGCTTCGGTTCGCTCGAAAATGGATTCAGGTATGTGTTGCGATACAATAGCAAACCCAAAGACAGGGTAAGCATTCATTTGAATGTCCAGGCCGGATCTTTAAATGAAAAAGAAAACGAGCAGGGAACGGCTCACTTCCTGGAGCATATGATGTTTTGCGGCACGACACATTTCGAGCCCGGGGAATTGGTGGAGTATTTTCAAAGCATCGGAATGAAATTCGGTCCGGATGCCAATGCACGAACCGGATTTGACCAAACCACCTACGACATATTGTTGCCCGCAGGAGACCGCCATCACATCGAAAAGGCCCTTCAGGTCATGAAGGATTTCGCTCAGGGTGCTTTGCTGTTGCCGGAAGAAATCGATCAAGAGAGAAACGTAATACTTGCGGAGAAGCGAACCCGTGATTCCGCTTCGTATCGGACATTCGAGTCCAAACTGATATTTGAGTTTCCGGAATCGAAAATTTCCCGGCGACTGCCCATCGGAAAGGAAAATGTGATCCGCACGATGGATCGAGACACCCTGAAGCTGTTTTACGAGGCGTGGTACAAACCGGAGCGTATGATACTTGTCATGGCGGGGGATTTTGATGTGCACACAACCGAAACGCTCATTCGTGATGCATTTTCTTCCCTGGTAGACAGGAGCTCCGCCAAAAACGACAGCGATCTCGGCAATATCGCCCACACGGGTTTGAAACCCTTTTATCATTATGAAAATGAGGTCGGCAGCACTACCGTAAACATTGAAGTCATTCGAAAAAGAAAAGACCGTCCGGATACCTTCGAGCACAAAAAAGATCGCCTGATTCAACAGCTGGCCGATCGCATCATGCAGCACCGGTTAAATGCATTGCTGAAGAAACCGGATACACCCTTCACTTCCGCCGGCATTCACACCGGCACTTTTTTAAAGCAGGTCGAATATGCGGAAATATCCACACAGTGCAGTCCTGATAACTGGGAGAAGGCGCTTTCTTCACTGGAGCAGGCCCTTCGTCGGGCGCTGGTTTACGGCTTCACCCGGGCTGAATGTGAACGGGCGAAAAAAGAAATGCTGGCCGATCTGGAACAAAACGTCAAGACAGCGGATACCCGTGACAGCAGAAACCTGGCAAGGCAAATCCTATCCTCCATAAACCAAAACAGGGTAATGATGTCTCCCCTTCAGATGAAGCAACGGTTCGCTTCCGTAATCGCGAGCATATCCCGGGAGGATCTGAAAGAATCGTTTTGCAAAACCTGGCAAGATGACCACCGGCTTATTCTCGTTACCGGCAATGCCGAAGTCGCCGCTTCATCCACGTCTCCTGAAGATCGCATTCTCGAGATTTACAAAAGGAGCCTGTCAATGTCGGTTTCTCCCCCTACGGAAAAGAAGGCCGTTTCTTTTCCTTACCTCGAACTACCTGAAAAGCGGGGAAAAATTGCAAGACGATCGACGGTGACCGATTTGGACATTGTCCAAATCGATTATGAAAACGGTGTTCGGCTGAACCTGAAGAAAACGGATTTCAAAGCCGGTGAGGTCGAAATCGCCATGTCTTTCGGCAGGGGCGCATGCTCTCAGCCCTTGGACAAATCCGGGCTTTACCAACTGGCAAGAGATGTTGTAAATGAAAGCGGACTGGGTTCTTTGACACGTGACGATCTCAATCGAGCGCTGGCCGGGAAAAAAACGTTCGCCTATTTTGAAATACAGGAAGACCGGTTCAGGTTTCGGGCAAAAACAATTCCCGAAGAAATCGATCTCGCATGTCAGCTGCTTTACACGCACCTCGTCGACCCGGGTTTTAGAAAAGAAGCGTTTTCTTTGGTCGGCAAGCGGTTCGATCAAACCTATCAGTCCCTCAACCATTCTATCGAGGGGGCAATGAAGCTTCACGGAAAACGGTTCTTCGCCGGCGGTGACACACGGTTCGGCCTGCCGACCCGGGACCGGTTTAACCGGCTGAGCCTCGAGGATGTCATCTCATGGCTGTCACCATCGTTTATATCATCTCCTGTTGAAATCTCGGTCGTCGGTGATTTTGATACGGCTGATGTCGTCAACAGCGTTTCTAAATCGTTAGGCGCCCTGGACAATCGAAGTGCTGCAAAAGCCGATGACCGGATGTCATCGCCCGTTTTCCCGGAGGGAAACGAACTGAAACTGCGAATCGAGAGCAAGGTTCCCAAGGGATTGGTCGTAGTGGCATACGCCACGGATGATATCTGGGACATTCATCTGACCCGCCGGTTATCCGTTCTCTCGCAGGTATTATCCGAACGATTGAGAAAGCAGATCCGGGAAAAAATCGGAGCGAGCTATTCACCTTATGCCTATCATCATCCCAGCCGGGCATATCAGGATTATGGTGCTTTGTATGCCCATATCGAAACAGACCCTTCCCTAACCCGCAAAGTGGTGTTGGAAGTCAAGGAGTTATCGGGCCGACTTGCCGCTTCGGGCATCGGCAAAGAAGAGTTGCGACTATCGCTGGACCCGATTTTAACCGGCATCAAAGACTCGAGAACCAAGAACGACTACTGGTTGAACACCGTCCTGGACGGTTCAAGAAATCACCCCCGGCAGTTGGACTGGGCCGGATCGATCGTCCATGATTATGCATCCATTACCCATGAAGAAATATCCCGATTGGCGGCCGATTACCTGGCGCCCGAAAAAGCGGCTGCACTGATCATTTCTTCGGAAAACAGCGGACATCCAGAGGAAAGCCCGTAACACAATCTCGTCACCGGAGCATCGGGCGGATTCTCATAATCCGCCCGATGCGACAGGGCACGCGATTTATTTGCCGTTTGACACACCTTCTTTTTGAATCAGCTCTTGGGCATCCGGTATGAACCGCTTGAATTTCCACTCGGGAATCCGGTACACCCATTTGTTCAGAATCTGCGTGATCGAGAAGGGGAAATCCCCTTTAACGGCATCGGGGATGTGGTGGTCGGCAATCTTGATGAAAAAGGTTTGCTTCTCCCCCTTGCCGCCGCTTCCCGGAACGAACCGAAAACGCCTGCCGTCGAAGAGTTGATATTCGAATGCAAACGCATAGGCAATATCCGCTGCCTGAGGATCTTCGTCATATCCGGCCACATCTTCGATGGTCAGTGGTGAAAGGGCCGTAAACACATCATCAATTTTTGATGGGTTAAGCATGGATGACGGGGAATCCGTCAATTGCGGCGGCATTCCCTTTTCCGGGCGGCGCAGCGTGTAGACGCTTACTTTTTCATCGATCGGAAAGCACGTGATCGATTGAATCGATTCAGCTTTTACATCCAGAATATCTTTTTCAATCCAATCCGTGGGGGTCTTTCCGACATCGTCAAACTTGGAATCGACCAAATACACCATACCTTCCGGCATGGCCAGAATGTAGTGGCCGCCGGCGCCGAAGGTCATTTCCCGGGTTTTACCAAAAACGACATCCAGAAGAGCGTCGCCTTTTTTATTTTTGATTACGACCTGCACCCCCTCATTTTCAGAGTCGCCGCTCGTATTCGGAGGATGTAAAGCAAGACGGGTCATTGCATCTTCAGAGGCTTCGAAGCTTCTGCCGATTTTCATCGTCTTCAAGCCGGAAACCATTTCCATGATTTGAGAGAAATCCGCCGGGAAATTAAATTTTTCTTCTACCACCCAAAGCGAATCCTTTTTGATCAAATGCGTAACGGCCTCGCTGCTGTTGATCGCTATCGTTTCGATGTCTTTAACCGGGAGGGATGCATACGGCGCCTCACCCACGATGCCCCGCCCGTTTTCGCTTCTATCTGACAGGCTGAAATACGCTGCGGCGGCAAGCAGACACAACACGACCAAGAGAATAATGAACGTTTTGGCTCTCATTGAACGCTTCCTCTTATTTCCTTTTTCGTTTTCTCGTCTTTACGGCTTTGTTCCGTCTGATGACGGCGTAGGCAATTCCCACCATACCCACTAACAGCGGCATGAGAAAGATGTTCACAAATTTGACCTTATAACCGAGGCGCTCGATATCGGATCGCAGGTTGCGCCGGACCTCCTTGAGCCGTTTATTGATCCGCCGTTTTTCCTCTCTGAATTTTTGGATTTCCTCTTCCTGTTCAGGACTGAAAACGAACTGTTGTGATGCATCCTTCCGGCTTTCGAGTTCCTTCAGCTTTTCGTTGGTTTCTTCAAATCGCTTCATCAGTTCCTGCTCTTGAAGGCGCCAACGTTCCTGCGCCTCCTTTTCCAATTCCAGAACGCGCGTAAACGGTCTTTCAAATTTTCCACGAGCCCGAATATTGATCAATTCCTCATTTCCCGTCATCAACTCGCATGCATTGAGGAGAAAGTTCAGGTTGTCATTATAGATCTGAAATACATCCTGTCCCATAAAATTCTGATAGTCCAGATAATTGCTGTCATGCAGCATATCCACATCCGCCACCACGATAACGCTGCCCGGTTTTGAACTGCGAGTCAATCGATCTGTTTCAGCCGGCTTTTCGGCACCCGTTTCATCCTCCGCCAAAGACTGCTCCGGAGGCTCGTCCGGGAATGCCGTATCGAAAAGGCCGGTCAATGAAACCGCGATGTCGTGCCGAACATTCGAGGACTCGAAATCCTGCCGGATCTTTTCGATTTTTTTCGTCCGTATCGTAAATCGGTTGATCAGCTGCGATTCGGGACTCGACTGTATCAATGGCGCGTATTCAATATCACTGTTTTCGTTATCACGTTCGATAACCCCGGTGAGGGCAAACAGCATGGTTTCGAGTTGGCCGGTCGTCGGATTGTCGCCATTGAATCCATTCCCCTCAATGGTAAGCCATACCGGGTTTTCCACTATCTGGTTGTTTCGATCCATGAATTGGGTGGCATAACCGAAATCCACCAGCACTTTTTGATCGTTCATGCGGATGCCCCACTTTTCGAACAGCACGTCTATGGATGCCCGTTTTTCGAAATCCGGGCCGGACGCAGTCATGGCGAAGGGATCGACAAAAATGATCAGCCTGCCGCCGTTCAGCACATATTGATCTACGGCATACAAAAGGGAATCGCTCAGGTTCTTTGGGTAGATCAGGATCAGCATATCCAAGTCGGGTTCGAGGGTCTTGTCCGCCATACGAAGCTCGACCAGGTCATATGTTTTTCTCAGTTCGGTCACAAAATGCCACGGTGGCCTTTCCGGCTCGTCGCCCGGCATCGGAAACGGCGACGGCGGGTTCCCGAATACCGGAATTCCGCTCATAAGACCGACCTTGGGCCTGACCGGCACTTGAACCTTTGAGATGGCATGGGTAATATCATACTCCAGTTGTTTTTCCCGGCCCGGATCCATAAATTCGATCGTTTCTTCCTGATCTGCTGCTATGACCACCACACCGAAATATACCGTATCGCCTGTCGGCAGGTCGATTCCCCGTATGCCGTACTGCTGCGCCCATTCCTCCTCTTCGGAATCCATTTCAGGATTGATCACCTCTACGGAAACCTTTCCGTTCGAGAATTGTTCGTATTCTCTGAGAAAATCGATCATCCGAGGCGCGTAATTCTTTATCGCCAAGGGCAGATTTTCCACCTTTTTGCTGTAAAACACCTTGATGTTCACATCTTCTTCCAAATTGGAGATGATCTTTTTCGATGCATCGGAAAGTGAAAACAGCTTCTCAGCGGTAGCGTCCCAACGGACATTGAATTGACTGAAAATCACGTTTACAAGGACAATGATCAGAAACACCAAAAACAGACCACCGACTGAAAATAGTGTTTTGCTGATGTCTTTTTTCTTATCTGACATATGTTATCTTCTCCATATGATTTTTTTTCGATGGATGTTGTCGGCTAAGAGGTTCGCCTGTTCTGAATAATGACGCCCGTCATAAACAGAAAGAAAATAATCACCGACATATAATAAAGGATATCCCGCAGATCCAGAACGCCCCTCTGGATCGATTGATAGTGCTTTAGAAAACTGAGTTCTGAAACGAGGTTTACCAGCCACACCGGCGACCAGCCGTACAACACATCCAGCACCGGAGGGTACCCGGCAAGAATCAAAAAAAGACAGATGACCACGGATACGATAAAACTGATTACCTGACTTCGGGTTGCTGAGGAGGTCATGATGCCGACGCTCAGGAAAGCTCCGGCCAACAGAAGGCTTCCGACGTACGCCGTAAAAGCCACGCCCAGGTCGGGATCACCAAGGTACATCACCGTCAGCACCATGGGGAATGTCAGCAGAAGACAAATGGCAATGAAACACCAGGCTGCCAAAAACTTCCCCAACACCGCCTCCATTACCGTAACCGGCAGAGTCAGAACCAATTCGATGGTGCCCAAGCGCCGGTCCTCGGCCCAGAGGCGCATGGCAACGGCGGGAATCAAAAACAGGTAAACCCAGGGATGCCAATCGAAAAAACCCCGGAGATCGGCCTGATTCGTTTCAAAAAACATCCCGATATTAAAAGTAAAAAACCCAATCAACAGCAAAAAGATGATTATAAAGACATATGCAACCGGTGATCCGAAATAACCGGCGAGCTCTCGTTTAAATATAGCCTTTACATTTCTGACCGACTCTTTTATTCGCATAATTCACCTTAGGCAATTTTAGGTGGTGATGTTTCGGAACACTTCATCAAGCCGCCCCTGCTCTACGAAAAGTCCGGTGATAGAATACTTTTTTTCCCGACAAGCTGCGATAATCTTGTCTGCTATCGGCGTCCGTCCATCCACCGGATAGGCCCTCAAATTGAGAACGTCATTCTGCATTTCAAGTATCTCGACGCCCTTTACATCTTCGATCCCCTCGAGCAAGGCTTTTACGGCCTGCTCATTCGAATCGGCCACTTTTAATGTAACGGCACCGTGAAGCGAGGATCGGGTCTTGAGATGCTCGGGCGAATCATCGGCGACGATACATCCGTTGGCGATGATTATGATCCGCGTGCATACGGCCTCCACTTCATCCAAAATGTGAGTGGACAGCAGAATCGCTTTTTGCTCACTCATCTCGCGCATCATCATCCGCACTTCGTGTTTCTGATTGGGGTCGAGCCCATCAGTCGGTTCGTCAAAGATTAAGTATTCCGGATCGTGAATGATGCTTTGGGCGAAGCAAACGCGCTGCCGGTAGCCCTTGGAAAGGGTTCCGATCGTTTGAAACTCGACGTTCGATAGAAAGCATCGGTCAACGGTTTCCTCTACCTTCTTTTTCCGTTCGGATCCCGAGAACCCCCGAATTTCAGCACAGAAATCCAGGTAGGCGTTCACGGTCATATCGGGATAAACCGGGGCATTTTCGGGCAGATACCCGATTCTTTCGCGTGCGGAAATCGATTCGTCACTGATATCGTAACCGCCGATAACAGCTGTTCCACTGGTGGGCGGCAAAAATCCGGTAATCATTCGCATCGTGGTGGATTTTCCCGCCCCGTTGGGTCCAAGAAACCCAAGGATCTCCCCTTTTTCCACATTGAAGGAGACCGAATCGACAGCCCTTATTTTTCCGAAACTTTTCGTTAATTTTTTTACCTCTATCATGTCATCCCCAAGATAAATGGTTATTCGTATGCGACAGCCCTAAAATGTTTTGCAAGAGTGATTTTTACGGGAACAAAAAACGCAATTCCATCAGCGTCCGGCAGAAGGGGCGATTGGTGTTGTTGAAATTGACATCATCGTGCTCGGTCTTATCTTACCGCGTTAACGACCCGGCCATGCCATCCCCCGGGATGGCGCGAAAGAATATGGCAGGTGTTCTTATCTTTTCCTCGTTAATGGTCCCTCTTATATAACAGGCCCTTAATCTAATGAGGAAGAGAGGTCTTGTCAAGTAGAGCTTTTTACTTTTAACAGTTTGCTTTTTATATATCTTTTGATAAAAGAGGTTTTTTATTCACATCTGGAAAGGAAATGCAATGAAAAAAACCTCGGCCAAGGCCGGTATGATGCCGTTTCATAAATTATGGCATTTTTTTATCTCGGTAAAATTAACGGTGGTTGTGCTGCTATGTCTTGCCGCCACATCCATTATCGGAACGCTGATTCCGCAGAATCAAAGTCCGGTGGTCTACTTTAACGAATACGGCCCCACCTGGTATCGTGTTTTTTCCATGCTCGATCTCTTCGACATGTATCATTCCTGGTGGTTTATTTTCCTCCTCCTCTTGCTGTTTCTTAACATTTCAGCGTGTTCGTTAAATCGGTTGTCGGTTACCTGGAAGCGGATTTTCAAAACGCCCATGTCAACGAATCCGGCCGTTTTCAAGAAATACAAGAACCGCATTGAATTCACGGACGAACGTCCCGTAGGGGCCTTGTCCGAACGCTATCGATCCGTAATCGCCGGCCGGTTCGGCAAATACGCTTTTGAAGAGAATTCAGAGGGTTTTTCGCTTTTTGCCGAAAAGAACCGCTGGACACGGCTCGGCGTATATATCGTTCATGCCGGTGTCATTCTCCTGTTGATCGGCGGCATGATCGGAGCGAAGTTCGGGTTTGACGGGTTTGTCACCCTGCCGGAAGGCGAATCCATCAACCATGTCCGGTTAAAGGACGGGTCCGGAATTTTGCCGCTGGGATTCGAGATCCGATTAGACGATTTTCGCGTCAGTTTTTACGATTCCGGCGCCCCCAAGGAATACCTCAGCGCATTGACAATAATTGAAAACGGCACACCGCTGTTTACCCGAAATGTGATTGTAAACGATCCTCTGCGGTTCAGGGGCATTAATATCTACCAGTCAAGCTATGGAAGGATGCAGCCGGAGTTTACGCCTGTTGCGGATATCGAATCCAAGAAACTCGTTATCAACATAACCAACACCGCCAATTCAATGACGTCTACAAAAGAACTGTCCATCGGTGAAACGATCGATCTCCCGGAAGGCCGGGGGACATTCACCCTTCGGGAATACCTGTCCGGAGCCCGATTTCGTGGTCGGCACGTACATGAAGCCTTCGTGGGGGTTGTTGCCGGTGACGACGGATCGAAAGAGGAGATTTTGCTGCCGTTGAGATTTCCGAATTTCGATAAGATGCGAAACGGTTATTTTTATTTTTCCCTGGAAAATATCGCCGACCTTTTACAGGCGCAAGAAACGAAGCCCCGTTTTTATTCGGGCCTTCAGATTACATATGACCCAGGGGTTCCGGTTGTATATGCCGGTTTCGTTCTGATTTTAATCGGTTGCTATATCTCGTTTTTCATGTCCCATAGACAGATCGCCGTTCAGGTGCGCCCAAAAGACGGCGTAAGCCATGTCATCGTCACAGGAACGGCCGACAAAAACAAACTGGACATAAAAAAGCACCTGGAGAAAGTATCGACGGCACTGTCGGCCCGGCCGACATCGTCCTACAAATAAAAATTTTAACGCATATGAGGACCTTATGAACAGTTCCCTGTTTCTTTCACTAACGACGTTCATTTACGGCCTTGCCGCCGTTTTGTATATCGTCGCGTGGGTGTTTCGTAACCGCAAATTCGAAAACACGGCAATCTGGATCATGATTGCCGGAGCAACCGGAAATCTGGCGGGATTTGTCCTGCGATGGATAGAAACCTACCGCCTCGGCATCGGTCATGTTCCCTTATCCAATTTATATGAATCCCTGGTCTTTTTTGCACTGACCATATCCGTCTTATATTTCTGGATGGATCGGCGGTATCAAAACAGGGCCATCGGTGCCTTTGCTGCGGCATTTGCTTTTCTGGCCATGGCTTACGCGAGCCTTTCCCCGAACGTCAACGATCAGATTCAGCCCCTGATACCTGCCTTGAAGAGCAACTGGCTGATTGCCCACGTGGTCACCTGCTTTTTGGGATATGCGGCATTTACCATTGCTTTTTCCATCAGCCTGCTCTTTCTTTTTCAACTGAACGGAAATGGAGACTCTCGATGGACGACGATGCTCCCAAATCCGACCGTGCTCGATGAATTGACGCACCGGATGGTGGTATTGGGGTTTTTATTCCTCACAGCCGGCATCATCACCGGCTCCGTTTGGGCCAATTCGGCGTGGGGGGCTTACTGGAGCTGGGATCCCAAGGAAACCTGGTCTTTGATTACCTGGTTCATTTACGCCTCGCTGCTGCATGCCCGCCTTGTGCGGGGATGGAGCGGCAAGCGCATTGCCTGGCTTTCCGTCGTGGGTTTTTTTGCGGTTATTTTTACGTATTTCGGAGTAAATCTTCTTCCCGGGCTGCACAGTTACGCGCAATGAATTTTCCTTGACAAGGCTGATATCAACGGATACAAAATGCCAGTAATTTTTTCCATTTAGACAACCAGTTATTATCATATGACTTAACATCAATTGCATGGGGGCCGGCCTCCTGAGGGGCGTTCTCTCACCGGCCTTAATGGAGTTTCCATGAGTAAAGAAGAAGAAAAAAGCAGAGAGGTTTCTGAAGATGCCGCAAAAAGCGCGGTGAAAACGACCGCCACGCCGTCAGAAAAGCCGGAAGAAGGATCCGGAGGTCCGATCGTCCTGTTTTTTCTCGTCGGAATAATTGCAAGCCTTGTCCTCGGATGGGTCCTTTTTCCCAAACTGCTGTATTCAAAAAAGCAGCAGCCGATTGACTTCAATCATGCTCTGCATTTTGCAGAGGTGGACAACGGGTGTGCAAGCTGCCACTTCTTCCGGGAAGACGGTTCCTTTTCCGGAGCCCCGAAACTGGCGCAGTGCGTCGAGTGCCATAACGATATGCAGGGGGTAAGCGAAAACGAAAGGGACTTTATTGAAAATTACGTGCTTAAAGGACGGGAGGTCCCCTGGTTGATCTACTCGAAACAGCCCGACTGCGTGTTTTTCTCCCATGCCGCGCATGTGAAGGGTGCCGGCATGGACTGTACGATCTGTCACGGGCATATCGGGATGTCCGAGCACTTGAAGCCCTACGAGGAAAACCGGATCACGGGATACAGCCGTGACATCTGGGGCAAGGATATTGCCGGCATCATGAAAAGAAATCCATGGGACAGCATGAAGATGGATGATTGTGCTGAATGCCACATGGTGAAAACCGGCAGAACCTCCAGCGTTCAAACCCAAAAAGACGGGTGTTTTGTTTGCCACCAGTAAAACAGATATCGTTTTCGATCGTAACGCGATTGTGTTGTATATAAGGGGTGTAATCTATGAAAATCGACAGAAGAAGTTTTTTGTCACTGGGTATCGGTGCCGCGGCGGGAACGGCGCTTTCTCCATTGCCCTGGAAATTGACCGATGACCTTTCCATATGGACGCAGCAGTGGCCCTGGACACCGAAACCGGAAGATGGAAGGTCATATTACGTGCGGACCACCTGCACGCTCTGTCCGGGAGGCTGCGGCATCGCTGTTCGGAAAATCGACGATCGAGCCGTAAAAATCGAAGGAATGAAAAAGCACCCCATGAATAATGGGGGTGTTTGCATTTTGGGGGCTTCGGGGCTTCAGTTTCTCTATGGTCCCGCCCGGATACAATCACCGTTGAAGCGGATCGGAAAACGGGGTGAAGGCCGATTCGAACCGATTTCCTGGAATCAGGCCATGTCGGAATTGGCCGATAAGCTGAATACGATGAGATCCGAAGGCAAGCCCCATACACTCGCCTGCATTTCCGGCACCAAGAACGGCACGGTGGCCGAACTGATCAAGCGCTTTTTCACCGCCTACGGATCATCCAACTTCATGTATGTGCCCTCCATCGCCGATACATATGCCCAAACGATTAAAATGATGCACGGCATTGACGCTGCGGCCGGAATCGATGTGGAGCACGCAGACTATATATTGGGCTTTTCAAGCGGTGTTCTGGAGGGATGGGGCCCTACGGTTCGAATGTACCGGGCGAACAGCCGCCTGAAAAGCACCGACGGCACGTTGACTCAGATCGAACCGCGTTTGTCCAGCACCGCGGCAAAAGCCGATAAATGGATCCCCATCGTTCCGGGGACAGAAGGAATTTTGGCACTGGGTCTATGCCATGTCATAATACAGGAATACCTGTACAACAGCCGCTTCGTGGATTCCTTTTCAACGGGTTTCGAGGGATTCAAACGACATGTGCTGGTCGGTTACAGCCCGGATAAAGTTGCTGAAAAAACACGTGTTGAACCATCGGTCATTATCGCTCTTGCTCGTGATTTTGCACGGGCCGAACACCCGGTCGCCCTTTGTGGAAGGGGGGAGGGAGACACCCCCGGCGATCTGGGAGGATTCGTAGCCGTTCATGCCTTAAACGCCCTAGTGGGAAACATCAATCGTAAAGGCGGTGTTTGGACGGTTCCCCATCTCGGCTATATCCAATGGGACGCCGTTCGTCCTGATGAAACAGCGCTTCGCGGATTGCAGCACGAACGCATCGACGGGGCAGGCGGCGGTCTTCAAGCGGATTCGGTATTGAACCGACTGCCCGAAGCGATTACCCAATCGAAGGGATACGGCATCGAAATGCTTCTGGTTTCCGGCGCTAACCCCATCTACACGATGAGGGATACATCCGCTGTGATTCGTGCTTTCGACAAAATCGGCGCAATCGTCAATTTCTCTTCATATATGGACGAAACCGTTCTCTATTCCGATCTGGTGCTGCCGAATCATGCTTATCTGGAACGATATGAAGATGTACCGGCACCCGACATGTTTCACAAACCCTTCATCGGATTGTCGCAGCCGGTGGTAAAGCCGGTTTGCAATACCCGACATACCGGCGATGTCATTATCGAAACGGCTGCACGGATGAAGGGGACCATTGCCGAACATTTTAAATGGCCCTCTTACGAGACCTGCCTGCAGCAAACGATGGGGCACAAATGGGGCGCCATGAAGAAAAACGGGTACTGGATCGATTCCGGTTATACCCCCCCACAGTGGACCGAAACATTTGAAATGCTGCCGCGCAAGTTCAACTTCAGTGCCTCGATTTTTAAAAACCCGGTTCTTATCGCCCCTGAAGGCGACCCAGGCGATTATCCGCTGCTGCTGATTCCGTTTGACAGTATCCGGATTACAAACGGTGCCGTGGTCAATCCGCCGTTCATGACGAAAACAGTATCGGAAAAGACTCTGGAAAAAAACGACGTTTACATTGAGATCAATCCTGAAACCGCCGCAGGCATGGGGCTTGGCGAAGGCGCACGTGTCCGGTTGACCACACCCCGAGGCAGTGTGAATGTCAAAGTACACCTGTTTCCGGGCATCGGCCCCGGTATTGTGTCCATGACCAAGGGGCTCGGACACTGGAATAATGACCGTTACATCGCCGGGAAAGGAAAACATGTAAATCGCCTTATCGGCCCGAGACCCGACCCGGTTACCGGTTTGGACGCCGCCTGGGGCATTCGGGCAAAGCTGGCCAAATTATAATATCTAAGAGGATCTAATGAAAGAAGGTCATAATCATATACACAAGTTCGGAATGGTCATTGATCTGGATAAGTGCACGGGATGCGGCGCCTGTATGGTGGCCTGTATGGCGGAAAACAACGTCCCGTTCCAGGAGGACGAAACGAATAAGCTTCTCAGCATCACCTGGATGCAGGTTTATCAACTGAACAACGGAAAGCCATATCCGGATTATGACATATGTTATCTTCCGCGACCCTGCATGCATTGTGAGGGAAGGCACACGGGGCACACGCCGTGTGTTTCGGTATGTCCGGCTACCGTAACGGACTATGATCTGGCAACGGGCGTCGTCAGCCAAATTTACACCCGTTGCTTCGGATGCCGGTACTGCATGGCCGCATGTCCGTATCACGCGCGCTACTTCAACTGGTGGGACCCGGTGTGGCCGGCCGGCATGGAGCGGTATTTAAATCCCAATGTGTCGCCGAGAATGCGGGGTCGATCGAGGGCTGGAACGTCACCACCGAACCCCGCGCCGACGGCGCGCTGGCCGTCCGCCTGACGGCGCGGCCGTTCGACAGCCGGCGGCCCGCCACGGAGGTCGTCCGCCTGACGCTCGACGAGCCGGTCGACATGATCACCCATCACAGCGGCCTGGCCATGACCGTCCGGATCATCGGCGAGACCTCGCCCGAGGTCCGCCTGGGCGTCCGCCTCCTCGGCGCCGACGGCACCGCCGTCATCCGCCCGGTCGTCCCGGCACGCAGCGCGTGGGGCGACAGCCCCCACGAGGTCTACTTCGACTGGGCCTTCATCAACTACGCCGACGCCCGCGACGCCGTCGCCGCCCTGCGGGCCGT
>JAWODC010000048.1:0-62649 GCA_046483495.1 Desulfobacterales bacterium
CGAAATCGTCCAGCTCCGCACAACACCTCACTGTGCTAACTCAGTCGCCCCGGCGGAAACATGGGCCTTGTCGCCTGCTTGATCCAAGATCTGCCATAGTGCCGCCTCGATAGCCACCAGCAGCCGATAGCAAGCCACGTCGAGTACGTCTTGATCTGCCAGAAACGCAGCTCGCGACAGCTCACGCATTCGCCCCAGGCGCTCCACGGATTCCCCAAGCCACCTGACGGAGGGTGTTGAAAAACGTTCCGCGAACCGATCGCACAGGGCAGATGCCCCACTTTCGGCGCGAGATCGGCACGAAGTAGGGAGAGCATGCCAAGAACAGGCCATTCTGCCGCGTGCACGCCCCACCAATTAGGCCAGAAGCGATTTATTCAACACCCTCCTGACGTACGTTGGTCGAGCCTGGCCTTTTATGGTAGAATCTTGTCCGTGCGTTAGTTTGGTTTCCGGTGCGGGACGGCATCGTGGTCCTCAAGCGCTGTTTGGGCGAGAAGAGGGCCATTTGCTTCCGTGGTAATCCATCTCCTTGTGAGGGCCGGTGTTCGTTGCCCTCTGCCAGCCAACCCGGCCGCAGTCTGGATGGGGCGGTGCGGTTGAGGGAAACCGAGGGGATGGTCTAGCGTGGAGCGTGTGGCGGAGAGCCCAAGGGCTCGAAGCTCGCGCCGGTTCAAAGTGAGGAGGTTTTCGTGCGTAGAGCCGTTCTATTGTCGCTGGTGTTGCTGCTGGGCTTGAGTGCGGGATGCGGCGGCGAGGCGAGCCCGTCGCCTTCACCGTCCCCGTCGTCGACACCGACGTCAGCGCCGGTTACAGAGGCGACCGATTCGCCTGGTAACACCCCAACGTCTTCTGGACCCGCAAGCTGCGAGGTCTTCACCCTGCCGTCGCAAGCCCCGATTCCGCCCATTGACGAAGATGATCACGTCGTCGGACCCGATGACGCATCGATCACGTTTATCGAGTATGCCGATTTCGAGTGCCCGGCTTGCTCGCAGCTGCATACCCTGCGGGAATACCTTCGGGACAAGTACGGGGATGAGCTCCGTTTCGTGTACCGGCACCTACCCTTGATCAGCATCCACGATAAGGCGGTCATCACCGCCGAGGCGGTCGAAGCGGCTGCCGCCCAGGGGAAGTTCTGGGAGCTGCACGACCTGCTGTACGAGAGGCAGCAGGAGTGGAGGGAGCTGTCGGAGGAGGACCTCGTGGAGAAGCTGGTCGAGTACGCCGGAGATCTGGAGCTCGACACGGGGCAGTTCGAAGAGGCGTTGACGGAGCACACCTACAGAGACGATATTCTCGCCGACCTTGAAGCCTACGAGGAGTACGGCCAGATGGCGACCCCGACCTACGTGGTCAACAAAATCTTCTATCCGACGCAGCAGTTCGGTGGTTTTGGACAGCTTGAGGGGTTTATTGGCCTGGTGACGATGCGGGAGCGGATGTATGACTCACCGCCACCACAGGTGATAGAAGCGGACAAGGAGTACGTGGCCACGATCCGGACGAGCAAGGGCGACATCACGGTCGAGCTCTTCGAGGACCAGGCGCCGACCAACGTCAACAGCTTCGTCTTTCTGGCCCAAGAAGGATGGTACGACGGGCTCGACTTCTTCTACGTGAACCACGACCAGTTTGCTGTGAGCGGCGATCCGACGAACTCGGCGAGCGCCTTGCCCTATCCTGGCTACACCTGTGAAGACGAGACCACGCCTGATCTCTCGTTCGATGAGGGTGGCTTGCTGGCACTGTACACCTCTGCTCCAAATCGGAACAGCAGCTCGTTCCTCATCACGTACGCCCCCCAGCCAGATTTCACGGGTAACCTGACCATCATCGGCCGGGTCACCGGGGAAATGGATGTCGCGGAACGTCTCACGGAGACAGCTCCACGCGCTGATCAGGCGGAGCCTGACGCGATTGAGACGATCGTGATTGAGGAGAAGTAGGTCACTGGAAGAGGTCACCATGGCTCAACGCGCGCCGTCGATCAAGGATCTTCCCATCGAGGAGCGGCCCCGCGAGCGGCTGATCAAGGTTGGCGAGGGAGCGCTCTCGACGACGGAGTTGGTGGCCATTATCTTGCGCACCGGTGTGGGCGGTGAGAGTGCGCTCGACGTCGCCCGTCGCCTGCTTTCCGACTATGACGGACTGCCTGGACTCGCTCGAGCCAGCTTTGCGGAGCTGCGGGCGGAGCGTGGACTGGGAAACGCGAAGACGGCGCAGCTGAAGGCAGCGCTGGAGCTGGGTCGGCGTATGCTCTTGGCCACCCCGGAGGACCGGCTGGTCGTGCGTTCCCCATCCGATGTCGCGCAGCTCCTGATGGCCGAGATGGCTCATCTGGAGCAGGAGAACTTCCAGGTGTTGTACCTCGACACGCGCAACCGGCTGCTTGGCTCCGAGACCGTCTACGTGGGTACCTTAAACGCCTCCCACATCCGCGTGGCCGAGGTCTTCCGTGACGCCGTCAAGCGGAACTGTGCGGCGGTTATCGTGGCGCACAATCATCCCTCCGGGGATCCGTCGCCGTCGCCCGAGGACGTGGAAGTCACCCGACAGCTTATCGCAGCCGGTCGGCTGCTCAGCATTGAGGTGCTGGACCACCTGGTCATTGGGCAGCAGCGGTTCGTGAGCCTGCGCGAGCGTGGATTAGGGTTTGAGTAGGGCAGATGTCGGAGGAGGACGCCGTGTCGGATGATGCGTCGGACGACGCACTGAGAAACGGTGACTCGAGGGAGCCCGGGGAGGCTGTCGGTTCCGAGGGGACCGGTCAATCGAGCTACGTGCTCCTACCGCGGGTCCGAGACAGCGTTGACAGGCTGGAGTGGCGAATCGCCGTTGCCGTGGGGTCCTCTCAGGGATTCCAGACCATGGGGCACTCGCGTGACGAGGCGGGCGGTGGGGCACCGGATTGCCTGGTGACGGTCATCAACCCGGCGCATTGGGGCGATGACCTGAGATCCTGGTACGAGGAGCGGTATCCGGGCGTCTCATATCGCGCGATCGCAGCTGAGGCTCCCTGGGAGGCGGCGATACACCTGCTGCCGGAACTGCGGGAAGATATCGCGCTGGCACAGGATGACCCTCGATGGAAGGACAGCGAGTTCGGCGAGGAGCCCGGCAGAGGAGATATTGGAGAGTACGGGGGGCTGCTCACGGGACTCGGTATCATCCTGCGCAAGATCTATCAGCGGAGCGTCACGCCGCCGTATCTCGATAAGCTGCTGGTAGCTGCTCGCGCGGCGTTCGTCAGTGGGAACGTCTTGCTCTGGAAGAGCGCAGTCTCCTTGTTTTCGGCCTTCGACGACAGCATCAAGGACGACAAGGGGCGTTCCGCCGAGCAGTTGGCGACGCTGCTGAACGGGGGATGGGAGATCGTCCTGAGGGAACACGGTCAGGCGGGTGGAGAACGAGAGGGCTTTGCTTACCTCGAGAGCGTGGAGGGCGAGGCGCTCCACGTGATTGACATCGGGGATGGAGAGCGTCGGGAGCGGGCGGCCGGCGACTATCAGGGTATCCGGGCTGCCCACGCTGACGAGATGCCGACCACTCCTGGTTTCGAACTGCTGGTGGGCAGCGGGGAACCGGCAGCGGGTGGGCCCCTGGAATCCTATGAACACGCATACGTGCTCTTGCCGTGGGTCGAGGACGAAGTCGAGCGATCGGAGTGGCGTGTGGCTGCCGCGATCGGGTCTTCCGACGGCATGGAGACCGTCGGACACCTGCCTGGCGACGTGGATCGGGGGCCTCCCCACAGGGAGGTCATCGCGGTCAATCCCAGTCAGTGGAGAGATGACCTGCAGGCCTGGTACGAGGGACACCGCCGCGAGGCTCGTGTTCGGGCAATCGAGGCGGGCAGCCCGTGGGAGATGGCGGTGAAGGTTCTGCCGAAGCTGAAAGGGGATGTCGCCCTAGCCCAGACGGATCGGCGCTGGGCGGGGTATGACTTCGGCGAGCATCCAGACGTCGGGGCGGAGAGCATCGGGCGGTATGGTTGCTTCCTTACCGGGCTGGCGATCATCCTGCGTCAGGTCTACCGACGCGAGGTGACGCCGCCGGTGCTTGACAAGCTGCTGGTGGCGGCCCGGGCGGCCTACGTCGGGGATAACCTGATGGCTTGGCACGGTGCTGTGCCCTTGTTCGCGGCTTTCGACGAATCGATAAAGGACAACAAGCCGCGTTCGGCGCTGGAGCTGAGGCAGCTGCTGGACGAAGGCTGGGAGGTCATCCTCAGGCGGGCGGACGGCGGCCATTTCGTCTATCTGGAGGACGTCGAAGGTGGCAGGCTACATATCATCGACCCGTGGGACGGGAAGCGGAAGCAGAAGGTGGCCACCGACTACCTGGGCATCCGGGCGGCGCACGTAAAGGAGGAGGTCGTTCGCGAGGGGCCTCACGTTCTCGTCGGGTTGCACGACGAGGCGGGAGGGGAGTGGATGGTCGAGCGAGGGATGGTGGGCTGCTGTGTGATCCCCTACCAGATCCAGCGGCGACCCGTGGAGCTGGACCTCACACATCTCTCCGAGGCAGGGATCGTGGTGATCGGACGTCTGACCTGGGGCTACGCCGATGGGACCGGAACGTTACCAGCGCCGACGGACAGAGATGCGTTTATTGACGCTGTCGCAGAGACGATGCGTTCAGCCGCGGGGGTGGACTATTTCCACGTTGGCAGTGGGCCGAACAACCGCCGCGAGTGGCCCACGTTCGCGAGCGGGAATCCGTTCGATCTGACGGCGGAATACGTGACTGAAATCTACAATCGTATCTGGGAACGCGTCGCGGGCGCGGCCCGGATGGGCCCACCGCCGATGGATCCGTACTTCGGCCCTGGCTCGAACAATCGTGAGTGGTGGACGTACGTCCTGGAGCACATCGACGGGGCTGACGCGCTGTTCCTTCACGCCAAGACGCAGACGAACGATCCAGACGAGGTGTGGTCGAAGGAGAAGTTCTCGGACTGGCCGTTGGAGTGGCAGTATCTCCACCTCTCAGTTGTCGAGACTGCGCTTGAGGTCGTGCCGAACAGGTTTGAGGGACTCCCGGTCTTCGTCAGTGAGCTCAATCCTCAGTGCCTCCGAACCCTGGGAGGGGAGGTGGGCTGGCTACCGGACAATGCGGACTGGGTACGTGAAGCGGTCCACTACTTCCGTGAAGAAACGGGTGTTACGGGGGTGGCCTTCTATCGTTACAGCCCCATGGGAGATCAGAAGCCGTTCAGCCTGCAGGACAAACCGGTCATCCTGGAAGCCATCGAGGAAGAGGCTGAGATAGCGCCTTCGAAAGGCGAGGAGGAGGTTGTCAGGCGACCCGTGGGTCTCCCTCCCGAGATCTGGAAGAAGGTCGTCGAGGCGCGTGGCTGAGGGGAGATTCTGATCGCGGAGGCCCCGGATCCTCCAGCGGCTACTCTTGAGCCAACAGCTCTATCTCGGTGACCATGGCGTCGAAGCTGTGGCCGGAAGCGTAGACGGTCAGGCTCTGAATAAGGGCCGGGGGGTTCTCGCTCAGCTCTTGCATGAGGTTGGGGGAGCTGTAAGGGTGCCAGGCTCCCGCCTCCAGTCTCTCGTGCCACTCCTTGAGGGGCCAATCCTCTGCTGGTTGGCCGACGTAGAAGCCGCGGAGCCAGTCACGATCGGCGCCGTGGATGTCCTTGTAGTCGATGCGAACGATGACGGGACACTCCGACCCCAGCGAGCCGCACCCTCCGAAGCCCAAGATATTCTGGCTGACGATGTTGACGGCCATGTAGAGCTCAAGGGAGGCAAAATCCCGCACGTCATAGTTGATCTCCTGCGTGATGCCCACCTCGGCGTGGTTGACGGCATCGCGGTGGAACTCGACCACGTCCCTCTCCTCGCCGTCAACTGGAACAGTGATGATTTCAACTCTGCCTGGCGGCAACTCGGGATCTGTCTGTTCCTCGTAGCTCTCCCACCCAGTCTGAAGGGGCTCCTCAAAGTTGCCGTTCCGAACCAGGTTTCGGGCGGCGGGCAAGGGGGACTGCCTGTAAGTCCTTCGAAGCTGCCGAATGTCGGTGAAGGGGAAATGTTTTTTGGGATGTCGTATAATCGAACCCTTGCGGCGTTCTGTATCGTGATGCTGGTTTTTATCTTGTATCTGTTCCTGAAATCCGACATCGGTTTTCGCATATTCGGAGCCTCTCGAATATCACAAAGTCCGGGCCATCCGGAACCGATGGTATAAAAGCGCAGCTTCGCAGCTGCTGTTCGCTGTGACGGGTGCCTGCCTATGCTTTTTTTGCCTGGGCCAATCCCAGGTCCGCCAGCGGTTCGGCCAATGCCGATGTTTCTTTTGCCTGGCGGCTGGCGGCGGTGCCGTCCTTTACCCTGCCCAGAATACCGAACACGATGGCGGAAACCCGGAAGAAATTGAATGCCATGTAGTAATCCCGGTTTTCAATGGCGGTGACCCCGGTTCTCCGGCAGTAGGCGGCAACATATTCCTCCTCCGTGGGTATGTTCAATGCATGCAAATCCAGACCGGCCAGCCCCCTGCCTTCACCGGCGGGCATTCGCCAGGTCATGCAGTGATAGCAGAAATCCGAAACAGGGTGGCCCAAGGTGGAGATTTCCCAATCGAGAATAGCCATTATGCGCGGCTCTTCGGGATGGTAAATGATGTTGTCCATGCGATAGTCGCCATGCACCAAAGCGGTCTGGTCATCTTCGGGAATATTTTTATTCAGCCAGTCGATCAGTTCCTCCATGGGAGGATATCCCTGGTCCACCGAAGAGCGGTATTGCTTGGTCCAACGGGAAAGCTGACGGGCGAAATAGTTGCCTTTTTTCCCGAAGTCTTCCAGCCCGATCCCTTTATAATCGACCATGTGAAGTGCGGCGATTGACGCATTCATGGCATCGAAGAGGGCGGGCCGCTGCTCGAACGGCGTTTCCTGATAGCTCCAGAAAATCCGGCCGTCCACGTAATCCATGATGTAAAACCAACTGCCGATGACCGAATCGTCCGTACAAAGACAATACGTTTTTGCTACCGGAACATCGGTTTGGGCGAGTGCGGTGATCACCTTGTATTCCCGGTCGACGGCATGGGCGGATTTCAACAGTTTCCCCGAGGGTTTTCGGCGAAGCACGTATGTTTTTTCCGGTGTTATAATCTGGTAGGTGGGATTGGACTGCCCCCCTTTGAATTGTTTTACTTGAATCGGCCCTTCGAACCCGGCGACGTTTTCGGCCATATAGGCTTGGAGTGCGTCGGTATCCAATTCATAGCCTTTCCGGACGTCGCCGGCTCCGCTGAATTCCGCCTGTCGGTTCATCACTATCTCTCCGGTAATCCGAATGAATTTGGTTTGCTGAAAAATACACCTGAAAGTGTGGACTAAACAACGCTTCACGTGAAGCGTTGCCGTTTCCGGACGAACACTATTTCGTGTTGCTTGTCGTCAGTTCATCGATGTTCAATTCCCGGATAAGATGTTCTTCGGGGACTCCGGTTTCTTCATTCCAGCCGAATTGTTTCCAATGCCGTTTCACCATGTCTTCAATCGGCAGCGTAATTCCCTTCAAGGCGCCCCCTGTCAGCGGCGGATCGCCTTTTACCCGGCCCTTCATGATGAAGTCTTTCGGCAAAACGCCGTGTTTGACATTGAACATCTGGCGCAAGGTCTGTATCCGTTTGCCGATTTCCATGTAGTCATCCGCGGACACGTTCCATCCGGTCGCAAAATTCAGCATCTCGAAAAGGTTCCAGTGATCCAGGCCCATGATCTGGGCAAAAAAACACCCGCCCGCGCCATCGTTTAGTTCCTTGTAGGCGGACATGGCCACACTCTTAAGGGCTTCTTCGTCGGACGGCACATAGTCCCGGCTCTTGGGATGCTTTTTGACTTCCGGCGCCCAGCTGACCTCCTGCCACAGGTGCATCATATTGTAGTATATGCCGGCGCCGATCGTATGGCGCCCTGGTGTGGGGTCCGCACTGAAATGAACCCCTAGCAGAGGATCCATTTTGGGATCATGCATACCGGGCTCCTGGCCGCCCACGTGAACGGCAAATTTTTCGAACTCCGGGCCGAGCTTTGAAACGGCGCTTTTGACCCCATCCGCCAGTATGTCACCGATGCCCTCGCGCCGGACCATCTTTTCCAAGAGGGCGATCAAGGCGTCGGCATCCCCCCACTTCAGGGTGAGGCCGTCCGTATCCTTTTCCGTGATCAACCCGTTTTCAAAACACTCGATGGCAAATGCGGCGGTATTCCCTGCCGATATGGTATCCATACCCGCCCGGTTCAGCATTTCGTTAATGTAAAAAACGGCATCGAGATCATTGTTCAAGAGGCCGCATCCGAAAGAGGAGCAGGTTTCGTATTCCGGTTTGTGGGTGTGGGCATATCGGCCGTTTCGAATGTCTTCGATCCGGCACATGCCTCCGCAGCCGATGACACAGGAGCTGCAGTAATACTTGCGGGTTTCGCGGGCCAGAATACGGTCCGGATTCAATGTCCTGTATTTTTTGAATGGAAAATCCTTGACCGAACCGCTCCAGTTTTTCACGGGCGAGTCCCCATTGGGGAGGCCCATGGTATTCACGGCGATGGTGCCGAACCGTTTGTTCGCCATTGCCGCCATCATGCCGTCACTCGGGGCGGTACTTTTCTGCATCGCTTGAAGTTTGCCCATGATCGGGAAAATGGATCCTTTCAGGAATTTCGGCAGATTGGCGTTTTTTACCTTTCCAGCAAACCGGCGGCTGTATGCTTTCATGCCGTCTTTGTCGTGAATGCCGGTTTTTCCGGACCCATCGAGCACGACCGCCTTTAAGTTCTTGGACCCCATGACGGCGCCGACCCCGCTTCTTGCCGAAATTCGGCCCCCATCATTTACGATACCGGAAATCAAGGATTGGTTTTCGCCGGCCTGGCCGATGACCGCAACTTTCGGAGTGCCTTTGGTTTTGCATTCGTTCTGCAGGATTTTTTCGGATTCGACGGCATCTTTTCCCCAAACATGGGCCGCATCCCGCAATTGGGCGGTTTCTTTATCCATGTACAGGTAAACCGGATGCGGGGATATGCCGGTGAAGAAAACGGCGTCCACACCGCACTGCTTGATGGCAGGCGCCAGGGTGCCGCCGCAGTTGGCATCCCCCCACCCGCCGGTCAGGGGGGATTTGCAAACGGCCATCCAGCGCCCCGTCATCAGGCTGCCGGTATTGGTCAGCAGTCCGCTTACGATGCCGAGCATATTGTCCGGCCCCAGCGGATCGGCGTCTGCGGGAATATGCTTATACAAATAGTATGCCCCGAGACCCACTCCCGATAGAACATTTTTATACACCGCCTCCGGGACTGCTTCCGTTTCGATACTGCCGGTCGTCAGATTGACGTTCAATACCTTTCCCAAATAGCCGTTCATGTTTCTTCTCCCCGAAAAAAGAAATGATGCATCATCAGAAAAGCAGCATTATTCGGTCCACGCCGGATTCAGCCTCCTGCAAGGCCCGAAAAAAAGCTGATCACGTCTCCGTCATTTAATGTTTGCTTCAAACCGGCCTTTTTGTAGTTTACCGCTGCAAAGAGAATTTTCCGAAACGGCAACGGTATGCGAAGCATTTTGTAGACATCGTTTAGAACGGACTTATCCGGCAAGGTCATATAACCGCCCTCATCGATATGCCGGAAACTGCAAAACGGCGGTGCATAGACTTTAACCTTGATCATGACGGATGATTTCAAATTTTATCGGATACATGTTTCTAACAGTAAACGGGACAAAAAACAACCCCCACGGTTTTGAAGTGGGGGAAAGGGCTGTTTGGGTTTTATCATGTTCGGTTGCGGCTTACGGTTTTTTTGCGAAGAATGCGTTGCAGATGATCGGCAAGCCGGTCGGCAAACACGTGTTTGGCCCATCTTTCCCTCAGCCCCTGGACAAGTACGTCCAGGCAGGCCTTTACTTCGTCGTTGGGCCCCGGCAAGGCAATAATCAGCGTTTCGTTGCATTCGCCGGCGGCTATTCGAATACCGTCCTTGACATGCCGGCCGGTGCCGATCTTTACGTGATAGAGATAGGGCGCGGCGGCTGTCGGGTCCACAGCCGTTACCGCCTCCACCATGTGGTCCTTATCCTCCGCACCCACGCCCCCGGTGGTGATAATGAGGCGAAATCCTCCCCACAGGGCTTCTTCCCTGAGTTTTCCGGCGATTTTATAACGGTCGTCCTCCAGGGTCGGCCCGCAAGTTACCCGATAACCCTCGGCCGTCAGGCGCCGGGAAATCGTCGGGGTGTTTGTGTCTTTTATCTGCTTTTCGGCCACTTCAGAGCCCGAAGAAAGCACCAATACCCTTTTGGACAGGGCTGCCATGATGTTTTCGGCCATATCTTCGGAGATCGAAATCGCTTCTTGTGCCGCCTTCTCATCCAGCGATATCCATCCCAGCATCCCTTTGGATCGAAAAGACGCATCAGGGAGTACTTCCACTCCGGGCAGTCGGTTCAATGCGCTTTTCAGGCGATTTTCCGCACCTGCGATATTTCGAGCGTCGATGCAGGTGTTCAAGACGTCCAGTGTCAGCGCCTCGGCCCGATAATCCACCACCACAACATCGCTGTCGTTAAGCCCGATCAGGCGTGCCGTGCAGGCGGCGATACGGGTGAGGTCGGCATTTCTCAAGCGTACGCCATCAATTCTCAACTCGGTTTTTCGCAGCACGCCATAGCCCCGCGAATTCGGATTTGCTTTCATTTTTCAGGCCCATCCCCGCTGCGTAAGCCACAGCGGCAGGTAGTGGCGCTCCACCTTTTCAGCGACCAGAGCCGCTTTTTCCGCCAGCAATTCCGCCAGGCTCCGGCTTACCGTGAAATGCCCGAAGCTTCCGTCGAAAACGATTGCCTTGTCGGTGCCGGTAATCTTGCGGGCAAAATCCATGGCGGTCAGCAGGGTATCGGCAATGACCGCGTGATCCATGAAATGCGGATTGGTGGAATCCCTGCACAACAAGTCGGCCTGGTCCCTCCCGACCACGATGGTGGGCACATGTTTTGGAATATCGCTGATGGGAAGCCCGGGCCATGCCTGATTGACCACTACCGCCTTGATGGCCGGGTTGATGTTCATAATCGCGTCGAGAGCTTTTATTTCACCGCTAAAGTACTTCTCGAGGGTGTCGTGGAACCCCATGGCGGATGGGATTTCCAAATCAAAGGCGTCATAGGCGGCATTTTCAAGGCACCCGAAAGCGATGCCGCCGGCGTGGATGTAATACCCCCACCGCCCGGCGTCCCAGACGGCGATGCACTCATCGATTTCTCCCATCAGGCGGAGAACTTTACCGTAATGTTTGAGAAGGTCTTTCGTGATCCGCCGGTTCAACCGGTAAAGATCGTTGTCTGCATCCACTCCAATAATGCCGTTCGGCGTACTTCTTAAAATACAGGCAAAGGCAAATCTGTCCTGTACGAACGGTGCATCGAAGATGGCTTTCTGAAGAAAATTGGCGCTTCTATTTGAAAAATTGCCGTGGAAAACCGCCCGTGTCTCGTATCTCGCGTAGTTCATGGCAAACGCTTTTAAGCACCGGTTCATCATCCGGTGAAAATACAAATCCCTGGGCTCGTCATGCGGTGCATGAATGATCCAGTCGGCATCATAGACCTTTTTCAGGCCATAAAGCGTTCCAATTTCCGTTTCGATCGAAACCGCCGTGTCAAACGGGTGGGTCGTTTTGATGGGGCAATTGAAATAGCGCTTCAGGTCGAACCAGTCGATCACTTCATCCGTTTCCTTGATGCCCATGCCGGATGCCATGACATAAAGGATATTGCGGCAATTCGTACGGTCGAAAACCGCATCACCCAGGGCTTTCAGCATTTCCCGGTAGTGCAGGCCTTCCAAGATGTAAAATCCATGCTCCGAACACAGGATATTGACCGTATCATTGGGCTTTATCATGCGCATATCTACATCGGCCAATGCGTTTTTCGCCGCCTGGTGAATGCGGTCGACACCGACACCTTGGGTGAACCCCTTCGGCATTTCGGGGAAAAGACCGGATACGGGCAGCGACACCATCTCCGGCATTTGGGCGGGACGAATGCGCCGTGGTTCGGGGCCGTAAATCGACGGCATAACGGCAGGCGGTGAAACGGCCGATTTCGGCATGGTGACCTCCTTTTGCTAGACGCTTCCTCTAAAATGGTATTCCGGGTATTTGTTAACGATATTTTCCGGAATATCCGCCGGCGACAAGGGGAGTTGATGCCATCGTCGATCATCGGGTATGTCGATGCCGGCCGCCCGAAAGAGCTTGAAAATAACACCCATGCAGTAAATGCCGCAGCCCGATCCGGCTCCCGTCATGGTCACGATATCTTCGGGTGACGCCGCACCGCTGATGATGGCCGCTGCAATTTCTCCGGCCGATGTGCCGGTGCAGGCGCAGACAAGTATTTCCGGCATCAGGGCGGCCGCCGTGCAGAGGCGTTGGATTTTTTCAGCGTCCACATCGCGGGTGTCGATACCGATGGTCATCGGGGTGTCCCGTCGGACGAGTCGGACGGCATCTTCTTTACAGGTGTCGACGCATTTTCCACAGGCTACGCACCGGTTTATACTTACGTCAGCCTTTTTCTTTACAACCCTTATGGCGCCCGCGGGGCATAATGCCTCGCAGCGCTTGTCGCCGGTGCATTTTTCACTGTCTACGACAGCCTTGTACTTGACGACTTTCATCTTCGGCTCCTTTTTTCACGAACACGGATGCTTCGGTATTGCCCGTTTAGATGACATCCATTCTGGCATCCAGAAGCGGCGCATCGATTATTTCCCTGCCGATTCCCAATATATTCACATCCAATGTTTTCAGAAAAGGGATGTCGGACAGCCTGACATTGCCGCCGAAGGCGATTTCGACCTGCCCACGCACCCCTTTTTCTTTCAAAGCCGCGGATACCGACATAATATCCTTGGGGTTGCCGGAGTCAATGTAAATGATGTCGGCATACAGGCGGGCGGCGGCCACCGCCTCCGCAGCAATGTCATGCTGCATTCCCTTGACCTGAATGGCAAGGATGTGATCCGAAAAAAACCGTCGAACCTCTGCCAGACTTTTTTGGACACCCCCCAGCATCTTGACATAATTTTTGTCCAGGTAAACAAAAGGCTTCGAACTGATGCGGTAATGCGCCCCTCCCACAACAAGGGCTCTTCTGATCATTTCTTTCATTTCGAGTGGCATTTTTTTCCAGGAGCCGCAAATGATTTTGATATCGTCTCCAGCCGCTTTGACGCACTTGTGGGCGAGGGTTGCGATTCCCGAAGGCTTGGCTATGCATCCGATCAGCACGTCTTCGGCCATGGCGATCTGTACCGGGCTGCCTGCAAACCGTGCGATTTCATCGCCCGCAGAAACGGCTTCGCCCTCCGGTGCCATACGTGCCACACGCAACCCCAATTCAGACGCTTTTTTGAGCGCAGTTGAGGTTCCGGCCAAAAGGCCGGTGCCGTCCGCACGAATGGCCGCCGTAACCGATGTGCCGCGGATCGTTTTAAAGATATCGTTGCGCATGTCTTTCATCGCACTCACGAAAGCCCCTCATGAGAGTCGCAACCGGCACTCGCCGAACACGAAAAACGCCGGTGGGCCCGGGAATAGGACTGATTTACCGTTGGCATGTTCCACCCGTAGGACCAGTTCCGTCCGAAATAGGAGCTGATCAGCCGTTTTCGGATGGGTGCTGTCTCTATTCTTTCATCAAGCCCGTGTCTTGTTCTCAACGAGCTTTTGAATGGACGCCACGACTTCGTCTTTCACCGATCCCGACCCGAAAACGGCAGCGACGCCCATTTTTTTCAATTCGGCCTCGTCTTTGGGGGTGATCACCGATCCCCCGACAATAACCGGAATACCGGCATCATGCCGGTTGATCGACTCCAACAGCTCGGGTATAAAATAAAGGTATTCCCAGGAATGGCAGGAGACGCCGATCACGTCGACGCCTTCCTCGATTCCCGCAGTCACCATCTTTTTGGGTGTATTGAACCGCCCCGTGTATACAACCTCCATGCCGGCTTCCATCAGCATTCGCGATACGGTTATGGCGCCTACTTCGTGCTGATCCATGCCCATGGTTCCGATCAGTATTCGTATTTTTTTCATGATTTCAATCCCTTCGGTTCACTGGAGATGGTCATTTTCCGCCGTCGCCTTTCGGCCGATTCGGCGTTTTGGACAGCCGAAGTTGTGTTTAAAAAGTCCTTGCTTTAAGTCCGGTTACCCCGTTTGGACGACACTATATCATGGGCTCAACCAGTCCGTGCGGATCATAGGGAAAATCGTAGGCCATCCGCATAACACCGGCAATTTCCCCTGATGTGGCGCCCGCCTTAAGCGCGTCCATGATGATCCAGGTCAGGTTCTCTTTCCGGTTCTTTGTTTTTTCGTGGCATTTTTTCAGGACCCCTCTGACGCGATCGAGATCACGATCCTTCTTATACGCGGTGATGACGTCGATATGATCCCGATAAGGCTCGATTTTGCCTTCGGACACATCTCGTAAAAGCGTGTCTTCTTCCTCCGGGATCTGAAAGCAGTTCAGCCCCACCTTGGGCAGGCGGCCTTCGTCCACCTCTTTGCCGTAACGGTTCATGGCATTATCGAAGAAATGCTTGAACCAGCCCTTTTCGGACAACTCCACGGGGGTCCCTTTGGATTCGATATCGCAAACCATGTCCCATATTCGTTTTTCCATTTCATTGGTCAGCGATTCCACGTAATAGGATCCGGCCAGGGGGTCCACGACTTTTGTCACGTTGGTTTCAAGCCCGATGATCTGCTGGGTCCGCAATCCCACCATATGGCTTTCGGGAGTGGGGGTTCGAAAGGCTTCATCGAATGCGGAGATCTCAACGGCCTGTACGCCGCCCAACACCAGGGACAATGCCTGGAGCGTTCCCCGAACGATGTTGTTGGCCGGCTGCTGTGGGGTCAGGGACAGGCCCGAGGTATGACTGGTAATGACCGGTGCCAGTGAACGCCTGTCTTTGGCTCCGAAATCCTCTTTCATCATACGGGAGAAGAGACGCCGGGTCGCCCGGATTTTGGCGATCTCTTCGAAGAAATCCATGCCGCAGTCGACCAGGATAGCGATTCTCGGAGCGAAACTGTCGATATTCATGCCGCGTTCAAGCAAATCCCGAATGAGGTACCGGATTTCGATAAAACCCAGGGCGATTTCTTCCACCGCCGTCAAACCGGCTTCACAGGGGAAATAGGTGTCCTCCACAAAGGAGTGAAATTTCGGCATGGTTTGGGTGCAGAATTCAATGCAGTCCGAAGACAGGCGAACCCGCAAATCCACGGGCATATGGGTGGCGTATCCGCAGGGTTCACCGTAGAACGGTCCCTGAATCACCGATCCTCTGAGGTTCTCCGGTGCAAACCCGTTTTTTTGAGCCACCAGAAAAAGTGCCGCGGCTGTAAATATAGCCGGTGTTGAATTGGAAACGGTAATCGTGTCCAACGGCAGGCCGTCCCACAGATCCTCGAAATCCTGAAGCCGGCAAAGCGATACCCCCTGAGTGCCGACCGCATGGACCGCAAGAGGATGATCCGGGTCCAACAGGGCATTGGACGGAGCATCGGCGATGACGTCAATTCCGGTCTGGCCCTGGGAAAGCAGGTACTTTAGCTGTTTGTTGGAATTTTTGGCATCTCCCTCTCCGGACAGCTCACGCTGTATCCAACCCCAGAAGCCGACGGGCCGTATTCCTCGAGTATACGGGTATGATCCGGGCTCCCCAAGCTGATTTTGGTAATCCAAATTTTTAATATCTTCCGGTGCATATACCGGCTTGATCGGAATCCCTGATCGCGTGAAATGCTCAGTCATCACTTTCCTCCTTATTCGGTTTTCCCGCGGGCGGTGCTACCATCGCAGGTGTGTTTTTGAATGGATCGCGAAAATCCCCGTGAAGCTGTGTCGGATTTGCAGGGCGGGCAAATACGCAAGCCTTATGTTATTTAAACAAAACCAAAGCCGGTTTCAAGAGCACGATAAACATTTCGTGAAATAATTCCTGTTGGTTTTTCACCATGCTGTGCAAAGATTGAACAGATTGGTTGTTCATTCTTCGTGTTGCTCGAAAGTTTTCATCCAATTCTTTTGCATAAAATCCGAATAGTTAAGCTGATTTGTCCCGTTTTTTTGCTGTTCTGGTATGCACATTGCTATCTACGAAATCGTGTGTGAGGCGATTGATTTATTCTTAACATAACACGAAAGGGCGAACATCATGAATCGAGAAGGCATTCTCATAATGGAGAGGATCGATGAGGTCTCAAAGATGTGTGAAAGGGAACAGCCCATTTATGAACAGATAAGCAGTTTCAGCATTGCGCTCTATGTGCTGGGGCACTTCGAATGTGCGGATCTACTATCCGCCGATGATGTGGATAATGTCTCAGCCGGGACCATACTGAAGCAACATTTTCAAAAAGTAGAAAAAAATGAGCTGCCCACGGATTATCATATTTGCACATCGGATGATAAATATCTTCTGGTTATCGGGGATCCGGCGTTTCCCACCCATTTTGCCGTAGTGGCGGATATACAGGGCAAACAGCCGTATTTTTCAAAATTGCCCTTTTTCGGCAGCGGCTTTGACAGCTTGTCGGAACTGGAAAATGAGTTTATCGGAATCGACGGTCTCACGACCGACGATATAGCCTATTACAAATTCATATCGAAAGCGGACGCCTCTTTGTCCCGAGAAGATGGCCGGGAGTCGCAAAAAAAGACTTCCGCCAAAATCTACACCGTAAAAGAGGACGGCAACTATTCCGTTTTAGAATACCATTACGCAACCTAAAGGAGGAAAAATTCGTGTCGGTCATTCAAGATACCATTGCTCGTGTTAAACAATTGGACAGCGAACAAGTAGAATTCCAGCAGGCGGTCACAGAGGTTTTAGAGACCCTTGAACCGACAGCCGAACGCCACCCCGAATTCGTCAAGGCGGGAATCTATCAGAGAATCGTTGAACCGGAGCGTGCCGTTTTATTTCGCGTTCCATGGATGGACGATAAAGGCGCTGTACACGTCAACAGGGGGTTTCGGGTACAGTTCAACAACGCCATAGGGCCGTTTAAGGGAGGAATTCGATTTCACCCCTCGGTGAACTTGAGCATTATTAAGTTTCTCGGATTCGAGCAGATTTTCAAAAACGCCCTGACAACGTTGCCCATGGGCGGCGGCAAAGGCGGGTCTGATTTTGATCCCAAAGGAAGGTCGGACGCTGAAATCATGCGATTTTGCCAATCCTTCATGCGGGAGCTTTTTCGCCACATCGGCCCTGAAACAGACGTGCCTGCCGGGGATATCGGCGTCGGTTCCAGAGAAATCGGTTACATGTACGGGTACTACAAGAAAATCCGGAACGAACATACCGGCGTGCTGACCGGCAAGGGTATCGATTACGGCGGCAGCCTCATCCGGCCTGAGGCCACGGGATACGGTACGGTTTATTTTGCCGCAGAAATGCTGGCCGCCAGGGGCTTGGACTTCACGGATAAGATCGTAGCCGTCAGCGGTTCCGGCAATGTCGCCCAGTACGCGGTGGAAAAACTTACCGAGCTTGGTGCACGTGCCATTACGGTGTGCGACTCCGGTGCGACCATCGTCGATGATGCCGGGATCGATGCCGATAAATGCTGCTATATCATGGATCTCAAGAACAACAAGCGTGGCCGCATCAAAGAGTATGCCGAGAAATATAACACCGCGTGTTTCGAAGGTGAAAATGTTTGGGAGGTGATTCGGAAAAACGGCATAAAGGTAGACATCGCCTTGCCTTGCGCCACCCAAAACGAACTGACCGCCGAGGATGCCGAGGCATTGGTAAAAAACGGTTGCATCTGTGTCGCGGAGGGGGCTAATATGCCGTCAACACCTGATGCGGTGAAAGTTTTTCAGGAAAACAATGTTCTTTATGGGCCTGGAAAAGCGGCCAATGCCGGGGGGGTAGCCACCTCCGGCCTGGAAATGAGCCAGAACAGTTCGAAGATGTCCTGGACGCGGGAGGAAGTGGATAATCGGCTGCTGATCATCATGAAAAGCATCCATAAATCCTGCCTGGAATCTGCGGAAGCCTACGGCAAAAAAGGGGATTACGTGGTCGGCGCCAATACGGCCGGGTTTGTAAAGGTGGCCCGGGCCATGCTCGCCTACGGTATCGTATAAGCGCTGCAGAAATACCTGGAAAGGATGATTTGTCGGATGGCCCCCTTCAAATCATCCTTTTTTATCGGTTCAGACGCACGGAACAACAATCCATGGCATATTACTCGCACGTAAGTACGGGCTGGGAGGGTCTGGACAATATCATCGATTACCTGCGCAGGGGAGACAACGTGGTTTGGCAGGTGGATGAGATAGACGCCTACCGCAAGATGGTCTCCTTCTTTGTAAACCACGCCGTGGCCGATAACGAACGGGTAATATACATGCGATTTGCCCGGCACGCGCCGTTGCTGGCCCCGCGCCGCAACATTCGGATTTGCGAGCTGGATGTTTCAGCCGGTTTTGAATCGTTTACGGCTCAGGTGCATACCGTCATCACCCGTGAAGGCAACGATGTTTTTTATGTGTTCGATTCCCTCTCCGATCTGCTTCATGTATGGGCCGCCGACCTGATGATCGTCAATTTCTTTTTCGTGACCTGTCCGTATCTGTATGAACTCAATACCATCGCCTATTTCGCGATTTTGAGAAATCGCCATACATTTAAGGCCGTCGCAGGCATACGGGAAACCACCCAGGTGTTGATCGATGTCTACAGTTACGAGCGCAAATTGTGCATTCATCCCATCAAAATTCAAAACCGCTATTCGCCCACCATGTTTTTCCCTCATATCAAAGAAAAATCGGAACTTGTGCCGGTAATCAACAGTTCGGAGGCGACCCGATTGTTTTCCTACCTGCAGCGTGAAAAAGCGGCGAATGCCCAGCGCATATTGGATTTTTGGGATCGTCTTTTCATGCAGGCGCAGCACCTGTTGGAATCCGAAGCCGCCGAAAGCGAAAAACAGGATAAAGTGGAGCAGCTGAGCCGGCTTCTGTTAAGCCGCAATAAAAAGCTGCTTGCATTAATCCGACGGTTTGTGGGCTTGGAAGACCTCCTTTCGATCAAAGAAAGGCTGATCGGTACGGGATTTATCGGGGGCAAGGCAATGGGTATGCTGCTCGCCCGGCAGGTGCTTCTCAAGAACGACTCCGATTGGCACCACCTTCTCGAGCACCATGATTCCTATTATATCGGTTCGGATGTATTTTATTCCTATATCGTTCAAAACGGCTGGTGGAAATTGTTCATGGCGCATAAAACGCCTGAAGGATATTTCCAAAAAGCCGCCGAGCTGAAGGAGAAGATTCTTACCGGGACTTTTCCTGAAGCGATTCGAGAGCATTTTCAGCTCATGCTGGAGTATTTCGGACAATCGCCGATTATCGTCCGATCGAGCAGTTTGTTGGAAGATGCCTTCGGCAGCGCGTTTGCGGGCCGGTATGAAAGTTTTTTCTGCGTTAACCAGACATCACCGGAAAAACGTTACGACATTTTCGAGGCGTCAGTCAAAAAAATATACGCTGGAATTTTAAATGAAGATGCACTGGCTTATCGGATGCAGCGCGGCCTTGATCGAATGGACGAACAGATGGCGATTATCGTTCAGCGGGTCTCCGGCGCCGCTCATAACAGCTGTTTTTTCCCTGAATTGGCCGGTGTGGGGCTTTCCCACAATCCATATGTCTGGAGGAAGCAAATGAAAGCCGAGGCCGGTATGATGCGCCTTGTTTTCGGCCTTGGGACCCGAGCCGTAAACCGGGTGGAATATGATTATCCGCGCATTGTGGCCCTGGATGATCCACTGGCAAAGCCCTTGGCCGGCATTCAGGACCTTAAAAAATATTCCCAGCATTACGTCGATTATCTGGACCTGGAAACCAATGAACTGGAAACGATATCGCTGTGGGATTTGGCCGAAAAAATTCCCGACTTCGATCCGGCTGCTTATGCCATCAGAGAAAGCCAGACCGGTTACAATGATTATGGAGCCGTGTCCCATGAGAAGCAGTGGATCTTGACATTTGATGATTACCTGTCGAACACTCCGTTTGTCGCGACGATGGGAAAAATGCTGAAGACGATCGAAAACGCCTATGGAGGGCCGATTGAAATTGAATTCACGGCCAACCCCACCCCGGTGGGTGATTTCCAGGTCAATTTGCTTCAGTGCAGGCCTTTTCAAAGCATCCGCAGCACCCCACACATTCCTGTACCGGAAGAAATCGATCCGGAAAAGCTGTTTATCCGCACCGCGGGCTATTTCATGGGCGGCAATGTGTCACTGCCGATAACCTGTATCATTTGGGTGGACCCTCGCGGTTATGCTTCGGCATCGCTCTCGGAAAAATACAGCGTGGCACGCCTCATCGGAAAGCTGAACCGCTCGATGGCGGATGCCGATGATCAGGTAATGCTTTTGGGCCCTGGGCGATGGGGGACTCAAACGCCGGCCATGGGCATTCCGGTGACGTTTTCAGAAATCAACCATGTCACGGCTCTCGTGGAAATCAGTTACCCGGCGGGAAGCATGGTGCCGGACCTCTCCTTCGGCACCCATTTCTTTCATGACCTTACCGAATCAGGCATTTTCTATGCAGCCGTCTATCCGGAACTTGAAAAAGTCGTGTTCCAAACACAGTGGCTTTCCCGGTTGCCCAACATGCTTGCAAAACTCCGTCCTTCGGATGAACATCTATCCCATGTGGTAAAGGTTTATCATATGAATGCCGGCAAATTGTTGATCCAATCAGATATCGTGACCCAGAAGTTTATCTGTTACCGGACTTAGCTGCACCGGTTTTATCCTGTCAGCGGGCTTGGGGCCGCCAAATCATTTTGTATTCTCCTGACGATCCGAATGTATCGGCCGCTTGCCGTTTTTTGTTTGCCGCATCTATTTTTTTGAAGCGGTCATTGCAAAAAGATGTGAACGTGATAGGGATAAGTTTATGAAATCATTATTCACCCTGAAAAACAAGCTGGTGCTGCTTTTTTTAGTGCTCGCCCTTGTTCCGCTTGCCGTTATCGGCGGTTTTTCCATCAAGACCACCGAAGCATTGATCGAAAGTCTGGTGGTTCGCCAGCTTGAAAACATCGCGGCGGATAAGGCCGCTATCCTGGAGCGCTGGCTGGAAGAGCGAAAACAGGACCTGCAGGTAATCGCCGGCACATCGTTGCTGAAATCCATGGAGCCTCGGTTGATCGCCCCGTATTTCGAATCGATTCAACGACATTACGGTGTTTACAATGATATTACGATGGTATCGGCTGAAAAGGAACTCATTGTCAGTACGACGCCTTCCGGCATCATTCCCGTTAGTGCCGAGGACATGAATATGAGTGCGGGCAAGTCCCTGTGCATGTCTCCCATCAGCTACCTGCCGAAACATCAAGAATCGACGTTTCGTATTGCCGCACCGGTTTTTGATGGCGGCAGGTTTATCGGAACGGTTTTCGGCACGGTGGGCACCCATAAAATTATTACGATTGTGCTGCGGGTATCACTGGGCGAAACCGGCGAATGCTACCTGGTTGACAAGGACGGCACCTTTCTCGCCCATAAAGAACCCAGCCGCATTTTAGTGGAAAATATTTCCCAGTCGGAAAGCTTCAAAAATATATTCGGCAGCCATGACCGGAATAAGGCGTACCTGGACTATCGCAACATCGAGGTGCTCGGCACCTCTCGAAAGATCGGGGGAACCGATTGGTATATCGTGGTGGAACAAGACCGTGATGAAGCATTCCAGAGCATGGATATTTTAAAGCGCCGCGTCTTTTTTACCATTTTATTTGCCATCAGCAGTGCGTTGGTGTTGATGTGGGTCCTCTCCTATCACATTGTCCGACCGGTCCGCCATCTCAGCCGGTCGGCAAATACACTGGCCAAGGCGGATTTCAACCCGGATACCCTCGATACGAGTCGCCGTGATGAGATCGGCGCATTGTTTCGGGCGTTTGCGGATATGGCCAGAAAGATTCAGGAGCGCCAGGATTTGCTTGAAGAAAAAATAAATTTAAAGGCCGCTGAACTCAAGGAGACCGACTATACCTTAAAGCAGTTTCAACTGATTGCGGAGCGTTCTGAAAAGTTTGCCGCCTTGGGACGGTTGGGGGCCGCCGTAGCTCATGAAATCCGGACACCTTTGACCTCCCTGAAGCTGTTTTTGGAATCCATTCAAACGGAAATTGAGATTTCACCCGAATATTCGGAAGATTTCAATGTTGGAATGGAACAGATTACGCGAATCGAGGCGGCTATCAACCGGCTGCTGGATTTTACCAAGCCGAAAGAGCTCATCATCACCCGTATTCCGGTTAAAAGCCTGATTACCGGTATTGTATCCTTGATTCGGCCGTTGGCCAACAAGCAGGAGTGTGCGGTAAAAACGCATATCGCCGATTCTCTGCCGGACATTACAGCGGACAAAAAATTGCTTGAAGAAGCACTGATTAATCTGTTTATCAATTCGCTGGAAGCCATGCCTGAAAAGGGCCGGATAGACGTCACGGCAAAGCTTGAGAGCCTCGATGCCGAAATAAACGCAACCTCCTACATTCGGATCGATATCAGGGATTCGGGGCCGGGCATTGCCCCGGAAGACATCGACTTCATATTTGAGCCGTTTTTTACGACAAAATCAGCCGGGACCGGTTTGGGGCTCCCCATGGTCCTGAGCACTGTCAAACGACACGAGGGTGAAATACTCGTAAAAAACCGGGAAAACGGCGGTTCCGAAATTTCGCTTTTACTCCCGGTGAAATCCGACACGAATCATGGAAAAAATATTACTCATTGACGACGACGAAGGCTTGACTCATTTTCTCAACCGCTTTTTTACGCGAAAGGGGTACTCTGTAACCGCCTGTCTCAACGGTGTAGATGCCCTTCGAACAATCGCCGGTGAAGCATTTGACCTTGTACTTTTGGATTATAAAATGCCGGGGCTCAATGGACTGGATACGCTGAAAAAAATCAAAGATGACCAGGTCAAGACACCGATTATCATCATGACCGCCTATGGCAGCACCGATACGGCCATCGAGGCGATGAAGCGGGGTGCCTACGATTATCTAACCAAGCCCTTTGAACGAAAAGAGCTCAGCCGTATCGTGAGCGAAGCTTTGGAGTACAATCGTCGCATGAAGGAGGTTGTCTGTTTGCCGGAATCCTCCATCGACACGGTTTCGGCAAAGGGGACTTTGAAAATGGTCGGCCGGAGCAAGGCGATGCAGGACGTTTACAAGACCATCGGCCAAATCGCTGAAAAGGACGTCGCTGTTTTATTGACCGGCGAGAGCGGAACGGGAAAGGAGCTGGCGGCAAAAGCCATTTTTCATCACAGCCGACGAAAAGATAAGCCGTTTCTTGCCATCAATTGTGCGGCGATACCGGAGCATCTCTTCGAGAGCGAGCTGTTCGGATATGAACGGGGGGCGTTCACCGGTGCTCATCAAGCGAAAATCGGAAAGCTCGAGCGATGCGACGGCGGCACCTGTTTTTTGGATGAAATCGGAGACATGTCAATGGCGCTGCAGGCGAAATTGCTGCGGGTTTTACAGGAAGGCGAGTTCGAAAGGCTCGGCGGAAGGGATACTATAAAGGTGGATGTCCGCATCATTGCGGCAACGAACAAAGACCTGAAGTCGGCTGTTCGAAACGGCCTTTTTCGGGAAGATCTGTACTGGCGACTGAACGTGATTACGATTGATCTTCCTCCCTTGAGAAAACGAACGGAGGATATACCGGAGTTGGTCGAATACTTTATCGCCCGTTTCAGTGCCGATTACAATAAGCCCATTCGGCATGTAGCAGAAGGTGTTTTACAGCAGTTTTACGCCTATTCCTGGCCGGGCAATATTCGCGAGATGGAAAACATCATTCGCAGGGCCGTTATCGTTTGCTCAGGGGACGTCATCATGGAGGAGCATATCGAACTGTTGGACAGCCGGGAAGGGCAGACCGTACAAGCGTTGAATCGCGAAGAGGTGATGGATAGTCTGAAGGATAAGATACAGGCGGTTCTGCCCGAAATAATGCGTCTTTCCGACCACGGGCTCCATGCCAACATTATCGAAACGGTGGAAGAAACCATTATATCGCGAGTCCTCGAGGAATGCGGCCATAATCAGGTGAAAGCCGCAAAGATGCTCGGCATCAGCCGTAATACATTGCGTCACCGTTTAAAAAAATATTCCGGCCAATCGCCGAATGACGACTGAGGCCAATGGACGCTGCGTTCTGTCCGGCGGCAGGCGGACGGGCTGAAGCCGCAAATGCGCTTTACTCTTCAGTTCGGCTGTGATATTCATTTTATCCACATCCACGTCACTTTAACGCAGAAGGAGGCCTTTAAATGATTTCCCTATTTGTGAAGATTCCCCTCAAGGAAGGAAAAGCAGCAGAATTTACCGAAGCTTTCAAGGAGATTGCCGTCGGTGTGGCGACGGAGGAGGGCAATTTATTGTATTCCTTGAATTTCACAAAGGATGCACCGGATACCGCCATTATCATGGAACGCTATAAGGACCAGGATGCGCTGACGGCCCATTCCAAATCCGACCATTACAAGGCTTTCGGCGCCAAAATCGGCGGACTTCTCGCCGGTGCACCGGAAATTACCATGATGGAAGAGGTCTGGGCGGCCTAAAAGAACCCGAATCGTTTGGCATGTTCATGGCGGCCGCCGGAAGACGGCCGCTTTTCTTTTCCAGTGCCTTTGCCGTCCTCCGCCTTTCATCCCGGCATGTCCACCCTACCCGAAGCAAACGAAAAAATACATGTAATACCCCATTCCAATCCCCCGGGACTTGTGACAAAAATCCTTCTTACCCGAAATCGATCGACGATAGGGGCGGGTTGGGGCCGAAACACGAGTGTTTACAATACTCATGTGCCGGTCGTATGACGCAATGTTTTTCAGAATGAGGTATTACAAATGGTTATAGATACATCGGACCTGAAGATTTCTCATGAGGCCGACGGCCTGCATGTGTATTTGGAAGGGCGGTTTACCGCATCGGTCGCCAATCGTCTTTTGTATTTCATGCGTGCCTATTTTCGTAAAACCCCTCATATCCATATTCACACGGATGGGGTGACTTCTTTCGAGACACTGGGATTGGGCATGTTTCAGCAGGGACTGGGTCCCATGAAAAATGATTGCTCGCGTTTCTTGTTCACCGGATTCAATGCGTCCCGCCTGGCAGATGTCTGGCCTGAAAGCAAACGATTCGCCTTTCCGAACTCGGAATAATACCGACCTTCGGTTGATCGATCGACCTTCCTTTTTTTCGGGCCCACCTCTGGGAATTCGGCCGTAAACGTTGAATAGCTTTTATGACTTGCCGAACGCCGGACGGCAGTTTCATGCCGGCGAATGACTCGAACCGCTGCGCCCTTCGATATGAAACCATGAAGTTGAGTTGCCGATCGGCAATGCTTCAGGGTCTGCGCCCGCCGTGCGCCCAAGCCAACCGGGATGGGTGAATTCATTTACTGAAGCCTTCTTTGATTTATAAATTTTCTTTACAATCAGTGTGAGGATTTGTATGGTAAAAAAAAATGCGCGTGATGCGCATCGGCAAACCAGACAATGCCCTTCTGTCGTCATTACGACGTATTCTGAACACCAACAACCATTTCAACCCAACATGTCAAGAGGATCGTGCAATGGAAACCCCGATGAAAGAAAAAATCGAAATGCTGATGGATATGGAAGCCATAAAGAGACTGAAATACACGTATTGCTACCTGGCGGATGCCGGAATTGCCGGTGATGCATCAAAAATGGACGAACTGGTTTCCTGGTTTACGGAAGATGCCTGGGTCGATTTTTCGGAATTCGGCATTCATCAAGGCAAAGAATCCATTTCAGTTTTTTATAAGGAAATCGTAGCCGGTGCATTGTCCTATTCCGCCCACATGGTTTCAAACCCGATCATCGACATTGACGGTCACAGGGCTCATGGAAAGTGGTACGTGTTCGTGCCGTGCACGTTGCGGCAGACCGAAACGGCGGCATGGCTGCAGGGAAAATACGAGGAGGATTACCGCAAGATCGAAGGGCGATGGTATTGGCAGAGCATGACGGCACGGTTCGATTTCATCAGCCCTTTTGATGAGGGATGGGTAAAGCATCGGATGATCAACAACCCGTGAAGGAGCAATCGATGAGAGATACAGCCGTCATCGGCGTCGGCATGACGCGGTTTGGTAAATACATGGACAAGACCCTCAACGACCTGGTGCATGAAGCCGTTTGTGCGGCTCTTTCCGACGCGGGCGTTAAGAAAAAGCACATCGAGGCCGCCTATGTCGGCAATGCCGTCGGCGGTCTCATGACGGGCCAGGAGATGATCCGCGGGCATGTAGCGCTCAGCACCATGGGAATCGATTCCATACCCATCTATAATGTCGAGAGCGCTTGTGCCAGCTCGTCTTCCGCCTTTAATTTAGGTTGGACGGCCGTCTCCGCCGGCATCCATGACTGCGTTCTCGTGGTCGGATGCGAGAAACTCTTTGACAGGGATAAGCACAAGTCCTTCGAGGCGCTCGGAACCGCCATCGACCTGGTAAACGGGATGGACTATTTCAAAAAGGCCGAGGCGCAATCCACGTCCGGGGACAAAATCATCAGCGACGGCGTTGGAAAGCAACGAAGCATCTTCATGGACATGTATGCCTTCCTGATCAAGGACTACATGCGAACATACGGCTTTAACCGGCATCATTTTGCCCAAATATGCGTCAAGTCCCACAAAAACGGCGCATTGAATCCCCATGCCCAATATCAGAAGGGAGTTTCCGTCGAAGACGTGCTGAATTCCGGTGAGGTGGTTTACCCGCTTACCCGAATGATGTGTTCACCCATTGGCGACGGAGCCGCAGCCGCCGTGATTTGCTCCAAAAAAACGGCATCCCGGTTTACCACAAAACCGATATGGGTTGCCGGGTCGGTCTTGGGAAGCGGAAAGATCACCTTCGATACCGGTGATTCGGTTACCCGGCGACTTGTCCCGAAAATCTACGCATCGGCCGGTATCGGTCCGGAGGATATCGACGTGGTGGAAGTCCATGATGCCACCTCGCCTTCCGAGATCATGTTTCTTATCGAGCTCGGCCTCTGTCCCGAGGACGAGGCTGTTCGATGGATCGAAACGGGTGAGCTGGAGTTGGACGGACGGATGCCTTCCAACCCATCCGGCGGATTGGCATCGAAAGGCCATCCCATTGGGGCGACAGGCGCTGCAATGATCTTCGAAATCGTCATGCAGCTTCGGGGGGAGGCCGGAAAGCGGCAGGTGTTGAACGCTCCCAAAGTCGGGATGACCCATAACGGCGGCGGAATTCTCGGTATCGATGCGGCTTCTATGGCGCTTCACATCTTCAAACGATGACGAGGTGAAGAATGGCACACGAACCCGAATACTTCAATATGGCGATTGAACCGCTTTTGAATACAGCGGAAATGAGACGCATCCAGGAAAGTAAGCTCGCATCCACCCTGCGTTTTTTTTATGAAAAGGTGCCGTTTGACAGGGACCGAATGAAAAAGGCAGGTGTCACTCCGGAGAATATCAGAACGTTTGCAGACCTGTCACGGGCGGTTCCGATATGCGGTCAAGCGGAATTCCGCAGCGTCTTCGACACATTCGACAATGATATGACACCGGCCTATGAATACCTCTTCGGCAAAGAGAGAATGGATGACATGTACCTGCTGACGACGACATCGGGAACCACCGGTATTCCGACGCCCTATCCGGTGTTTCATAAAACGACCGAAACAATGGGAGAGCTGTTCGGACGCATCGGGTGGCGGTGCAACATACGACCCGGTGATCGGTTGGCAATCGGGTTCGGTTTGAGTATGCATGCGGCGGGAACGCCTCATCTCTTCTGGTATAAACGGATCAAAGGGCTGACGCTTATTCCGATCGGCGCCGAGGCCGGCACCGACCGTTTGTTGAACTTCATCAAACTTTTCAAAGCAAACATCCTGAGTTGTACACCGTCGCTTGCGTCTTATCTGGTGGAAAAAAGCAGGGAGGTGCTGGGTAAACCGGTAAAGTCTCTGGGAATCAAGACCCTCATGTGCGGTGCGGAACCCGGGGCCGGTATTCCGGAGGTCCGAAACCGCCTGGAAAATGAATTCGGTGCGGATTTGTATGATGCCGGTGCGGGCTACGGAGTATCCTGCAGTCATCCGGAATACCAGGGGATGCATTGGATCGCAGATGATTACTGCTATTACGAGCTGGTGGACCCGAAAACGCATGAGCCGGTTCCCATGCGGCATGGGGCGACGGGACTGGCGGTGTTCACACCCCTGGAACCGGCATCCACTATTTTTATGCATAACCTTCGATTTACGTTGAACGATATTCACCAGGTATTCACGGAACCCTGTCCCTGCGGATTGAGCGGTTTCAGGTATAAAATCGTCGGACGCGCGGATGACATGCTCAAGGTCAAAGGGGTGCCCGTCTACCCGGCGGCGCTCCAGGGAGTGATCAACGGCTTCATTCCCCGGGTTACAGGCGCATTCAGAATCGTTTTGGATGAGCCGCCGCCCAGGGTTGTCCCCCCGCTTAAATTGAAAGTGGAATACGGCGAAGGCATAAACGTCGAAGAGCTGCCCGGATTGGAAAAGGAGATCGTTGAAAAAATGCATACGATCAACAAGGTCAAACCGGACATTATCTGGCTCAAGCCCCACACACTGGAGAGGGCCGTGAAGAAGACGCAGCTGCTGGAAAAACGTTATGAATCCGACTTCGGGGGTTCATGACAGAGCGATTTGGAATGCCTCTTCAGGGGCTCCGGTATCGGGTCTGATCGGCTTGGACGGCATTTGAAACCGGCGAATGGCCCAAACCCCTCCGCTGTTCGACACGAAAGCCGAAACATCGGGTTATGAACATACGCAAAGGTGCCTTACACCATTGACATGCTTTGGATTATGGAAGAAAGGAAAACGGCCATGGAACCGTATGATCAACAGAGAAGTGAAGCCTACATCAATGAATGGCCCCGGTATTCACCGCAGGATATGAGGAGGCGGGAAGCGACTATTCTGGCGGCTAAATTGGCTTTGAACGCCGCCATGACCGCCCCCGTTGCCGGCGGCGTTGCTCAGATCGACGCCCAATTGGTGTATGGGCAGGAGGAGATGGAAAAGGTCGCGTGCAAAATGGAAGAACTGGCTTATACGAAAAAGGCCTGGAAAAAGCGGTTCTTGAATGAGGCGGTAATGGTGAGGGAATCGGATGTGATTTTATTCCTTGGAAATTACAGGGCCAACGAAACGCCTTTGGATGCCATGTGCGGCCTGTGCGGCGGCTCAGCCGGATGTGCATTCTTCTATGAGAACCGTGAAACGAAACACGGACTTGTGGATGTAACCGACAGGAGGAGCCAAACGCCCATTAGAGGCCCCTTGTGCTGCGCCAGAGTCAGTGACTTAGGGTACGTCATGGCATCTGCTGTTTGGATGGCCCAAACACTGCTTGTGGATGCCAGACCGTTCTTTAGTGTCGGTTTGGCGGGCCGGGCCCTCGGCTACTGCCGAAATTCCGCCATTGTCGTTGGAATTCCGATGGCAAGCACATCGAAAAATCCATACCAGGATATTTCCATCGATTATCACCTCGTCAATATGGACAAAGTCATCGACAATACGCGCAAAAATTTCGTGGTGATTCGTCAGACCGGATCCGGCATTAATTTCGATTACCGGACGCAAACCCCAAAGTCCGGCAAGGAGAAAAAAGATGGCTAGAATAGACGGGAAAGACGCAGCACGGGATGCGGTGCTCGAAATCGTCAAATTAGCGGCTGCCGCCGCTTACCGGGCTCCTATGCTGACTGGCAGACTGGACCTGAAAACCGAAATCATCACCGGTGAAGATCAGGACCCGATCATTGAATATTTCGAGGAAATAAAAAGCATTTCACCCGTTATGTACTTTGATTACGAGACCCTCAAACAGTTCAGGGATAAAGGACTGACCGTTCCCATCCTCCTGCTGGGAGCCGACTTGACGAGATCGGACCTGGCATGGGATTGCGGTGCCTGCGGATTTGCATCGTGTGCCGAATTCAATGCGTTTGCAAAAAAAGACCAAGGCAAATTAATGTGGGGCGGACCGACCTGCAACTGGAAGCTGATGGATTTTTCGGCAGCCTGCGATTTTGCCTGTGCAACCGTGGCCCAGCACCGCCTCGACTGCCGGCCGATGGGAACCGTGGGCGCCGCTGCCGCCGGTGTCGGCTTCCTTCCGGATTGCAGTATTCATATCGGTATACCCATCGGACCGGCCGGTGACTTTATTTATTTCAGCCGATCCCAAAACGTCGACTCGATTTCCTATGAAGATCAGCTCGAATGTCTGATCCGGACATCCCCGACAAACTGGCAGGCGTTTCCCGGAAGCACCAAGCCCGCCATTAAAACCCGGCAGGACTGGTACAACGGCATGGAATACGTCCAATGGGGTCCGCCCACCCCGGAAGAGCAGAAGTTTGCAGCGGATTGTCTCGCCAAGGTGGCCAAAGTTGCTGAGAAGCATTTTCCCAAAGTTGCGTCCTGGTACACCCGTAAGAAAGACCCGGATACTCCGACGGAGGAATAGTACCGTGCCTCCGTTAACGCAGGAAAATCATCGCCGACCATGAAGCCTTCCGAACGTGACTGAAAGGAGCATGCCATGACGACGTATTTTGACTTAAACCTGGATTTGACAGCGGAAGACAAGGCTATTCGGGACGAGGCCCATAAGTTCGCCCGGGAAGTCATGCGCCCTATAGGCAGGGAACTCGACAACATGACGGCTGAAGCGGCTGTTTCGGAGGCTTCACCGTTATGGACCTTTTTAAGGCAGGCTTATGAACTCGGATACCATAGGGCCGCTTTTCCGGAGGACGTCGGCGGACTGGGGTGCACACCGATACAAAGCCACCTTTTTTTAGAGGAGCTTTTCTGGGGAAATGCCGGATTGGCGGCTTGTATTCTGCTTGCTGCATGGCCGTACATCAAAATCCTGGAAACCGGAAATCGGGAACTTATTGAAGAATTCGTCGTCCCGTTTGCCCGGTGCACTGACGGCAGCATCACCGGCTGCTGGGCGATAACGGAACCGGCGCATGGGGCCGATACGATGGCCGTTGGAGAGGATTTTTTTTCAGACCCTGACATACAGGGGCAGCTTCAGGCCCGTCCGGATGGGGATGAGTATATTTTGAACGGGCAAAAATCGGCCTGGGTCTCATGCGCCCCCATTGCATCCCATGGAATGGTCAATGTATATCTGAATCCATCCAGGGGCATGGCCGGGGGCGGTGTCTGTATGCTTCCATTTCATCTGCCGGGTGTGAAGAAAGGCCCGGCTCTTGAGAAAATCGGGTTGCGGGATCTTCCCCAGGGGGAACTGTTTTTCGACGACGTCCGGATTCCGAAGCGATGGATGTTTCACACCGAAGAGACGTATGCCGATTCCGTGAAAGGAAACCTGGGATTCGGCAATACCGGCATGAGCGTCGTTGGTGTCGGCATCGCCAGAGCTGCATTCGAAGAGGCGTTTGCTTATGCAAAAGAGCGAATCCAGGGTGGAAAACCGCTGATCGACCAGTATGCCATGAAAATCAGGCTCCACCGCATGTTTGCCAGGGTCGAGGCGATCAGGGCCATGAGCCGTGCCGTGTGGAATCTCAACTTGCGCGTTTTCCCCGTCGTCTATGAATATGCGTATGCCGCCAAGACCTTTTGCACGGAAACGGCCAAAGAAGTCATCGAGGAAGCCGCCCAGATATTCGGAGCCAACGGGCTGACCAAAGAATACTACATTGAAAAGCTGTTGAGAGACTCCCATGGGCTGACGATTGCCGACGGTGAAAATACCGCCTTGAACAGGCTCGGCGGACATCTGTTAAAGGAAACATTTCCGAGGAGGAGTGTAAACCGCCTGTTTTGACTGCTCCTTCAAGCGGTTTATCCCCCCAAAAACGTCCCGGCGGGCGCTGCGGACCCGGTCGGGGCCTCAATGCCGGCGTGCCAGCAGGATGGTTATCTTCTCCGGGTTGCCGCTTGCGGGTGCCGGGAATGCCAGATTTTTGAGCGCGTTTTGCAGGCAATTCATCAGTGAGGGGTATTGGGCGGTTTTCCTGTCAATGTCGATGCCTGTAACCCGGCCTTCTGAATTCAACTCCAATTCGATCGTTATTCTTGAAAGCGTAACCGGCCATGCATCGTGACATGTTTCGAATTCGCGCATTCGGTTTTGCAGTACCTTTCGAATGCCGTCCTCCGGCACACCACCGGTGGCGGTGATTCGTACGATGTGAATCCGTTTGGTTGTTTCGGATTCGACGGCTTTATCGTAGGCCATGCATCCCGCTTCTTCCCGATGCAGCCTCCGGCTTGATTTTCCCCGTGCCTCAGGGGCCGTTTGAAGCCGGGCAAACCCGTTTCCCCCGACGGCATAATCCGAAACCCCTTGTGGAAGGGGCAGGGGCTGTGCAATGGTGACGGGGCTGCCGTTTTGCCGTCGCACTTCGGTATCGACGGCTACAAAAGATGTGTATGCCGTAAGCAAGCCGTACGTTAACCCCATCTCGGTTATGGCGTGCACGCGTGTTTCATCGGGCGTTAACCGGTTGTAGTCCGAGAGAACGGCAGCGCGGTGACGGGCCCATAAATGCCGCAGGGCGGTATGTGGCCCGGCGGTTTGGTAATGTTTTACATTCACATTATGTGAAAAGACGCCCTTACCTGTCTTTCCGGTGATTCGAATGGTTCCCGCGGGGTTGCCCCGCCATTTTCCGAAAATGATTACCGGGCGCCGGGCCATGACATCGGGAACAGACGGGGGCTCTATGTCGTACACATCGAAATCGCCCCAATCCACACGAATGTCCGTCAGAACCGGTGTTTCGATCATTTTTCGAAATGCTTCGGCTTTTTTATGGGCCGTTTCCGGTGCCGTGACGACAAACGGTTCCCCCATTCCCGCCCGTGCCATCCCCTCGATGAGATGCCGGTTTACGGATGCACCGATCCCGAAGGCAAACAGATTGGCATCTCCCAACCGGCGGCGAATCAGATCGAAGGTTTCTGCTTCCACCGTGACGTAGCCGTCTGTGGCGATAACGACGGTCCGGGAGAAGCCTTCGGTCCGCTTGATATCAAGGGCTTTTTTCAAGGCCGGAAGCAGTTCTGTGCTTCCCCCGCCGCGCTGGTTTTCGATGAGGTCAACGGCTCTTTCGATATTCTCAGGCGCAGCGGGCAGGGATGTGTCGGACAACATGCGTGAGCTTCCGGCAAACAGGAGCACATTGAACCGGTCGATGGGCCGCAGATGTTCGATGACATCTTTCAGCAGATTTTTGGAAATCTCGAGTGGAAAACCATGCATGGAACCGGAAATATCCATGATGAAAAGATACTCTCGGGGTGGAATCCGATCCGTTTTCACTCGCTTGGGGGGCTGAAGCATCAATAGAAAGAAATTCTCGTTATCCGATTCGGCCACTAACAGACCCGTTTGGATTCGTTTGCCGGCAAGACGATACTTCAGGATGAAATCCCGATTTCCGCCATATCGATCCGAATCCTCGAGGTCGATATTTGCCGTGTCTGGACCACTGAATCCGATAGTTACCGCATGGGTATTGCAAAAAACGTCGCCGATTGGAAGTCCGGCATGAAGATTAACCGAGATGTCGAGCGTAGTTTTTGCCGAATCCCCCTGGTGAAGGTACGGGTTGGCGGCCCATGTTCCGGCACCACCGGCGGCTTCGCCTCCACTCCCCGTATACCTGGGTCCCACAACGGTCGGGAAAACGAATTCATAAACCGCATTCGTGGGAATCAGCAGCTCGGTAAATCTCAATTCGACCGTAACGACGTCACCGGGGAGGATGTTGGCGACATTCATCTGGAAGACATTCGGCCGATGCTGCTCGAGCAAAGAGGCACTGCGTCCTGTCTGTTTGGCCGCATCATAGGCCTTGCGGGCCTCGTTTCTTTTTGCAATTTTTGCGTGCACCGTTCGTTCCCCAATCCTCATCTTCATACCGTACACCGCCGCCTTCGTAGAGGCCGGGAACACGTAAACGGCCTCCAAGGGCACTTGGCCGGTGTTTTCGTAAACCTGGGTTATTGCCACATCCGCGATGACCCCGGATATATCCGCCTGAACCTTCGTGGATTTCAAGGGCAGGGTCTCCAATTCCGAATGATCGCTTTTCACCCAAAAATAAGGCGACAATGTTTTATCGCCGAATTCGGCAGGTCCGGCAAAACACAAAAGTGCCGCCAACAGGTTCAACACCATCACCACAGCCAAAGCCGATCCGCTTCGAATTGCCATGTTAAGCCTCCTTTTATATCCGATTGACGGTTTGAGAAAGTCCCCTTGCTTTCCCCCTCAGTCATGCCGTTTTCATGCACCCTGCATGTACTGAAGACCTCCAAACTTCGATATGCAACCTGATGCTGTTTCCTTAGACAGGCCGCAAGAAGAGAAGTTCCATTTATTTCTTGATATCCGGAATTTTCTTTTGTTATGAACGGGATGGCCGCCTTTTTCCTAGCCTTCCATAAAGGGGGAAATGATGAATTCTCTTTTGCTCGCTGTTTTAGTGATTGGCGGATATTTTATCGCCTATTTCACCTACGGCCGATTTCTCGCCAGGAAGATATTCAACATCAGCGCCGAAGCCGTCTGCCCCAGCCAAGCGCTGCGGGATGATCATGATTTTATCCCCACCCGAAAAGAGGTGCTTTTTGGGCATCATTTTACGTCCATCGCCGGATTGGGGCCGATTGTGGGGCCGGCAATCGCCGTCATATGGGGATGGGTTCCGGCTATTTTGTGGATATTTTTCGGGTCTATTTTTGTCGGTGCGGTGCATGATTTCGGCAGTATGGTCGTTTCCTTGAGGGCTCAGGGCCGTTCCATCGGCGACATTGCCGCCGACCTTGTGAACAAGCGGGTGCGCACCTTATTTTTAGTGATCATCTTTTTTGAATTGTGGATCGTCATCGCCGTCTTCTCTTTGATCATCGCTATTCTCTTCACCATGTTCCCCATTGCCGTATTTCCTGTCTGGTTCGAGCTGGTTATCGCTGCAACCATCGGGTATTTGATCTACAGCAGGGGCAAAGGCATTTGGGTGACCAGTGTGACGGCGGTGATCGTCATGTATATCACCGTGGTCATCGGCGCATACTTTCCTATCGATTTCGGCACCTTATTCGGAATGACCGATAAGTGGGTGCTGATCACCTGGATCATTATCGTTCTGTGTCTGAATGCGTGGCTGGCATCCAGCCTGCCCATTCAAACGCTGCTCCAGCCCCGGGATTTCATCAACTCGCATCAACTGTTGATTGCCATGGCGCTTTTGCTTCTGGGCGTGATCGTTGCACACCCGGTCATGGTAGGCCCGGCTTTCAATTTTTCCGCGTCGGGTGCGCCGCCCATGTGGCCGTTTATATTTGTCGTATTGGCCTGCGGCGCGGTCTCGGGATTTCATAGCCTTGTGGGATCGGGAACCTCTTCAAAGCAGTGTGATTCGGAAACCAGTTCGCTTTACGTGGGTTTCGGCAGTATGCTTTGGGAAGGAACGCTGGCCATGCTGGTGGTGGTTGCCGTTGCTGCCGGAATCGGATTGGGGCTCAAGGGAGAAGGCGGGGAGATATTTACGGGAAGCGCTGCTTTTCAGCATCATTACGCCAGCTGGGGGGCTGCGGAAGGATTGGCTTCGAAGCTCGGCGCGTTCGTACAGGGGGCGGCAAACATGATCGGCGCCTGCGGTATTCCCGAAAAAATCGCCATGGCCGTGATGGCGGTATTTATCGTGTCTTTTGCCGCCACTACCGTGGACACGGCCACTCGAATCCAGCGGTATGTCGTGGTGGAGCTTGCTTCGGCATATCGGTTCAAGCCTCTGATGCACCGACAGGCCGGAACCGCATTCGCGGTGTTGACCGCCGCCGTTCTGGCATTCTATGACGGCAGCGGCAAGGGGGCCTTGAAGCTCTGGCCGCTGTTCGGTTCGGTTAACCAGCTTTTAGCCGGACTGGCCCTGCTGATCATCACCATTTACCTGGCCCGCAGGAAAACCAATATCGTCTATTCCGCAGCACCCATGCTGTTCATGGTGATCATGACCGGGTGGGCCATGATAATCAATATTCAGAAGTATTTTGCCGCTGCAAACTGGCTGCTGCTGTGCATCGGGGTCATGGTATTTGCGTTGGAAATATGGATGATCATCGAGAGTGTGATGGTGCTCAAATCCGTCTACATCCCCACCCATGCCGGAGATGTGAGCGCAACCCGCAATGCCTCTGATTATAGGAGCCGGGCCTCGGGTGAATAAGGTCGAACGCCTCTACAGGCAATTTTCAGAACAGCGGCTCGGATTGTTTTGGAACGCTTTCCGGATTTGTCGCTTTACCATTGTTTGGCCGCATTCAGCGTTCCCATGAGCAGGGCCTGATTGCGGTTTTCCATTTTAATGGCGTCCTCCAGGCTGATGCCGTTAAGAGCCGAATCAAAGGCTTCCTTGGTGAGGTAAAGCGCCGACCGGCTTTTGGCGGCCATCACGCCGGCCATTTCCATAGCTTTATCCATGAGCTCGCCTTGGGGATACACATGATTGACCAGCCCGATGCGGTGGGCTTCATCGCAATTTACCCTTCGGCCCGTCAGACACATCTCGATGGCGTTGCCCCAGCCGACCAGGCGCCACAGGAAATAGCTCGATCCCATGTCTGCACCGCCTAAGCCGATATTGATGTACTGGGCGCAGAACCATGCGTTTTCACCGGCCAACCGGATATCCGACGCCAGAGCCAGAGAAAGGCCGCCGCCCAGCGCGGGACCGTTTACGGCGGCGATGATCGGTTGAGGACAGGACCTCATCAGACGGTAGAGAAAGGAAAAGCGGGACTGGCCGAAAAAGAAATTGTCGATGGTCATTCGATCCTTGTCTTTCTGAATGTCTCCGGTTTCTTTCAAGTCCGCTCCCGATGAAAATGCCTTTTCCCCCGCCCCCGTGGTGATGATGACACGCGTTTTTTGATCCGCCATTCGTTCCTGCCAAAAATGTATGAGATCTTCCACCATTTGCGAGTTCATGGCATTGGCCATATCCGGACGGTTGTAAGTTAGAATGCCGATGTCGCCTTGCGTTTCATACAGTAATGTCCGATATTCCACAGGTCTGATCTCCTCTCTGGTTTATAACGTTTCGACCATGCTACTCCGGAAGGCATTGCCAAAAAAAGCAAGAACGCCGCTCCGGGCCAAAAGATGGCGTTTCCTGATGAAAATTCTAAACATCCGGAAATAAGATAATTTGCTTCAGTTCAAGGCGGCACTAACCCATGCCTCTTTCCATCATAATCTGCTGCAGCGTTTCTGCAAAGGTTTCGTTTATGTCACGCTCGGGTTTGGCAATCAGGGATATGGCTTCCGTCGGGCAGGTTGGAACACAAACGCCGCACCCGATGCACCGGCTTGTGTCGATTTCGTAGGCATCCCCTTCGATTACCGCACCGATTTGGCAGCGGTCTGCGCATGTCCCGCAGGCCGTGCAGACCTTTGGATCGATTGCCGCGTAGAAAGAGGATTGAACCTGTTCCCCGGGCTTTCCCCCGAGCTTGAGCATTTTCAGCAGAACACAGCAGCAGTTACAGCACATGCAGATAAAATCAACCTGTTTTGCGTTTCCCACATCCAGCACCAACCCTTTTTCTTCTCCTATGTCCAACAGCGCCATCAGTTCATCCCGGCTGATCTCGCGGGCCAGGTTGAGGGAAATCAAATTTTGGGCGTTCATGCCGAAAGCAATGCACCGCTCCACCGGGTATTCACATTTCCCCCCTTTTAATTCGGTGTCAATGGCGCAGGTGCACCGGGCAACCGCGATCTTGTCCTTTTCCGCGACAAGCTTGCGGATCTCGTCATACCGTTTGACTGCTGAGGTGGCGCTGACGGATGAGTGTATCGGCACCACCCGGGTCTGTTGCGTCTTTGTACGCGACCAGACCTTGGCCAGGTAAGGCAGATAGTCATTGACCAGTTCCGCGAAATCCCGGTCGCCCGACGTCCAGATCTGCCCTTCCCATGCTCCGATAAGAAAATGAACAGCCATGAACAGGGGGTCGCCTTCCACGGGAATACGGAAAATGACAGCCCGGTCCGCCAAGGCATTGAGGGTTCCCAAAACCGCTGATGCATCCTTGCCCATTCTTTCGGCGATTGCCGAAGCCGGTTCGGGCCCGGCGGTCATGTGCAGCACGATTTCAGCCTCCCCGGGCGTAAACATTTTTTTCAGGATCTTGATTTCCACCCCTGTATCCGTTTCAGGAAATCCCCCGGGAAGCCAATCATAAAACCGCCTCAGTTCTTCATAGACACGATCTGTCATGAAAACCTCCTTTCGATACGGTTCTGCAGTACATTGCCGGTGGTCATTGCCTTTGAGCTCCTCTACCGCCGCATTCAGGGGATTGCCGGCAAGAACGCGTCACCGATATAGTTTTCTTCCTTCAGCTGATCGAATTCTTCCCGGGATATGCCCAACAGTTCCTGGAATATGTATCGATTGTGTTCGCCCAGGCAGTTGGGCGGCATGCGTACACCGGCCGGTGTTCTGGAGAATTGAAAGCACATTCCGGGATATCGATGGGTGCCGGTTTCACGGTGCGTCACCGTTTTGAAAAAATCCCTGGCATTCAGGTGCGGATCGTCGTACAGATCGGCGGCCCTGACTACCGGGCCTGCCGGAACCCCTGCATTTTGCAGCAGGTGCATGACTTCGTAAGGTGTATGGCCGGCCGTCCAATCGGCCACATGGCGATCCAGATCGGCCCGATGATGACATCGTGCCGTTGCCGTTTCAAACATGCTTGCCGATGTCCAGTCCGGATTCCCAAGGACCCGGCAAAACGCCCGCCACTGATCGTCGGAAGCGACGGCGATCGTCACCCAACTGTCTTCCCCTTTGCAGAGATAACAGCCATGGGGCGCCATGGATGAATCGCTGTTGCCGATGGGTTCCGGTACCCTGCCGTTCATCGTGTATTCAAGTATCGATTCACCCATGTGGGGCAGAAACGTTTCTACCTGGGCCAAATCGATAAATTGGCCTTTACCTGTTTTGTTTCGGTAATGCAAAGCGGTTAGAACGGCAAATACGGCGGTGCCGGCGGCCACATTATCGCTCCATACCGGTGTCGGCGTTCGGATCAGGATGTCGTCATCCGGGTACCCTCTTAGCGAGGCCAGACCCGCCATCCCGCCGAGGCTCGTTCCCACCGCCGAATAGCTTTTGTAAGGGCCGGTGGCCCCAAAACCCGAAGCGGAAATCATGATGATGTCCGGTTTGATCTTCTGTATTGCGGCATATCCGATGCCCAGCCGGTCCATTACGCCGGCGGCGAAATTGTCCAGGATGATATCGCTCATTGCTGCGAGCCTCTTGTAGATCTCGACACCTTTGGGACGCGACAGGTCAAGCGTGATGCCGTATTTGTTCCGCTGAAGTCCGTGAAGCTGAAACCACCGATCCCAGGGCCGGTCACCGGGATCGAGATCGGGATATCCCAAACCGGTCTGTTCGGTTTTTGGAGGACGGGCCATAAAACCGCGGGTAAACGGCTGGAGAACCTGAATGGATTCGACGCGAATGACTTCGGCGCCCATATCGGCCAACATGGTCGTAGCGGCGGTTCCCGTATAGACAATGCCATGATCGATCACACGAATTCCTTTTAACGGCAACTGGTGCATAGCTTTTCCTTTATCGTCGTCTGAAGGTGAATCAGCCATTTCCGGATTCGGACTAAATAATATTGCGTTCCCTCAGCCGAATCAGGTCATCAGGGGAATACCCCAGGTAATCACAATAAACGGTTTGGTTGTGCAGGCCTAAAAGCGGGGCCGGCTTCCGGGGTTGGGAAGGCACTTCGGGGAGTCTGAATGGAACTCCCGGATAGATGATTTTTCCAGCCATGGGGTGCTCGATTTCCTCGAAGGCGTTCCGTGAGATGAATTGAGGATCCTCCAGAATCTCATTGATCCGGTAAACCGGAGAAACCGGAATCCGCTCGGCCTGGGCCGATCGAATCAACTCTTGCTGAGTTCGTTCGGCAAGCCATTCATACAAAATCGCTTCAAAATCACCATGATGTTCAAGCCTGGCTACGGGATCGGTAAACCGCGGGTCTTCCAGCAGTTCGGGCATCTGCATCCATTTGGTGATCCGGGGCCAGAATGCCGGGAGAAATCCGTATACGAGAATCATGCCGTCTTTGCAGGGATAATATCCGTAGGGATAATAGCCCTCTTTCCGGTGGCCTTCCCGTTTGATTTCTTCACCGCAAAACTCATACACCATCAGTCTGCCCGCACCTTCCGGCGGTGCAGAGAGGCATTCCATAATGGAGATATCCACCTCTTGTCCCCTGCCGGTTGCCGCCGCACCGAAAAAGGCCCCCGTGGTGACGGCGGCCGCATACGTGCCAGCAAGATATTGCGCTTTATAGCCCGGAAATTTCAAAGGTTCTCGGTCCGGCTCACCTTCGGAAAACATGTGCGGCCCCATGGCGAATATAACCAGTTCGGTTGCTTTATAATCCCGGTAGGGTCCGGTTTGGCCGAAATTCGAAATCGAGGTTTTTACAAGCCTTGGATTGATGTCTTCGAGAACCTGATAATCGAGACCAAGCCCCGGAAGAACCCGCGGCTCGAAATTTTCGACAAGAATATCCGCATCCTCGATCAATTCCTTGAACATGTTAACGCCTGTTTGGGTTTTCAGGTTCAGGGTAATGCTCTTTTTATTGGTGTTCAAATGAAGGAAAAGCCCGCTTTTTTCGGGGTGCGGCTCGTCATTGTAGAAAGGACCCAGGCGTCTGGCGCCGTCGCCTTCGCCCGGCTTTTCGATTTTGATGACATCGGCGCCGTAATCGGCGAGCAGCTTTGTGCAATACGGCCCGGCGATATAATGGGTGAGGTCGAGCACTCGTATGTCTGTCAAGGCTTCTATCATTTCGCCTCCGGTAATCGGAAAAAGGTTTTTTCGGCAGGTAGGGTTTTTACATGGTCCGTTCGATTTTTTACGTACTTCTCATGTAAAAGGCAAGGGATTTCAGAACCGAGCGTTACAGCAGCTGGTTTAAGGATTGGCGTATTTTATTCCGGAAATCCGAAGGCACCGAGTAGCCCAGGGAAACCGCGGACTCAACGTCCTTTGCCGCTTCTCCGATGTTTCCGTCCAGGTAATTGGCGATGGCCCGGTTATAGAGGATGCCGCCGTCTCTCGGATTGATTTCAATGGCCCTGTTGAAGTCCGATAAGGCGTTTTTGTATTCTTTTTTGTAAATGAAGGCCAATCCTCTCATGACATAGCTTTCACAATAATTCGGGTCCAATTCAATAGCCGTACTGAAATAATCGACGGCCTTATCGAAAAGCGATTTCTGGATGCAGCTGGTCCCCAGACTATTGAATCCGATTGCGTAGGTCGGATCCAATAAAACGGCTTTTTCATCCTCTGCCATGGATTCATCGATCATGCCCTGGTTTGCGTAATCGGCCGACCTGAAAAGATGGATGGCGGTTTGCGGATTGATTTTCTCTAAAAGAACATCCTCCACGATTTTCAATCCTTGTTTAAGCTGAGGGGAATCGGGTTCCAGGTTGAGGCCATCCAAGAATTGCTTCTTTGCCTCTCTGAATTTGCCCTGTATGGCGAATTTCAGCCCCGTATCATAGAATTGTTCGACAAAATGCTGGGGATGGCAGAAATTGGGATTTAAAAACAATGTCATTACCGGCAATAGAATGAAAAAAATTTTTCTCATCTTGTGTCTCACCCGGGGAAACATGTAAACGTTTTTCAGGCGCGGTGATTTGGCGACAGGTGAACGGAGAGCAAAACGTAGAATGTATTCTATATAGCAGAAAATGGTGTAAAGTGAAAATGTTTTTCAAGCGCCTTCGATAAAAGGTTCCAAATTCATGATAAAGCGTTCGGACCGCCGTACACATTCGCCGAAAAAGGGTCATCAACCGCAGTGACCGGCAAGAACGCGGTCTTTATTAAAATGGATTTAAGCCTTTGTATGGTCCGGAAATAACCGATTTTGCCGGCTCTACTCGGCCGTCAATGTCAAAAGAATCGTAACCACCTTTTCTGATGATTCGGAAAATCCTTGCACATTCCGATCGAACCGGCCGATTTGCGCAAGTTCCGTCATAAACTGATCTACAAGTGATCCCGGAATGACGATGGCCATTGTCAACCCGTGTTCGGCGGCCCCGGCTTTTTCGATGGATGCAACGCTGCCACCCATGTCTGAAGTGATTGTTTCAACGTGCTTTGCGGCATCCTGTATCGTTATGCGCGGCTGTTCCGCGTCTGTTCGGCCGAATGCATTTTCCAGGTCCTCCGAACGTTCATGGAGCGCCGGCGACGCCCCCCCCCCGGTTTTGTCTTCAAGCCTATCTGCTGTATCAGGAAGTTTCGGCGATACGTAATCCCGGGATGGGCAAAGCGGAGCATCGAGCCTCAATTCCCATTCAACCGGTGTTTCACCTTCCATTATCATGGGTTCTGAAACCGGAAGGTGGTGTGACATGTCCGATTTTATCGGGTATTCCGACTTCTTTTCCCGGGCATTTGACCGTTGCTTTTGGTTCTCTTCCAATGAAGGGAATCCTTCAGGCAAACGGGATTCTCCCAACTGAGCAGGCGGCGCCTTGGCCTTTTCTTCCGCGACCCGGTCATAACGCTGTTCCGGTTCAATCTGAAAACCTGTGCGCTGCCTGCGTGCAAGCTCAGGTTGTTGCATATGGATAACGAAAAGAATGCATCCGGCCATAATCGTCGCTGTTACAAATCCAAATTGCATTTTTCGGCGGAAGGGCGGCACCAGGGTCCTCAAACGTTTCAGGCCGGATGTTCGGGTGAGCCTGCGGTGGAGGCTGAAAACAAAATCTTCCGGTGCAGCGACTTCAGGCGTATGTTTAAGTTCGCCGGTCAAGGAGGACAACACGTCCAGTTCCTGTCGACAGGCGGGGCAGACGCTTAAATGGGCTTCGACTTCCCTTTTCATGCTCGGGGTTAAACAATCGTCGATATACGCTGACAGGTGTCGCTGTATGTGTGTGCACTTCATAAAAGAATTCCGGTCAGCCTTTTTTTGAGTATTTGCCTGGCACGGGCGATCCTGCTTTTCACGGTTCCGATTTTCAGGCCCGTGAGACTGCTGATATCGTCGTAAGACAAGCCTTCCATGTCACGGAGAATCAGGACCGCTTTTTTATCTCCCTGCAATTCATTTACCGCTTGCTGAATCATTCTGCGACGCTCTTTTGCCTCCAATTGCCGGTGGGGGGATGACGCTTCATCGGTCGGCACAACGGTAAAGGCGCCTTTCTGCGAGTGAAAGGCTTCGACTTTTTGCCGAAAGCGAAATTCCCAGGATTTTATCCGGTTGCGGCAGGTGTTCACGGCGATGCGGTAGAGCCATGTCGAAAACGCGCTTTCAAACCTGAAGTGGTGAATCGATTGAAACGCTTTGACAAATATGGTCTGCGCCAGGTCTTCGGCTTCCTGGTAATCACCGGTGAAACGGTGGCAGAGGCTGAACACCCGGTCTTGATGCCGGATTACCAATCGGTCGAAGGCTTGTAAATCCCCGGCCACAAACTGCCGGATCAAGGTTGCATCTTCAGCCGCTGACCCGCCGGTTTCTTTATTTGTATATTCCCCCATAGGGTTAGACAACAGTGAATTGGAAAAGTTCCGGTGTTATCGTACAAGCTCTCTTCAATTACCTTCAGCTTTCATATCGAAGGCCTGAGGCCCGGACCGCGTTTCATGAACTTTTAAAAGTTGAAGCGTTCAAGGCGCTATGAGAACGATAATCCCGTATGAAACGTTAATTCTTCCAGTGCCTGATGCTCGTCGATCACCTTGATCGTTTTCATACCCAGTGCTTTTGCGGGTTTTAAGTTGATGCCGAGGTCATCCAGAAAAACGGTCTCTTCGGCAGAAACCCCCATTCGCTCCAGGACGATTCGATATATCTCAGGGTCCGGCTTGCGGACGCCTTCTTTGCTGGACTCCACAACCACATCGAACATCGCCATGATTTCCTGAAGCCGGGCGGCTTTTTCTTCGGTTCGGGCCATTGCCGGCTCTTCGCCGGATCGCATGTTGTTGGTGATGCAGGCGAGAAGAAAGTGACGCTTGCATGTTTTCAGGGCGTCCACCATTCTCGGCCGAATCTCACCTGATAAGAGTTCCAGAACCTTCAGGCCGGGAATGGGGTGCCCGGCGGCCCTCGTTTCTTCTTCGAATTCCGTATCGAATTCTTCCAGGGTGATCCGGCTGCTTTCAAACCGCGCCCAAGCATTGGACCGCGAATTGGTCGCATTGATCCGCCGGATAAAATCCAATGGGATGCCGTGTTCCGCTTCAAACCGGTTGAATGCCTCAAAAGGGCTCGATGTGATCACTCCGCCGAAATCCCACAAAACCGCCTTAATCATTTTGATAAAAAATCCTTTCTCAATATCGAATGACGTTCTTCTCGCTGGCCTCGACAAAGTAAGTTTCCGGTGGAACGATTCTTCTCCCGGACAGGTAACCGCCGGCACTGTATACTTCCTTTACCCTGATTACACCTACGGATTTGACTCCGAACACCGGATCGTACTTCAGCGACGGATGCTCGGTGAAAGCCTCATAAATGGGACCCTTGGATGTGAATTCGACAAATTCTCCTTTTATCTGAAAGGAAATACTCGGATCGGGTGCAAATACATTTATGGCTGCCTTTCGGGTCTGAAGCAGATTTTTGGGCGTCTTCACTCCCAGCAGATTCGCATACACCAGCGTTTCTTCGTCAATGGCGATAAGAGAGGAAATATACACCACATTGGGAGTGCCCTCCTTATCCACGGTGGCCATCACTTTTACGGCTGACGGATTATTGATCGTCTCAAGAACTTTGGCCGGCATTTTTGCCATATGATATCCTCCGGTATAGTTGATTGTAAACCGTTCCCACCCGGAAAGGGAGTGAATCAGCCTTTCGGGATGGACACTGTCGTTTGTTCGGCATATGGACGTTTATGAAGATGTCACCACCATTCCATTTCCAAGCATTTTTGTAATGATGGTGCAGAGTGCCTCCATTTTTTCCTTTTCGGGCGGCTGCAGCCCTTCGACGAGCGGATAGTTCATGCCCAAACCCTTGTATTTGGCTTCTCCGAATCGGTGATAGGATAACATATCCACCCGTTCAACAGTGCCGAGGGCTCCTATGATGGCGGCAAGGCCCTCGATATTTTCCGGATTATCCGTGTATCCGGGTATGATCGGTATTCTGATCCAGATGGGGATGCCGAGCCCTGCGATATGCCCGGCGTTGTCCAGAACCGTGGCAAGATCGACACCGGTGTATTGCTTATGGCGTTCGGGATCCGCCGCCTTCAGATCATACAGGACCAGATCCGTATAGGGTAAAATGGCATCGAGGTGCTCTCGACGGATATAGCCGCACGTGTCCAATGCCGTATGCATATCGAGCCTTTTGCAGGCGATGAAAAAATCCCGTGCGAATTCCCACTGAAGACATGCCTCCCCGCCGCTTAATGTGACGCCGCCGCCGGATTTGGTGTAAAATATCGCATCTCTTTTCGCCGTGTTCACGGCCTGTTCTACGGTAATATCCTCACCGATGATCTGTCTGGCGTTTTCCAGGCATGCGTCGACACAGGCGCCGCAGCTCCGGCATAACGTCGTGTCCGTAAGCATACCGTTGTCCGCTGCCGAAACGGCTTTCGTGGGGCATGCGTCAACACAGTGCAAACAGCCGCAGCATCTGCTTTCAATCCACATGACTTGTATCGTGGTGCGCAGCCCTTCGGGATTATGGCACCATGCGCACCGCATGGGGCACCCTTTGAGAAAAAAAGTGGTGCGCAGCCCCGGGCCGTCTTCCGTGGAGCACCGCTGTATATTGAATATGCGTGCTGTTTCAGCCATCGCGATTACAGATCCTGCTGTGTCCGTGCAATGACTTCGTCCTGCAGCGATTTGCCGATGCTCGTAAAATAAGCGTTGTACCCGGTAATTCGAACCAGCAGGTTTTCATAATCTTTCGGATTTTTCTGCGCCGCCAAAAGCGTATCCCGGCTGATGACATTGGTTTGAAGTGCGGTTCCGCCGAGTTCTTCATAGGCGCGAAGCAGGGCGGCGAATTTCATCCGGTGCTCTTTGTCCCGGAGCATGGCCGGATTGAAGGTCACCGTGTAGGAGGCGCCGTTGGGAATGACATCGAACCCCAGCTTCGTCACCGATTGAAACGCGGCTGTGGGGCCGGATTTATCCATGCCCTGCACCGGGGCCACGGCATTGGACAAGAACTGTCCCCGGATTCTGCCGTCGGGCGTACTTGCCGTCGTCGGCCCCATGTTGATGAAGTAATTCCATGAGAGATAACCGGCGCGGTATTTTCTGCCGGTAACCGGGTTCGAATATTTGGGAACCTCCATGGCCCAGAACCGGGATGCTTCCCGGGCTAAGGCATCGGCGTAATCGTCATCATTGCCGAACTTCGGAGCTTTCAGCAGCATCTGCCGAAGTTCCGGGTGTTCCTGGAAATCGGACTTAAGCGCTTTGACAAGTTCTTTGATGGTTATCTTCTTTTCATCGAATACCAGATGCTTTACGGCGATTACCGAATCTGCAGCCGTAGCGAATCCGACGCCTTCCACGGTGATAAAGTTGTAAACCGCCCCTCCCATGTTTACGTCTTTACCTTTTTCGATGCAGCCTTCGACGAGCATGGATAAAAACGGGACGGGTTCGAAAACGCCCCGCAAGGAATCGGATATATTATACGCCTCCACGGCCAATTCGATAATCTTTTTCGTTTGAGCGAAATACGCCGCTTTGAAATCCTCGAAAGATGCAAACGTTTCGGGATCAGGGGTTTCTACACCGATTTGATCTCCTGTCGACATGTCTTTTCCACGGTTCAATGCAAATTCCACCGCCTTGGCCAGGTTGATATTCACATCCACGGTTCCGGACCGGTCTTTGCCTTGGGCGGTGTTCTCCAGGCAGCCCACCACCCCGTAATCCACGGCATCTTCATGTGAAAGTCCGGCCTTTTCGAGCGCCTTTATGGACATGGAATCAAAGTTCAGCAGAAACGGGGACCCCTGGGTCCGGCTGATATCGGTGATCAGGCGATCCAAAAACCAATCCGGCGTATTGGCATGGATTCTGACATTCAATTTGGGCTCGAGAAGATTCATATCCATATTGACATCCAGAATCAATGTCGTGAGATCGTTGGTAAGGTCTTCACCGTTCATTCCCCGGCCGCTCAGAGTGATCAACTGGCCGAATCCGGCATTGATGCCGTTCTTGCCGCCGGTGGTGCCGAACGCATCATAAGCATAGTTGTGCCGGATGTTGAAATTCATCAGGAGTTCTTTTGCCCGCTCGACCGTAAGAACACCGCTTTCAATATCGTTTTTGTAATAGGGATACATGTACTGATCGAACCGGCCGTAGGACGTTCCCGGACCGGGATAGGATTCGGCGAACATCACCAGGGCATGGGTAAACCATACCGACTGAAGGGCTTCATGAAATGACCGCGGCGGGTGGTAGGGGACGCGATCGCAAATGTCCGCAATTTCGACAAGCTCTTTTTTTCTTTTTTCTTCCAGCTCTTTTTCGGCCATTTCCCGGGCTTTGGCGGCATACCGGCCGCTGAATATTTTCGCTCCCTCTATACAGAACAGAACGGCCTGCAAGAAATCCCGTTTTTCCGGAGAAGCCCCTTCCAATTGCGCTTTTGCTTCCTTTTCAATGCCGATCAAGCCGATTTCCAGTGCCTTTTTATGGCCGGGAATCAAATGCCCCTGGGTGGCCCCGCAGTTTAACACGCCGGTTTTGATGTAATAAGCAACCGTTTCGATAAACGCATCTTCCTGCTCCTTCCATTCCTTCGCCTCTTTTTCATCGAGGCAGTTGGATAGAAAGGTGGCATGGTGGGCGCCGACGATCAAATCACCATCTAAAATACAGGTTGGATGAACCTTTAATGCCTCTTTAAAGAAAACGGCATGCCGGATAACGATGGGAAGTTCAAAAAAATCGTCGGCCAGGTTCAGTTTCCGGGCAAATGCCAGGGCGCTTTCGCCGAATCCTTTAAGACGTGGTACAATATCCGGTGCGATGGTTAATTCATGTCCGGTTAAAACGCTGTCCCAGGGTGTTCCGGTGGTGTAGGGGATGGATTCGTTTCTGAAATAGGGACGGTTTTCCGCGTCCATGTATTCGTCTCTCAACCGTCTGATGCGCGGCGGAAGGTTATCCGAGGGCTGCCAGATGGGAAGGGGTTCTGCCATAATGCATCTCCTTTGGCTTGAAATTGGTGTACGGCCGTTATTGTTTGAGGCCCTTGATCATATCGAAAATATTTCCTTTGAACAATCCGGCCCTTTTTTCAAGGACCCACTTGATGCCGTTCTTCATCGCCGGAAGAAAAAATCCCTCCCGGGCGCCTCGTGAGAAATGGCCGATGGCATCGAATTCCGGACCCGAGGCCAGGGCGGTGCGGATGCCCATTATTTCGAAAGCCCGGTTGACCTGCTGCTTGTGCAGCATCAGCAGGTCCGGTGGAACGTTGGCGATGCGCTGCGATAGAAGCTCCACTGCTTCATCCAGCCTCTCCGCTGGTACGGCGATGTTCACCATTCCGATGGATTCGGCGATTTTACCATCGATCGTGTCGCCGGTAAAGTACAGCATTTTCGCCCACCGAGCGCCCACGATCCACGGCCATATGGGGGTTAGCGGCGAACCCATGTCCCGAAGCGGCGGATAGCCGAACTGTGAATCTTCGGCGCACACCACGAGGTCGCACATCATGGCGAGCTCGGTGCCGCCGGCCAGGCAATAGCCATGCACCCGGGCAATCACCGGTTTTGTGCAATCCCAAATACGCCACCAGTGCCGTTGATTTTCCATGAGCTGTTTTTTATCCGCAACCACATCCGGATAAGCATCCGGAGAACCATATGCCGTGGGACCGATATCGAATCCGGCGGAAAACGACCTGCCGGCCCCCTTGATAACAATCACATGGATATCGCGGGTATTTTCAGCCTCATCGAGGGCGGCATCCAATTCATCCATCAGGGATTTGCTCAATGCGTTGAGTTTGTCCGGTCGGTTCAGGGTGATGTGGCATGCCTTGCCTTTAATCTCGTAAATAATATCATGAAAATCCATTTAACATTTCCTGCTGAAGATGATTTAGTGTTTGCATTTGAATGCCGTTTCGACTATATTGCCGAAACAATTATCCTTCCTGCCTATTTTCATTTCAGGCCCTCCGATCCATATCGTGAGTGACATGTACAACAGGGGAGTCGTCGCATGAACGGGTCCGCATCACAAAAGCATATACCATTTTACGGTTGGTATAACGTTCTTTTTCTGTTTCTTATTTATACCGCCACAATGGGGTTTCTCTTTTACGGTTTTGCGGTCATCTTTCCCGCCATGGTCCACGCCCAGGGATGGGGACGGGGTGAAGCCGCCCTGGCCCACACCATCCGGGGGCTTATGGTCGGTTTCATGGCCCCGCTGGTCGCGCTGTCCATCGGACGGCTGGGGTCCGCCAACACGATCAAAATCGGTCTGGCGGCCGGCGTCGTCGCCCTTGCCTTTTTGGGTACGTTGGCAGACCGGTTATGGCATTGGATCCTTTTGTGGGGCCTCATCATGCCGTTTACTTTTTCTTTCGGGGGCGTCATTCCTGTTCAGGCAAACGCCACGTATTGGTTCCATGCCCGGCGAGCCACCGCCATCGGCATCATTGTAACCGGTGCTGCGATCGGCGGTTTTATTGCGGCGCCGGTATATACCTATTTAATGAAAACCACCGGAACATGGCGAATCGGATGGCTGACCGCATGCGCCTTCCTGCTGCTGGCCCTGATCATATCGTTTTGGGTCAGGAACAAGCCCGAAGATCTGGGCCAATTTCCTGACGGCATTGCACCCGACGGCGACGATCCATCGATCCAACAGAAAAGCCGCTATACAGCTCGAACGTTTCGCACCCCCGTCGTCTGGACGCTGAAAGAGGCGCTCAGGACGCCGACGCCTTATCTTTACATGCTTTGCCTTATGGCCCAGACCTGGGCGCTTTATATCATCACGGTACACGGCGTTCTGCACCTGACGGACCGGGGTTTTGCCCCGATGAAGGCCGCATCCGTAATCGGAAATCTGGTTCTTTTTTCCGGCTTTGCCCGTTTTCCGATAGGTCTTCTCGGGGACCGACTCGAACCTCGAATCATAAGCGCCATTGCATTGGCGGGCATGGGCCTCAGCTTGATTTTTTTCTGGCATCCGCCGGAAAGTTTTTCGTTTCTGCTGGCAGCAGCCGCTGTTTACGGCTTCTGCTTCGGCGCCACCGTGGTTTTATTCCCGACAATCATCGGAAATTATTTCGGCCCGGCGGCGTTCGCGCCCATCACGGGATTTGTAACGCCGTTTATGATCCTTTTCGGAGCGCCGGTGCCGTTTATCGCCGGGCTGATTCATGATCGGCTTCACAGCTATGATGCCGCGTTTATCCCCATTATCGTCATGGTGCTGATTTCCGCTGTTTGCTGCTTTATCATGACACCGCCGAAAAAGAAATGAACCCGGCGTCAGTCCAGACCCACCGCGGCCGACAGCGTCGGACCGATTTCATTGTGGATCACCAGATCGGCCACTGAATCCAGACCCGTGGGATCCCGGTTGATGATGACCAGTTTGGCGCCGTTTCGTTTCGCCAGTTCCGGAAACCCGGCTGCCGGATAAACAACAAGCGATGAACCGACGGCCAAAAACAAATCGCAGGCCAGGGTTTCTTTTTCCGCCGCCCGGACCTCGTCAACCGGCATGGCCTGGCCGAAGGAAATGGTGGCGGTTTTGACAACCCCTCCACAGGCTTCGCAAACCGGTAAGGTTTCGTCCGCTTCGAAAATTTTTTTGACATCGTCGAGTTCGCAGCGCTTATAGCAGTCAAGGCATGCGGCATAGGTGGCATTGCCGTGGAGCTCGATGACCCTCTCATCGGGAACACCGGAAATCTGATGAAGTCCGTCAACGTTTTGGGTGATAACGGATGACACCTTGCCTGACTGAACCAGTTTGGCCACAGCGAGATGACCCTTGTTCGGCTTGGCCGCTTTCATCACCCCATCCGAGGCGAATTTGCGGCGCCAGGATTCTTTTCTCATTTCTTCAGAGGAAATGAAATCCCGAAAGTCGATGGGTTGATATTTGGTCCATATGCCTCCGGGGCTTCTGAAATCCGGAATGCCCGACTCCGTGCTGATTCCCGCACCCGTAAATACGACGGCCCGTCGGCTCTCCTCGATCATGGCCTTTAGCCGGTCGGTCTCCGTTGGGTTCGCATTCATACAAGCCTCCTGATTCACTCCATTTCCTGGTTGGTGAAAAATGTTAATCCTCAAAATACGGTATTCCTGCGGTTCACATTTTTCACCGCTTTTTCCTGAAGCGAATTTCTCATTTTTGGATGAACACTATTCTTAAAGGGGAACGGGGATTCGGCAGGGACGAATACCTTCCCCTTTATCTCATTTTGGCGTTTCGGGTTCGGCAAGTCAAACGTTTTTGATTATTAAATTTTTCATTGGAAATCGGGGTCTTGGGCTAGGAATGAATTTGGGATATCCGATGGGCAGCAGGGCCGTCACGTGCAGCGTGTCATCCAGGTTCAATATTTCTTTTGCGCGTTTCGGATAAAATCCGCCGATCCAGCAGGTCCCCAGACCCAGATCCACGGCCTTCAACATCATGTGCGTAACGGCGATACCGACATTCATGGTCAGGTAAGTCAATATCTGTTCCCGGTTTCTCTCCGGCGGCGTAAATTCGCCTTCAACCTCGACATCGTTGAAAACGCCGGCCTCGAGAAGTTCGGAAATGCGCTCGCTCCGGGTATCCAGTGACGTCAGATCGGCGCAGCAGGCGATGAGCACAGGCGCCTTCAAGGCAAACCGGTAAATGGTGACCGCTTCGAGCTTTTTCTTTATTTCCGGTGATCGGACAATGACGAACCGCCAAGGCTGTATGTTTGATCCGGAAGCCGCCAGGCGGGCGGCTTCGAGGATCTCGTTCACGGCTTCGTCGGAAACCGGTTCTTTTTTGAAATTGCGAATGCTCCGCCGTGTTGTTATGACCTCATCGAATTCCATATGCCCTCCTACTCGATTTCTTTTTTGATGTGTTCCGGCACCGGACCGGCCCAGTCGTAACTCAGTTTGCCGATCACCTTTTTCTCCTCCAGTTCGGCGATCTCATCTTCACCGAGTCCGATAACATCTTTATAAACATAATCGTTGTGTTCTCCGACCCTGCAGGGGGGTTGCGTCACCTTCAGGGGCGATTTGTCGAATTTCCAGGGAAAGCCGGGATACCGGTATGTCCCGATGTCTTCACCGCATATCGTCTGAAAAAACCTCCGGGCGTTCAACTGGGAGTCCATATAGGTGTCCCTGGGGTCCTCTACCGGTCCGGCAGGCACTCCATGCTCTTGAAGAATATAAAAAAGTTCGAAGTTGTCCCGTTTTTCGGTCCACCCGGAAAGATGGGCATCGAATTCATCATGATGCATGCGCCGGCTTTCCGCGGATGAAAACTTCTTGTCACGTGTCCAGGCGGGATAACCCATGGCCTTGCATAACCCCTCGAACTCGGTATCATTGTGGATGGTGATCGTAATCCAGCGCTCACCCCCGTAAATGACCGTATCCAAGGTCGATTCCGGGCCCCGGCATGGATAGCACCCCTGAACGGCGGTGGGATGGCGGTTCCCCATCGTCCGTTGGTTTCGGTTATTCCAGGCGGCGTCCATGTAAATCTCGGCGTAATGGTGAATCATCGTTTCCATCTGGGCAAAATCCACCCATTGCCCCTTGCCGGTCTTTTCGCGGTGCAGCAGACCTAAAATGGCGGCGTACACCGACATGGGCGCAGCCGCGGAATCCATGTGAAACCGAAATGTGTTGTGATAGGGGTGCTGGTCATCGTCATATCCCCGAATCCATTCCTCACCCCCGAGCGCCTGGTGCATGGCACCCCATCCGACGAAGTTCATGTAGGGGCCGCTGCGTCCCCAGGCCGGCATATTGATGCAGATCAACCCGGGATTCACATCCCGCAGTGTTCGATGGTCAAGGCCAAGGTGCTCCATAGCCGTTGCGCTGTTGTTTTCCAGAAAGATATCGCTTTTCCCGATAAGCCGCTTGAAGACCTCTTTCCCTTCGGGCGTTGCGATGTCGATACAGCAGGACAGCCGGTTCCACAGCGCGCGGGTGTAAAACGACGCCCTGTTCCACGGCCTCAAACCCACCTTCCCTTCGGGGTAGTTGGACCTGCCGGCAGGCCGTTCCAGTTGGCCCGGAGTCGGCCACATGATGAATCCCCGGCTGAAATCCGGCGGATGATGCGGATTGTCGATATGGATGACTTCCGCCCCCAGAATACCCATCAGCCAGGCGGCGGTGGGGCCTGCCCAGATAACCCCCAAGTCGACGACCCGTACGCCCTCCAGTGGAAGCCGGTGCTCCCGGATCTTCGGGTTTCGACGGGGTATTTCGATGCGGGACGTTTTTCGAAGCGCGGTCAATATCGCTTCGTTATGCTGACCCAGCAGGGGCGCCGGCATCCGGATTTGCCATCTCGAATGTTCCATATGGACCGGATCGCCCGGGTATATCTGTTTTCCGGTGACCGGATGCTCTACGTCAATCCAGAATCCCCGATCTTTGAACTGGAGGCTTTCGACAGCATCTTTGGGCGTGTTGATGGCCATGCAGAAGTACTTCACCTTCTGGCAGGCTTCCATGATTTCCTGCTTCGTGTGATCCATGCACCAGTCATACCATAAGGCGTCTACGACCGGCTTGTTTTCTTCAACATCGAGAACATCGTCGGGATAACTGAACATTTCGGCAAGTGCCGGAAATAATTTAATAAAGCGATCCCAGAACATGAAGCCGCCGGCGGCGCGGACGAACCCGTCCTTGCAGGGGAATACCCCTGAGGGGGTGATGTCCGATGCCGTTTCCCGGGGGTCCAGGCGACCTACCACATTCGATGTCATTGTCATCCCCGAGTAGGCGAATGAAACCAGGTTGGTCGTTTTATGGTCCGTGTCCGATGCAAGTACTTCCTGCATGGACACGTCGATGCATTGCCCCATTCCGGTTCGGCGCTTCAACCAGTATGCCGCCAACGCCGCGACAGCGGCCATATGGCCCACCTGGTACTGCAGACAATTCCCGCCGAGCTTCAGGGGGTGCCGGCCCGGAATGCCGGAAGAATACATGTCGTGTCCGAGACCGGACAGGACAAGTTCGGATGCCTTGAAGTCCCTGTACGGACCGGTTTGTCCGAAATTGGAAATGCGGGTCATAATCAAACCCGGATTCTGCCGCGCCAAAATTTCATATGAAAGCCCCAGTCTTTCCATAACGCCCGGGCTGAAATTTTCAACCAGAATATCGGCATTCGCAGCCAGAGCCTTAACCGCAGCAATTCCATCGGCGCTTTTCAAATCAAGGATAATGCTTTTTTTGTTTGTGTTCAGATTCGAGAACAGCAGACTTTTCTCTGGATGAGAATCGTCGTTTAAAAACGGTCCGATCATTCGTGCGGGGTCCCCTTCGGGCGGCCGTTCGATTTTAATGACCTCCGCGCCGAAATCGGCGAACATTTTCGTGCAGTAAGGACCGGCAATGTACCACGTCAGGTCCACCACATTAATGCCTGATAGCGTCTGCTCTTCCATTGATTTACTCCTGTAACCTTACTAGAAAAGAATTTTTTCTTCGGTCAGTTTATCGATCTCGTCCTGTGACATTCCTAAGAGTTCACCAAACACATAGTTATTGTGCTCTCCTGGGAATGGGGCACGGCTGCGGATTTTTCCGGGCGTTTTGCTCATTTTCCACAATATGCCGTCATATTTTTTCTTGTTCATATCCGGGTCGGGATGCTCCATCTCTTCGAAGAATCCCCTTTCATTCAAGTGCGGATCTTCCACAAGCCCACGGTTGCTCAACGTTGGAAACGCGGCGACGCCTTCCTTCTGAAGCATGCGGGTTGCCTGATATTGGGTAAGTGTGGATGTCCATGCTTCGATATGCCTGTCCATTTCCTCCTGATGTTTCCAGCGGCTCAGAGTGTCGGAAAACTTTTCGTCCTCGGCCCATTTCGGGTTCCCCATCACGTTTACCAGGGCCCGCCATTCGTCGTCTGTTTTCACAGCAATGGTCACCCATTTCAGATCTCCCCCTGCGCATTTATAGGCGTTGTGGGGTGCCATAAACTCGTGACGGTTTCCCCGGCGCTTCCTTACTTTTTCATTCAGGGTGTAATCCATAATGTTCTCGGGAGAAATACTGATCAGGCTCTCCCATTGCGATACGCCGATGTATTGCCCCTTCTTCTTCTTTTTGCGGTAGTACAATGCGCTGAGCATGGCGAATGCGGCGTGGTGGGCGCCGACAGGATCCCCCCAGCTGATGCCGATCGGGTGCGGGGCGTTTTCCGGATATCCGGTGACGTGGGCCAGGCCGCTGATGTAGATCTGAGGCCTGCCGTACATTACGTAATCTTTATACGGGCCGTTTGCGCCGAACGCCGTCAGAGCCACGTACAGGATAGCGGGATTGATTTCCTTTACCGATGCATAATCGAGACCATATTTTTTCATCACACCCCGTGAAAAATTTTCGACGAGTACGTCGCTGATCTTTATGATTTCTTTGGCCAGTTCGACCCCCCGCGGCGTGGTCAGATTGATCGTCACGCCGAGTTTATTGCGGTTGAGCCAATTATAATATCCCGAATTGTTGGGAGTGGGGGCGGCATCCTTGGGCCATGGCGGAAGCCCTCTGATCACGTCCATTCGCCTTTGGCTTTCTATTTTGATTACCCGTGCCCCCATATCCGCCAGGGTTCTGCCGAAATGGGGACCGGCCCATGCCTGACCGAAATCGACTACGGTTATGCCTTCGAGAGCCAGTTTGTTCATTACGCGTTCTCCTTCTTCGAATCGGACTTTTTTGAGTCTAAATGACGCCGGTTTGGCTTAATTTCACCAGATCATCCTTGGTGCAACCAAGGCGATGAATCAATATTTCCTCATTGTGCTCCCCCAAAGAGGGTGCGCAACGCTTGATTTGCCAAGGTGTTTCGGACAGCCGGTAAGGCGCGCCCGGATATCGGGCTTTTCCGATTACCGGATGATCGATATCGACAAAATAGCGCCTTTCGGCCAAGTGGCGGTCATTCACCACCTCCTCCGCTGTATAGTCAGGCGCCAGCGGCACATGGGCGGCCTGGCCCATTTCGAAAATTTCCTGCTTGGTATGCTCCATGGTCCATTCGGATAAGAGGGGAACCAGCGCGTCCACGTAATCAGCACGGACAAACCGGTTTTCAAAGAGCTCGGAATCGTTCCATTCCGGATTGCCTATCATATCGATGAATTTATCGTACTGGTGATCCTCAACGCACATTAAAAAGAAATATCCATCCTTGCAGGGGAGTGGGCATATGGGCTGAACCAACGGATGGGTTACACCGCCCATTTCGTTTTCCGCAAGCACCCAATGCTGAATGGCGGACTCGTTCTGGCCGGCCATGAGCTCAAAGATGGCGATATCGATGTGCTGACCGGAAAATATTTCATCTCTTGCGTGAACAGCGCACATGGTCGCCACTGCGGCGGCTTGAGCCGTTCCGAATTCCGATTGCCGTCCACCGGCCTTTATCGGCGGCGGCACTGGTTCTTCCAAACAAACGGTGCTGATAAATCCATACCCGCTTCCCTGATATGTATTTAATTCAAAGGCCTTATAATCTCTGTAGGGACCGGTCTGGCCGAATGCCGTAATGGATGTCATGATAAGACCGGGATTGACCTTTTCGAGGACATTATAGGTAAGTCCAAGCCTCTCCATTTCTTTTGGTGCGTGGTTTTCGATTAGAATATCCGCATCCCGTATCAGATCCAGAAAAATGGACTTGCCTTTAGCGGTTTTCGGGTCAAGGGTAAGGCTCAGCTTGTTCGTGTTCAGATAGGCGAACAGTCCGCTCCTTTCGAAGCCGGGGCTATTTCCCGCGAACGGCTCCAGTCGCCTGGATGCATCACCTCCGTCGGGATCTTCGATCTTGATAACCTCGGCGCCGAGATCCGCAAACATTTTTCCGCAGTAAGGGCCTGAAACAAGGTTTGCAAATTCCAGCACTTTCAGTCCGGATAATGCTTGATCGGGCATGAACGACCTCCTTATGGATACAAAAACTGCAGGGATGAATTCATGAGCGTATAAACGGCCTTAAACCATCAGCCGTCGCGGTAAAAACGGCAACGGCCGGTTACAATGCTTTCTACAAAATGTCTCGACATAACGATATCTTCCCAAATCAAGGCAAGCCGCATGTCGAGCCGCAGGTAAACTCAGATGGTGCGTTTGGAACAAAATGGATATAAAGATTACCGAAAAAAAGCCCATTACATATGTCAAAACCGACCCTGGATGTCAATCCCCGGGCGGAACGCCGGTCATCGAGCTTGTGCCTGTTTTTGCATCTGTTTCTTGCGGCGTCTTCGGCCCGTTCAGCAAACATCAGCCTGCGGCCTCTCGGCCTTCCTCGGCTTTTTCAGCGGCGGTTATTCGGCCGGTCGGGGGATTGGGCAGAACATTCTGAAATGCAACGCCGTAAATTTCCCAGGCTGTGACAAAAAGTGCGGTAAGAATGGGACCGATGATAAAACCGATAATGCCGAACATGGCAATACCGCCCAGCGTACCCAAAAAAATCAGCAGGTCATGCATTTCGGTGTCTTTCCCGACCAGCCGGGGCCTTAACACATTATCCAGGCTTCCAACAACCAACCCGCAAAACATCGCCAAGCCGGCCGCCCTGAAATATTCGCCCCGTATCGCCAGAATGGCTGCCGCCGGCACCCATACCAGAGCCGAGCCGAGCGCGGGAATGATGGATAGAACCGTCATAATGGTGCCCCAGAAGACGGCGCTCGGAATGCCGACGATAAAAAAGGCAAAACCCGCCAGCCCCCCTTGAAGGATGCCGATGACGGCAACGCCTTTAATCGTGGCGCGGGTTACCGATGTAAACGTGTACAGCATTCGCTGTTCATCTTTGTCTTCCAGTGGAAGATAGTATAAAATCTTCTCCAAAAGCCGTTTGCCGTCCATCAGAAAAAAGAACATGGTGTAAAGAAAAACAAACATCAGGAAAAGAAAGTTTACCGTTCCCAACGTAACGGAAGACAGGCTGTTAATCAGGTACTTGCTGATGCTGCCCACCAATTCCCCGGATTTTTGCACGATAATGCCCTGGTAGGGTTCGATTCTATCGTAGAAGGGAATGGTATCCTGGAGCTTTGACAGGGCGCCCGGATCCGAAACGGCATTTTGAACCCATGGTGTCACGGATTGCCCCACCTTGATGGCTTGGGCCGTAATAATGCCGATCAGGCCTCCGAGAGGGAGAATCACCAAAAGCAGCAGAAGGCCAATGGTGGCGGCGGAAGCCGGATACCGGCGTCCCCTGAACCGCTTTTCCAGCCGTTCGTATAGCGGGTGCGCCATTGCCGAAAAAATGCCGGCGAGGAAAAGCGCCATCAGAAAATGCCGAATCATGGCCATAAACAGCGCTGAAATGAACAGCACGATCACGATGAGCGTCGTTTTGCTGATTTTATCACGGTTCATAAGGATCTTCGGCAAGGTTATGCGGCCTTCCAAACCGCGTTTTAATGGACCCCGATCGTCGAAATTAAATGCCGAATCCGACGACTTTTTCGCTCTGCTTAGGAGGCTTGTAATCGGCACAGCGAACCAGTGTCAGACTGCCGGACGGGCATAGGGAAACACAGTTGGCGCATCCCATGCAGTAATCCGGGTTGATGCGCGCGATATCGTCAATCATTTCGATGGCATCGACCTGGCATATATCCACGCATTCCCCACATCCGATGCAGGTTTCCTCATCCACCACGGACACGAAATTCGATCCGGCGATCATGTTCAGGCCACGATGCTTCAGCATCGGTTTCATGATGTGGCAGCAGCAGCCGCAGCAATTGCACAATACGATATTGTCACCCATAAAATTGTTGATGTTATGGATGAGTCCCTTCTCCTCGCAGGTTTTAAGAAGATCCATGAGTTCCTGCCGTGTATAGCGCTTTCCGAAATTTCGTGAAACGATGTAATCCGCCACTTTTCCGAAATACACGCAGGCCTCCATGGGTGCGCCGTCCACCTTGCAGGGGTTCCCTTCGAACTTTGCGTCCTGCCGGCAGGTGCAGGTCCCAACGGCGAATGAGGTTTCGTCGGCCATAATCTCCGATATTTTTTCCCATGTAGCGATTTGGGCGTTGCTCGGAAGATGCTCTTCCACGGCAAGCGTTCTCAATCCGGGAGAGCCGATTCGTTTGTTGGCTGCTTCCACATCGTTGAACAATTTTTCGGTTAAGGTGCTTAACTCTTTATTCATTTCCGTGATCAGGCGGTGCCGTTTCCGGGCTTTTTCGGTCTCTTCACCTTTCAGGTATTGAAGTTCGAGAATACCGGGGGCAAATGGGGGAAGAGAATACTCCGTTCGACCGCCCTCTGTCTGGGCCGAAAACATGATTCCTTCATCGGCCATGGTTTCCAGGATGTTTTTCAACTCGGTTTCATCTCGGTTCAGCTGTTCGGCCAGTTCATTTGCCGTATGAGCACCCAAGGGCATTTGTGATGCCAGATCAGCCTGCTCTTCGGTGAATATTTCTTTTAAAAATGTTAAGACAGAGGGCAGAGGGGGCCTTTTAACCGCGTTCTTGTTCAACCGCTCGCACAATTTCACGTAAACATCGTCATTCATGGTTTTTCTCCTTGGGTTGTGATTATGGATGCGTTGCTTTCTTGAACATACTTTTTTAACTCCTCTAATAAAAAGAAAACGGCAGAGGGGCACCGTTGGAAAAACGAGGCTGCTTGAAATGAAACGGTAGCACGTTCCGCGGTTTTTTTGCAATAGATATGTGATAGCTATCCAATCGGCCCGGCGGCTTGGGGGCGGATCGGGTTCCGGGAAAGCCCTTGCGTGATAAGGGTTTATTTGGTAATTGCCAATTCAAGAGGCACATTCCCGGCGTAATGCCCTGCGCTTTTCAACGCCATTTCCCGATAAGACAGCGAATCGTATGACAAAAGCCGATATGCCCGTTCATTCAAATTCAAGCACCCATACCTAAATGAAAGGACGATCACGATGAAAGACCTTTACGAGGAGCTCGCTGCACGTATTAATGCCAAAGGATCGAGCTGCATCCCCCGCCTTTTCGAATTGATTGCTGATGAAGAGGAGGCCCGGCTGATGCTGGCGATGCCTGCTGCCGTACCGGAGTTATCCCAAAAAACAGGTATTCCGGAGGCGCGCATCGAGGACATGCTGAAGGTGCTCTTTCAAAAAGGGTTGGTATTCTATTCCAAAAAGACCGATCCGCCTACCTGGCGGATGTGCCGGAGCGTGGGACAGTTTCATGATGCCTCCATTCTCTGGCCAGGCGCATCCGAGGAATTTTTGAAAACATGGTCCGATTTCTGCGATACCGAATGGATCGATGCGTCCGAAGCCATGGCAAAGGCTCATCCCGGGGTCCATATGCGGGTTATCCCCATTGACACGGCCGTGGAATCCGGTCAACAGGTGCTTCCGTTCGAAGATGCGAGCGCAATCATCGAAAGAGCCCGGCGGGTGGCCGTGGTACCCTGTCCGTGCCGGGTTTCCGCAAACAAGTGCGACAAACCCCGGGACGTTTGCATTCAGCTGAACCGCGGCGCCGATTACGCCATTGAAAGGGGAACCGGCCGGGAAATCACGACACAGGAGGCGGTAAACATTTTGCACGAAGCAGAGAACGCGGGGCTGGTCCACATGACGATGAACTCGAAAAGTGCGGAACATGTCATTTGCAATTGCTGCAAGTGCTGCTGCATCATGATACCGGTACTGGTTCAGCGGGGTGTAGGCATGCTCGGCCCCAGCCGCTACCTTGCAGTGGTGGATGCGGATGTCTGCACCGCATGCGGCACCTGTGAAGAAATATGCCCGTTTGAAGCGGTCGTAGTAGAAGACACCGCCGTCATAAAAACGGAGAAGTGCTTCGGCTGCGGCGTTTGTGCGGGGGCCTGTCCATCGGGAGCGATAACGCTTTCTTCCATCCGCGAACCCGATACCATACCGGACTGAAACCGTTTATCCGGATGTTCATTCGAATACGCATGTCCGGGTAGGCGTCCGGACATGTGTATCGTATCGTAATGCCGGTGTGGATGCCGGTGCTGTCGTGTCTCGTGACATTTCATCCGTTGTTCAGCTTACCCAGCGCATCGGCAAACGGGTTATGAAACGGCTGTCCGTTTTCTTTCTTGCGCTTCGGGAAAGGTTTTTTCTTTCGGTGGTTCATTGACGGGGCGGCGTCCGCCTTCGGTGCATCCGGTTGGGACTTCATTGAAAGGGCAATGCGGTTTCGGTCGAGATCAACATCGAGAACGGAAACCATGACCTTCTGATTGACTTTTACAATATCGGCGGGATCCTTTACGAAAGAATCAGCCAACTGGCTGATATGCACCAATCCGTCTTGATGGACGCCGATATCCACAAAAGCACCGAATCGCGTAACGTTGGTGACGATGCCGGGGAGGCGCATTCCGCAGACCAGATCCGAAATGTCTTTGACGCCCCGGTCGAATTCGAACACCTCGAATTTCTTTCGGGGATCCCGGCCCGGTTTGGTAAGCTCCTCGATGATGTCATTCAATGTGGGCAGCCCCACTACTTCAGAGACATATCCGGATATGTCGATCTTTTTCCTCAGCTCGGCCTGTTTCATCAAATCCGAAACCGTACAGTCCAGATCCTTCGCCATGGTGTGCACGACATGATAAGATTCCGGATGCACCGCGCTGTTGTCCAGGGGATCGTCCCCATCCTGGATTCGCAGAAATCCGGCGCACTGCTCGAATGCCTTCGGGCCCAACCGGGGCACTTTCGTGAGATCTTCACGGGTCTTGAACGGGCCGTTTTCATCACGGTGTGACACGATATTCTTCGCAAGTTGGGGCCCGAGTCCGGAAACATAGGTCAGCAGCTGTATGCTGGCACGATTGACATCCACACCCACCGCGTTGACGCAGCTGATCACCACATCGTCCACGGATTGCTTGAGCGCCGTCTGGTCGACATCATGCTGATACTGACCGACACCGATGGATTTGGGATCGATCTTTACAAGCTCGGCGAGAGGATCCATTAACCTTCTGCCGATGGATACGGCCCCTCTCACCGTCAGATCCAAATCGGGAAAC
>JAWODC010000050.1:0-11417 GCA_046483495.1 Desulfobacterales bacterium
ATACTGAGGCCGTATCTGCCACATATCGTGATTGGAGGGGGTTGGGCGCCGTTTCTCTATGATCGCTATCTTTTTAAAAACCATGCAGATGCCTCAAAAAACGACCAGCGCGCCGAATGCCGTAAAACCCGCTCCGAAAGACAGGATCAGGCCCATTTGGCCGGATTCGGGACTGTCCCGCTCGAGCATCCGCTTTAACACATACATCACCGTCGGCGATGACATATTGCCGTAATCCCTGAATATTTCGTACGAAAACCGCAGCTCCTCCTCCGTCAGCCCCAGCCTTTCCTCGATTTTTCGAAGAACCGAAGTTCCTCCCGGGTGGACAATCCAACGGTTTATGTGTTCGAAAGTAAGGCCGTTGCGCTTGAGGATGTTTTCAACGACCGCCGAAACAGCGTTGGCGCCGAGTACCGGAACCCGTCTGCCGAGGACATTGCGAAGCCGCCCCTGTTCGGTCCGGTACCGCAGGTGCTTTCGTTGCCCGGGATAGCAGACGGCCTCAAAATCCATCAGGTAAAGAAGCCCCTCTGCATCCTTGTTTCCAACCGCCCTGACAATCGCCGCCGAAGCGCCGTCCCCGAAAATCGCGTTGCTGATGACCAGGCCGGGATCGTCACCAAAAAACATGGTGGCGGAACAGATTTCGACGGCAATGCTTAAAACCGGCTTTTCCGGCCGCCCCATAGCCCATCCGGCCGCACATTCGAGATTCGGCACCGCCCCGCCGCATCCCATGCCCTGGATATCCAGTGTTTTCACCATGGGGCCGAGTCCAAGCGCCTCGTGAACATAAGAGGATAAGCCCGGGCAAAGGTAACCGGTGCACGTGTTGACAATAATGCCGCCGATTTCCTCCGGGCCGCAGCACGCCTCTTCCATGGCCTTTCGAGCCGCTTCGACCGCAAGCCGCGTTCCGATTCGGCAATGGCGCTCCGTCATACGGTCCGGATCGTACACCAGCGCCTCTTCGCGGCGGTCGAAAGCAAAATAGCGCCCTCGTATGGGGCCTTCCAGCAATACCCGCCGATACAGTTCACGTTCGTTTTCCGACATCTGGAGATGCTCGTCATAAAAAGCGAAAACCTCGTTCTGAGTTGCATACAACGGCGGATTGGCCGTGGAGAGTGCTTCAACCATCCGTTTCATGCGAAAAATATCCTCCGGCATCCATAGGTGAGCGGCATACATGTTTCACAAACAGGATACCCTTTTTTTTCGGCACCTGTTCCGCCATGTATAGTTGGAGTGTTCTCCATGGGGTTAAACTCCACCACGGCCCGAATCCGGAAAAGGGGCGCATGGCTCACCTGAATCGACGCATCACGGATGGTGCCGAGGAGTTCATGCATTTCAGCTGTTTTGAAGCTTTTACGAACAGAGAGCAACGCGTCGTGCTCGACACACTTCGGCAAGGGCCACACCAGGAGCCGGCATCCGAAATAACCCAAAACGTTCCTGCAAAGGTCGTTGATCAACAGGCTTGTGCGTACAAAAGCCCGAAGCCGCTGCACAAGTTCCAGAATGCCCGCTTCACTAAGATGATGAAAGAACATGGAACCCACGGCGCAGTCATAGGCCTTTTCCGGGAAATGGTTGAAAATGTCGTCCTGAATCATCTCAATGGGCAGGTTCGTTCCGGCCACCTTTTCCGAACCGATCCGGAAGGCATGCCGCCCGTTTTCCACACAGGTGAAATGGATGCTGTGCCCTTTTTTTTCAGCCCATCGGCAGACCGAAATGGGTATGTCGCAACTGCCCGACCCGATGTCGAGGATTCGAAGTATCCGATCTTCCGGTGTTCGAGCGATTTGTGACGACACAAACCGCCGCACGATCCGTGTACCGCCGAGGAACCGGTTGACAAACCCGATAAAGCGGAAACTCTGTTCGGCGGAAATCCTGCGAAATTCCGGATGATCCATCCCCTCCGGTTCAGTGGCGCGGCAATCGAACATTCCAAAGCCCCCCGTTGATCATGGACGCGTGAACGGTGTCGTATTTCGCCAGCGCTTCTTTCCGAAAATCGTCATCGACAAAAACGGCGGCCGCGGCGATATCGGCACAATAGCCGCACCGGTCGCAGCTCAGCACTTCGCAGTCCCGGTGTTCGAATCCCTGGATAAAGTCATCCGGTATACGGGAGGATTCGATCCAGACAGGGCTTTGTGCCTGCGGAAACAGCATCCCCTGGCTTCGGACCAGTTCATAGAGCGCCTTTATTTTAAACGGACTTATCTGGATCGGTTTGAAAAAATGTTTAACGATCCACGAGATTCCTTTGGGCGGCGTTTCTTTAAACCCGTAAGGAAGAAGAAGCTCGGCAAGATTGCCCTGGAATGTGCGTTGACTGTAGGCAACCACCCGTTTCAACAATTCGGAAGAAGGTATATTGCGTTCGATCAGTTTGAAGGTCGAGTAGCCGAGCGCCTCATATACGTGAAGATCCTCGGGTCTGATCCATGCCGATTTGATGTATAGGGAAGGATCCGCAAGCCGTTTTTCCGAGCATCGCAGAAAACAGTAATCGATGAACACCCCTTTCGACCCGTCCGACGCATGGGCAAATCCATTCTGATGATACGGCTGCATGGCGCAATTGGGCAGGCATGGATGATTTGCGATCAGCTGGAGTTCGCAATCCACCGCTTCCCGAATAGCGGCAAGCCGCGGGAAGTTTCGATTGATGGAGAAACTTTCCAGGTTAATGGCATCCGCCCCGAGCTCTTCCCAGAATTTCGCCCGCCGTGGTGTATCCACCTGGGCGTAAATGCCGATCTTGACAAAAAATTCCGGAAATCGTTTTTTGATAAGCTCCATCATGTAAGGTGTCGAAACCGTAAGCCGTCGAATCCCCATATCGCCCAGTTTTTCAATCAGGCGCATCACCTTTTTCTGCCATGAACGCTGCCACTCGCGGTTTCCTGTGCAGGAACTGTTGAGCAGGTAGTTGAAATGAATACCGTGCCGCTCGAGCTCCGACACATAACCGGCCAGTTTTTTTTCGGAAAGGGACGTTCCCATGAAGCCGGCCCTACCCCCTCCTACGCAGTCGAAGGGAAGCTTTCCGTAAACTTCTTCGACCGGATAAGGCTTGAGTTTCGGAATCAATTCCGGATCATAATTTGCCGCAAGGGTTAGTTTCATGATCGTCTGTGATATGTTTAACGTTCTATGATCAATCGATTTACCGAATGGATCGGCTGCTTTTTCCGGTGGAACAATCCATGATTTACCATAACAGCTTATGCGATTACAGTGGGCGGTGGTATTCCTAAATGGCTGTATATTCGGCTGCTTTCGTATGTAGATCGTGGGGGGGAGAAACGTTGTCAAGCCGCACGATGGTCTGCCGGCGAGACCGTCGTCTCGTGCGGCTTGCATGGGGGCCTATCGACCCCGGCGGGTTTATTCCCGGTCCGGCCGGTATTCCGAAGGCTTCAACCCGTACTTTTTCATGAGCTGATAGAGGTCTGACCTGTATTTACCGGATAATTCAGCGGCTTGGCTCATATTTCCCTGGGTCAGATCAATGAGACGGGAAAGGTATTTCTTCTCGAAGTCCGCTTTTGCCGCCTTGAACGGCCGCAATGGCTCTATGGCCTGCCTGTGATTTCTGAGGATCGCATCTTCACCGATCACATCGGTTCTGGACATAACAACGGCGGACTCCACCTCGTTTTTCAATTCGCGGATGTTTCCGGGCCAGTCGTATAAGGACAGCATCTGCATGGCGCCCGTTGAAAATCCTTTGATCTGCCGCTTGTTTTTTTTGCAGTATTTTTTAAGAAAGAAATGCGCCAGCAGCGGGATGTCTTCTTTTCGTTCTCTCAGCGGCGGGAGCTTAATCACTACCACGTGAATGCGATAAAAAAGGTCCTCCCTAAAATTCCCTTTTTCCACCTCCGCCATTAAATCCCGGTTCGATGTGGAAATCAACCGGGTATCCACCGTTATCACTTTGTTGCTCCCGAGGGGATAATATTCTCCTTCCTGGACAACCCTGAGCAGTTTGGTTTGAAGAGCCATGGGCATTTCGGAAATTTCATCCAGGAAAAAGGATCCGCCGTTGGCCTGTGCGAAAAACCCCTGTTTGCGACCGACGGCGCCGGTAAATGCGCCTTTTTCGAACCCGAAAAGCTCGCTCTCAAATAGTGTATCGGGAATAGCCGCGCAATTGATCACGACAAACGGATTGTCCCGCCTCGGACTTGCGGCATGTACGATTCGCGCGATGAGCTCTTTGCCGGTTCCGCTTTCTCCTTCGATGTACACGCTGGAATCCGTCGCTGCCGCCTGGACCACCTGTTCGAAGACCAGCTTCATTTTCCCGCTTTTGCCGATGACGCTTTCGAATCCGTATTTCTGTTCCAAAAGCGGTGGAAGGCTCTGGACTTTTTTCAAAAATTTTTTCTGCTCCAGACATGCATCGATTTGCGACAGAAGGTTTCGGTGATCGAACGGCTTCCGAATATAGCTGACAGCCCCCTTTTGCATGGCCTCCACAGCACTGTCGACCGTACCGTATGCCGTTAAAATGATAATCGGCATTTCGGGGTTGATCTCATGAAGCTTTTCCATCAGTTCGATGCCGTTTTCATCGGCAAGCTTCAAGTCGACGAGCGCCAAGTCGACGGGGTTTTCAATTGCCCGGCTTACCGCGGTCTCCACGTTATCGGCGGTATTCACATGGTAACCCTCGGCCTCCAATCGCATTTTAATGATTTTCAGGATATTTCGATCGTCATCGGCAACCAGGATATTGACGTCACCGTCAGTTGTCTTCATGCTACCGCTCCCATTCTAACTTTAAAAAGCTCTGTTGTTTTTGTGTTGTATTTCAAATAATATATAGCTGTTTACATAAACCTTAAGATTTAAGTTTTTGGATTTTGGGATCACGATCCAAACGATTCCAACGATACACAATCATTTCTGTTTCCGATCCTCCATATTCAAATCGATACTCTTATATTCTTCGATTTGAGATTCCAACTCGGCGATACGGTCTTTCAAATCTCCCATTTCCGTTTTCTGACAGCTCACCTTTTTTTGGTATGCTTCGGCCGCCGTTTTCAGTTCCGCGATGGTTCCTTCCAATTCTTCGATTCTACCATCGTATTCATACGACATGGATTCATATCGATCAAAATAAAAAACCAGCATCCTCGCCGGTTCGACCAGGCAGCTATCCGGATGCTCATCGATCATTTCCCGAAAACAGGCCGCTGATTTTTCCGCATCTCTGTTCGGATTGTGGGGGTGTCCGAGAATCACCGCTCTCTGGAACAATGCCATATCATCGTGCATGCCCAGGGGGTGTTCAGATATTTTCTGATTTTCCGCCAGTGCCGCCTCGAAATCGTTGACGCGGATCAATCGATCCGTTTTAACGATCGACATATCCTCATTACGAAGGTTATGCATCATCTTAGAGCACCCTGGCGCCATTAACACGCAGCACAAACACGCAGTGTAAAATAAAACGTGCTTCCTTTTCCCGCTGTACTTTCTACCCATATTTTTCCCCTGTGAGCTGAAATGATATGCTTGGCGATCGAAAGACCGAGCCCGGTGCCCCTGACCGTCTCCTTGCCGCTTTCGATACGCTGGAACTTGTCAAATATACGTTTTAGGTCCTCCTGCTTAATGCCGGACCCGGTGTCGGAAATCGATATTTTCAGATAATCCCCGTCTTCCGGATCACGCGAAAGCCGGATGCAAACCGAGCCGTCTTTCGGCGTATACTTCAGCGCATTTCCCAGCAGATTCTCCATCACCTGTTCGATCCGCTCTTTATCGATCGCCACATACGGAACAGCGTCCGACAGGTCCAATTCCAGCTGGATGCCTTTCCGTTCGAAAAGCGGACGAATCTTGGAAACGGATTTCTCGACGATGCACTTAAAATCCATGGATTCATAATGATATGTCATCATGCCGCCCTCCATGCGCGACAGGTCGAGAATCCGGTTGACGGAGGTGATTAAGCGTTCGCATTCATCATTGATGAGCACCAAAAGTTCGTGCTGCTTTTCGATGCTGTCCCGGTAAGTGCCTTCCAGCAGCATATTGGACCCCTCCTTGATTATGGTCAGGGGAGTGCGCAACTCGTGGGAAACATGGCTGACGAAGTCGATTTTCATTTCTTCCAACTCTTTGAGCCTTTCGCACATGACGTTGAAATCATGATCCAATTCCATGATTTCAGGCGGGGACGTGATGGCGGAAACCACTTCGAAATTCCCTTCTGAGATATCCTTCGTCTTTTTTTTAAGGATGGATATCGGCCGATTGATGCTTCTCGTATTGAAGAAAGAGATCAATATGCCCAGAAATATGACCATACCCACGGTGATAGCCGTGAAATTGAGGACCAATTGACTGATGCGATTCGAAGCCCTGATCATTTCATCACTGGACTGACGCGAAATTTTGATGATTTGGCCCAGGCTTTTGTCCAGGTTATCGATCAGATGGTCTTTTTTGTTTCGATACGCCTCAATAGAATAATCGGCGTTGATTTTAATAAGACCGGCCTCTTCCCTGAACACCGCCAGGTATCGGGCATAAAGACGACGAGCCTCTTCGACCATCGTCTTTTTTTGGGGCGTGGCGGCCAGATTCTCGAGTTCGGTCAACCCGTCGAGAAAGCGATTGGATGTTTTGTAAAATTGATCATGGAAATCCGAATCCCGGGAAACGAGGTATTTTTTTTCGAAGGCCACCTGGGAAAACAGTTCGTCTGAGAGGTGCTGGGACAATCGTATGGCGGCGCCGTCAACCAAATCGATGGTTTTGTTGAGGTAGTGGATTTGATTCAGTTTGATCGTTGTATATCCTCCCTGGAACACGACCAATACCATAATGGCGGCGTACCCCAGGGAAAGTCTTCCAAAAATGGTCAATTTCATCATCATGCAGTACGGAACGCAACAACGCGCGTATGAAAAATTCCGGGACTTGTTTGCCGGAATCCGGCACGCCGGAATGCGTTCATGGTGTAGTGGTTAATTGAACCGAACAGGCCGCCTTCACCTTCAATTCCTCGCCGGGATTCTTTCCCCGGTATGCGCCGAACCGTGCCTGATCTCACTCGTGGCTCAAGGTCTTGAAATGGGTTCTGAGAGTGTCCGGCCGGAGAGGGCCGGGCACTCATGGATTTTACAGGTAGCGTATATCCAAATTACGACCGGTATGTCAACCCCGGAGACACTCCACCCATCCGAAGCTGCGATCGAGGTGTAAACGGCTGTTTTTGAGCGGGTGTTTCGTCTACAGCACTCAGCCGAAAAACATCCGGTTCAGGATCTGCCGGGCCGAGAGCGCATGCCGGTTCAAACCCTGGTAGAATTCCCAGAACGCCTGTGTCACGAAACAGGGATATGCTGTGGTGCAGACCATCGGTCTGGCATCAAATGAAAAGAAACATCCGTTTGGGCACAACAGCGGGCATTGATGACGGACGCCGTTCGTGTCGAGCTTCTCAGCGAGTTCATCGTGTTCAGCCGCTGTCAGGAAATGCGGGGAAACGAAAAAATCCACGGGCGCCAGATTTTTCGGAAACTGCCGCACACAGCATTGCCCTTTGCAGATGTGCATAAGTTCCCTGCATAATTTCGAAAAACCGAGGCGCTCGGCCTCGGACTCGATTCGGCATTTGATGCTGTAAAGCCTTCGAATCCCGGCCTTTGCATGCGGTTTGTCGACATGGGACAATCCCTGATAAGCCTTCCGTGCGGACCGGAAGGCCTTTTGCATGGTGGTCCGTGTGCGGTCGGTCGCTTTGTTGCAGCGGCACAGCGTGCTTTGCATGGCATACGTCTTTCATCGGCGGCTGCCGACCGTTTCTACATACCAATCGATCAAACGCCTGGCGATACTGATTTTAGGTGGAATATCGGGGAGTTGATCCGCAGCGAACCAACCGGCATCGGCAATTTCGGAGGGGTCCGGATTCAGATCGCCGTGGGAATATTCCGCTGTAAACCCAAGCATGAGGGAATCGGGAAAGGGCCATGGCTGGCTGCCGAAATACCGCACATTTTTTACCCAAATGCCCACTTCTTCAAACACCTCTCGTACGACACATTCTTCCAATGTTTCGCCGGGTTCCACAAAACCGGCGAGGACCGAATAGAATCCCGTCGGAAACCGGCCTGAACGCGCCAGCAAAAGTTTATCGTGGTGTACCACGGCCATGATGACGGCCGGTGAAAGCCTTGGGTAAAAAACGAGATTGCAATCAGGGCATCGTTTTGCCCGTTCGTCGGTTTTGTCCTCCATGGGCCTGCCGCATTGGCCGCAGTAGGTATGCGTTTTGAACCAACGGATCAGCTGCGCCGCGCAGGCTGCGGTCAGAATGACGTCCTCTTTCATCCATCCGATCAGCTCGAACAATCCTTTCAGTTCAAAACCATTTTCCTGTGTGATGCCGCTGCTTTCAATCTCCGCGATATGGCACGGACAATCGTCTTGTATTCCGAAATACTGAATCCGTGACATCTTTTCAGAAAGGTGCTTTACATCGATGAATTCAGGCACCCGGAAGCCTTCTCGATCCTTTTGGACCACAATCTTGCCGTCACTGATGACAAACCACAGATCATGATCCGTCTTAGGCTGCTCCGGGTTGAATTCGGGCTTGAAAGACATCGTTATTTACCTCTGGAATAGGGATTGGTATTCATTCGGATATCGCGGTTAAAATTATTCGTCCGCCTTGAACGGAACCGGATTATCTCATTTCCGGATGGACACCAATTCGGATAAAAAGGTTCATCCCATGAAGACCATGGCCGCCGAAAATCCGTTAACGTTTTTATAACCAGCGCCGTTTCAGATGGTCCTCGATATCATAAAAATCATTCCACGGAATATAATCGTATCCGTTCTTCTCGAGAAAAACCGCCAGACGATCCCGGGCAAACACCAACGAGGCGTTCAGGGCCATATTCCGGTCCGTAGCCCCGTCACCGATAACGGCGCACGCTTCGAACCGGTACAGGGACATGACCCGGACCTTGGCCACGAGCTCGTCCCCCTCTTCGAACCGTGAAACCACTTTTACGTACTCGCCGGAGTTATCGACATCAGCGGCGTATACGGCGTGAATCAGCCCGTTATAGGCAGCCAGCCGGGTGTTTACCGAATCCAACAGTCCACCGGAGATCACGACGAAGGGAATACCGAGACCGTTTAGAAATTCGAGAAAATCGCGAAACCCCGGCCGGATGTCCTTGTCCCGCACATAGGCGACCATCTCCGGGTATTTGGCGGACGGAATGGATTCCACTACCCGGGGCACCCCCTCTCTCAGGGTGACGCTGCCTTCTGAAAAATTGCGCCGGAACGCTTTCATCCGTTCAGGGGCAAAACGGCTGAGCATACCGACGAAGGTTTCATCAACCGTTATGGTGCCGTCAAAATCGCAAAATACGATTTTAGGAAAGGTATTTTTCATTTGCCAATCCGATTGGTAATTTTGTATGCAAGTGTATCTTCTGTTTTTTATTTTTACAAGCGGGAAGGAGCGTTGCCATGATTTCACGAATTGACCATGTATCGCTGGCCGTAAACGATTTTAAAGCGGCAAAAGCCTTTTTCGAAGGGATCTTAGGGGCTGTACCCGGTGCCGAGGCCAAAGACGATTCCCTGAAATTCTTCTGGAAGATTTTCTCCCTTGGGGATCTGAGCCGGTTCGAACTGATGGAGCCCACCGGCAGCGGAAGCTTTTTGGATAATTTTTTGGCGGGGAAAAAAGGCGGAGGCATCCACCACATGACACTGGAAACACCGGATATCGCACAATTCAAAAGGCACCTCGAAGATCATCATATTCCGTATTTCGGATATGCCGATCTAGGGGACGCCTGGAAGGAGCTGTTCATTCATCCCCGCGATGCGTTCGGCGTTCTGATCCAGGTGGCGGAAATGAGTGACCCCGACGACTATCTCGGTGAGGGAGCAAAGCACGGAACGGGAAAACGGTGGCGCATCGAACGTGTGAACGGCGGCATCGAACTCGTTATGGCCCATCCGGGCGGGGGAAACGTGCGTTTTGAGATGGATCGGGACGAAGTGGGTGCTCTTGTTGAGGAGTTGACGGCGTTCATATCGTAATTTTAAAGGCGGGTCAGGGGTGATGGGCTATGGGTGATGGGTGATGGGTGATGGATGGGAATCTATTTATTTCCCCCCCATCCCGGCCTTCCCCCTCCAGGTGGGAAGGGGAGATGCAGCGGCAATTGTCAGTGATTCCACTTCCTGCTTTTTAGATCATATTTTCAAGCGGCTGCTTCGCGCCGCTTTCCTCGCAACACCTTTAGCCCCATAACCCGACCGTGAGCGAAGCGAACGGCACTTTTATTTACTTGTTGAAAATTAAGGCATTACGATCAGTGGACTCGCGGCGCAGCATGTCCCCTTCACCCCTGGAGGGGGAAGGCCGGGATGGGGGGGATAAAGACCCGATCCGATTTGGCTTTGAGTACCTTTCAGCCGATAACTGACAGCCCGTATTCAACGATCTTCGATCCACAAGCCATTCACGCGGTCTGCTCGTCGATCCACGATAGAAAATCCGGATTTCCCCCCGTGACCGGCACCGTCAAAATGCAGGGGCATTCATAACTGTGCATGGCTTTTACCTTTTCCATGAGCTCGGGCACCTTAACATCGACCGTTTTTGCAATCATCACCACTTCCGTGCTTTCCTGAACCTCGCCATCCCACCAGTACAGCGACTGCATTTTATCCAGCAGGTTGACGCATGCCGCCAACCGGTCCTTTACCAACATTCGGCCGATGGCCCTCGCCTCGTCCATATCTCCGGCCGTCATGTATATCCAGAAATGTGCTGCCATTTGGCCTCCCTGTATGCTTGAAAAACGTTGACGATGAGACTTCCCGAAAATCGAACTCGGGATCGGGATCGTTTGTTTCTTTTTTAATTTCGATACCGATACTGATCCCGAATGCTTTTTTTAAACCAGAACCGATCCAATGTAAACGTTGTTAAGCCGTGTAATCCGTGTTTAAAGATAGTGAACGGTGATTCTATTCTAAAGATAGTGAGCGTTGAACAGTGAACAGTAAATCGGATCGGGTCTTAATCCCCCCCATCCCGGCCTTCCCCCTCCAGGGGTGAAGGAGAGTTGTTGCGACGAAAGTCCAATAATCGTAATGAGTTAATTTTCAACAAGTAAACAAAAGTGCCGTTCGCTTTGCTCACGGTTTGTTTTTCTGGTCATGGTCATATTTGCAAGCGGCGCGAAGCAGCCGCTTGAACGGACTTCTAAAAAAACGGGGCATTGGAAAAACGGTCATCTGTCGCTGCATCTCCCCTTCACCCCCTGAGGGGGAAGGCCGGGATGGGGGGTCAGCTGCCTGTGAATTCCCCCCACTCAGCTTTG
>JAWODC010000075.1:0-5863 GCA_046483495.1 Desulfobacterales bacterium
TATTTTCGGACGACGGACGTTACGGGTGTATTGACGCTGCCTGAGGGCGTAGAGATGGTGATGCCGGGTGACAACATATCGATTTCGGCCGAGTTGATCACCCCGATTGCGATGGAGAAAGAGGTTCGATTCGCCATTCGGGAAGGCGGTCGTACGGTCGGTGCCGGCGTGGTCAGCGACATAATCGAGTAAAAGAGAGAACGAACCCATGATAATGAATACAAAAATCCGGATCACATTGAAGGCCTACGACCACAAGCTTTTAGACCAGTCGGCTACGGATATTGTCGATACGGCCAATAAAACCGGCGCCAAAATCGTCGGGCCGATTCCATTGCCGACAAAAATAAATAAGTTTACTGTCCTGCGCTCCCCGCACATTGACAAAAAATCCCGGGAGCAATTTGAAATGCGGACACATAAACGACTTTTGGACATACTGGAGCCCACCCAACAGACGGTCGATGCCTTAATGAAGCTGGACTTGTCACCGGGGGTGGATGTCGAAATCAAGCTCTAAACAGGGACAGTTAGCGATATGTGTGAAGGATTGTTAGGGAAAAAACTGGGAATGACCGGGATCTTTCTGGCGGATGGGACGTATGTCCCGGTGACCATCGTACAGGCGGGTCCCTGTGTTATCACTCAAATCAAATCGGAAGTCACGGACGGTTACAATGCCCTGCAACTCGGCTTCGATGAAAAAAAGAAGTCTCGAATCAATAAACCGGTACAAGGGCATTTAAAAAAATCCGGAGATGGCGCATGCGCACATTTGCGTGAATTTTCAGTGGATAATCCGGATGAATACAGTCTTGGCCAGAAAATTACGGCGGATTTGTTCGAGATCGGAGAAGCTGTGGACATCAGCGGTACGACCAAAGGGCGAGGCTTCTCAGGGGTCATCAAACGCCACGGGTTTCACGGCGGGAAAAAAACGCACGGCAGCCACAGCCATAGAGTACCGGGATCCATCGGTTGCAGCGCCTGGCCGTCAAAAGTGGTCAAAGGCAAGAAATTGCCCGGCCATTACGGCAATAGCAGGAAAACCGTCCAAAATCTCGAAATCGTCGATATCCGGCCGGAGGACAACCTGATTCTCATTAAGGGAGCGATACCCGGAGCAGTTTCAGGACTTGTGGAGATCAAAAAGCCGAAAAAAGCTCCGAAAGGGAAAAAAAGCAGCTAACCGACAAAAACAACGAACGGTAAACCTGGAAAATGGTGATCGATGGGGTGTGCCGGTCGATCATTTTGGAAGGTACCGACGGCAAAAAATGAGAAGATTATGGCTCTTGTAGACGTTATAAACAGCGAAGCCCAAAAGGTTTCAGAAGTGGAACTTGCCGACGCCATTTTTGACGTTCCGGTCAAGGGAAACATTTTGCATGATGTTGTCGTGATGCAGTTGGCAAGCAGAAGGGCGGGGACGGCTTCCGTAAAGCATCGGTCCGATATCAAAGGAAGCCGAAGAAAGCTTTTCAGACAAAAAGGAACGGGAAGGGCCCGCCGCGGCGACATAAAATCGCCGCTGCTGCGAGGCGGGGGTTCGGTTTTCGGACCGGACCCGAAATCCTATGCATACAGAGTTCCTAAAAAAGTCCGTCGACTGGCACTTAAAATGGCGCTTTCAAGCAAGTTGAAGGAAGAAAAAATTGTCGTGATGGACCGTTTCGACCTCGATCATGTCAAGACAAAAGCCTTTGTTCAAATATTGAACCGGATCAATGCCCAAAAGCCGTTGATCGTCATTTCTGAAAAGAATGAAACTCTGGAATTGTCCTCAAGGAATGTACCGGGTGTGAAAGTTCTGCGAACAGAAGGCTTGAACGTCTATGACATACTGAAACATGATCAGCTGATTTTGATGGAAGCGTCAATTCAGGGCATTGAAGGGAGATTCCGCAATGATGCCGCATGATATCATTAAACGGCCTTTGATTACCGAGAAAACGAGCCTGCAAAAGGAAGAGCATAATCAGGTATCCTTTGAAGTGGATCGCAAGGCGAACCGAATCGAAATAAAAAGGGCTGTCGAAAAAATATTTAGTGTCAATGTCGCTGGTGTCCGTACGATCCAGGTTAAAGGTAAAATCAAACGAAGAGGATTGATACTCGGCAAACGCAAGGACTGGAAAAAAGCCATTGTCACCTTGAAGCCGGGAGAGCGGATCGATTTCTTCGAGGGTGCGTAAAACAGGGAGTATCCAAATGGCTGTAAAGAAATTAAATCCCGTAACACCGGGAAGAAGGTTCCAAACATATTCGACAAACGATGAAATCACGTCGACTTCGCCCGAGAAGAGCCTGTTAAGACCCATAACGAAATCGGGGGGCCGTAATGTCAACGGCCGGATTACCAGCCGACATCGCGGTGGCGGGCATAAACGGCATTACCGGGTTATCGACTTTAAACGTGACAAAATCGGTATTCCAGCTAAAGTGGCGACCATCGAATATGACCCCAACCGCTCCGCCAGGATTGCGCTGCTGCATTACGTCGACGGCGAAAAGCGATACATTCTCGCGCCGGCAAACTTGACTGTCGGCGATTCGGTCGTTTCCGGCCCCGAAGCCGACATCAAGCCGGGAAATACACTGCCCTTGAAAAATATTCCACTGGGCACCCAAATACATAATATCGAGCTCAAGTTCGGCAAAGGGGGGCAGATTGTAAGGAGCGCCGGCACCTTCGCACAGCTGATGGCCAAAGAGGATCGGCATGCGCTGGTTAAGCTTCCTTCAGGTGAAGTTCGCATGGTCTTAAACGAATGCAAAGCCACCATCGGAAGGTTAGGCAATGTAGTCCATGAAAACATTTCCCTGGGAAAGGCCGGACGAAAGCGGTGGCTGGGGCGCAGGCCCAAGGTCAGGGGGGTCGCCATGAACCCGGTTGATCACCCGATGGGCGGCGGTGAAGGAAGATCGTCAGGCGGCCGGCATCCCGTAAGCCCGTGGGGAGTGCCGACAAAGGGATTCAAGACGCGCAATAAACGCAAAAGTGATCGCTACATTGTCAAACATCGCTCAAAGAAATAAGCCGGGTGCAGATATGTTGGAATTGATGAAGGAGAATATATGCCACGATCATTGAAAAAAGGGCCGTTTGTCGATGACCATCTTTTAAAAAAAGTACAGGTCGCACAAGAGACCCGAAGCAGCAGGGTGATTAAAACGTGGTCGAGGAGATCGACGATAATTCCTGAAATGGTTGGATTTACGTTGGCGGTTCACAATGGGAAAAAATTTATACCCGTATTCGTTACCGAGGACATGGTCGGACACAAGCTGGGGGAATTTTCACCCACACGGACGTTCTACGGCCATGCCGGGGGTAAGAAAACTAAACTAAAGAAGTAAATTCAAGAAAAAGGATTATCTGTGATGGAGGTTAAAGCAGTCGCCAAATATATACGCATTTCGCCTCGCAAAGTTCGCATTCTGGTTGACGGAATCAAGGGGCAGCCGGTCGAAAAAGGACTTGACAGCGTTAAATTTATGCCGCAAAAGGCCGCAGGGATTCTGGAGAAACTTATCCGGTCGGCTGTGGCGAACGCCGATCATAACTTAAATCTGGATGTCGATTCTCTGATCATTCGAAATATCATCGTGGATGGCGGGCCGACGCTGAAGCGGTTCAAAGCCAGGGCACGGGGACGGGGCACACGGATTTTAAAACGAACGTCGCACATCACCGTGATATTAGCTGAAGAAATGTAAATAAGGGGGCAAACTTGGGCCAAAAAGTAAATCCCATAGGGCTGAGACTGGGAATCGTAAAAACCTGGGAGTCGAGATGGTACGCCGGAAAAAAATATTCCGATTACATTCTGGAGGACCATAAGATCAGGGAATTCCTTAAGAAAAAACTTTTTCATGCCGGTGTATCCAGAATAGAGATTGAACGATCGGCGAAACGCGTACGCCTGAGAGTGTTTGCATCCCGTCCGGGGATTATCATCGGGAAAAAAGGTTCAGAGATCGCGAATCTGAAAAAAGATCTTGAAAAAATTACATCCCAGGAAGTTTTTATCGATATCCAAGAGGTCAGAAAGCCGGAAATCGATGCCCAACTCGTTGCCGAGAACGTCGCCTCCCAAATCGTGCGGCGGGTGGCTTTCAGGCGCGCCATGAAGCGCGGTATTGCTTCAGCATTGCGGTTCGGTGCAGAGGGCGTAAAAATAATATGTTCGGGCAGACTCGGCGGAGCGGAAATGGCCAGGACGGAACAATACCGTGAAGGGCGGATTCCCCTGCACACGTTGAGGGCCGATATCGATTACGGATTTACGGAAGCAAAGACAACCTACGGCATCATCGGGGTCAAGGTTTTCATCTTCAAAGGCGAAATATTGAAACGTGATCAGGCGGGAATCGAAGCCTGATTTGCTCATAGGAGATTAAGACATGCTGAGTCCCAAGAGAGTCAAATACAGAAAGCAGCAAAAGGGAAGAATGCGGGGGCTTGCGTATCGGGGCAGCAACCTGAATTTTGGAGAATACGGGCTGCAGGCCGTCGAATGCGGCACGATCAGCAACCGCCAAATAGAAGCCGCGCGTATTGCCATGACGCGTCATGTCAAACGTGGGGGAAAAATGTGGATCAGGGTGTTTCCGGACAAACCGGTCACCAAAAAGCCTGCCGAAGTTCGTATGGGTAAAGGAAAAGGCGCTCCAGAGGGATGGGTCGCTGTCATAAAACCGGGAAAAATACTCTATGAGATGGAAGGCGTGCCACGGGAATTGGCACGGGAAGCGCTGCGGCTCGCATCACACAAGCTTTCGGTAAAGACGAAATTTGTCGAAAGGAGTGAATTATAATGAAAGCCGCGGAAATACGAGACATGAGCCCGGATGAGCGGGAAACCAAATTGAGAGATTTGAAAGAGGAGCTGTTCAATCTTCGCTTTCAGAACGCTATAGGTCAGATTGAAAACAATCGCAGACTTGTCGCCATCAGGCGGGATATTGCAAGGATAAAAACCGTCATGAACGAATCCGTCTGAATCGATCGGCGGAGGTATGGAATTTGAAGCCATGAAGGAACGCGGAAAAAAAAGACAGGTTATTGGAACCATCGTCAGCAACAAAATGGATAAGACGGTGATTGTTTTGGTTGAACGGATGGTGAAACATCCCATGTACCGGAAGTACATCCGACGACGGTCGAAATTTGCCGCCCATGATGAAAGCAATAGCTGCAACATCGGCGATAAAGTCAAAATTACCGAGTCCAGACCCTTGAGTCGAACAAAAAGATGGCGCGTCAGCGAAATCGTTGGGAAAGCGGTGTAGCCCGCGGCAAGAACGTGCGATTTCCGTCCAGCAGAGGAGCTGTTGCGGGAGATCCGACAGACTAGGAATTAAAGAAGATGATTCAGACAGAAACGAAATTGACAGTGGCGGATAACTCGGGTGCGAAAGTGCTCTACTGCATCAAGGTTTTGGGTGGTTCCAGAAGGAGATACGCCGGTATCGGCGATATTATCGTCGTTTCCGTCAAAGAGGCTATTCCTAACGCCAAAGTCAAAAAAGGAGATGTATTGAAGGCCGTTGTGGTCCGGACAAAAAAGGAAATCCGACGGCCGGACGGCTCCTATATTCGATTTGACGAGAATTCAGCCGTTCTGATTACCGGCAGCAATGAACCGATTGGAACGCGAATATTCGGGCCGGTGGCGAGAGAGTTAAGGGCAAAGCGTTTTATGAAAATTATCTCACTGGCGCCGGAGGTGCTGTGAAGCTGCTTTGCAAACGGAGAAGTGAATCATCATGATGAATAGATGCCGCATAAAAAAAGATGACAAAGTGAAAGTAATTGCCGGAAAGGACAGTGGAAAAATTGGAAAAGTCCTGAGGGTTA
>JAWODC010000027.1:0-15037 GCA_046483495.1 Desulfobacterales bacterium
GATTTTATCCGCAGACTCTACGATATCGAACGCGATGCCAAAAAGCAAAAACTCACCTGCCACCAAGTCTATGATCTCCGCCAGGAGAAGGCGGCGCCCATTCTTTTGGAGTTTAAGGCCTGGCTCGACAAGAAGGTCAATCTGACACCGCCCAAGGGGTTGCTGGGCACGGCGATCAACTATACGCTTGAGCAATGGGACAAGCTTTGCCGGTACATCGAAGACGGCCGGATCCCCATCGACAACAACCCGGCGGAAAACGCTATCCGGCCGTTTGTGGTGGGAAGGAAGAACTGGCTGTTCTCCGGCAGCCCTCGCGGGGCGGATGCCAGTGCGGCCGTCTACAGCATCATCGAGACGGCCAAGGCGAACATGCTGGAGCCCTACCGCTATCTCCGGTATCTGTTTGCCAAGATCCCCTTTGTCGAAAATGATACAGAATATGAAAACCTGCTTCCCACCCGGATCGACCCCAAAACCATCGACCAGTTTTTTGAATCCGGCGCCATTTATTAGCCCGGCACCGCACCAGTTGACATATATCCCCCTTATGAGACTGTGAGCGGTCGTTCATGGTCGGCCTTCCGGGGTTACACCCGATTACCGGCAATTATTATTGTCGCATTTTTGGGGTTACGCCAATGGTGGGTTCTGTGATTTCTGACGATTTTTGCTGGGGATCATGGAAAATCGCATCAGCGATGGGTGGGTGCGGTTACATTGACGCTTACGGCGCATTGTCTCGAGCAGGTAGGCGAAAAATCGCGGGTTGTTCCCTTTAAAATCTTTGACCCACAGCGTTGTATCGTGGGGCCAATAGTCCGAATCGATGTAGTGAACGGTGCCGAGAGAGCCCTTGCGGCCGATCACGACACCAGGACCTTTGACTTTGGCTTCATCGTGATAGCTGCTAATGCCGCCGGACGACACGACCGGATAATTTCCAGGGCGCTGATTCTTCTTTGTAATGTCGAACCCTCTTTGAAGAACCGCAAATGAATCGAAGCGTTTTACATCCCAGCTCTCCGGGATAGGGCCGATTTCGGTCTGTTTTTGGGGTTCGTTGCGGAGGCCTTCGGTGAAGAGCTTGTGCATGAGGGCTTTTTTCAACTCGGTGGTGGTGGCAATGATCCGCTCCTGCGTTTCGATCGCCCGCTGCACCGTCGAAAGAATGTGCGCGATCTTCTTTTGCTCGGGGAGCGGGGGGAGTGCCATGGGCAGCTCTGCCAGCTTCGACTGCGAGAGGTTGGGGATCGTGGTGACATTGCCTCGGCCGAAGTAAAGTTTTGCCACATCGAAGGCATACCAAAGCCAATAAATGCCGAATTGCGGATGAGCCTTGTCGCCTTTTGCACGGAGACGATGAAGATGGTTTTGATAGAGGCATCCTTCAACCTCTTTATTCCACAGGGCAGTTCGTCCAATTGAACCACCTTCGCAGACAAGCAGGTCGTTTTGGCGAAGTTCGAGGCGTGATTGCTCTGCCTCGCTGAAGTGCATTTGATCCAGATCGATCAAATCAAGTCGATTCCAGAAGACGTTTTTTGTCCGAAGAAACGGACGTTGGCGCTTACCGTTGCGATTCTTCTTTGAGACTTGTTTTCCTTGCTGAATGTCGAAAGCAGAATCAATGCGGTCGACATCCCAAGTAGATGGGAACTCGCCTATTTCAGTTTGCTGGAGTTTCACGCTCATACCCCATCTTCTTCAACACCTTGCCCGCCGATTTTTGGCTTGACTAGTTGGTCGACTGGTGGGGTGACTTGGGCCTCATGGGCCTCGACTTGTCCGGTTTGCATGAGCGTGTTCATGACCGGTCTCCCTCCTGTTTGAGGGATTGGAGCAGTTTTTTGCCCTTGGCAGTGGCTACATATCGCTGGTTTCGACTGTTTGGCTTTTCCGGGATCGTCATGGCAAGCATACCTTCGGTCAGGAGTTTTTCCATCGACCGCTTGAAATTTCCGGTGCGTGTTGCATAGCCAGCAACAGATAACAGCTCTTGACTGCTCATAGAAGTTGCAGCACACGCATTAATCAGACCAATTTCAATTGGTGTCAGCAGAACTTGGGCCTCGACTTGGGCCTTATCTTGGGCCTCTACTTGGTTCCGATCTAGTGCAAACCGGGCTCCCGGCTCAGGCTTTTTCCGCCGGATGGTCAGCACAAAAAACCCGCCGTCGAGCCTGATTTCAGGTTCCGGAAGGCCGGCCTTCAGGCATCGCCGGATCATATCGCGGATACCGGTTCCCATGCGTTCGATGTACTTGGTCAGGTACATGGGCTCGGCCAGCAGCGGATTATGCGGAACGGAAGCATGCGGGCCGCGCAGTTTTTCAAGGGTCAGGGTCGGCGGCAAGGTGCCGGGATTCCAGACTTCCAGCCGGTCCTTAAAGAGCATGACCTGCACGCTGGCATTGCTGGTATAATCGCGATGCACCACGGCATTGACGATGGCTTCGGCGACAACCTCCTGCGGAATTTCGTATTTTGTCGGGGCCTGGATGCTTTCCGCCCGGGTTCCCACCCACAGGTCTATCTTGGAGAGCACAAAATCCTTGGCCTGGTCCACGAGATCGAAAACCGTGCCTTTGTACACCTGATAGGAAGGAATGGGTTTTGCCACTTCAAATCCGTGGAAATGGGCGCATTTCACCTCGGAGGTGATCAGAAAACGTTGCGGCTGTCTGCCGAACAATAAAACAGCGGCATGGGTCGGCCGTCCCTTGTCGAGCAAATTGAGATGCGCCAGTACCTCATGCGGCGGCGTATCCCCCGGCAACGGGAAATTGCGGCCGCGCCGGGCCAGCACCAGAAAACGGGTGATCTTGTCTTCGTCAAGGTCATCAAGGGTTGCGTTTCGGCAGAACGTGGCATCAAACGGGCCGAAACGGATCAGTTCGCGCTCTTCAAGAATCCTGACCAGACTCGCATACACCCCGGCGATCAGCTCTTCGGCGGAATTGAACCGACGCCGGATCAGGCTGTCGGCGGCATCACGGATCAGGGTGCTCATTTTCGGATGCCGAACGCTGTCATCGGCTCCTTTTACATAGATCAGACGGCACTTGCCTTTTTCGGTGGCCCGGTTGAACTCACAGTGTGTCGGTGAAAGCCCCCGGGCATCGTCCCGGCCATAATCATTGCCGAAAATACCGAGATAGATATCGCAGCGATCCACCTCGTCGAGGTAGCACTGGTCGGCCCGCTGATCGGCCGCCGGCTGTTCTTCGAACAGAAAGTGTTCGAAAAAGCGCCGCAGCAGCGGATCGCCTGCAAGGTATGCGGCCAGGGCCTTGCGCTCGGCGGCAAATTCCTTTTGCACGCTGCTGATGAAGATTTTCATGGGCCGACTCCGAGCTGCCTGAGGATGTTGTTAAGGGCCTTGTCGGTCTCTTTTGCCTCTGCTTCGATGGCCTTCAGTTCTGCTACGATCTCGGCGATGGGCCGGTAGGTTTCGGCGTCGTTGATGTGGATGTAACGGCTAGGGGAGATGTTGTAATCGTTCTTCTTTATCTCGGCGTGATCGACGATGCGGCTGAGTTTTTCCGTCTCGGTCCAGTTGATAAGGGTGTCGGCGAGGCGGGCAATGCCATCGTCCGGGATAAAGTTTTTGGGGTCGCCCTTTTCAAAGACCTGGCCGGCGTTGACCAGGAATATCTTGCCTTTTCTGTTTTTGGGCTTGGCCTTGTTTAAAAACAGCACGATGCCCGGAGCGGTGGTGTTGTAAAAAAGGTTTTCGGGCAGGTAGAGGACGCTCTCGACGATGTCGTGGTCGACAAACCACTGGCGGACGGTTTTTTCCTTGTTGGCGCCGGCATTGCCCGATCCGCGGGAGGCGGCGCCGGTGTCGAGGACGACGGCGGCGCGGCCTTCCGGATTGAGGCTGGCATGCATGTGCTGGACCCAGCCCCAGTCGGCGGAGGATTTTCCGGGGAAGCCAGCCCCGGCGGGGAAGCGGTCGAGTTCGTCATTGTCGTAGTCGGCCTCGGTGAACCAGTCCTGGTTCCACATGGGATTGGCGATGACGCGGTCGAAGGTACGGAGCTTTCCCTGTTTGTTGCGGAATTTGGGATTCTTGAAGGTGTCGCCGATCTCGATCTGGCCTTCCATGTCGTGGATGATCATGTTCATGTTGGCCATGGCCCAGGTCTCGGGGGTGGCCTCCTGGCCGAACAGTTTCAGGGGGGCGATGGTGCGCTTTTTGCCCTTGGCGCTTTGCTCCATGGCAATCTCGCATTTCACCAGGAGGCCGCCGGAGCCGCAGGTGGGGTCGTAGATCTCCATGCCGGGCTCGGGCTGGAGGACCCGGGACATGATGGTGCCGACTTCGGGCGGGGTGTAAAACTCGCCGGCGCTCTGGCCGCCGCCCTCGGCAAACTTCCGGATGAGGTATTCGTAGCTCTTGCCGATGATGTCGGCCTCGACATCGTCCAGACCTAAGCGCTTGGTGCTGATGGCCTCGATGAGGTTGGAGAGGCGGTCGTCATCGAGGTCGCGCTGGCCGTGGGTGGTGGCGTTAAAATCAATGCGGTCGATGATGCCCTGCAACAGCGGGTTTTCCCGGGCGATGGCCCGCATGCAGGTGGTGACGCCTTCGCCGATCTTGTCTGCGAGCTTGCGGATGACGGACCAGACCGGCTGCTCGGGATCGTCCGGCGCCAGCGGGATAAAGAATCGCACCATGGCCTTCTTCTTGCCGTCCTTGCCAGGCGTGGCGCGCTGCCAATCCATCCTGGCGAGCTGGAATGCCTTTTTGCGCGAGCCGACTTCGGCTGCAATGCGGTTGAGCTCGTCATCAAAGACGTCGCAGAGGCGCTTGGTGAAGATCAACGGGAGGATGTAGTCCTTGTATTTCGGCGCGTCCTTGGCCCCCCGAATGGAACAGGCGGCGTCCCAGATCCAGGATTCGAGGGATTTCCCGTTACCGTTATGGTTTGCCATCCCTGCTTAGACCTTTGTTAATATGTGCAGTGATGATAAAGTTTTCGTTTACCACCACCACTTTAATGTTATCCGGAAAATTTAAAATCAGTGCAACTCGTGTAGGTCGCGTTTATAGCGCAAATCAGATAAATTTGTCAAAGCTTTTAAATTGTTATCAAAACTCAAGCGAAGTTGATGTGTGGCAGGCATTTTTCGAAAGTGACTATCTACCGGATAGTCTGCATGGTGACAAAAAAACTTCATGAAGGTATGCTTCCGATGGCCTGGGATAACATCCCGAACCCAAAGGATATCATACGATCCAAAAATCTTGGATACGTCTGACATTTCGTACCCTTTAAATGTAAGGTCAGCCCCATCTGAATACTTTTTATTAAAGCTTCCGTTTCAGCATTGCGCCTTCGTGGAACTGTGTTGCCGTGAGGCGCCAGTCCACCAGAACACCTGTTTTGATTCTGGACTCCGGCGGTTCGAATCCTTCCAGCCGTTTTTTGATCTCTTCATCGGATAGATGAACGTCGATTCTTCTGTTTTTAATGCTGATGGTAATTCGATCTCCATTATGAACCGCCGCCAGAGGTCCTCCTGCAAACGCTTCCGGGGAAATGTAACCGGCATATAGGGCGCCTTCGGTCGCTCCGGAAAACCTGGAATCTGTTATCACGGCGACATCATTCAATCCCATTGCATCCAAAAGCAAAACAACTTTGAAGTTTTCGGAAAAACCAGGGCCTCCACGCGGTCCTTGATATCGGATCACCAGAACATCACCGGATGACACCTTCCCTGTGAGAACATCCAGAAGGGCATCCGTTTGTTTGTCATAACAGATTGCCGGTCCTGTAAATTCTCCGCCTTGCGTTCCGGCAATGGTATGGCGGACCAAAGCCCCCTGGGGAGCAAGGTTACCCTTCATGACCACGATCCCCCCTGTTGGATATACCGGGTTGCTTTTTGAACGAATAGCATCTCCCCTGCGGTTTACCCCCGGATGCAAAAGCTTCCCAAATTCGACCCCGGCAACTGTGGGCCTGCCTAAAGTCAATGCGTCACGTAATTCGTTGAGCAAAGCCATCACTCCGCCGGAACGATGAAAATCCACCATCGAATAAGGCCCGCTGGGCCGCAGAGGCGCCAAATAGGGTGTATTTCGACCAATTCTTTCAAAATCATCAAGGTTAAGATCCATATCCATGGATACGGCCAGGGTCAGCAGGTGCAGAATCCCGTTTGTAGAACCAGATACGGCCATGATGCATCGGATTGCATCTTCGATGGCTCCCCGGGTGACAATCCGGTCGAATGTAACGCTCTTTTTGACCAGTTCCATTATGGCATGTCCTGTTTCCCGGGCCTGATGGAGCTTTACGATGTCGCCACCTGGTGTGGTGGAAACTCCGGGCAGACAAAGCCCCATGGCTTCGGTGCAAACCATTACGGTATTGGCGGTCGTCAGCTCAGGGCAGGCTCCGGGACCGCATATCCAACAGGATTCCATTTTGGCGATCTCTTTATCCAATTCTTCTTCCGTCATTTCCCCCGACAATACCCTGTTGAGACATTTCACCATAATGTTGCTCGGGAATACGGTCTCATCCTCTCCCCATTTGCCGGGCAGGGCGGGGCCTCCCAGGAGAAAGATCGTGGGCAGGTTCAATCGGGCGGCCCCCAGCCACATGCCGGGAACGATCTTGTCGCAGGTTCCGATACAGACCAGCCCGTCAGCGCCGTAGTTCATCATCTGTATTTCTATAGAATCAGCGATAACGTCCCGCTGGGGAAGATCATACAGGAGTATGTCATCCCCTATGGACGTAGCCTTGGCATATCCGGCACATGGGGCTATAACGCTAAACTCTATAGGGGTCCCGCCTGCAGCATATATGCTTTCTTTCACATGACGCCCCAATTCTCGAAGATGCATATGCCCCACGCCCGCATCCTGAACCGAATTGGCGATGGCAATGACCGGTCGCTCAAGGTCATGGTCGATATATCCCGAAGCTTTCCAGAAAAAACGTCGGGCATCCATCCTGCTTAAGATGCCCAGAGCTTTTGTGATCTGTTCCTTTGTTAATTTTTTTCCCATAACGATCATACCTTTCACGGAAAGCAGCAGTTGTGCTGTATAAAGTGTTTACGATCACAGGTGCCGGTTATTCCAGTCTGCCTCCGTCATTTCTGATTTCACTTCTGAGATCTTCAACATCGAGATGCTTTAAGCCGATTTGATTTTTTACGGCCAGTGCCGCGGCCGATCCCGCCGCCTGCCCTTCGGCCATACAAACCCCCATCACGCGGGCGGATGCCAGGGCTTCGTGATCCATGGAAATAGCCCTGCCCGTAACCATAAGGTTTTGAATGTTCCGGCATAACAAAGAACGGTAGGGAACGCCGTAAAAAAGACCCTTGTCCAAAAAAACCCAACGCGGCTTTTTGCCTTTTTCCCAAATTTCAAGGGGCCATGAACCCAGGCAGACCGTGTCGTCAAAAATTGTGCCGGAAAGAACGTCGGTTTCGGTGAGAACATATTCGCCCACGATCCGCCGGGTTTCGCGTATCCCGATCTGTACAGCGGTATCAAAAAGAAACGCCTTTTCAAACCCCGGGACTTCGTTCACCAGAAATTTCATGGAAACTTCCGCCTGAGCTCTCCCCTGCAGCTCGGCATAGGTAAGATCCGGAATAAGGCTTCCATCGACAGCCCGGTTATCTTTGATCAACGCACTCAACTTTACCATTCCTTCACCGGGCCTGAATGTCGGAATGACGATGCCCTCATTAATTGAGAGGGGATATTTCTTTAATTCAATGGCCTCTTGGATTTTATCATTTAATTGGGGCATGCCTTTTTGCTGGTACCTTTCCCAGTCAATTCCCTGCGCCCAAAACATCATTGTCGGACTCATAACAGACCCATATTTATCTCCCTTGCATGTTTCAACACCGGCGGCATTCGCTACAATCGCATCACCCGTGGCGTCTATGTAAATACTTCCTGTGACAGCGTAAAGCCCTTCGGGACTGGCTATGACCAGGGCCTTGATTCTCCCCTCCTCAACAATGGCGTCCGCGACATAAGTATGAAGCATGAGTGAAATATTGGGTTCATTTTCCGTCCATTCATCCATAAGTCTTTTCATATGCCAGGGGCTATACAGCAGTACCGTATAGTTTTCTCCAATATGCGGCCCGAAGGCGCCTCCCCCGTTAAGGAGCCTATCCGTGACAGTCCTGGCAAACCCTTCAATCAAATATTCCGTCTTGCCGGGATGATGCAGATACATCCCACAGATCGTCCCCACCATGCCGGCGGTGGCCATTCCGCCCAAAAAACCGTATCTTTCAATGAGTATAACGCTCAGACCCTTTCGGGCCGCCACAACCGCCGCTGCAAACCCGGATGGTCCCCCTCCGGCAATGACCAAATCGGCTTCGTGGACGACTCGAATATCTTTCCCAGGCAGAAATAGTTTGGAAGATGACATAAAGCCCTCACAATTTTTATTGGGGTTATGTTTCAAATTGAATACCCTTTTTTCATGGCATTGCCTTTTGTACTTGCCGTTACATTATACGAGCCCGCGTTTTTTAAAATATACGTGATAGCCCACAACAATGGATTTCAGCATGGATTGGCTGATGGATATTCCTTTTGGATCATACTCCTTTAAAAGGCTTTTACCGATCTCATCAAGGGTCACGTTTTGTTTAAGCGCGGCGAGAATCAAATTGCCATGCTTTTTAATTTTCCGGAACGATCAACGCCGTCCCGGTTTCGATCAGCGTTATTCCATCACCAATGACAAAGTAAACGCCGCTTACGCCATAAGCGTTTACCTGCCTCGAATCAAGATAGTAGATATGCGGTTCGACCTGCGAAATTATATTTTTTCTAAATGGTATTAGGCTACGGCTCATCCTGACCGTAAACATGGTATCGGCCGTTGATCCATTCCTGAAGTCCTGAGGCGTAATACTTGGAAAATCTCAGCTCCGACGGCCGGCCGGCCAGATTGGTGTAAAGGATATTTTCTCCCAGATCGGTGGTCATCCGGTATGAAAGGGCAGATGTAGCGGGTTGGTCCATGGCTTTGAATATCTGGGCCTGGGGAATTGTGGCGCGGCTTCCGATATGTTCATGGGAACCGTAGTCGAATCCCAGGGATTTCGGCAGCCGCCCCCCGAAAAACAGACTGCGGATGAAGACATGACGGGTTTTTCCATAGGCAACAGCGGCGTCTTCAAGTCCGCGTTCGATCGCCTGGCGCAAAACATCGTCTCTTAAACGATCGCCGAACCAGGCGGGGGAGGAGTTCAGCAGAACGTCATCGAAAAAACCGTGCAGAAAAGCAAACAGCGGCGTTTCAGCGACGATGGAATTCATGACCGTTGTCCCCAATATTCCACCGAAAATCAATTCCATGCAAGCGGCGTAAAAGCGCTCAAACAGCGTTGCCCCAAAGAATCGGCATCGTATCGGCAGTCCCAATTTTTCAGAAGTCTGCCGTTCTCCGTATCCGGAAGAAGGGGCCGGATGAGCGTCATGAACGCTTCGGCCTGCAGCGAATACAAATCGTAATGCATCGTTTTCATGGCTTCAATGGCCAGGGCCTTTCCAGTTCGAAATCTGCGTTAATATGCGGAAAACCATCCGCCATTCTTTTAATCCGGATTTTTCCCCTGTCCGCTTTCATCGTAATTTATTTGTCTTTAAATATAATGGGTTATCATCTCATGACGGCTGAAAAACGAAGGAAAGTGAAAGAATAAGAAATCGGGCTTTAGACGCATCTTTTCACAACCATACGATAAAAACCCAAAAAAATATACTATAAAAATTCTTCATCCGCGTATTGATCTGACACTGGATGTTTGTAATACTTTTTTTAGAGCATAATAGCCGTTCCATGTCATTACACCGGCGAATCCGCTGTCTCAAAACTTCGGGGTTTTCAACCTGATGTCTCCTGAGATATCGGTTCAGAACCCAGAAATATTCGCTTTCCGGAATACCTGTGATAAGTCTGACATTTCAAAGTCATATTAAACTTCTGATCTCATATGATATCAAGTTATTATTATTTTTTTTTAATTGGTTTTGAGGCACATCAGGTAAGTCGTTTATTTCTTCATATACTTGCTTCGAGATTTATACGATAGAGCCGACAGCTTCACGGCATCTTTTAATGGTTCATAAATCAATTTTATAAATTTCTCGGGTAGATAATCGTAAACTCTTGCGGTAATTGTTGATGTCAGGAAATCTAAATCATCAATCCGATCCTCTTGCTGACTAAAAATTTCTATCCAGCGCTCATACATGGCAACACTCCGGGCGAGATATTCCATTCCTTCGTTATCCATCAAACATCCAAAATGAGTCAGGCAGATGGCCTTGAAACCGGACTTTTTTACTTTTTCCACGGAAGAGAAAAAATCGCTTTCGGAAAAATATATTGTATTCGGATTCGGAACCACTAAGTTGCCACCCCATAACATACCCATGGCATCACCCACGAATAAAAATCGAGAGCGCTCATCCAGAATAGAAATATGATCAACCATGTGACCGGGCGTCTCGATTATCTTCAGGGACAATCCGGCGCCAAGGTCTACTACATCTCCCTCTCGAACTGGATTTACTTTCTCGACATTGATAAAAGGCGCGTTTTCTTCCCCAAATACAATGTTGAAGGATTGGTCGGCAAGAAAAGGCACGGCTTTATCAGAAGCCATAACTTCAATGGGTTTGCCATCCTTTTTGGCTTGATCCACGAGATAGGGCACTCCCTGGGTATGGTCCCAATGGGAATGAGTTATTATCAGTTTGGCAGGAGGCCAGGCCGAAAGCTCTATGAGTCTGTCTCGGATAATGGGTGCGGAATTTTTTGTACCACCGTCAATGAGGCAAGACATCCCGTCTTTGTTTTTCAATAAAAATACGGCATGTGCCCTCTGCAAGCCTTGATGCACAGCGTCAATGAGAAACACTCTGTCTGTTATTTCTCCAGGTGCTCTGATTGCTGTCATGAGAAGCTCCTTACATCATAAAATAATTTTAAAAATAATGATTCTTTTGACAAGGCCAGTTTTTGGATTCCAGATCACCATATCGGTTAATCCAACATCACCATTGAGATGCCGCATCATGTCAATTAATGATCTTTAGAATAACAGGTTCTTTTCTTTCCGGCATACTTGGCACATTACCGTCCTTTGGATATCCTAAAACAATAGGGGCGATAAGATGATGTCCCATAGGAAGCCCCAATTCTTTTAAGACGGTTTTATCCCGAATACCACCACCCAAGCCAACCCAACATGTACCCAAACCCCGAGAGGCCGCGGAAAGCATAAAATAAGCAGCTAAAAGTCCAACATCCTCACGAATTGTGCTTACGCTGGTAGGCCCGGTAATGTAAACAAGGCAAGGGGCGTCATGGAAAAAGTTAACTTTCTTCCTTTCTTTCAAATTTACAGCGTATTCTTTGAGTGGGGAATTTGGGTTCCGCTCTACGCTTTCGATAAAACCCAATCGGCTGACGTCGGAAAGCTTTTTCATGTATTCCTTGTTCATTATGATAATGAAATTCCAGGCCTGTTTGTTGCTGGCATTTGGCGCTTTAATGCTGTCGTTAATGATTTCTTTTACCAGTTGTATCGCTACGGGTCGGTCTTCAAATTGTCTGATGGATCGTCTGTTTATTAAAAGTTGTCTGAAATCCATTACAATCCTCCTTATTGTAATTCAAGGTCGATTAACGCTTTCTAAAGCAGATGCTTGAAATAAGTACTTTTTGGAAAACAAGTATGGGGAAACCGAAGTTTCATAAGAGTTCCAATTTGAACTCATGAAGATCTTTCTTAACACGCTCAATTATGTCTAAAATCAATGACTCAAACAGCTCTTTAATAGTTAAGAAGATACTATAGAAATCAAGATTGGTATAACCTGTGATTTCATCCAAAATTGTGTAGATATCAGACAGACTCAAAACCCTGGATAAGTCTGACGTCGATACAAATTTTTCCTATCCCTTCATACAAATCACATATTCGATATTGTTCAGTTTATTAATGGTCTGAAAATCAATGATGGGATAATTATTCTTCATTCACATTTTCCCAGTAGCTGTCTTTTCTGGAGATCTTTCCATCTTTTACATAGTATATAGATCAACGGCCCTGGCTTTGAATGCTTTGCCAGATTCATCGATTCCGCTAATCAAAAAGGAAGACACGATCAGGTCTTCAAAGAATCTGTTCTCAAAATTCTCATAAAAAACATCTTTCCATTCAGCTTTTCGACGTAAAATTTCTTTGCAAATTGCTTCGATACCTCTCAGAATTGTCCCAGTTGGTTCAGCCCCCTTATGTTAATGCCATTCGATATCGGTTGTGGTGCAATTCCTAAGCATAGAAGCGTCAGCGTTAAAAAATGCTTTCCCGAAATCGGATAATAAACATTGTAACTTTTTGCGATCCATGTTTTCTCCAAAATTATTGTTTTGATATCCTCCAGCTCTTTGCCCCATGATACAAGATCAGCCATTTTCTCTCCTTGAAAAAGCTATCATTTTATGGACTTGGATATCATCAACGCATTTTATTCAGTCTTTCAAAAATGAGCTTTGTCTCTTTCATTATTCTTTCGATAAGATCCCGGCAGCTTGGAATGTCTGAGATCATTCCGGCACCCTGACCAACAGTTATGGAATTATTCTCCAATTCTCCGAATATAAACGAAGAGACAGTTCTGTTGCTCTGTGCATTTTCAGGGGAATCTCCACTAATTTTTGTGATTTCATCATAAGTAAAATCACCCGCTTTTTCCGCCATAAATTTCTTCACGTAATCATTGATCAGCATCCTTATAGATCCCCGACGCTCCTCGACAAATCCCCGATTTCCGGTACCCGTATTTTGATCCGATACAGGCATACCGTGTCTGACCGAGATGGTGCTGGTGTCCGTTGCCGCCATAACAGCTTTTTTAACATTGATATGGGCGGGGCACTCTTTTGTGGCCATGAACCGTGTGCCCATATAAACCCCTTCGGCTCCCAAAGAAAGGGCGCCGATAAGGCCTTTCGCATCGACAACGCCACCGCCTGCAACAACCGGAATGTCCACCGCTTCAGCCGCCTGGGGAACAAGGCAAAATGTGGTTAATTGGTCAAAACCGCTATGGCCGCCACCCTCGGTTCCTGATACAACCACGGCGTCCACACCCGCAGCTTCAGCTTTTTGAACGTGTCTCACCGTTGAACAGACATGGATGACCGTTATACCGGCTTCTTTCAGGCGTTGTGTATAAAACAGGGGACTTCCCTGAGAAACGATGGCCACGGGAATTTTCTCCTGGATACCGACCTCAACGCATCGGTCGCTGAAGTCCCGATCCCATCCCACAACGCCGACAACAAAATTTACGGCAAAGGGTTGGCTCGTTAGCTTCCGACATCTTCGAATCTGCTCTCGAAGCCGCTCTCCGGTCTCCTCAACGTCCCGGGTTACCGACGTAAAACCGGCGTTGGGGCCGATGGTCCCAAGACCGCCGGCCTCTGAAACGGCCGCTGCAAGATCGGCATCTGTTATCCATGCCATAGGTGCAAGAACAATGGGATGTTGGATTTTCAGCATCTGGGTTAACTTTGTATTCATTTTGGCGCCCTTTCTTGTAAAAAAATATTCCCACGGCCCTATCTTGTACCCGGATAGGCACTGCTTGTGGTATTTCGTATTCAAACGGGTTTGTATCCTGCAATGCGGGTCAGAGACCCGGGAATGAAGGCGTTGACTTCGATATTGACATATCCAGCCGTTTTTAAATACGATTTGACTTCTCTTTCCGAGTGGGCCCTGCCCAGGCTCCCAAAGAGAGCTTCATGAAGTCCCCATAATGCCGGCCCCAGTGCCCCGTCCTTTCCATCTGATACGGTTTCACCCACCACATGGTACTCGCCTCCAGGGACGAGGGCATTAAACCCTTTTTTCATTATTTTGATTAATGTTTCCTCATTATACTGGGGAAGGTTACTGGCCTGAATGATAACATCAGGGCCTTTGGGAAAGGGATCGGAAGTAAAATTGCCCGAAAGTGTTGAAATTTTGTCTTCAAGTCCCCATTGCGCCACAAATTCCCTTGTCATCTTTGTCACCGGCTCAAAATCCATGACGATCGCCTTAAGATGAGGATATCGGTTGAGAGCGGCAATACAATAGGCGCCGGATCCCCCTCCCAGGTCCAGGACCAGTTTCCGGTGGCTCATGTCCACATCCCTGGCAAACAAAAATCCCGCTCCCAGACCGACACTGTAAGTGGCTTCGTGATATTCCCTTGCCGTCTCGTCGGTAAGGCTTTCGTATATCCCCAGAACCCGTGGCGGGTCCCGGGTTGTTAAATATTGTTTTAAATTTTTCCAGCTCTCGAAGTCCTGTGTGGCAAACAGCAGCCATGGCCCCACATATGTCGGTTTACCCTTGACGAGAAACCGTTCAGCGTCCGCAGCATTTTTATATCCCCCTTCCTCCTTTTCCAGAAGTCCCATTCCGGCACAAGCCACTATCAGCCTTTCCGCGTTGAGTTCGTTTATTTCCAGTTTCCGCGCTATTTCCTTAAAAGATGCAGCCCCTTTTGATACTGCCGTGAACAGGTCAAGTTCAATGGCGGCCCGAAGGGCTGCAGACTGCTTATGTCCGTAACTGATATTTTGGAGCCGAACAGTATCGACCCTGGTTTTCGGTGCATTCATGTGTTCACCTGTTAAATTATTGAAATGGTATCCACAAAAAATCAGAGCCGTGAATACTCCAGTTTCGGATAATTATTCTTGAGTTGAACGTTCAGGCTGACAGGTGTGCGGGCGCATTTTCCGCACATCCTCGTCAAGCCTGTTGTTATGGCGGTGCAACCCGGCCGGTATAAAACGGATCACATTCTTTATCCGTGAACAGCCCTACCCCCTTTTCTATTATGTCCATAAACGGTCCTGCCAGGGCTACCAGGAATTTGGGAGTGTCCACCTTGGGGTTGTGAAAGTTCCCCTGAATAGCTTGTTCAACTACCGCGCAACCCTCAGAATCAACC
>JAWODC010000035.1:0-31757 GCA_046483495.1 Desulfobacterales bacterium
CACGACGGACAAACTTGTCCGAGTCCATCCGTGCCATAACCTCGCCGTCCATCACCGCCACGGGGGCCAGGGCACACGAGCCCAGGCAGTAGACCAGCTCCATCGTCAGTTCCCCATCCTCGGTGGTTTCACCAGGTTCGATGCCGAACGCGTCTCTGACGGCCTTGACCAGGCGAGGCGTGCCCTTGACGTGACACGCCGTCCCGTCGCATAGATAGAGCTCGTGTTCGCCCCGCGGCTCGAGGTAAAACTGGGAGCGCAGGCATGGGATGGCTTGCCGATACCGGCATCCACGATAACCGGCAGGTCAATCTCATCGATAATCATCTGCAGCATATCCTTGGTTTTTAATCCTTTGTTGGTTCCGATGGGGGCGCCTAAAGGCATAACGGCGCTTGCTCCGGCATCAACAAGCTGACGGGCCACAACCAGATCCGCCTGAATGTACGGCAAGACGATAAAGCCTTCCTTCGCCAGAATTTCGGTGGCCAGAATGGTTTCATGGCCGTCAGGCAGGAGATACACATTGTCCGGAATGGTTTCGATTTTGATCCAGTTGCCGCACCCGGCTGCCTTGGCCAGCCGCGCGATGCGAACGGCCTCGGCCGAGGTTCTGGCTCCCGACGTGTTTGGCAGAAGCTGCATGTGTTCCGGAATATGCTTCATCACATTGTCCGTATCCGTATCGAAATCCACCCGTCTCAGGGCAACGGTAATAATCTGGGCGCCGGAACTTTCGATAATATTTGGAATCAGTGCATCCGATGGATATTTTCCGGTGCCGATGAGCAGCCGGCTGATAAATGCCTGCCCGCCGATGCTTAGATAGTCTTTGTCTGTAGTGACCATATTATCCTCCGCCGACAAATCGCAGTATTTCGACGTTATCCGATTCGCCGAGCACGGTTTCGGTATACTTGTCGCGCTCGACGATCTCGAGATTGAGCTCCACCACCACCTTGTCGGGATCGAGCCGCCGTTGAGCCAGCAAATCCCGGATGGTGATGCCGTTTTCGATGTGCTCCGGCTTGCCGTTTACAGTTAATTGCATAAACATTCATTCCTATCGATTAAAGGTGACCAGGGAGAATCGCGGGTCGGGCGTTGATGAGAAAAAAAAGGCTTACCCCAGGGTAAGCCGTATTGTGCAGTTTCCGGATGTGTGCTTCCCTACGGCAGTATTATCTGCATCAGGTTCAAGGGATCGGAGCATGACTCCATCTCAGCCCGGACCAAAGGGCTCTCCCAGCAATTCGAATTCAGAGTATGCTCTAAAAAGGCCTTTGTCAAGAAATGTTCTAAAATAAATGCACATACCGTTCCCAAGGAGATCGGATAACCCACTGGGAGAACGTTCGAAGTTGCATGACACGGCTTGACATCGGCATCTCGTGCGAATATTCTTTTGTTTGTTTTCCGGAAAACGAAGAAATGGAGTGGATCGGCGGTTTCTGGAAGGGCACTATTCAGGATTAGGCGGGTCACATGGACAAACAGCTCGTGCGGGACTATCGAAACCGGTTTTTTTCATATGTGCGTACATTTACATTCGATGATCCGGTCATCCAGCGCAATATCGACTTGAAGCTGCGGCATACACTCCGGGTCTGCAGGGAAGTCGTCGCGATTGGAGCCGAATTGGGACTGAAGGAGAGGGATCTGAGCCTGTCCGAAACAACGGCGCTTTTCCACGATATCGGCAGGTTCGAACAATACGCCCGGTACAGAACATTTTCGGATTCCCGGTCGGTCAATCATGCCCGACTCGGTGCGGATATCCTTTTAGATCAGGGCATCCTGGACGGCTTGGAAGAAAAGGACCTCATTCTACGGATCGTATCATGCCATAATTGTGCCGTTCTGCCGTCTCATGAAGACGAAAATTTCCTTTTTTTCTCCAGGCTCCTGCGGGATGCCGACAAACTGGATATCTGGCGGGTGGTCACCGACTATTATCAGGAGAAGGAAAACGGGGTCCGTAATGGAACGATAGAACTTGATCTTCCCGACACACCGGGGATTTCCAAAAAAATTCGCGATCGATTGATCAATGGTGAAACGATTCTGTTTCACAGCATGAAAAACTTGAATGATTTTAAACTGCTGCAGGTGGGCTGGGTATACGACGTCAATTTTTCCCCCACCTTTAAACGGATCGAGGAAAGAGGAATTTTGGCTAAACTTCGGCGGTCACTTCCTGATTCGGCCGATGTTCGGTTGATTTTCCAGGCCGTTGACACCTGGGTCGAAAATCAACTTCACATGACGCCTGAATCGAACCGCGGAAGGCGATGAAATGCCGGCAAATGAATATCGTAAAACCACGGAGGAAAAAAATGCAAAAATGGATGTGTTTTGTTTTTATCGCTTATTTGGGCCTTTTGCCGCATGCCTATGGCCAAGCCCCAGCGACCGAATGCAAAACACCTACGCTGAGGGTTCGAGGAAACGCGGAAGTATCGGCGGTTCCGGACAGGGCCGTCGTTCAGTTGGGTGCAGTTGCGCAAAGCGCAAATGCGGGTGATGCGCAGAAACAGGTCAATCGGATTGTAAGCGATGTTCTCGAAGCGATAAAAGCGATCGGTGACGGCATTGAATCCATCACCACTACCGAATTAACGCTGACTCCGGTATACGAAAAAGACGGTAAGCGTCCCCGAATGGAAGATGGACGAATCATCGGCTATCGTGCCGGCAACGTCGTCCGGGTGGTAATCAAGCATATGAAAGATGTCGGAAGCGTGATCGATGCGGGCATCGGGGCCGGGGCGAACCGGCTTGAAGGGGTTTTCTTCGAGATGAAGGATGACAGCGAACTTCGCAAGAGTGCCCTGCAACGTGCGGTTCTAAATGCCAGGGAAAAGGCCCTTGGCATCGCCGAGGCGCTGAGTCTTCGGCTGGTTCGGATTCAGCATATCGAACAGGAAGATGTTCATATGTTCCGCCCCGGATTTCAGAGCCGTCAAATGGCCGCAACCGCAGCGGAAGGTACGCCGATCGAGCCCGGCCGGATTCACATCGATGCGTCCGCAGTCATCCAATACCGGATCGAAGAGGCCGAAACGCGTCAATAGCCGGTAGTTGCATATACCCGGTCCGAAACCGGTTTATTGCCCTGGTGGGGGAAAACCGCAGGCCTTGATGCGATGCCCGATTTCTTCGGCCACATCCACCAGTCGCAAGATCCCCTCCACCTTGCCGTCCTGGGTAACGATCAGAAAATCGTGTCCCAGAACGACCAGTCGGTGAATGGCCATGTTCAGATTTTCTTCCAAATCGATATAGGCGTTTGCTTCGGGCGGCTGCATGATATCGTTGACTTTTATGCGGGCCGCTTTGCCGCATATATCGTCCAGCGGCTTTTGAAGGATGGAGACGTCCTTGGTGATGTATTCATAAAACTTCTGCGAAAGGCCGAACCGGGAAAGCAGTTGAAAGTCGCCGTAATCCTTGTATTTTGAATCCAGTCCCTTGAGGATGTCCATAAGACACACGGTCCCGATGACGTGGTTTTTGTCGTCGCATACGAGCAGCGCCCGGTAATTGTGCGTCCTGTTTGCTTCGCGCGTTTTCTCCAATACCATTTGCGCATCTGCCAGGGTGTCTTCCGCGGAGAGGACGGCAAAATCGGATAAGGGTATCATCACATCTTTTATTTTCATTACTGAGCTCCAGTAAAAATATTGTTTTTACAGAAAAAAATTACCAGAACCACTCATGCATGTCAATGTAAAACGATCCTTGCGTCCGCAGGAATTGCGCTGATATCGGTGTGCTGAAGATCCCAATTCATGTCGATTCCGAGAACCGCCCATCTGCCCGGGGCATGCGCAAACCCCGCGTCCACATATGTTGCGTCGAACATGTTGGCGATATCCAGAAATATATTCCAGCGGCGGGTCGAAAACGTCACACGGGTATCGGCCACGACGTGTGTGTCGCCGTTCATCCGTTTTCCGTATCGTCCCGCAATGCTCTGGGAAAGGCGATTCGACCAGTGGACAAAGAGTGAGCCCTTTACCTGGTGCCGCAAGTGATCCAATGCGTATTTGGATTCGTATGGGCCCGTTTCGCGGGTGGTGTCCAGGAACGTATAGTTCAGGTTGAAGTTGATAGGATGAAATCGATTAAACAATATTCCGGGATAAAGATCGATGCCCAGCTCGAATCCGCGGGTATTCAGGCCCGCGATATTCATCACCCGCCAGGTTGTGTCCTCCGGCGCCCGGACCCAGTCGATGATATTTTCCCCCTCCCGGTAAAAAACACCGGCATTCATGCCGAACCCGTCTGCCATGCGGCGAAAGCCGATTTCGTACGTCCAGGCCCTTTCCGGTTCAAGATCGGGATTTCCCACGTTGGCCGGCGTCGAGTAGTACAACTCCGTAAATGTCGGAACCCGTAATGATTCGGCGGCGGATGCAAAAAGCGTAAACCCTTCGCCCCATTCGACGGTGACGTCGGCACCAGTCCGGTCTTCCCAACCCCGGTTCGAGTATTTCACGGCGGAAGCGCCGGCCCCCAAGGACATACACCGAACAGGGGAAAAGCGATGCTCCAGGAAAAAGCCGAACCGGTTCCGGTCATGATCACCAAGGCTGGAGCTGTTCAGCCCCTCGGCTGCTGCTTCACCGCCGAAAACCGTCGTGCCCAGGATCGAGTCGAACCGGGAGTCCACAACAACGCCGTAGGTGTTCGTTCGGTGTTCATTCCGAAACAGGTTGCCGTCGATGGCAAGATCGAATGTGTCTTTGTTTCGCCGCCAGAAAAGATCGGGAGACAGGGTGATGTTTCGAAGCGGAATGTCCGCGTTTAAATAAGTAAAAAACGTCTCTGTATTTTCCCGCTGATCAGGATAAACATCGCTGTAGAATTTGTAGGCGCCAAAATCGTTTTTCGTGTATCCCATACCGACGGTGATCTCTTGATCGTCTCGTCTGACCATCCCCTTGTAAAACAATGTTTGTGATTCAAAATCCGTTGCTTCATTTTCGATGTGGCCCGACGAGGACCGTTTTGACAGGCTGATCCGGTTTGACACGGGCCCGATATTTCCCTGAAGGCCGCCGGCCGCGCGGTAATAATCATTTTGGCCGGCGTGAATCGCACCACTGACCCGGGGTCGAGCCGGATCTTTCGTAATGATATTGATCACACCGCCCATGGCATGATGGCCGTAAATTCCGGACCCGGGCCCCTTTATGATTTCGATGCGTTCGATATCCGATATGTTCACGGGCAAATTCATGTTGTGATGACCGGTCTGGGCGTCGCTTGCATTTATGCCGTCGACAAGTATCAGGGTCTGCTCGAACGAGCTGCCGCGAATGGCAACGTCGGCCTGCATTCCAAATCCGCCCCGTTGCCGGACATCCACTCCGCCGACCGTCTCCAGCAGATCCGGAATGGCGGCGGCGGGCAGCTTTTCGATTTCCTCGCGACCGATCACCGTGACTGAGCGGGCCGTCGGTAGAAAAGGGTCGGGCATTCGGCTGCCTGACACCATCACATCGTCGACTTCAACCAAAGGGGTGTTTTCATTGTCGGCCGATAAGGCGCAGGGGAGAAAAGAAGTGATGATAATTATGATTACTAAAATCGGCAGCTTCATTCGGCATCCCGCATGTTTCGAAATTGTCGTTTGCAGCATCGTATATCCATTTTTCGCTGCTTCCTCTGAAACCTTCGGCGAAAATGCTCCACCAGAATGGTAAACCAGACCCATATAGTAGGTTAACGAATCTTTGTAAAGACTTTTTACACGGGCAACGCCTTGGGGCCAAAATGCTGGCGACGGGTGGCAGGAAGCCGGGGGCAACCGGTTTTTTTATCGGCTTTGTATATGCAAATACCCATCATACCCCATGCGCATTTGGTTGAAATCCGATATAATGAATTATGAGGTTTACATGAAAAAGCTGGACGAATAGTTGAATTCATTTCATTACACCCGCGAAGAAATGGATGAATCAGCCATTTCTTGATGGGTACTATTTTACATCGCCATGGCGAAAATTCAGGTACGGGAAAACCCGGCACCACTGTAATCCAATAAACGTGGAGGTCTGCTTATGAACAGCTCTGACACTAAAGCCGCTTCAATCAAATCAGCGGCTGCGGCAACCGGCGGTCCGCCCGGCGGCAACGTTTTATACGAAGGGGTTTTCTTTTCCAATCCCCCGCCTACAACCCGCAAAGGTGATATGCTGTTTCGCACACTCGGGAGGACGGGTGAAACCGTATCCCTTATCGGCCTGGGCGGTCATCATATCGGAATACCGGAACAGGAATCGGAAAGCATTAACATTATTCGCACAGCCATAGACAACGGCATTACCTTTATGGACAATTCGTGGGATTATCATGAAGGCCGGAGTGAAATGCTCATGGGTAAAGCGCTAAGGGACGGTTACAGGGAAAAGGTCTTCCTGATGACCAAAATAGACGGCCGGGACGAAAAAACCGCCGGCAAACAGATTGATGAATCGCTTCGACGCCTCCAAACAGATCGTATCGACCTGATGCAGTTCCACGAAATCATACGATTGGAAGGGCCGGATCTCGTTTTTGCCGAAGAAGGGGCATTAAAGGCAGCGCTCAAAGCCAAATCCGACGGGAAGATCCGCTATATCGGGTTTACGGGGCACAAGGACCCGCTGGTCCACCTGCGCATGCTCGAAATCGCCGCGGCAAACGGATTCCGCTTCGATACGGTTCAACTTCCCTTAAATGTGATGGATGCACACTTCAGGAGTTTTCAAAATAATGTCCTTCCCATCCTGGTGCGGGAGGAAATCGGTGTGCTCGGCATGAAGCCCATGGGTGGGGGCGTGATTTTAAACAGCAAAGTGGTCGAGCCGATCGAATGTCTTCATTATGCTATGAGTCTACCTGCATCGGTGGTAATTACGGGCATCGAAAATATGGCAATCCTGGAACAGGCTTTGAAGGCGGCACGGACGTTCTCCCCGCTGACCGCTTCTCAAGTGACGAACCTATTGGACCGCACCAAAGAAGCCGCTGAAAAAGGAGACCTGGAGCTTTTCAAAACTGCGACGATATTCGATGCCACTGCCCGTAACCCGCACTGGCTGGGCATGGCTTAACCGATCGGCGCGATTGAATCCCGCTTTTCGCGGGTTTTATGAAATCGCCGATAGCTGCGCCGAATCCGTCGAAACGATTATGGAAGGAGAGACCAAAAGCCCCATTTCCGAAGAAGCCGGGTCTCTCCTTTCATGGTGAAAAGAAGTTCAAGGGTTCCGATCATGCTTTACGCATTGTACTTGCCGATAATAGCAACGGCTGCGACATTTCTGAAGGGTGCGCCCCCCAGGTTATGGGTCAGACCGAATTTGGGATTATCCAGCTGTCTTTCTCCTGCACGTCCATGAAGCTGGAGGTACATTTCATAGAGCATGCGCAGCCCGGAAGCGCCGATGGGATGACCGAAGCATTTCAATCCGCCGTCCACCTGGCAGGGCACACCACCGCCGTCAAGATCGAAAAATCCATCCAGCACGTCTTTTACCGCTTCGCCTCTTTTGGAGATCATCAGGTCTTCCATGGTAACCAGCTCTGTGATGGAAAAGCAGTCATGAACTTCCATCATGCTGATCTCCTCCCGCGGGTTGGTAATGCCGGCCTCTTCGTAAGCATTTTTGGCCGCCGTTTCCGTGGTTACGAAATGCTCTCCCTCCCATTCATTGAATTCCGACTCATACCCGTTTGAAACCGCGAGCTGAAGGGCTTTGACCGAAATCAGATCGGTTTTTCCCATCTTCTTGGCGATTTCAGGCGTGGTGACAATAGCGCAGGCCGCACCATCGGACACCCCGCAACAGTCGAACAGGCCCAGAGGGTCGGCGATGATCGGCGCCGCCATGATCTGCTCCATGGAAACGGCTTTTCGCAAATGGGCCTTGGGGTTTTTTGCCCCGTTTTGGTGACTTTTCCATGACACGTGGGCAATGGCCTCTTTGAGCAGATCCCGGGAGATGTTATACTTCGCTCGATAGGCGCTGGCCAGCTGGGCGAAGTTGCCCGGCGCCGTGCCGTTGGGTGCTGTCATATCATTTAAAGTGATATTTCCTGCCGGTGCCGGCAGTCCGCCATATCCCACATCCTTTAGTTTCTCGACGCCTAAAGCCAGGCAGATATCATAAGCTCCTGAAGCGACGGCATAAGTGGCCCCCCTGAACGCTTCAGTGCCGCTGGCGCACATATTTTCGTTTCGGGTAACGGGAATATTCGGCAAACGGAGGGTCATATTCAACGGCAAAGCGCTCGTGCCCACGCCGAACTGCGGTGTGTTCGTACCCAGCCAGGCGGCCTGGATTTCATTCTTGTCAATACCGGCGTCTGCGAGGCACTCCATAAACGCTTCGACCATCAGATCTTCCCCGTTGCTGTCCCAGCGCTCGCCGAATTTTGAGCACCCCATGCCCAATATAGCCACTTTGTCTCTGATTCCTGTAGCCATTTATTTCTCCTTTTATTTTAATGTAGTGTTATCGATCGTTGCCTTCCAATAGTATCCGGTAAACCCGCGCTTGTCATCGTGATACTTTTTCCGAAAGGTCATCTTCATCTTTACTCCCACTTCCACGTTGTCCTGCGAACAGTCGGTGAAATCAGTGAGTATGCGGCCCCCGCCTTCGAATTGTATCATACCGTAAATCACGGGCGGATCAAGAGATGCCGCCAGGTTGTCCGCGGTAAACGTGAGGACTCTCGCCGGCTTGTCCGCGAACTCGTATTCTTCGAGCGAGTCCACAGCCCCGCATTCCGGGTTGACGCAGATCCGCTTCGGCGGTATCTGGGGTGTGCCGCACGCCGTGCACTTGCCCCCCACAAAGCCGAGGATAAATTTGCGGTTTCGGTAGAGCGATGAAAGTCCGGTTCGCGTATCGACATCGCCCCGAGCGCCCAGATCGGTTTCGATAAGGCCGTTGTATTGAAGCCATTTTGTGTACATTTCAACGGGTTGCCGGTTTTCCAGACACCCGGAAATTCCCATGCGCGCCGGCAGGTTTGTGATATGGTCGGTGACACGGAACATCAGGGCGCCGGCTCCCTGCCCCAGTCCGGCAACCAGCAAAATGTCTCCGGGTTTGGCCGTTTCAAGCTCTTTGGCCAGCATGACCAGGGGATGAGCGGAACCGCACTCGCCCACATTCGCCTGAAGTGTATCGCTCAACTGTTCCGGACCGGCGCCAACGGCGGAAGCGATTTTTGCCTGGAATCGACCGAAAATGCAGGGAAAAATTAATTTGGTGACATTTTCGATCGAGACGCCCGTTTTGTCGAGGACGCCCCGGAACACGTCGGGGTAGATTTTGGAAAAACCCTCGTCCCTGATCCAGCGCTGCTCCCAACTGTAATCGAATTTCGCATCGGAGCCGCGGTAATGATCCACAAAGTCGACGGAGACGGCATAACCGCCGAGGTACTCGGCAATGACATTCTCATTTCCAACGACCACCGATCCGGCTCCGTCTCCAAACAGCATTTCGTTGTTGGATGCCGCCTTGGTACGTCTTTTATCGGATGCGGCAACAAGAATCGTCTGTTTGTCCCCTCCCTTAACCGCTTCCAAGGCTGTCATTAATGCAACAGGTCCGACCTTGAGGGATGATGCAAAATCCGCCGTCAGAATACCATCGGGGAGGTTCAACGCGGCCTTGAGTACACCGGCGTTATCCCGGTCGGCGAAGGGCAGCGTGGTCGACGCCAGGTAAACGGCGTCCAGTTTGGACTTGTCCATCCCCACGAGCGCATCCCGGCTCGCGGCAACCGCCATGGTGAGGCTGTCTTCATCCCAGTTGGCCATGGAACGTTCGCCTTTTGCAGCACCGGCAAGGCCGGGTGAAAACCAGCTCATGTTCTTGGCGATAGCGGCCCGGCTGAGCCTTTTCTGGGGGATGTAACCACCATAAGAAACGATACCAACCATAACTTTTCTCCTTTTTTTAATATTTTAGTGTTCTCATCATTCAGAATGCGGTTTCGGCATTATTCCTGCCTTATGAAAGCTGTCCATCCGTAATCAACGAAAACTCGACCAGGTAAAGGATGTGCACCAATGAATCTGCTGCCGGATGACAGGCCGTTTTTACGATTCAAATGATTCGCTCTGCCGGCCGATGATGTTGCGCTTCAGCAGGTGTTGAATTTCTTCCGAAGAAAACCCCCACGTTAACAACCCCGATTCGGTATCGTCCCCAAAAAACGGGGGACCGGAAGGCGTTGCGGAGGGTGTTCGACTGAATCGGGGGGTCGGTCCCGGCTGAATGACACCATCTACGTTGACAAAGCTTTGCCTGCTTTTCGTGTGGTAATGCTCCGGAGCCTCGGTAAATGACAGGACAGGAGCAAAACAGACATCCGATCCTTCCAGAATGTCACACCATTCGGCCCGGGTCCTGGTCTTGAAAATCGCTTCGAATTTCTTGTGCATCATCGGCCATTGCGATTTATCCATTTGCGGCGGCAGCTCGTCCTGCCTCAATTGCAGCTTTTCCAGCAGCAAGGCATAAAATTTGGCCTCGATCGCCCCGATGGAAACAAACAATCCGTCCTTCGTTTCGTAGGTCCGGTAGAAGGGGGCACCGCCGTCCAGTATGTTGTCTTCCCGTTTGTCGGACCAGAGGCCGGCTGCTGTCAGTCCAAAATTTCCCGTAGCCAGATATGCCGCCCCTTCCATCATACAGCAGTCCACCACCTGCCCTTGCCGGGACTTTTGGGCTTCATAAACAGCCGCCATAATACCGAATGCCAGGAACATGGCGCCGCCCCCCATATCAGCCGCCAAATTCAGGGGTGCCATCGGTTTATCTTCAGGCCCGATGGCGCTTAAAGCGCCGGACAAAGCCAGATAATTGATGTCATGTCCCGCTGCCGATGAAAGCGGACCGGACTGACCCCAACCGGTCATGCGCGCATAAACCAGCTTCTCATTGCGGGCAAAGCAGTCATTGGGCCCCAATCCCAGGCTTTCGGTTACGCCGGGACGAAACGGGTCGATCAGGACATCGGCCTGTTTGACCAATCGCAGAACGATTTCGCAGCCCTCCTCGACTTTAAGATCGATGGAAACCGAGGGGCGGTTCCGCCTTAAGATGTCGAATTTCGGCGGACGGGGCACTCCCAGTCCGGATGGTTTGTTCCGGTCGATGCGCAGTACATCGGCACCCATGTCCGCCAACAGCATGGCGCATAACGGTCCGGGGCCGATGCCCGGCAATTCAATGACTTTCAGCCCGACAAGAGGTCCGGCCGGTGTTTTTTCCCCTTCCATAGAACTCCTCGTTGGATGCACCGGAGTTTTTCAAGTGCGGCACTTGCATCCTAACGTCGCCGCAATGCGTATTCGCCTCTTTTTTCCGCTCAGGTTTTCGGCTTCCATTCCTGGGTTGTAAGACCCTCTTTTTCGATCATCTCCTGCACATCCTTCTGGTAGTTTTCCCAAGTGAATGCCGTTTCCCACGTATGCGGCAGTTCGAAAATCTCTCCCGGGATTTTGGATGTCGTCAGGATCTTAAGGGTTGCTTTTAGAATGGAGCGCTGAAGATCCTTTTCAAAGGGTTTACCGCAATTCCGGCCCAATGGAAAATCGAGAAACACGCTTCTAGGCGCCTTGACCCGAGCCATCATGTCCCTGCAGGAGCCTAGGTAAACCGTGGGAAGACCGGCTTCTTCGATACCGCGGGCAATCAGTCCGACCGACTGATGATCCAAAGGTCAGGCGGCGATGAGAAGCACGGCATCGGCCCCCCGGTCTTTCAGAATGCCGGCAATTCGAGGCACGGTTTCCGTAACGAGGGCTGTGCGTTTGTAAAGCCTTCCCATGCCGAGGGTAATGGCCGGAGACGTCAGCCGGCCGATGAAGCCTTCCTGCTCGAATTCTTTCATTCGGTGAACAGGAAAAACGCAGTTGAAATCCTTGAGTGCGTCTCTGTGATCGAAATAATTATGATTCAGTCTCAGGCGCTCATAGGGCGTATCGACAGGGATCTGCCTGAAGCTCAAGTCATTCACCGCCCAGGGATCGAACGGCTTTTGATCCTCCCTGAAAATGCCTGCGGAACTGACCAGTGCAATCGAACTTTGACTCAAGGGACGGTTAAAAGGTGCCCAGGGACTCGTGTCGTATTCCGACCATTTATAAGGCGGGAATCCCTGGGATTGGTACATGTGATCGAGACATGCGACATAATTTATCCGGGACATCTTTGAAATTCTCCTTTCAATAAGGCAAATCGAACGGCAGTTTTTTTATCCACCTTTGTTTAACACCGCTTCCAAAAAAGCGCCTTTTACCCTCGCGGCCGATTGCCCTTATCGGTGAACCCTTATTTGTTAAGAAAAAAAGGCTTGGGTCTCATGACGTTCAGCAGTTCGCTGTAGCTTAAGTTGTCGATGCGAAAAGGAGGCACTTCGAAGGTCATGCCTGAATAAAATTGAATCAGCTGCAAATAGCGATGCACCAGCTCTGTAATCAGAAAATGCGAGCGAACGTGCTCCCTTCCGTTTTCACCCATTTTTCGACCTGCTTCGGGATTTTCGAAAAAGTAGTGCATTTTTCCGACAATGGCGTCGACATCCATAGGATCGACCAAAAACCCGGTTTGACCAACGATCACCTGTTTGATTATTCCGCCGACGTTCGATCCGATTACCGGCGTACCTTGCCACATGGCTTCGGACACCACAAGGCCGAATCCTTCCCGGGTCGAAATATGGATGAAAAAATCAGCCACTTTAACCAATGAGCCGACGACTTGATCATTGTTTTCGACATTGACCCAGAATTTGATATCCGGATCTTCGCCGGCCTGGTTTCTGAGCTTTTCCAGCATTTCCTCGCCTTCCGGATCATCACTGGCTGTATTGCCCAAGAAGATCAGGTATGGGGCGGGATCGGGATGGTGGTCTTTTTTATATGCTTTAAAAGCCTCGATAATCGTTGCTTGATTTTTATGGATGTCATACCTGGAAACAGCGGCGATTATCGGCCTTTCCGGGTCAATATTATCATCGTGAAACAAAGAAGACAAAACGGACAGGGCTTCTTGAGTCGATCGTTGCCGGTTTTTTTCAGCTATGGGGTTGATGCAGGGATAAATTTGGTAGAGAGGGACCAAAAGACCCGGTCCGATAAATTCAGGGATGGTAAAAACAGCCCCTGCACATTGATTGATGTAAGGCAGTAAAAATCGCCATACGATCTCGTTCGGGGCTGAAGTGTCAATGTGGCATCGCCAAAGGATATTGCCGAAAATCAAACCATTCATGACCATGGCAGCGGGTTGGGGATCGTGAATGATGATCAGATCAGAGGCTATAAAGGTATTTCTGGCATTTTCATCGATCGTATTCAAATAAGCATCGAATATTTCTTCCAAAGAAATGGGAAGATCGAGACCTTGAAGCATATTGTGAAATTTTTTGGTCACCTGAAAAAAATTGTGATTGCCCCGAATAACATGCCACTTGGCATCGATTCCGAGACCCATGGCCAGAGGTACGGCGCTTTGCAGCATTTCGGCCACGCCTCCACCACTCAGGGTGGAATTGACATTTGTCCAGCCTTTGCCTTCGATTAAAGAAGCGGTCTTCTTCAATTGCTCGACTTTTTCCTTGCCGATATAGGATTCGAATTCTTCGGGTTGGAGGATACGGCTGGGTTGAAACGTTTCCAGAGAAATCACGTTGGTCGATTGAGAAATGTTTGGCATAAGTTTCCCTTTTCCAGCGCCTGTATTCGAATGTTTCTGAAAAATCGGTTTCCGCGCTGATTGGATACACCGTTTCTTTTTTTCCCGGCTCATCGGTATCAATCGGCCGACTCAGGGAAGATTCGGATTCTGACAGCACGTCATGCCGTTGCCGCTGTCGTTGCCGATGGAGAGAATGCATTCCAGGCAGTCGACGCAGTCGACGATCTGATCTTCGTTGCCGCTGAACGATTTTCGAATCAACCCGGGATCCGCCACAAGAGCACGCCCCATGGCCACGAGATCCGCCGCGCCTGAAGCAATGATTTCCTCCGCCCGAGCCAGGTTCTTGATATTTCCGACGCATATCACGGGTACATCGACCCCCTTTTTTATTTCGGCGGCCATTTGGACGAATACCCCTTTGTTCATTGCCTCCAATCCCTTCTGGTTCATGCCTCCGGATACATGGATAAAATCCGCACCCTTTTGTGCCATCCAGCGGCTGAAAATTCCGGATTCATCGAGGCCGTAGCCGCCTTCGGCAAATTCGTCCGCGCCGATGCGCACCCCGACAATGTTGTCAGGACCCACCGCTCGACGTGTTTTTTCGATGATGTTCAAGGCAAACCGGGCTCTGTTTTCCAGAGATCCCCCGTACTCGTCCGTCCGCCGGTTGCTCAACGGGGAGAGAAACTGGTCGATCAGGTACCCGTGGGCGCAATGGATCTCGACCAAATCGGCTCCAGCTTCAAAGGCGCGTTCAGCACTTCCGGCAAAAGCTTCTTCCAGTATGTCAATGTCTTCTCGGGTGAGTGCAACGGCGGTGCCGCTGCCGTCCGGGTAGGGAACGGCGGAAGGGGCGACAAGCGGCCGTCCTCCGGTTCGTTCGGTATTGGTGGATACCCCGCAATGGTAAAGTTGAATGCCGGCGGCTGCCCCTTCGGCTTTGATTGCGTCAAAGAGATTTTTTAATCCGGAAATGGCGTTGTCATTGTCTATCCGGGTGTTGCCCATCCAGCCCGTTCCATCGGGAGAGACGGCGGTGGCACCGACAATCACCAGCCCGGGACCTCCGGCGGCGATTTCCTTGTAGAATTTTACCTGGCGGTCGGTCACCATTCCATCGTTGCTCGAGTAACCGGTTACGAAGGGCGGAAAAACAATGCGATTTGAAAGGGCGAGTCCGCGTATGGCCGTATTTCGGTTGAGCAGGGCATATCGATTCACTGGTTCAATCCCTCTCTTTGGTTGATTGGGCGAATTAAACAATTGCGGGAATAAAAATATTGACACCAAAAACCTGATTATGATAAAAGGCGGCAAGCTTCATGTCAATATCAATATAGCAACAGGCAAATCATGGCATATCAAACCGGCAGACTCTATTTTTATTGGTACTATTTTTTTAGGACCGGTCTGCCTGTGGTTCGCTGAATAAACCTAATAAAAAGCAAAAGCCGTGGGTAGATCGAAAGCCCGCGGCTTTTTTTGTTTTTTAAGGCCGCGGAATCCTCTTCCCGGCCTTTTTGCGATCACCAGGAGGAAATGACCATGACGATTTTGGGCAAAAAGATTCGAACGGAGCGCATCATCAACCGGAACACCCGTAAAACCATTATTGTTCCTATGGATCACGGCATGTCCGTGGGGCCGATTCCGGGCGTCATCGACATGAAGGAGGCCATCGACAAAGTATCTGAGGGCGGCGCCAATGCCATCGTGGAGCATAAGGGATTGGTTGAGGAGGGCCACCGGGGTGAAGGCAAAGACATCGGCCTGATTATTCATCTATCCGCCTCCACCAACCTTTCCATTTACCCCCACGCAAAGACCCTGGTCTGCAGTGTGGAAGAGGCCATCAAACTGGGTGCAGACGCCGTGTCCATTCATGTCAACCTCGGAAACGGGCAGGAAAAAGAAATGCTCGGAGACTTCGGAAGGGTCGCTTACGAGGCGAGGACGTGGGGTATGCCCCTTCTGGCCATGGTGTATCCCAGAGGGGAGAAAATCAAAGATGAATATGATGTGCAAGTAGTAAAGCACGCGGCGCGCGTGGGCAGTGAAATGGGCGCGGATATCGTAAAAGTGTCGTACACCGGCAGCGCGGAAACGTTTCACGAGGTCGTTCAGGGGTGTTCGGTACCGGTGGTGATCGCCGGCGGGGAAAAAATGGAATCCGATCGTGACATTCTGGAAATGGTAAAAGGCAGCATCGATGCCGGTGGGGCGGGGGTTTCCATCGGACGGAATGTCTTCCAGCATGAGGACCCTGCCAGAATGGTTCGGGCTATCTCCGCCATCGTTAACGAAGGCAAGGATGTCGGTGAAGCCCTGCTGATATTGAACGATTAAGGAGGGGCGCCATGAGAAAGATCTGGGTGAGGGTGGATCCATGGGACAAGCAGATCGTAACCACGGCCTTAGAAGGCGGGGCCGACGGCATTATGGTTCCCAAGGGATTTTCCGAAAAAGTAAAACAACTGGGACGAATTCAGACGATCGCCGAAGACGGGGACCTGGTTCTGGGAAAAGATGTGATTGCATTTCACATCACAAGCGGCGAGGATGAAGATGAGATCGCAAAACTGAGCCAAACCCGCACGGTTATCCTCGAAACAGCGGATTGGTCCATTATACCCCTTGAAAATCTCATTGCCAGGGGGGCCGATGTCGTGGCCCAGGTCGGCAGCCTGAGCGAAGCCCAAACCGCCTTCGGAATTTTGGAGAAGGGCGTCAATCATATTCTGTTCCATACCACCGATCCTTCCGAACTGAAGACGGCGCTTGCAGCCCTTCGATCCTCTGCGGACAAGACGCCCCTCCAGGAAGCGGAAATTCTGGAAATAACGGCTGTGGGCATGGGGGATCGGGTATGCGTGGACACCTGCACATCCATGGCCCCGGGACAAGGCATGCTGGTGGGCAACAGCAGCAGCGGCTTGTTTCTGGTTCATGCCGAAAGCATCGCCAATCCGTATGTCACCCCACGGCCGTTCCGGGTCAATGCGGGGGCGGTCCACGCCTACACGCGGGTTCCCGAAGGAAAAACCCGGTATTTGTCCGAGCTTTGCGCGGGTGATTCGGTATTGATCGTGGATCATGAAGGGAATACGTATCCGTCTATCGTGGGCCGGTTAAAAATAGAAAAGCGGCCCCTGATGCTCGTCCGGGCGGTGGTCGGCGACATGGAGGCCACCACCATTCTGCAGAATGCCGAAACCATTCGGCTGACCGATCCCGAAGGAAAGGCCGTGTCCGTGGTCAACCTTGCGGCCGGAGACAAGGTGCTCGTCGCGGTGGAAAAAAGCGGCCGGCATTTCGGGATGAAAATCGATGAAACGATCACGGAAAAATGAGGCGCAACCGATATGATTGAAATTCCCCCCATACGGATCGATACCGCCGCCGTGTCGGTGCCCGGATCGAAAAGTTACACCCATCGCATCCTCATCGCCGCCTCTCTTTCCGACGGCCTCTGCACGGTGACCGGGGCCTTGAAAAGCGAGGATACGGATCTGACCCAAAACGGGCTGCGCCAAATGGGGGTCATGATCGAAGAAAAGAATGCTTCCGTAAACATTCACGGGACCGGCGGACAATTGAAACCGGCCGGTAAGCCTATTTGCCTGGCAAACTCGGGCACTTCCATGAGGCTGTTAACCGGTGTGGCCGCCATCGGCAGGGGCGAGTATGAGCTGACCGGAACACGGCGGATGAAAGAGCGTCCCATCCAGGATCTGCTCGACGCGTTACGGCTGCTGGGGGTCGATGCCCATTCCAAAAACGATGACGGGTGCCCCCCCGTTATCGTCCGCGGCGGCGATGTCATGGGGGGAAGGACACGCGTTCGATGCCTTCTCAGCAGTCAATTTCTGTCGGCGTTGCTTCTCATCGCCCCATATACGGCATCGGGCATGACCATCGATGTAACAGAGGGGCCGGTTTCCAGGCCGTATATCGATATGACGGTGGACATCATGGGGCAAATGGGGGTCGAAGTCCGGCGGTACGGTTATGACCGGTTCGATGTCGCCGGTGGTCGGATTTATGCATCCGGTGATTATGAGGTGGAACCGGATTATTCACAGGCGGGGTATTTCTGGGGCGCCGCCGCCGTTTCCGGCACGGCCGTCAAAGTGATACGGACCACCCGGAATACGCGGCAGGGCGATGTCCGTTTCCTGGAAGTGCTTCAGAAGATGGGATGCAAGGTGATCGGGGAGCCGGACGGCATCACGGTCATCGGCAGGCCGCTCTCCGGGATCGAAGTGGATATGGCCGATATGCCCGACATGGTTCCCACATTAGCGGTGGTGGCGGCGTTTGCCTGCGGGGTGACCCGGATTAAAGGTGTGGCCCATTTGAGGGCGAAGGAGAGCGACCGTATTCACAGCGTGGTGACCGAACTTGAAAAGCTCGGCATCGATGCTCAGGCCCTGGATGATGGGATGCTCATTCAGGGCGGAACCCCCCGCGGCACCCGTATCGACACTTACAACGATCACCGAATGGCCATGGCATTTTCACTTGCCGGTCTGATGGTGCCCGGAGTCTTCATAAACGATGAAACCTGCGTCCGCAAATCCTTTCCCGATTATTGGGAGGTTTTAAAAAAACTCTGCTGAGTCATGGGAAGACTCATCCGCACCCATGGTGAAGCGATGGAAATCGAGGGCCGTTTTTCGGCTCCAAGGACATACGCAAAAAAACTAAAACCAAGAGAAACATCATGTCCAGTTCGTTCGGCAGCATATTCAAGGTGACCACTTTCGGAGAATCCCACAGCCGGGGTGTGGGGGCGGTGGTGGACCATTGCCCGCCGGGGCTCGTTGTAAGTGAGGCGGATATCCAGCGGCAGCTTGACCGGCGGAAACCGGGACAGAGCCGGATGACGACACAGCGCGATGAAAAAGATAAGGTGACGGTGCTGTCCGGGATCGAAAACAACCGGACGCTGGGAACACCCATCGCCCTGATGATCGCCAATACGGACCACAGGCCGTCGGATTACACCCACCTGCGCCGTGTTCCGAGACCGTCGCACGCGGATTATACGTATCAGGTGAAATACGGCATGCGATCCGCCAGCGGCGGCGGCCGCGCAAGTGCGCGTGAAACAGCCGGCCGGGTGGCCGCGGGGGCGGTGGCAGACATTTTTTTAAAAGAAGTTTACGGCATCGATATCATTGCCTGGGTCAGTGCCGTCGGATCTCTTTCGGCACCACCGGTGGATATGGAGACCATAACGCGAACCGAGGTGGATCGATCGCTGGTGAGATGTCCGGATGAAGAAGCCTCCCAAAAAATGGTGGAGGCCGTGGATGCGGTGAAGGCCGCCGGCGATTCCATCGGGGGAATCATCACCTGTATTTGCCGCGGGGTTCCCGCCGGTTGGGGAGAGCCGGTATTCGACAAGATGGAAGCAAAACTGGCCCATGGCATCATGTCCATCCCCGCCGTCAAAGGCTTCGAAGTCGGATCGGGTTTTGCCGGATCCCGAATGACCGGTTCGGCTCACAACGATCGCTTTGTCAAAAAAGGAAACCGTCTCGGCACTGCCACAAATTTCAGCGGCGGAATTCAGGGGGGGATTACGAACGGGGAAATGGTCACGTTCAATGTCGCGTTCAAGCCTACGGCCACCATCGGGCTGACTCAGATCAGCGCCGATTTTGACGGGAATTCCGTTGAAATTGAAGGCAAAGGGCGGCATGATCCGTGTGTACTTCCCCGGGCCGTGCCCATTGTGGAAAGCATGGCCGCGCTGGTCCTTGCGGATATGGCGTTGATTCAACAAACGAGGATGCAAAAAACATGATCGGCATTATTGGATTTGGACGATTTTCTGCGCTGATGGTCCGGTATCTTAGAGATGAAGTCGCCATTCGCATATCGACGCGGCGGGACAAACGGGAAGAAATAACATCACTCGGGGCATTGCAGGTTCCCTTCGAAGAAGTATGCCGCCTGCCGGTCGTTATTCTGTCGGTACCCATATCGGCGATGGAAGAAACACTGCACCGGATGGCGCCTTTGGCCCGGTCCGACGCACTGGTCATCGACGTGTGCTCCGTAAAAACCTACCCGGTCAAATGGATGAGGGAAATACTGCCGGAATCGACGTCACTGCTTGCCACGCATCCCATGTTCGGTCCGGACAGTGCGGCGGATTCCCTGTCGGGCAGAAAAATCGTGGTGTGCAGGGAGCGCATCGGCCGTGAGCGGTATGGGAAGATCAAGGATTTTCTCACATCAAAGGGACTCATCGTAATGGAGACATCGCCGGAAGAACACGACAGGCAGATCGCCGCAAGTTTGTCGCTGACCCACTTTCTCGGCCGCAGCCTTGCGGAATTTGGTGCGGCCCCGCTTGACATCGATACGGAAGGTTATAAACGATTATTGCGGATACTGGAAGTGACTCAGCACGATACCTGGGAGTTGTTCCGTGACATGCATGCGTATAATCCGTATGCAAAAGGTGTCCGATCCGACTTTATGGGGGCGATTGAAAAAATCAATGACCTGCTGGAGGGAAAACGGCCGTTGCCCTTTGAAAAAAACGATTGACAACGGGCGAAAAAAAGAACACTATTCGAAAAAAATCGTTACCGGGGAATAATACGATGTTCTGCAACTTATTGAAGACTTCCACAAACAATGCATGGTGGTGGTGTGCCTGGAGAATACGGCATGCCGACGGACCACTGTACCGATCGCCGTAACGTTGATGACATAAAAAACGAAAACCGTGGGCAGCCGAAACGCCCGCGGTTTTTTTTGGAGTAGAGGGCCGCGGGAAAAAACGCGGCCCTTTTTTTATACGCAATACAAAACGAAAAGGAACAGGCATATGCGGTTACATCAGTTTCCCGATCAGCAGCGGTTTAAAGCGCTGTCCGCCGACCACAACGTTATACCGGTTTGTGTGGAAATCCTGGCCGATACGGAAACGCCGGTGACCTTGCTGAAAAAGTTTTACCGCGGCAATGGCGCGGTTTTTCTGTTTGAAAGCGTGGAAGGCGGCGAGCGGTGGGGACGGTACAGCTTCCTGGGGACGTCCGCCCGGTCGGATATCCGGGTCTATGAGGATGTCGTAGAAATTTCCGGAAACGGGGAGATCCGGCGGATTCCGCACCAGCACGATCCCCTGCCGGTTTTGAGAAGCATCATGTCCGAATATGATCCCGCCGAAATCAAAGAGATGCCGAGGTTCTGGGGGGGCATGGTCGGTTACGTGACGTATGAGATGGTTTCGTTTTTCGAGGATATACCCCATAAACTGCCGAAAAATTCGCCATTGGCACATTTCATCATTGCCGACGAGCTGATCATTTTCGACAACCTGAAGAATTCGCTTCTGGCGGTTGCCATTGCGTTTCTGGACGAAAATACATCCCCTGATGCGGCGTACCGGAATGCCGTGCAGCGTGTCGACGGGCTGCTTTCCGTTATGGCAAAACCCGTTTCTTTTGAACCGGAATATTCAGGGGAGCTCTATCGGCTCGAACCGCGATTGGATCCGGAAGTATACCGGCAATCCGTTTCCAGGGTAAAGGCCTACATTCGCGATGGTGAAATTATTCAGGCCGTTGTTTCACAGCCGTTCACCTGCAGCAGTGTTCCGGATCTCTGGATGCTGTACCGGACGCAACGCTACATCAACCCGTCTCCCTACCTGTTTTTCCTTCACCTTGGGAATACGGCGCTTGTCGGATCGTCACCGGAAACCATGGTCCGTTTGGAAAACCGGGTGGCGACGCTGAGGCCCATTGCCGGAACGCGTCCCAGGGGGGCAAATGAGCAGGAGGACCGGCATATGGCGAATGAACTGCTGCAGGATGAAAAAGAAAAAGCCGAGCACCTGATGCTCGTGGACCTCGGGCGAAATGACCTGGGACGGGTGGCCGTGACAGGGACGGTTCAGGTCACGGATCTGATGTTTGTCGAACGGTATTCCCATGTTATGCACCTGGTATCCAATATTACCTGTGATGTCGAAAGCGGGTGCGATGCGTGGGATCTGCTGCGGGCCACGTTTCCGGCGGGAACCCTGTCGGGCGCTCCCAAGGTAAGGGCTATGGAAATCATCGCTGAAATGGAAGAAACACCGCGGGGGCCGTATGGCGGCGCCGTGGGGTATGTATCATTCAGCGGGAACATGGATCTGGCCATCACGATCCGAACCGCCGTCGTGGAAAACGGGCGGCTTACCGTTCGAGCCGGCGGCGGCATCGTGGCCGATTCCGATCCGGAAAAGGAGCGTATGGAAACCGTCAACAAGTCCAGGGCGCTGGAAAAGGCGCTTCTGCTCGTGCAACATGCATCGGTGAAAAAGGAGGATCAGCCATGATCGTCGTAATCGACAACTATGATTCGTTTACGTATAACCTGGTTCAGTACATGGGCCAAATCGGTGCGGACATACAGGTTTTCAGAAACGATACGATTTCCGCTGTAGAGGTCGCGGCGTTGAATCCGTCCGGCATCGTCATATCCCCGGGCCCGGGAAGGCCCGAATCCGCCGGGATCTCCGTTTCGGTGATCGAATTGCTTTCCGGAAAAATTCCTATTCTGGGCGTCTGTCTGGGCCATCAGTCCATTGCCTGTGCGTTCGGAGGAAGCATCGTATCGGCGCGCAGCCTGATGCACGGCAAAACGTCCATGATCGACGCCGATGGAAAGGCCGTTTACAAGGGGATTACCAGGCCCTTTCAGGCGATGCGCTACCATTCACTGGCCGTAAACGAAAATAATCTACCGGAGTGCTTCGATATCAGTGCGCGTTCCGAAGACGGTGAAATCATGGGCATACGCCATAAGTCGCATCCCACGGAAGGTATACAGTTTCACCCGGAATCCATTATGACGCCGCTCGGCAAACGCATTCTGAGAAATTTCTTAACCATGTCGCAGGTCTGAACAGACGTTACCGAAAACGATTTATTCAAGGAGAAAAAAAATGGCATTTCGAGAGAGTCTTTCTAAAATTGTGAACAGAACCGATTTAAGCGAAGCGGAGATGGGTGAGATGCTGTCCGATATCTTCAACGGGAAGGCGACCGACGCCCAGATCGGTGCTATGATGGGGGCCCTGGCGACGAAAGGCGAAACCTTCGAAGAGCTCGCCGGTGCGGCGCGGGTTATGAGACGAAAAGCCCTGCGCATTCAGTCTTCGGCCGAGACCGTTCTGGACACCTGCGGCACCGGAGGGGACGGCGCCGGAACGTTTAACATTTCCACGACGACCGCTTTTGTGGTGGCCGGTTGCGGCGTTTGCACGGCCAAGCACGGAAATCGCTCCATATCCAGCCGGTGCGGCAGTGCCGATTTGTTGGAGGCGTTGGGGGTCAAGATCGATACGGACCCCGAAATCGTAGAGGAGGCGCTGCAGGAAATCGGCATCGGTTTCATGTTCGCACCGGTTTACCACGGGGCGATGCGGTTTGCCGCAACGGCCAGGAAAGAGGTGGGGCTGCGGTCCATTTTCAATATGCTGGGGCCATTGACCAATCCGGCTGCGGCCAATTGCCAGCTGGTGGGGGTGTATGCGCCGGAGCTCACCGAAATGTTTGCCGCCGCATTGAACCTGCTGGGAGTGAAGCGGGCTTTTGTGGTTCACGGCCACGACGGGCTCGATGAAATTTCCGTATGCGCCCCAACCCGGGTTTCGGAATTAAAAGACGGCCTCGTTCGTACATACGATATCTCGCCGGAACAATTTTTTGACAGGCAGGCGGACCCGGAAGAACTCGTCGGGGGGGATCCGGAGGTAAACGCCCAAATCACCCGCAGTATTTTGCAGGGAGAAAAAGGCGCCCGCCGGGACGTGGTCGTCCTCAATGCAGCGGCTGCGCTGGTGGCTGCCGGCAAGGCCCAAAGCACCAAAAGCGGTATTGCCCTGGCTGAAGCCGCGATCGACGGCGGGGGTGCAATGGAGAAGTTAAATGCATTGATTCAGTATACCCGGGAAAACGGATAAACGCCATGACAAAGGATTTTCTGACCACCATCGTGCAGGCGAAGAGGGATCGGGTTGCCGCTGCAAAGAAAAGAATATCCGAAAGCGATCTGTACCACAATTTCGGCGGGGGGAGAGTAAAGCGGCCCTTTTTTCACAACCTGTCGGTCCCCGGCGCAGGGGGTCTCAACATTATTGCGGAAATCAAGCGGGCATCCCCCTCAAAGGGACCTATTCGAGAGGACCTGGATCCGGCCCGGTTTGCAAGCTCCTACGAAAAAGGCGGTGCTGCGGCGGTATCCGTGTTGACGGACGAGCGGTTTTTCAACGGCAGCCTGGCGGATTTGCGGCGTGCACGTGCGGCGACAACCCTTCCCGTGCTCCGTAAGGACTTCATTATTTCTTCCTACCAGATCCATGAGGCGTATGCCGCCGGCGCGGATGCCGTTTTGCTGATCGCTCGAATCCTCGACCGGGAAATGCTCAAAGACTTTATGGATATCTGCAGGGATATCGATATGGATACACTGGTTGAAATTCACCGGGAAAAAGACATCGAAACGGCCGCGCTTGCCGGTGCCGAACTGATCGGGATCAACAACCGTGATCTGAGCTCGTTTAAGACGGATATCCAAACGGCGTTCCGATTAGCCGCTATGCTGGCCCCCGGTCAGATACCCGTAGCGGCCAGCGGAATACGTTCACGGGAAGATATCGTACGCACCAAAAAAGCCGGAATCTTCAATTTTCTCATCGGGGAAAGTCTGGTGCGGGCGGAAAACACAGAAGCATTTTTGAAAAGCCTTTTGGGTGCACAGGCGGAAAATGGGGCCTTATGAGTACAGAAGCAGCTCCCCAGGTGAAAATTTGCGGCATTACCCGGATCGAGGATGCTCTTTCATGTGTCCGATGCGGAGCGGATGCGCTGGGATTCGTTTTCTTCCCGAAAAGTCCGAGATGCGTATCCGTCGAAACCACCAAAGCCATCATCAGCCGCCTGCCGAAAACGGTAACGACGGTCGGCGTGTTCGTCGACGCCTCGTTTAACCACATAAAGCGCAGCGTCGAAACATGCGGGCTTGACGCCGTACAGCTGCACGGGCGGGAATCACCGGAAATGGTCCGCCGGCTGGGCGCTGAAAACCTGATCGTCATCAAAACGCTTTTTTCGAAGCGGCCCCCGTATATCGACGAGATGCTCGACTTCGACGCCTCGGCGGTTCTGGCGGAATGCGGAAGAGGTGACTTACCGGGGGGAAACGCGCTTGCCTGGAACTGGTCCGAAGCAGGCAGGCTCAACCGTCACCATCCCCTTATCCTGGCCGGCGGGCTGACCCCCGAAAATGTCCGGCAGGCCGTTCGTGATGCCCAGCCGGATGCCGTGGACGTCAGTTCGGGCGTTGAACTGCTGCCGGGGCGAAAAAACCCAGAAAAGATAAAGGCATTTGTCGAACGGGTCAGAGATGTGCGAGTCCTTTCGCCGAAGAAAATATTCGGATAACGGGCGTTTTCTTGTGTTCACCTCCTGCTACTGCAGTCACCGAAGACTTCTGATGAAGGCCCCCACGGCATCGACACCCTCGCGATCGAAAACCCGGATGGCTTCCGATCCGACGACGGCGATATCCGCCTTGCCGCGCAAAAAATCGACTTCGGTTTTATCTTTTACACCGAATCCGACTGCAAGCGGAAGCCGGGTATTTCTTCGGCATGCGTTAAGGTAGTCGGCAAGCTCCTCTGAAAAAGCCGTTTTTTCGCCGGTCACCCCTTTTCGGGCAACGCAGTAAATGAATCCATCGGCCCGGCTGTCGATGAACCCCATTCGTTTTTCCGGTGTTGTCGGCGAGAAAATGTAAATAGGGGCCAATTGGTGGTTTTTCATAGCGGTCTGGTATTCATCGGCTTCCTCGGGTGGAAGGTCCGGAACGATCGCCCCTTTTACACCGGCCGCGGCCAACCCGGAAACGAACCGGTCCACGCCGGACGCAAAAAGAATATTGTAGTACGTCATGATCAAAAAAGGGATATCGAACAGCTCCGTCACCTTTCGGGCAAACGCCATGCAGGCCGACACCCGGGTGCCGTTGGCAAGCGCTTTCTGATTGGCGTTGAGAATCACCGGCCCGTCCGCAATCGGTTCCGAAAACGGAATCTGCAGCTCCATGAGATCGACACCGGCATTGACCATGGCCGAAACAACGGCGAGTGAATCATCGAAGGACGGATATCCCATCACGATATGGGTCATGAGCAGAATGTCTTTTTCTTCCAATCTTTTCCGGATATCGTTATCCAGCATGATAGTCCTCCGCCTTTTTCATGATGAACCGTTTCCAGCCGGGATCGTCAAATGCATCGGCAATGGTAAAAATGTCTTTGTCTCCCCTTCCGGACTGATTGATGACAACGACTTCATCGGGGCCGAGTTGCGGCGCTTCCTTGAAGGCCTGGACAAACGCGTGGGCGGATTCCAGAGCCGGAATCAGGCCCTCTTTTCTCACGGTCAAGGCAAGGGCGTCCACCACCTCCCGGTCCGTTGCCGCCTCGAACCGGACACGCCCGGTTTCCTTCAGTTGGGACAAGATCGGCGAAACCCCCACGTAATCCAATCCGGCGGCGATGCTGTGGGTCTCCTTCATCTGGCCGTCTTCATCCTGGAGAAAATAGGACTTGTAGCCCTGGGCCACGCCGATGCCGCCGTCTTTGGATTTCAGCCGGGAAGCATGCGATCCCGTATCGAGACCCTTTCCGCCGGCTTCCACCCCTACCAGCTCGACCGGATCGGTCATGAACCCCTGGAAAATCCCCATGGCATTGGAGCCGCCGCCCACACAGGCATAAACCCGCGCCGGCAGTTTGTTTTCGGTATTCAGGATTTGCTCCCTTGCTTCTTTTCCGATGATGGACTGAAAATAGGACACCATCTCGGGGAAGGGATGGGGGCCGCTGGCCGTTCCCAGCACATAATGGGTGGCGGCCATGTTTCTTGCCCAATCCCGAAAGGCTTCGTTGATGGCGTCTTTTAAAATGCGGGTGCCGTCCGTAACCGGTATCACCTCGGCTCCCAGCCGTTCCATCCAGAACACGTTGGGCCGCTGCCGAACGACATCCGTTTCACCCATGTAAATGGTGCAGGCAAAACCGAACTTGGCCGCCATGGTTGCACAGGCCACGCCATGCTGGCCGGCCCCTGTTTCGGCGATCACCCTTTTTTTGCCCATACGTTGAACCAAAAGGCCCTGTCCCATGACATTGTTGGCCTTGTGCGCTCCGGTGTGGTTCAGATCTTCACGTTTGATGTAGATTTTGGCGCCGCCGAAATGCCGGGTTAAATTCTCGGCATAGGTCAGGGGTGTCGGACGGCATGAATAGGTCGACATGATGGATTCATAGGATGACCAGAAATGGGGATCATGTTTTGCGGCTGTAAACGCGGCTTCCAGTTCTTCGAACGTCGCTGTGAGTATTTCGGGGATGAATGCGCCGCCGAATCGGCCGTAGTAGCCTCTAGTTTTCATCTTGAATTCCTCCGAGTTTCTGGGAGAAGACGAACCGGTCCGTACGGCAGAAAAGGTCCGAGTAGACGCCGTTTGGGACGTCGGGAAAATCGATGAACCGGTTCAGCGCCAAAACGGGCGTTTCCTTCGATACGCCCAGCAGTCTGGCCCTTGCGGCATTGGGATATGCGATTCTGAAATGCTGTCTTCCACCGGTCGGCTTTAGATAGAAATAATCCGATACGATCTGTGAAAGGGACCGGCCGGTGAGGTCGAATTTGTCAATGCCGGAAAACAGTCCGGGATGGAGATAAATATCTTCCAGCAGGACGGGTTCATTGTCGACCCGGCTGACCCGTGGAAAAAAATAGGCGTTTTGATCGAAGAAAGGATTGGCGGCATCCTGATGCACCGTAATCAGGCGGATACGATTCACGATGTGCGATACGACGGATATGCCCTTTTTCTGAAAGGAGGAGAGGGTTCCAGCCAGACTGAACAGATCCACTTCGCGATGCTCGTTCTGCACAAACGTGCCGGCGCCCCGCTTTCTACGAAGCACGCCTTTGCGGACCAATACTTCCGTGGCCTGCCGGACCGTTGGCCGGCCGATGTTGTAGTGTTTTGCCATCTCGTGTTCGGAAGGAAGCCGGGTACCCGGCGGATAGTCGCCATTGATGACTTTTTCGCTGATGATATCGGCCAGTTGTTGATACAGCGGCAGTGGTGATGTTGTGTTCAGCATCGTTATATTCCTGTAAAGCAAGGTTGCGGGCACGGCCGATCTCCCTGTCGTGGATCCAGCCGCCCCTTTTTACAGTTGAGACTATCTAAAATTGGTAAAGTTGTCAATACAAATTTAGATAAAGCTTGTTTTAAATTTTCCTGCCGGGCGCTTCGCTCAAGCAGTCCTTTTCGGGTGAGTTTGTTCGGCGGCAACCCTTGGCCCGGTCCACTCCGCCATGAACGCAAGTTAAAATATATTGACCCGCCCGAGCATTACATGATAGACAAAACAGCTTAGGAGGGATGGCCGAGTGGTTTAAGGCGGCGGTCTTGAAAACCGTTGAGTGTCAAAGCTCCGTGGGTTCGAATCCTACTCCCTCCGCCACATCAGCATTCGACACCGTCCGATTTCAAAAAGCCCTCATGGGTTTTTCTATTTCTATTTGTCCGACACCGTTTTACAAAATCAATTGACATATTCCTCATGCACATCCCCGGGTATGCAGATTTCTCAGCATTCTGAAAATCGCACTTCATACTTTTCATAACCGGAGTGCTGAAGAGTGATTGAGCGGCGGTTCCGCGAGTCAGGCTTGGTTATCAGGAAAGAGTACCGTAATTATCTTGACGATTTCGGGTGCAGATAATAGTTTTTATGCAAAATACCTAGAAGCGGTTTCAAAACCTTCAATCAGGTCCAAGATCAAGGCGGGAGGAAGGATTCAAGCGCAGGAATACATAACGTATTTTGAGCATTGAATCCTTCATTCCAACGCCGATATTGGGCCTGAGAGGAGGTTTTGAAACCACTTCTACGAAAAAATGCTTGGTAATGGAAGGTAAAAAATGGCTGAAAAAAAAAATGAAACCGTATTTTCCCTGGGTAAAAAAATAAAGAAGTTGAGAACCGGGAAAAAGATCACCTTGAATCAGTTGGCCAATGAGACAGGTTTTTCAATCGATAAAATAAAAAAAATCGAATCCGGCAAAGAACGACCGCCGGTGGGGGCACTCCTGCAGATATCGAAGGCTTTGGAGGTGGATTCCAGTTTTTTGCTGAAGGAACAGGCTGCTGTCTCCAAAAAAAGGATCAAGGCATTTGTTGAACGTACAGAAGATTATGCCTACAGGACCTTGACACCAGGCGCTGAAAATAAACATCTTAAGGCGTTTGCCGTCACCATCGAGTCTATGCAGGAGCATAAAGGCGTTTCGTATCAGCACGAGGGGGAAGAATTTGTTTATGTGCTGTCCGGAAAGATCGAGGTCACCGTAGGAGAACACGTCACCTCACTGAAAAGCGGAGAAACCCTGCATTTCAATTCAGGCATCCGGCACAAATTGAAAAACACCGGAAAAGAAGACGCGGAACTGCTGGTGGTGCTCTATGTACCTTAAATTTAAGGATCGAAGAAAAATATAGAAGGATCAACGCAATGCCGTCTCATCTGACGCAAGAACAGCTCATGGTACAGTACATGGTACGGGAATTCTCCAGGAAAGTCCTTGCCGAAAGTGCCATGGAAAGGGATAAAACCAAAGCATTTCCAAAAGAAAACGTAAAAAAAATGGCCGATCTCGGGCTGATGGGCATGATGATCCCCACTGAGTACGGGGGTGAGGGTGCCGATACGGTCAGCTATGTGCTGGCGTTGTCTGAGGTCGCCTACTCCTGCGCATCCACCGCTGTCGTGATGTCGGTTCATAATTCCATAGTCTGTGAAAGCATCCTGGGGTTTGGAACCGAGCGCCAGAAAAAAACCTTTCTGCCTGAACTTTGTGCAGGAAATATGATCGGTGCATTTGCCCTGACCGAGCCTCATGCCGGATCCGACCCGGTAGCCCAGTCCACCACCGCAGTAAGAGATGGTGACCAATACATCATCAACGGAACCAAGCGGTTTATTACCAGCGGAAAAAACGCCGGTCTCGTCGTTGTTACGGCCAAAACCGATGAGTCAAAACGCCATAAAGGCATCAGTGCTTTTATTGTGGAAAAAAATCGATCCGGCCTTATTGTAGGCGAGGCTGAAGATAAAATGGGGTTGAGGGCTTCGGACACAACCGACCTGATATTCAACGACTGCCGGGTTCCCGTTGAAAATCTTCTGGGCAAAGAGGGGGAAGGGTTCAAGCTTGCCATGACCGCTTTGGACGGCGGTAGAATCGGAATCGCCGCCCAGTCCGTAGGCGTTGCCTCTGCGGCGTTGGACGAAGCGATTAAATATGCAAAAAATCGTGACCAGTTCGGGCAACCCATATCCAAATTCCAGGGGCTGCGCTGGATGATAGCGGACATGGCCACGGAAATCGAGGCGGCCCGACAATTGATGCTCTCCGCAGCAACCATGAAAGACCGTAAGGAAAATTTCACCACCCAGGCCTCCATGGCCAAACTCTTCGCTTCGGAAATGGCCAATCGTGTGACGGAAAAAGCCTTGCAGATTCATGGCGGCTATGGGTTTACCAAGGACTACACTATAGAAAGACTTTACCGGGACGCTCGCGTATTCACCATTTACGAAGGGACATCAGAAATCCAGCGAATTGTCATTTCTAATCATATGATTAAAGATAAGCGGAAGCTTTAGGCCTTATTTGAAACCCATCATTCTATGTTGGTGAGTGCGAGAAATTTTTAATCTGGATGCGCACTCCTTGCCATGTTTCACGCTGAAAGATTTTGCGGACTACACAATTCCTTCTTATTAAAATCGTTTTGAAATATGGTGTTACTATTACCATTTCCAAGGTCCGGTTGTCGGTTTTTTTCGAAATGAGATCAGGAAAACATAAAGCCGGCCAATATTTGTGATATCCTCCAAAAAGGGGATATATCAGAATAGGCAAAAGCCTGTGATATGTCTGACGATTGGCATTTCTAAAACTGCCCGTTTCACTTCTGACTGATCAGGCAGTGCCGGTGACGGTCACCTCGATGCTCCGGTTGCGCGGGCGGTTGTCATGATTGACGGCAACGACCTGCTGCCAGGTTCCTAGTTTTAGAACACCGTTTCTAACGGGCAGCGTTATCGACGGGCTCATCAGAGCCGCCTGGACGTGACTGTGGCCATTTCCGTCATGCCATGCTTTTTCATGGGCGTATTCGATATCGGGCGGAGCCAACCGATCGAGCGCGGCTTTTAAATCTTCGATTACGCCGGGTTCGTATTCGATGGTCGTCAAAGACCCGGTGGACCCGACCATGCAGGCGTTGAGAACGCCGGTGGTTATTTCCGAAGCCTGCACGATTCGATTCAATTCTGAGGTAACATCCATGATATCCGGTCCTGTTTTCAGTTTAACCTCCAGGGTACGACAAAAAATCGAAACCGAGTTCATACTTTTATTGCCTCCATTTCCAGATACTATTCAATGCCGGTGATTTCCAAATCCATATGGTTATGCGCATCTCTCCATGGGATAATTCAAATGGAGCATTCTTTAAAATTCTATAACCATAAGGAGGTAAGCTATGAAAATTTCAAACGCTGTAAAACTTTATCTTGACTATCACAAATCCCATTCCAAGGAAAACAGTGTGAGGGCCTATACGCTGGTGCTTACAAGGCTTTGTCAGGAATTTCAAGACGAGGACATGAACGTTATAACCACTGAAAGGATCCTCCCATTCCTGAATTCAATCACTGAAGGTAAAAAACAGCAAACTAAAAAGACTCGATATTCCCATCTTTTAGCCTTCTTTAATTTTGTAAGGATCAATCTCGACCCGAAGTTTCATAACCCCTGTGATACCCCAATGCTGAAAAAACTGTTCAGGGCTAAAACAAATTTTCATTGGAACATCATCGATAAAGAAACCGTTGATGAGATTATTTTTAGGACATCCAA
>JAWODC010000082.1:0-84481 GCA_046483495.1 Desulfobacterales bacterium
CGTGGAACCATCTGCCTATCCAGTTCGTCTAACAGATGAAGGACCACTAAAAGCAGGCAATTGAACCGATTGATTGAGGAGGTGCTGGATGAGACACATCTTGATGGTCGCACAGGAGGTCCCCGTGGGAGAACAGACCCGCATCGATGTTGTCTTAAGAGAGGATGTACAGGCACTGGAAGAGGTGGTGGTGATCGGCTACTCTTATTATTCTATTTTATCCTCTTTTCATAACGATTCCGCACGCCGGGCACTCGCGTTCTACACAGGGAACGCCGCCTGCATGCGGCACGCTTAATCCGCAACCTGGGCAAATACAATAGGCCGCCGCACCGGGCATTGCGAATTCATTCGTGGAAGCATTCCGTTGTATGCCTGCGCCGTATCTTTCCCCGCCCCGATGCCTTCTCGGTGTTCTCATCCTGTGTATCTCTCGATGATGAGCGGATATTCCTCTGTATCGCTGCCGTGACCGTCCACGGCACCCGGGCATGGCAAAAACGTCGCGCATCAAAATACCTTCGAGCCATGCCTGGATGATTTTCCGCAAACCGCCGGCAACGAACGGCACAACTCGAATGCCGTAAGCGGAAACATGTCCGTGCAGCGACCTTGAAATTGCACCGCAAACCAGCACATCGATCTTGAGATCGACCAATCGAAGCACCTTCAAAACCGTCATCGCTTCAGGCAATTCTTCTTCCACTTCTCCGATTACGGCACCACCGTTCGTTTCAACGATATGAATCCGACGTGCGGTGTCAAAAACCGGAGCGATTCGATTATTCCAGTGAGCAAATGCAATTTTCATTATTTGTCCAGTACACTTTTACTCATGATTACAGCAAAAAAAGTGCCAACCCATTATTTCATAAGCAATACCATTTCAAGCTATTGATATGATGAGGTATTATCTTATAAAAGATAGCAGCCAAAGAGGCATATGTGTAGCGTTTAAGCTACGGTTTGGCCCGTTTGGCAGGTTCAGATATGCAACGGTTATTCGTATCGAACAAAGCGGCCGTCTTTTTGGGGAAGGGGAATGCCGAGTTTTTTGATCCTTCGATAGAGGGTGGTTTTATGAATCCCAAGATCACGTGCAGCGGCAACCCGGTTATAGGCGTTTCGTTCAAGAGCGGAATGGATGGCCTGGGCATCGAGTATGTCATGGGCCGAACGGATATCGTCATGCACCGGATTTGCGCTGTACTCCGTCAACTCACTCGGCAGGTGGGCGATGCCGATATCGCCGCTCCCGCAAAGTATAAAGGCGCGTTCGATGACGTTTTCCAATTCTCGTATGTTTCCCGGCCAATCATGCGCCATCAGCAGGGACAACGCCTCCGCGGAAACCCCTCTTACATTTTTCTGCTGCAGCCGATTGAACCGGCCGATGAATTCATCGGCCAAAAGCGGAATGTCCTCCTTCCTTTTACGAAGCGGCGGCAGTTCGAGTCGAACAACGTTCACCCGATAATAGAGATCCTCCCGAAAAAGCCCGCGGCGGACCTGTTCCGTCAGATCTTTGTGGGTTGCCGTGACGACGCGGACATCGGCGGTTTCATAACGTGTGGCGCCAAGCGGTTCGTAAACGCGGTCCTGAAGCACCCGCAAAAGCCTGACCTGAAGCGCCGGGCTGATCTCTCCGATTTCATCGAGAAAGATGGTTCCCCTCTCGGCAAGAGCGAAGCGGCCCGGCTTGTTTCTCTGGGCACCGGTGAATGCGCCGGCCTTGTAGCCGAACAATTCCGATTCCAGCAGCGTATCCGGCAGGGCTCCACAATTTACGGCGATAAAAGGTCCCGCGGCACGTGGACTGAGTGAATGAATGGTTCGGGCGATAAGATCTTTTCCTGTACCGGTCTCCCCGAGCAGAAGAACGGTGCTCGGGCTGGCGGCAATGGCGGGCAAAATTTCGAACACGCGCTGCATCAACGGGCTTCGGCTGGTTAAATCACCGACCCTGATTTTGCCCTCTAATTCCTGCCGCAGGGCCTCGACTTCGGAAAGGTCCCGAAACGTTTCAGCGCCGCCGATCACCCGTCCGTCGGCATCCCGCAGCACGGCTGTAGAGACACTGATGGGTATTCGATTCCCGTCCGCATCGATAATGTATCCGGATTTGCCGATAATGGGTCTGCCGGTTTTAAGCGTCTGCCCCAGGGGACAACCGGTTCCGCACATACTGGACCGAAACACCTCCGCACAATGCCGCCCGATCGCCTCCAGCCGGGGTACACCGGTTATTTCTTCGGCAGCACGGTTGAATGAGGTGATATGCCAATTTTCATTCACCGTAAAGACACCGTCCGAAATGCTCTCGAGGATGGCTTCCGTTGGGTTTTCGGGTAGTGAATCCGTTCGCTTGCTTTTCATAGGCGATTTGTGCGGGGGCCGCCGTTTATTGTCTTAAAGCCGCTCGATGATGATTTCCGCCGCGATTCGTGCACCGAAACCGGGTGCCGCCGGGCATTTTTCACGGGCACCGGATGCATTGAATGCGGTCAGTTCTTCAAGACCGGCAAACGGGTCATAAGCCTTTCCCAATAGTTGTTTTTGAATTTCCGTACATAACGTGCTTTCGAACACCTCTTCAAACCGTTCAATGAAGTCTCTTGCGGCAAAATAGGCGCGCGGGTTTTCATAATCGGCCGGATCTTCATCCGAAAAAAACAGTCCAAGGGCGATTAACCCGCCGGCAACCGGTCCGCAGATGCCGCCGGTCATGGCAAGTCCGGGGAACGGCCCCAACGCCTTAATAATTCCCATGCTGCCCATACCGAATTCTTCCAGCAAAGCCAGACAGGACCCTTTGGCGCAGCTGCGCGTGAGATAGCAGTATTCTTCCGCTCTTTCCTGAACGCGATCCAAAATTTTCTTCTTTTCGCGTACGGCTTCTTCTCGACGGACCTGCTTCTTCGAGATTCCGTTTTCTGCAAGATGCTTAAATCGTTTCTCGATTGCCGGCAGATCCCAATGACGGTTTGCCAGCATTTCGGTTCTTGCCCTGAGTTCCGGGTGCAATGTCATGATAAACGGCCTCCTCACGGGGTTGGTTTCCATCCGGAAACGGCTGATTCACTCCGGTTTCTATGTATATAAAAACAATAGGTCAAATGTCAATCACGCCCGGGGTTTCGGTTGGCGCTGAAGGCTCAAAGCTGAAGGTTAAACTTAAACTCCGCACCCGTCACTATCCAATCGGGATCGGGATCGGGATCGGAAGCGAAAATCGAACAGAAAAAAATTCGATGCCAATACCGATTTCGATACCGATTTCGATTTCGATAAATCGATTCACGATTCACCATTCAAAGTTGTAAATCTACGACGCTCATATGCGATACAGTTGCAATTATGCAACGCCTTACAGCATTGCACATCGCCGCTTCGGACAAGGCCTTGTATTCGGTGCTGATTTTTTCAACCCCTTGATGGTCGCGTCATGGCATACAATTTGCTTAGTATCTATGTCTTGTCTTTTATTGAATCTCATGATTTATATCTCGTGATATAAAAAAGTATCCTCAATTCATCCTTAACGAAAGGAAATCGCCGTGAATACCACTCGAGACTGGGAAAAACCGATTCGAAGGCTGGAGTTGCTCATGCGGCTCAAATCATTTCCGATCGCCTTCAAACTTCTGGAAGACAAAACATTGCTCTCCGAGATACCCTTTTTGCGCCGATTGACGCACAAAGCAACCCTGTGCCAGATGACAAATCTGGTCAGGCATTTTGATTGGACGGTTGGTGCGGATGCGGACGATTTCATGTCTGTCATGTGCCCTTCCATCATCGGACTCGCGGAAATACCGGAATTTATGAAAGACGGCACGTTCAGAAGCATTGTTTGGACCAAAAGCCGGGCTGACGGCAGAAAATATGAAAACGGCATACCACGCCTTCCCCTGAATCAATACGAGGCGGTCGCAATGGCGCCATTGGTCTACAACCCGTTCGATCCGGATATCATCTTGATATATGCCAACCCCGCCCAGATGATGCTCTTGATCAATGCCATCCAATTTGAGGATTACGAGGTAATGCAGTTCTTCTGCGTGGGGGAGTCATCCTGCGCCGACGCGATAGCCCGGTGCTATCTTAACGGCAAACCGTCACTGACCATCCCCTGTTACGGCGAACGGCGGTACGGCCACGCCCAGGATGATGAGTTGGTAATGGCGATTCCAGCCGGCCACATGGATAAAATCCTGAGCGGCATGGAGGCGCTCTACAGGCGCGGAATTCGCTATCCCATCAGCTACGCCGGTGCTGAATCGGATATTACCGGAGAATTCCCACAGGCATACCAGGCCCAGGACATGGTATCGGGAACACGTGGAAAATCCGGCAGGTTGCTGCTCGGTGTGACAGGTGGAATCGGAACCGGCAAATCGACGGTGGCAACCATCCTGGAAGAATTGGGGGCACCTATTATCGATTTCGATGTTTTGAGCAGAATCGTCGTCGAGCCGGATCAACCCGCCTATCACGATATCGTCAATTATTTCGGAAAACAGGTGTTGGCGGAAGACAAGACCCTGGACCGGGAGAAACTCAGAAACATCGTGTTCAAGGACATGGAAAAACGCAAAAAGCTGGAAGGTTTTATTCATCCCCGGATCGGAGAAAAGTTTGTCGAATTGATTGAAAAACATACCGCCGAAAATGAGGATGCCATCATCCAGGTCGTGATTCCGCTGTTGATTGAAACCCACATGCAGGCGTATTTCGACAATCTCCTGATGGTATACACCCCGGAAGAGGTGCAGCTCGAGCGCCTGATGAAAAGGGACAATATCGATCATGACCTCGCCCTGAGCATTATCCGTTCTCAGATACCGGTTGAAGAGAAAAAAGGCTACTGTGATCTGATCGTGGACAACTCCGGGACGATTGAAGAGACCCGCCGCCAGGTAGAGGCGGTATGGCAGCAGCTGAAAGACATTCAAAAAGCACGAAAGGAAAGGATAGAAAAGGAGACACCATGACATTAAAATTCTTGCGGAACAAAGTAGTGGAGGTCGAACCCCGCCCCGAAGGCGACCTGTCGGTTTCCTGGCGGCTTACCGATGATGTGTTCAAAATCAACGTGGGGCTGATCGTTCAACCCCCTGACCTGGAAATCACAGATGCCGCCGTTACGTTTGAACGATACGTACCGCCGAGATACCGAAGTGCCGCCGAGGACATCAAAAAAATCGAAGGGGTCGCTATTGGTTCCGGTTTGCGTAAGATAACGGCAGGAATTCTGGGGGGCGACGACGGAAAATCCATTTTGGTGGATGCCGTATTGGAATGCTGCAATGCGGTTATTCTTTATTTTACGCGTCCGGGCATTGAAATGGGTGAGAGCGTCACCGATCCGGATGAAAAGCTCGCCGGACTTCGTGAAATGATTAAATCCAATCCTAGGCTGATCAGAAGCTGCATCGCCTTTCAGGATGACAGCCCCATTATGCAGGGGATAGACTTATAAGGAGGAACAGAATGATTGGATTCCAAAGAAGTCAGATAATCGGCGCGGAATTTCTCGATGACGATACCATTCGGTTCAACGGCATCCAGGAAGACCACATTTACGGTATGGAAATAAGCATGGATGTCTGTATTTCCGACGGAGGCATTTTACGCATAGAGGGGAACATGAAGCGCTACACCAATTTTGTCTGTCCTCAAGCGGTGCCGATTTTACAAACCGCGGTCGGGCTGTCCCTGAGGGAGCCGGGTTGGGATAAACAGGTCATGCGTGAAATCGGCCGCAAGGGCTGCGAACACTTTGCCGAAATTGTTATCGAATGCGGCCGGTGCCTGGACCAGGCCGTTCTTTCCAGGGAGCTTTATCTCGCTGCAAAGGAAGATCCGAGTCTGGATCAAAAGGCATTCCTCGATGAACGAATGGCATAAAGGCGGAAGCGCTCAAGAAGATAGATGTTTCCGCGAAGGACGAGTTAAACCTGATTTCAGATGAGTGGAGGAGTTTAAACATGCGTGTTACCCGTTTGTACGAGGGCGGACAGCCCGTCATTTCAATGGAGTTTTTTCCGCCGAGAACCGAAAAAGCCGCCGAATCGTTCGGCGACGTCATCGACAAGTTGGCCGAAAACAAGCCGGATTACATGACCGTAACTTTCGGCGCCGGCGGGTCGACACGGGACGGATCCTACCAAACCGTAAAGCATATCGTCGACAAACATCTGCCCACCGTTGCCTACATCGCCGGATACGGTCTGGGGCCGGATGACATCCGGGAAGTTCTCGACAGTTACACGGAACTGGGCATTAAGACCATTTTCGCGATTCGCGGCGATAAACCGAAGGATGACGATTTCGTTCCCCACCCGGACAGCTTCGAACATGCCTCGGATTTGATCGCCTTCATCAAACGACACTACGATTTTACCGTTGGCTGCGCCGGATATCCCGAGGGGCATCTGGAAGCCGAAAGCCTTCAAAACGATATGGCCTATGTCAAACAAAAAATAGACAATGGTGCCGAATACGTGGTGTCGCAGTATTTCTATGATAATGATTTTTTCTTCACGTACGTGGAGGGCCTTCGCAAGCTGGGGGTTACCGTACCCGTGATTCCCGGCATCATGCCGGTTTATACGGTCAAAATGACTCGAATGCTGGCGAAGGTATGCGGGGCCACCCTGACCGAAGCATTGAACGAAGGTCTTGCGGCTATCGATACCGAAGATTCGAATGCCGTTCTGGATTTCGGTATCGATACGGCCGTCCGTCAGTGCCGCGGATTATTGAAAGAAGGGGTCCCGGGGCTTCATTTTTACACCATGAATCGAAGCAGATCCACCACGCAAATCATTCACCGGCTGAAGCGGGAAAATCTTCTTTAGACCGCATTGACAAGTTCCCGCGCTCTGGACGGGAGGAGTGCTGCTTTTCATGAAAGTGCTATGGGCTGTAAGCTCGGTCGGCAAAGGCCATGTCACCCGCGACATGGCCCCTTTCCGTTTTAGAGGATGACCGCCTTTTCCTTCAGCGCCTCGATCTCCTCCCAGGAATAGCCGCCCAAGTCCATCAGCACCTCTTCGGTATTTTGCCCCAGTGCCGGGGCTTCACATCGAACACTGCCCGGCGTTTCGCTCAAGTGAATAGGAACGCCAAGCACTTTTGACGGCCCGAAAACTTCGTGTTGCGTTTCGATAATATAATTATTGGCCTTTACTTGGGGATCGTTTTCCAGGTCGTAGGGGGTCTGAATCGGCGTACAGATGATATCACCGGTTTTTTTCAAAACCGATGTCCATTCCCGTGCGGTCTTCGTTTGAAAGATGCTATCCAGAATGGCAATAAGCTCGGCGGAATTGTCCATTCGGGTTTGAATACCGTCGAATTTCGGATCTTTTTCCAGGTGCGAAATGCCCAGTGCTTTGCACAAGACAGGCCATTTTTCATCGGGCACCAGCATGCCGAGCATGATCCAGGTGCCGTTCTTGCATGGATAATGATTCCAAAGAGGATTTCTGGCCTTCTCCCGGTCTGTCTTGAAGTAGGCCGTCAGGTCTTGTTTGTGGTAAAGCTGCATGCCGATGGTAAGCCCTTGAAGAGCCATCATGCTTCCAAGGTGGGATACATCCACCTGCTGACCGACCCCGAGTCTTTCCCGGGCCACAATTGCTGCGAGGATCCCGTAGGCCGTCATGATTCCCCCCATCTGGTCTGCAATAGCACCGCCAATGGTCAGCGGAGGTGTTTCGTTTCCCCCGAGCATGGTCATAATGCCGCACCTGGCCAGACCGATCATATCGAAAGCAGGTTCCACGGATTCGGGTCCTCTCGGTCCGTATCCGGATGCCGCCGCATAGATCAGTTTCGGGTTGTACTCTTTTAATGTGGTGTAATCCAGGTGAAGATTTTCAGGAACCCCCTGCCGAAAATTATGGACAAATACATCCGACATTTTCACCAAGCGGTAAATGATATCCCTGCCCTCTTCTTTCATCAGGTCGACGGCAATGCTTTCTTTACCCCGGTTGTTTACCTCGAAATAAGCGCCCCGCTCTTCGGGCAACTCCGCCACGCCCGGAAATTTAAGATATCGGCCGCTATCGCCGGTTTCCTTGTTTTCGATGTGAATGACTCTGGCTCCCAAATCGGCCAGCATCGCAGACGCCCAGGGGCCCATTTGCCACTGGGTCCAATCCAGTACGATAATTCCTTCCAATGGTGCGGTCATGGGCCATTTCCTCCCTCTAAAATATCGATCATCGATGTTCTTGAACAAGTACCTTTATCACCCCTTATCCCATGCCTAAAAAAAATTAAAGGGAAATCCTTCCGGCGCCGTACCCTTCAGGAAAGTGAATGATGTCGAGATCGCAACAAGACAGCTCTTCCGTTTTCAGAGGAAGGAATCCCAAAAACCGACAAATTCATTTGAAAACGGCCCGTTTATACTATATGTTACACAATAACTATACTACCCGTGCTATTGTCGGCGATGCGTCGAATTGCAACAGCTCTGAATGCTCAAGGAGAATCACCAATGAACATACTGCTTATTTATCCCCATTTTCCCGACACCTTCTGGTCTTTTAAATATGCCCTGCGTTTCATCAGAAAAAGAGCGGCGCACCCGCCTCTCGGTCTGCTTACCGTTGCCTCCCTACTTCCGGAGAAATGGTCGAAGCGCCTGATCGATCTCAATGTAACAAGGCTTTCGGATATCGATCTGGCATGGGCGGACATGGTATTTATCGGCGGCATGGCCATTCAGCGGGAATCCGCCAACCAGGTTATCGCCCGCTGCAAAGATGCGGGTTTGCGGATCGTGGCCGGAGGGCCGCTCTTTACCTCGGAGCCGGATGAATTCACGGATGTCGACCACCTCGTACTGGATGAAGCCGAAATGACACTGCCTGAATTTCTCTCGGACCTGGCGAACCAAACACCCAGAAAGATTTACAGGGCCGCAGGTTTTTGCGATATTCATCAAACCCCGGTTCCCTCATACGATCTGCTGCAGCTCAAGCAATACGCTTCCATGAGCATTCAGTTTTCAAGGGGATGTCCCTTCGATTGTGAATTCTGCAACGTGACGACACTATTCGGTCATCGTCCCCGCCTGAAAACACCCGAACAGGTTATCCTGGAATTGGATCGCATTTACAGCACCGGATGGCGGAACGGCATATTTTTTGTCGACGACAACTTCATCGGAAACAAACGGTATTTAAAACACCAGCTGTTGCCTGCCCTGATTGAGTGGCGCAAAAGGAAAAAGGGCTGCGTTTTTTTCACGGAGGCCTCCATCAATCTTGCCGATGATGAAGAACTCATGGCAATGATGGCAAAAGCCGGTTTTGATTCCGTGTTTATCGGCATAGAATCACCGGATGAAGAATGCCTGGCGGAGTGTCATAAAATACAGAATAAAAACCGGGATCTCATGGAAAGCGTAAAAAAAATTCATCGCGCGGGGCTGCAGGTGATGGGCGGATTCATCGTGGGATTCGACAACGATACGCAATCGATATTTCAGCGCCAGGTGGATTTTATTCAGAAAAGCGGGATCGTCACCGCCATGGTCGGGATGCTTCAGGCACCCCCGGGAACACGGCTGTTCGACCGTCTGAAATTGGAAAACCGGTTGACCGGCAACTTTTCGGGAGACAATGTCGACGGTTCTACCAATATCATTCCAAAAATGGGAATGGATCGGCTTTCGGAAGGCTACCGGTTTATCATGAAACAAATCTATTCACCCGGAAATTTCTATCGGCGCATCCGGCATGTTCTGGAGGATCTTAAAGAACCGGAGTTGAGAATGCCGTTGGATTTGCAACGGATTCTGGCGTTTTTTCGCTCAGGTCTTCGTCTGGGCTTCTGGGGAAAGGAACGACTGGAATACTGGCGACTGATTTTCTGGACGCTTTTTCGAAAACCGAAAATGATGCCCCTGGCGGTCACACTGGCCATATACGGCTATCATTATCGAAAAATCTGCGAACTGTACATTCTTTAGATGGATCACAAACCGGATATCCAACCATCGATGAAGGATTCCGCAGCCATTCCACCAATCGGACAGAGCAAGGTGTTTTACGGGTGGTGGGTGGTGGGGGCCTGTGCTCTCATCGCCCTTGCCGCCGCAGTGACGCGTTACGCCTTCAGTATTTTCATGCCGTACATGCTTCAGGACCTGGGATGGACCCGGGCGGCCATCGGTGCCGCCTTGACCCTCCACATGATCGTATATGCCGTCGGCGCCGTATTTATCGGCAGGTTGACCGATAAATACGGGTCACGGTGGATCATGTCGGCCGGCGGCATTTTATTGATGGCGGGGTTGGCGGTCATGTCACGCATCGATTCGATATGGCAGTTTTATATCGGATACAGCTTTATCGCCGCTCTCGGTGTCACCGCTACGTACATCGTCCCCAATACGGCAACCGCCAGGCAATGGTTTTTCAAAAAGGCCGGGCTTGCCGTTGCCCTTGTCCTGGCGGGTTCCGGCCTGGGACTTGCCGTCATCTCTCCGATTTCCCCATATCTCATCGAACGCTTCGGCTGGCGGACCAGTTACCTCATCATCGGCTTTGTAGTCGGTTTTCTGGCCATACTGGCATCCGTTTTCGTCGTCAGGAAAAATCCTGAATCCATGGGTCTGCTGCCTGACGGCGAACAACATGTTCCGCAAAACCAAATTGCATCGGGTCCACAGCCGGCACACCCTCTGAAGGAAGAGCGCTGGACGGTAAAGGAAGCCCTTGGAACGCGCTCCTTCTGGATGTTTCTCATGGTTTATCCGCTCGGCGCCATTGCGCTGATGGGGGTTCTCGCCCATATCGCCGCATGGGGGTTCGACATTGCAAAAATGGAGGGCATGGCAACGGAAAGCGTGGGCAAATTCATCGGCACCGCCATGATGGTGATGGCGCTTTGCGCCACAGGGTCGCGGCTCGTGACCGGCCCGTTGTCGGATCGGGTGGGTCGAAAACCCATTATTTATGCATCCTATGCAATTCAAATTCTTGTTTTCGCCTATGCCGTTCAAGTTGACTCGCTCTCCGGCTTCATGATATTCGCCGTAGCCAACGGCATTGCCTACGGGGCGGTAATGCCGTTGTGGGTTCCGTTTGTCGCGGATATCTTCGGTCGTTTTTCCATCGCCACCCTGATGGGCATGCTCACCTTCACCGGCGGGGTTATCAACGGACTCGGCCCCGTTATTTTCGGATGGATTTTCGATAAAACAGGCTCCTATTCCGGAGCGTTTATTTTCGGCATCGTCACTTTCATGGTGTCCATCATCCTGGTTTCCATGATCAAGCCGGTTTCAAAAAAGAAAACCGGCGCTTCACTTAACATCGCAACCGATTAGAAAGGAAGAGAACCTATGGCGGTTCGAGCGTTTTATGAGGAATATGCAAGTCTTCTCGGGTTTCCGGGTTCGGAAATCTTATACAAGATCTTCGATGTGCTTTATGATGACGAAGATGATATGAAGATCCTTCAGGCCCTTCCGGGAAATGTCGAATCCATTTCAAAAGCCTCCGGTATTCCCGAAGAACGCCTCAAACCGCGTCTCGAAGAGTTGTGGCGGAAAGGCGGTGTCCAGGGCGGCATGGGATATTATGCCCTGATCAAGGGACTGATCGTGCTTCGGGACATGTCGGTCATGTGGCCCCAAACCTCCCAGGAATACTGGGAGCTGTGGGAGGAGATGTTCACGAAAGAGCATGAACGGCACACCGCTTTCTTGAATTCCAAGAATTATCCGCCGGCCATGCGGGTGCTGCCGGTAAACGAGACAGTCGATTCCGAAAGCCGAATTCTGGATGTGGATTCAGCGGCAAAGGTTTTTCAGGATGCCCGTGTGATCAGCGCCGTTGACTGCGCTTGCCGCCTCCAGGCGAAAAAGGTCGGCCGGGGTCAGAACTGCCCGGCCCCCGAAACCGCCAATTGCTTTGCCACAAACAGGATAGCAGACATGATCATCGCCCGTGGAATCGGGACCGAAATTTCACTGGGGGACGCGCTTAAGCGGCTCAAGGAATGCGAGGACGCCGGTTTGGTGCACATGGCCCGAAACAATGTGGCGGAAGACATGTTCATGTGCAACTGCTGTTCCTGCTGCTGCCACGGTCTCCACATGATCAATGACGGAAGTTATACCGGGGCCTTCGCACCCTCCCGGTTCCGGGTAACATTTGACGCCGATCTCTGCACCGGCTGCGGTGAATGTGAGAGCAGGTGCCAGTTTCAGGCCATTACGGTGAACGGGATTGCCCAAATCGATTTCGACAAGTGCTTCGGTTGCGGCAATTGCGTCACCACCTGCCCTGTCGGAGCCCTTGTTCTTACCGAAATTCGACCGGTGGATTCCATACGTACGGCAAAAAAAAGATGACCCGGCGGTTCCCCGAACGGGTCTCGGGATAAACGAAGAACGCAAAGGCACCACCCCCCCGACCGGGTGGTGCTGTATCCTTCTACTCCGTCTTTGGATAGAAAACCGAAAGATGCGTTAAAACGTCACCCGGTTCCGGCCCGAATCTCGATCAAATCGCACTTCCCCTCTTTTTCCGACCAGTTCTTCTTCTTCCCACCGGATCAAGGCACCTGAATCGTCATCGATGTCCGCCAGTGCCCGCCGGCCGTCTGAAAGCCGTCCCAGAACGAGACCGCGTTCGGGTCGTCCGGACCCATCATGAATCACCGTGTAGGCCTCCACCGTCAACCGCCCGGCGGCCTCTTTGACAGCGCCGGGAAGCGCCTCTTCATCGATGGATGCCTGAATGGCCGAATCCTCCATGTCCTCCCAGGAAACAGGGCCCGGCTTCGTACCGTATACCACAATGGCGTGTTTTGTCATGTACCAGCCGGTTGCCGTTACCATGGCGAATCGGGAACGGCCCTTTTGAATGTAATCGATAACCGTCGCCACCGCGTGCATGGAATAATTGTTCATCGGTCCCCCGAAATACGGCAGCCCCCCCGTTACACTGAGATCCCGGGCATCCCTCTCGGAAAGACCGAGCGCATGCCGCCCCATTTCCACGGCACAGGGAAAACAGCTGTAGAGATCGAAAACGTCGATATCGTCAATGCCGATGCCGGCCCGCTCCAATGATGTTTGAGCACCCTTGGCAAGCGCCACGGATTCATGGATCCGCCTTCGTCGGCTCACATACCAGACGTCATTCAATTCCGCTTTTCCCATGGGATAAACCCATCGGGAGGGTTCGATGCCCAGGCTTTCGGCCGTTTCTTCGCTTGTCATAACCAGTGCCGCCGATTGGTCCACAAACATATTGGCAACCATGCGCTTGGTGTACGGGTAAGCAATATACCGGTTTTCCGCGGTCGGCGCGGTCAGCACATCGCCGGTTTCGAAGGTCTGAATCCAGCTATAGGGGTTTTGTGCTGCAATTCGGGTCAGATGTTCACAGATGCTTCCCATGTGCCGGCGATGCGCTTCGAGAGATCTTCCCGCCGCCCCCCTGAGTGCCGTTTCAAAAAGCGGATAAATAATAGTCGGAAGCAGCAGCCCGTATGCCTCTTCTACATCGTCGAGGCTGCGCCGCTCATTTCCGTCGACGCGCTTTGGAAATTTTCGTTCCGGCCAATTCAGCATCACTTCGCCTTTGGCGGCCCGCCGGTTGGCGTAAACGGATTCACCCCCGCCGATCAGTACGGCACGACTTTCTCCGGATGCAATCGCCTTTGCCGCCCGGCAAACGAGCATTTGGGGGCTGTTGCCGCCCATGGCCGAATAAAATGTATCATGGGGGGTAATCCCCAGTACGGCGGCCCAAAGGCCGGGGGCATCTTCATACGAATAGGACTGAATGTTGACCACATAGACGGAATCGATCATTTTTTTTATCGCCGGGGTTCCGGTATTCGACAAGGCAATCCGCCCGGCGTTTGCCATCATCCCCATGGGGTCCATTGGGTTTTCGGTGTTCTTGGATTGGGTAAACTGGCCGGCACCTACGATAACCGGTATCCGATGTCTTTTCATTATTTCTCCCTCAAATTGGCGGCAAAGGTATAAGACAGCCTAATCATGGTTTATTTTCAATTCTCGTGCAACCGCCCCGATAAACTCGGTAGTTGACGCTCCGCCCCCCTGATCCGGCGTCAGACACTTTCCTTTTCGGTAAACGGTCTTCAGGGCCGATGTGATTTCACCCGCCGTTTCGGCGAACCCCAGATATTCCAGCATCATTACCGCGGAAAGAAGCGTGGCGGTGGGGTTGATGGTGTTTTTGCCGGCAATGTCCGGGGCAGTTCCGTGTGCCGGCTCAAAATAGGCGTAATCCGTTCCGAAACAGCCGCTGGGTGCCAGTCCCAAACCGCCGATAAGCCCTGCGGCGGCATCGGAAAGGAGGTCACCGTAAAGATTCGGCAGAAGAACGACATCCAGCTTTTCGGGATTCATCACCATGAAATGCGCCAGATTGTCCACGATCATCGTTTCAAAAATGATATCCGGATAGTCCTTCGCCGTCTCACGGGCAATATCGACAAAAAGACCGTCGGATTGGGACAGCATATTGTATTTCGAGGAAGCCGTCACTTTTCCGGGCAGCCCCTCTTTCTTGCGGCGCCGGGCGAGATCGAAGGCAAAACAGGCGATGCGCTCGCTCGCTGACCGGGTGATCACCTTGACTCCGTATTTTCCCTCCCCTATTTCCGAAACGGATTTCTGCAGAATGGGGCTGACCAGGCCTGATTTTTTCAGGTCTTCCAAGTCCCCTTCCACCATGAGATACAGGTCTTCGGTGTTTTCCCGGACAATGACGAAATCGATGCCGTTCGGCCGCGCAAGGGGACTTTTACATCCGGGCATAAACGTTGCCGGCCGCACATTGGCAAATGTCTGTTTTCCCCACCTCAAATACATCAGGGCGAATACGCTCTTGCCGCTTGCGGCACCGAAAAGGGTCGTATTCGAATCATCGATGGCATCTCTGGCCGCATCGGGAAAAATCGAATCGTACTGCTGAAGCCCTTTTTCTCCCACAGGCGGGTAAACCCATTTGATTCCGAGGTCCATCGCTTCGATCAAGCGTACTACCGGTCGGACGGCTTCCGGAGAAGCATCCTCCCCCTCGATAACGCACACGCGCTTTTGGGCCATTTTCGCCTCCTCAGGCTTGCGGGGTCTTCTGAGTCATCCTTTCCTTGAGCATGTTTACTAAACCGCCTTTTTTGATAATCGAGAGCATTTCGGGGGTATACGGCTGCCCTTGCAGCGTGGTTTTACGGGTGAGATTATCGATTCGGGCTTCTTTGAGATGAACCGCTATCCGGTCACCTTCCTCGAATGCACGCGAGCACTCGGCACAGACGATACAGGGAAGCGCAATGGCAAGCGCATTGCGAAAGAAAATACGTCCGAACGATTCCGCAACGATCGCGGCAATTCCCAACAGCTTCATGTTTTCAGCCGCCTGCTCACGGCTGGACCCGCATCCCCAGTTTCTTCCGGCGACGACCACGTCCCCCGGTTCGACCTGTTCGGAAAATCCCGGACGTATATGCAGAACAGAAGATTTGCGTTCCTTCCATCCGGCACTCATCATCTTCCATGGCGCCATGGCATCCGTATCCACATTATGTCCGAATTTCCAGATACGCCCTGAAATGACCTCTTCCATGCATTCCCTCCGGCGGATTGGTTTTATTCCCCCGCCTTTTCTTGTAGAAATTCCCTGGGATCGGTCAATCGCCCGGTAACGGCGGAAGCGGCGACGGTCGCCGGTGATCCCAGATACACGCGTGCATCCTCACTTCCCATTCTGCCGCGAAAATTGCGGTTGGTAGACGATATGCAGGATTCGCCTTTTCCCAGCAGACCCATGTGACTGCCCGGGCAGGCCCCGCAGCCCGCCGGCAGAAAATGGCCCCCGGCGGTCAATAAATCTTCCGCATAACCGAGTTTCACTGCGGCCAGCATGACGTCTTTCGATGCCGGGGCGATGAGCAGCCGCGTTTTGGGATGTACGTTGCGCCCCTTTAGAATCCGCGCCGCAACGGCAATGTCTTCGATCCGGCCGTTGGTGCAGGAGCCCAGATAGGCCTGGTCGACGGATACGTTTCCGGCGTCGACAACCGGCCCCACGTTTCCCGGGTTATGGGGAAGTGCCACTTGAGGTGGTATTTCACCGACGTCGACCGAATGGACCGCTTCATAGACGGCGCCTTCGTCAGGACCGAAAGGCGCCGCCGAATACCCGGTCCGTTCACGAACATACGCGGCGGTCATTTCATCGGCTTCGAAAAATGCGAATTTTGCACCGATTTCCACACCCATATTGCACATCGTCATCCGTTCCGACAAGCTCATCGACCGGGCCGCTTGACCGCTGAACTCCACGGACCGGTACTGGGCGGCCTCGGTTCCGTATGCGCCCGCAATGTACAGTATGACATCCTTGGACATGACACCGAAAGCCGGACGTCCGGTCAGATCGAACCGAATGGTAGGCGGCACCATCATCCACAGCGATCCCGTTGCCATGACGTAGCTCATTTCGGTCTGGCCGATGCCCGTACCTCCGGCCCCCAGCGCGCCGTATGTCGTGGTATGGGAATCCGTTCCCAGGATCAACAGGCCGGGCATCACATTTCCGGATTCGCACATGACCTGATGGCACACCCCTTCGTACCCCAGATAGGCTTCGATGCCGAACTCCTCTACGGCGCGGCGGATCATTACATGCACATCGGCCATCGAGGCCGTAGGTGCCGGGAAGTAATGATCGAGAATCACCACCACGCGATCAGGATCATGCAGTTTTTTGACGCCTGCACTTTTTAATATCCAGTTACAGGCGGCAAACGCCTCGTGGACCATCAGACGGTCCGGCCGGACCGTAACGAATTGGCCGGCCGCGGCGCTGGAGCGGCCCGCAGCCCGGGCAAGCACTTTTTCCGCCATTGTCATATGCATTGTGAGCTCCGGCTTTTGGATTGCTGGATATGCGGTTTGCCGGTAAGTGTGATTTTTTCTCGGTTGGCGGCATGCATCACCGGCAGGACCGTTACGTGACGCTTTGTGGAGCATGTGGAAAAGTGTTCTATATCAAGTTAGGCGCACCAGATCAATAGGCATTGTTTTTCCCTGCTTTTTGGTGTAGCCTTGCCGGCATCCTCTGAAGACGGACAAGGCGTTGCCGGTGATTGTCCACCCATAAATTGAAACGGGAGGCCCTGTAATTATGAAGCTGATATTTATTCATGGATCAGGTGGATCAAAAGAGTCGTGGCATTATCAAACCCAATTCTTTCAGGATTCCGAGGCATTGGATCTGCCCGGACATCCCACGGGCAAACAAATCGACACCATTTCGGGATATGCCGAATGGCTGAACGGCCATATCCGTAAACGGGGCTATAGGGATGTAGTGCTTGCCGGGCATTCGTTGGGCGGCGGGATTATCCTTCAGTATGCGCTTTCATATCCTGCAGATGTCAAAGGGCTCATTTCCGTGGGAAGCGGGCTTCGGCTTCGGGTTCATCCGTTTTTTTTGAAGGCGCTCGAAGAGGCAATCGCAAACCCCGCTCAATTCGAAGCCTTTATCCAGCCCTCTTATGAACATGTGGATCCGGAACTGGCGAAACTTCTGAAAAAACGCGTTATGGAAAACGGCCCGGCCGTTATGTTAAACGATATGCGGGCTTGCGACACATTCGATATCATGGAAAAAGCGAAAGACATCGCCGTTCCGGTATTGGCCTTGTGCGGAACGGATGACGTGATGACACCCCCCAAATATTCCCATTACATGACACAACATCTTCCAAACGCCCGTTTATGCGTCATCGAAGGCGGCACTCATTTTATGTTCGCGGAAAAGCCCGATGCAGTGAACCGGGCTATAGAGGCATTTCTGCATTCATTATGATTTCGAAACCGGTCTGAAACAAGAGAACATGATCACATTACTCGACTACGGCGCGGGAAACGTATTAAGCGTCATCAATGCGATCGAATCGCTGGGCGAAACGGTCCATATCGCGACATGCGGCGATGATATTTTGAGCGCCGAAAAATTGGTTTTTCCCGGTGTCGGCGCCTTCGGGAATATGATGGACATATTGACCCGGAAACACTACTCCGCACCGCTGAAAACCTATGTGAATTCCGGCAGGCCCTTTCTGGGCATCTGCCTCGGGCTTCAAGCCTTGTTCGAATACAGTGAAGAGGCCCCCGGGGTGAAAGGCCTTGGAATTTTCGAAGGAGGTGTAAAGCGCTTTTCCACAAACTTATCGGTGCCCCACATCGGCTGGAACGGCGTTAAACGGCATCAACCCTCCGGCCTTTTTTACGCGATACCCGAGAATGAAAAATTTTATTTCGTACATTCGTATCATGTCGTACCAAAGAATGAAGGGATCGTTTTGACAACCACGGATTATGGCTACCCTTTTGTCAGCAGCATTCAAAAAGGCAATATTACAGCGACGCAATTTCACCCCGAAAAAAGCGGCCGTGCCGGACTGAAAATGTTGAACAATTTCATTCACGGTGCATCCCCTTCCGTTTCCGTCAACTCCCGAGAAACGACCGGAAAGACGGCATTGGCAAAACGAATCGTTGCATGCCTGGATGTCCGCGCGAATGAACGGGGGGATCTGGTGGTCACCAAGGGGGATCGGTATGACGTGCGAGAGGAAGGGAAAGTAAGGAATCTGGGCGACCCGGTGGACCTCGCCCACCGTTATTATCAAGAAGGTGCTGATGAAATTACATTTCTCAACATCACGGGTTTCAGAGATTTCCCCATAAAAGACATGCCCATGCTGAACGTCCTGAAAAAAACGTCGAAAACGGTTTTTGTTCCCCTGACCATCGGGGGCGGGATTCGGAACTTTACCGATAAGGATGGAACAGCCTACACAGCCCTCGACGTAGCCGCCGAATATTTTCGATCCGGGGCCGACAAAATCTCCGTCGGCAGCGACGCCGTTACCATCGTGGAACGGTTTTTAAGTACGGGCAAAAAAACCGGGGACAGCGCCATCGAGGAAATAAGCCGCGTGTATGGAACGCAGGCCGTCGTGGTTTCCATCGATCCTCGTAGAGTTTACGTAACCTCTCCGGAAGGAGTCCATCACCACGTCATTGAAACCGCCTTTCCCGGTCCGCACGGGGAGCGCTATTGCTGGTACCAGTGCACCGTAAATGGAGGCCGTGAAGGAAGGAATGTAGATGCGATCACATTGGCGCGATGCTGTGAACAATTGGGCGCCGGGGAAATCCTGCTCAACTGCATCGATCGTGACGGCACGCATATGGGATTCGACATCGAATTGATCAATGCAGTAAAAAATTCGATTTCTATTCCGGTGATCGCCTCTTCCGGCGCCGGGAGCGAGGCCCATTTTTATGAGGTGTTCACAAAAACCCGGGTGGAATCCGCACTGGCTGCAGGAATATTTCACCGCCGTGAGGTTCTGATTGAAAAGGTAAAAGCGCTATTGGCAGGAAAGGTGGAAATACGGCAATAAGCCATTGTCGGACATGTCGGCGGTTTTTTCGAATGTGTTCAATCAGACGTCAAGCCAGATATCGGCCTCGGTTCCGAAAATTTTACCCGCCACCTGTTTTCCGGATTCGCCCAGAGGATTCATATGGATGGTAAAATTCACTGCAACATCGATATCCGATTTTCCACCCAACGGGGTCAAGGTATAGGATATTTCCATTTCTTTTTCCTTGCCGCAGTTTTCGCAGATATAAACGTATTTATAGTTCATGGTTCACCTCCAACCTATTATGCCACCGCCGAATGCAGTGGCCTTTAACCTTGGTGAAACTTGTCCATCGACAACTCCGCTATGCGTTTTCCTTTCTCGACAAAGCAAGGCTGTATTAAAAGTAATTTAATACCTCACCGAAATAATATCAAGTTCAATTCAGCGCATGCAATCTGAATGTCACATTTTTCGATAAAATTTTAATCTTGCATAATTGAGAAATATTATGGACCGCGAAAGGAGGGCATACGATGATTCCAAGAACGTTATTTACAGATCCAAGTAAAAGTTGGCACGATCTAATTTCGGAAATGGAATGAATGTCGCGACAGGTCGACCGGTTGGCAAGTGCAACCTTCGGCAGGCCGGGAATCTGGTTTGCGCCCGCGAAAGTATTTCCGGCTGTTGATATCACGGAAGACATTATCGATGGGCATGGGGGCGGTAGACACCCACCCCATGCCCATGTCGATGTCTCGATTATTTGTAGCCTTCGGGAGCAAAAGCGGGGTCGCTCATCAGGATCATGCCCAGGCCGCCTTGAATGTTCAGCGTGTCGGCATGAATGCCCTTATTCCTCAACAGGAGCTGCGCCTCGTAAGACCGCGGACCTGATCCGCACACCAGATACAGAGGCGCTTCCCTGGGCACCTCATCCAGCCTGTAAAAAAGCTCGTTTTCCTCGATATTGATCCATCGATCCCCGTACTTCTCGACAAAAGGCCCCGCCTGAACAGGACTTCTCACATCAAGAACATGCACCTTGCCGGATTTGAATTTTTCTAAAAAGTCGATGACATCCACCGGCTTGTGAAGGCCGCTTAGAATATTGTCCAGACTGTTGGCGGCATTATTGACAATATCCATGGCAGATGCAAATGGCGGTGAGTAGGCAACCTCGAGGTTGGCGATTTCATCAACCGTGGCATTATACGAGAGCGTAACGGCTACGGCATCGACGCGGGCCTTTACCGCGTCACCCTGAAAACCGGCGGCCTCGACACCGAGAATGCGCCGGGTTTTACGATCGGCGATCAATTTCATGTACATCAACTGCATCGTGGGATAAAAATGAGCCCGATCAGCCTGGACAACGACGCTGTGAACGGCATCGAATCCGGCGGCCTCGGCCTGTGTAACCGTCAAACCGGCCCGGGCGAAACACAGGTCGAAGATCTTGACGCAGAAGGATCCCACCGTTCCCTTGAATGTCATGAAGCCTCCGGCGAGATTCGTGCCGATAACCCTGCCCTGACGGTTGGCCAGTGATCCGAGCGGCATGAGGATGTGTTCGCCATTGACCAGGTGGGGTATTTCGACACAGTCACCACCGGCATATATTTCCGGGTCCGAGGTTCTCATGCGGTGGTCCACTAAAATGCCGCCATATCGGCCGACAGCAAGACCGGCTTCTTTAGCCAGATCCGTATTCGGTCGTATTCCCACGGAAATGATCACCATTTCGCAGGAAATCTCCTGTTTATCCGTCACAATGCTTTTCACGCCGCCGGCGGCATCGCCTTTAATTTCAGCAACCCGTTCACCGAGCAAAACACGAACATCGTGCTGTTCCATATGGTTCTTTGCCAATAGGGCCATATCGCCGCCCAGTGCGGTGGGGAATAATTGATCCATCATTTCCACCAGAGTGGTGTTGATCCCCCAAAGATCGGTCAGCGCCTCGGCCATTTCAACGCCGATGGCCCCTCCTCCAATGACGACGGCGTTCTCGACCTGACCTTTTGAAATTTTATCTTTTATCGTCATGGCGTCATGGAGGTTCGACACAACGAACACACTCGGCAGCGCAGCCCCCGGAATCGGCGGAAGCACGGGCCGCGCGCCGGTGGCAAGAACCAGCTTGTCATAGGGCAGGTCTTCGAGCGTTCCGTCCGCAAGACGCTTGATGGTGAGCTTTTTCTTTTTACGATCGATGGATACGGCTTCAGTGCCTGTTCTGACGTTCACCCTTTTTACATCCTGAAAATAGCCCTCGTTTCTGGGGACGTGGGCACTGGTCGAATACAAGGTGTCAATTTCCCCGACATCTCCTCCAACGTAATACGGAATTCCGCATCCGCCGTAGCTGATCATTTCGTCTTTGTCAATGAGGGTGACTTCCGCATCAGGCTCCAACCGCTTGAGACGACAGGCCGCCTTGGGGCCAAGCGCCACGGCACCGACAATCACAACTCTTTTTGCCACTGTTCTTCTCCTTTTTCTTCCGACATGCTTACCGGCAAACCGTATTGTTCGGGATAAAAATCGCTTGTTCAGTGTATATGCGTGGAAGATTATTTTTTCCTTCCGGCTTTGTCAATTCTTTTAATGAAAAGCCGTACGGCAAAGAAGGGTGCGTTATACTCTCTTTTTGCACGGTATCGGTGAAGAAAAAAAGCAGGCATTCCACCGGACGGATAAAGCCGCCGATAATGTTTCGGGGTTCACGGCGGCGCGGTGAAGCCATGTGCCGGCGCCGCCTTTTTGAATGGCGGAAATGTTCGAAAATTGAAGCGCGGCAAGAACCCCGGAATGCGGCGGGTTCTCCTGTGGCGGATGTTACCGGATATCCTTGTGGTAGCTTTGAAGTGATCGGGCGACAGTGCCCCCCTCTCGGAGCGATTTAATGCCCCGGGCCGCGGCAAGAGCCGCTGCAAGTGTGGTAATGTAAGGCACTTTGTATTTTATGGCGGCTTTTCGGATATACGAATCATCGTGCTTGCTCATCTTGCCGCTGGGGGTATTGACAATCAGATCGATTTCCTTGTTCTTGATCCAATCGACGATGTTGGGCCGCCCCTCGTAAATCTTCAGAACACGCTCCGACCCAATGCCGTTTTCCTGCAGGAATGCATGCGTGCCCTTGGTGGCGAGTATTTTGAATCCCAAGGCATCGAAGCGGGTCGCCACATCCATAACCGACGGCCGGTCGATTTCAGACACGGTGATCAAGACGGTTCCGTTCAGGGGCAATGTTTGTTGAGCGGCTTCCTGCGCCTTGTAAAATGCCAATCCGAAGTTATCCGCAAGACCCAATACTTCTCCTGTGCTTCGCATCTCCGGACCGAGCACCGGGTCGACTTCCGGAAACATATTGAAGGGAAAAACCGCCTCTTTTACGCCGAAATGGGGAATAACCCTCGGCTTGATGTCCATGTCGGCGATTTTTTTGCCCAGCATGAGTTGAGTCGCAATCCTCGCCATTGGAATGTTGCAGACCTTCGACACCAGCGGAACGGTTCTGGAAGCCCTTGGATTCGCTTCGAGAATATAGACCATGTCATTGGCAATGGCATACTGAATATTCATCAGGCCCACCACTTCCAGTTCGATGGCGATCCTCCGGGTGTATTCCTGTATCGTCTCCAGGTGTTTGGCCGGAATGCTGATGGGCGGCACCACGCAGGCCGAATCGCCGGAGTGCACGCCGGCCAATTCGATATGTTCCATGATGGCGGGAACGAAGGCATCGGTTCCGTCGGATACGGCATCCGCTTCCACTTCGATGGCTTTTTCCAGAAACTTATCGATAAGGATGGGACGGTCCGGGGATACTTCCACGGCAACCGAAATGTAATGCCGGAGCATGTCTTCGTCGTGAATGACTTCCATAGCGCGGCCGCCGAGCACATAGGAGGGTCGGACCATGAGGGGATAGCCGATTTTTTCGGCCGCCATCAACGCCTCATTCATATTCCGGGCCATGCCGGACTCGGGCTGGGGTATGCCGAGTTTTTTCATTTTCTGCCGGAACCGGTCCCGATCCTCGGCAAGATCGATAACATCGGGCGAGGTTCCGATAATGGGCACCCCGAGCTGTGCCAGTTCATTTGCAATATTCAACGGCGTCTGACCCCCGAATTGTACGATAACCCCCTCGGGTTTCTCTTTCTCGTAAATACTGAGGACATCTTCCACGGTGAGCGGCTCGAAATAAAGCTTGTCGGAGGTGTCATAATCCGTGGATACCGTTTCGGGATTGCAATTCACCATAATGGATTCGTAACCCTCGTCACGCAAGGCAAACGCAGCGTGGACGCAGCAGTAATCGAATTCAATGCCCTGGCCGATCCGATTCGGACCGCCGCCTAAAACCATGATTTTTCGGGCCGAGTCGGCAACCGTCTTATCCGGTGCATTGTAGGTGGAAAAATAGTAGGCCGCATTTTCCACACCGCTGACCGGCACCGGTTCCCAGGCCTCGACGATGCCGAGATCGATGCGCCTGCGCCGGATTTCATTTTCCGAAACGCCCAACAGACCGCTCAAATATTTATCGGCAAACCCGTCTTTCTTTGCCCGAATCAGGACGTCATCGGGAAGTTTTCCACCTTTGTACGACAGGATCTGCTCTTCAAGATCCACCAACGATTTCATCTGCTGAATAAACCACGCTTTGATATGGGTCTTTTCATGCAACTCACGAATATCCGCACCCTTTCGCAGGGCTTCGTACATAATGAACTGGCGTTCGCTGGAAGGCTCGGCCAGCAAATCCATCAGTTTGTCCAACGGCAGTTGATTGAAGTCGGCGGCAAAACCGAGGCCGTACCGTCCGTTTTCCAACGAGCGAATGGCTTTCTGGAAAGCCTCTTTATAGGTTTTTCCGATGCTCATCACCTCGCCCACGGCTCGCATCTGGGTCCCCAGCTTGTCTTCGGAGCCTTCGAATTTTTCAAAACCCCACCGGGCAAATTTCACAACGACATAATCTCCCCAGGGGGTATATTTATCCAGGGTCCCCTCCCGCCAGTAAGGAATTTCATCCAACATCAGACCGCCGGCCAGCATCGAGGAAATCAGGGCGATGGGAAATCCTGTGGCTTTTGAGGCCAAGGCCGATGAACGCGAGGTTCTGGGATTGATTTCGATAACCACGACCCTGCCTGTTTCGGGGTTATGAGCGAATTGGATGTTGGTGCCGCCGATGACCTGAATGGCCTCCACAATCCGGTAGGAGTACTCCTGCAGCCGTTTTTGCAGATCCGGATGAATCGTCAGCATGGGAGCGGTGCAGTACGAATCGCCCGTGTGTACGCCCATGGCGTCGACATTTTCGATAAAGCACACGGTAATCATTTGGTTCTTGGCATCCCGGACGACTTCGAGCTCCAATTCCTCCCACCCGATGACGGATTCCTCCACCAGGATCTGCCCGACAAAGCTGGCGGAAAGTCCCCGGCTCGCAATGATTCTCAATTCCTCGACATTGTAGACATGTCCGCCGCCGGTCCCCCCCATGGTATAGGCCGGTCGAATGACCACCGGGTAACCGATCTCCTCGGCGATTTTCTCCGCTTCCTCCACGGAAAACGCCGGCTTGCTTTTCGGCATTTCGAGTCCGAGACGATTCATCGTTTCCTTGAACACGATCCGGTCTTCACCCCGCTCGATGGCATCCACCTGAACGCCGATCACCTTGACACCGTATTTCTCCAAAATACCGGCTTTGGCAAGTTCGGATGTCAGGTTCAGCCCGTTCTGCCCCCCGAGATTCGGCAAGATGGCGTCGGGGCGCTCTTTTTCTATGATCTGTATCATCGACTTGATATTCAGCGGCTCGATATAGGTTGCATCGGCCGTCCCGGGGTCCGTCATAATGGTCGCCGGATTCGAGTTTGCCAGAACGATTTCATAGCCGAGCTGTCTGAGCGCTTTACAGGCCTGGGTTCCGGAATAATCGAATTCACAGGCCTGTCCGATGACAATGGGGCCGGATCCGATAATCATTACCTTGTGGATGTCGTCTCGCTTCGGCATAAATCGCTCCTTTAAATTGAATCTAAACGGGTGAACCTGTTATCGATCGCCTAAAATGCAGCAACCGTTAAGACTTTCTATTCTCGGGTATTTTTAGCCGTGCTACTATAGAGATGCGGCTAAATGATGTCAAGAAGCATTCCGCATGACATGTATTATCAGAGAATTGATTTTCTTTATCAAGCAGTAATGGAGCGTTGACGCCGGCACAAAAAAAGCCTATTTTCATTCTTCAGGTCACCATCGACATGGAAAGGACGATTGCCAGTGGATGATATATTTCAGAATCGGATAACCCGGCTCCGGCAGCGAATCGCTGAAGTAAATCTCGACGCACTGCTGGTGTCCATCGATGAAAACCGGCGATACCTCAGCGGATTTACCGGTGAAGATACGCATTTCGACGAATCCGCGGGGGTGCTGATGATCACTGCGGACCGATCGATCCTGGCCACGGATTCCCGGTTCACGCTGCAGGCCCGTAAAGAGGCCCCTCTTTTTGACATTCATCAATATGAAAAAGGATTGGCGAAGGAACTCCCCGGTCTTATCGCCCGACTCGACGTATCGCGCATTGGATTTGAAGACCGGCGCGTATCCGTTTTTCAGCATCGCGAAATGACGCGCGAGGCGTCCGAACAAGGTCTGGATGCGGAATTCGTCCCCTGCGAAGATCTGGTTGAGCAGCTGCGCCTGATCAAGGACGAATCGGAAATTGCGCTTACCCGAAAAGCCCTGTCCGTTGCCGAAGCCGCTTTTGTGGAGACCGCAGGTATGCTGGAACCCGGCATGACTGAAAAAGAAATCGCCTGGAACCTGGAGCAGACGGTTCGCAGGTCCGGCGGCGACACCCTTTCCTTTCCCACGATTGTCGCATCAGGCCCCAACAGCGCCCTGCCTCATGCCGTACCCGGAGACCGGAAAATTAAAAGCGGAGAGCCGATATTATTTGACTGGGGGGTCCGAATGGACGGTTACTGCTCGGACACATCCCGCACCCTCATTCTGGGAAAACCGGATGACACATTTTCAACGATTCATGAGATCGTCCGAACGGCACAACGGTTGGCGATAGCCGAGATAAAGCCGGGGGCACATGGAAAAGCTGTCGATGAGATCGCCCGCACCTTTATCGAGGACAACGGGTATAAGGGCAAATTCGGGCACGGCCTCGGCCACGGCACAGGTCTGGCGGTACATGAGGGGCCGCGGTTAAGTCCCTTGAGCACCTCGATCCTGGAGCCCGGAATGATCGTCACGGTCGAACCCGGCATCTACATTGAAAAATGGGGCGGAGTCAGGATAGAAAACCAGGTCGTCGTTCGAGAAGACGGTCCCGAGGTGTTGAACCGGCTGGATACACGATTCGGCATTTGAATTAGTGCCCATCCAGAAATAGGCAATTTCGCGTGAGTTCAAGGCGGGCGCAAGATCGAAACCGCAGGAATAGCGTGCTATTTTGAGGATTAACCTTTTCCGGCCAACGAAGAAATGGAGTGGATCAGCCATTTCCGGTGCAGTTTTCGGTCCTCGACAAAAACCTGTTTCTTGCCAATTGTTGAATTTAAATGAAAAAAAGCTACTCCCTGGACACGCTGGCCGATCAGTTTACCAATTACCTGCTGGTTGAAAAAGGGCTTTCCGCCAAAACCATAGAATCGTACAGCCGGGATCTCGTTCGTTTTTTCAATTTTCTTGAAGAAAACGGCATCGACGATATTCGAGATACGGACACCACCGTGATTTTGGGGCATGTCATTCACCTTCGCAAATCCGGCCTGGAAGCGCGGTCCCGGGCCCGTCATCTGGTCGCCATTCGCGGTTTTTACCGTTTTCTGATTCGAGAAAAAATGCTGGACCACGATCCGGCGGCCCGTGTGGACCTGCCGAAAAGCACGCTCCATCTGCCGGAGGTATTGACGACGGGTGAAGTATACAGGCTGTTGGATGCACCGGATGTTCACACCCCGACGGGTCTTCGAAACGCCGCCATGCTGGAGCTGCTTTATGCAGCGGGATTGCGCGTTTCCGAACTGGTGACGGTAAAACGCCATGATGTGAACCTGGAGATGGGTTTTGTGCGGGTTTTTGGCAAAGGATCGAAGGAACGGATCGTTCCCATCGGCCAAAGCGCCAAAGACCGCATCAGGGACTACATGCAGACGGCCCTTCCCCTGCTGCTTAAAAACGTCACCAGCCACTACCTGTTCGTTGCCCGTGCGGGCAAACCCATGACCCGGCAGGGATTCTGGAAACTGCTGAAACAGTACGGCATAAAGGCCGGGATCGGAAAAAAGCTGACGCCGCACACCTTAAGGCATTCATTTGCCACGCATCTTCTCGAGGGTGGAGCCGATTTGCGTTCGGTACAAATCATGCTGGGCCACGCGGACATCGCCACCACCCAGATATACACCCATGTCGCCAGGGATCATCTTATTAAAATACACAAACAATATCATCCCAGGGGCTGACCCATGCTATCGGACGCAGGGTCCTTTGTTTAACGGACGCTATGGATCATCCTTGACATCTTCAACCGATTTGTTTACAAAACTATGCATCTTTTTATTTTATCTCATTGATATCATTATATAATACGGAAGAACCAATGACCTTGCACATAAAAAAGCCCCATGCGTTGGGATTATGGATTCCGGACGCGGATGCTTACGGGAAACTAACCGTTGCTGAAGCGATATCGAATGTCAACCGCCCCGTCTTCATTTTCGAGAAAAACGGCACGTACGGCATTTCTCACGCCGGAACGGCCGTTATCGGAAGACAACCGGATTCCGCGGCTTCCGGACACCCCCTGACGGCCTGGGCGCCTGAACTGGTCCCCCGGGATCTTGGAGATCCCGTCTTTCTCGAGTCCTACAACCTGAAGTATCCCTACATCTGTGGGGCTATGGCCAACGGCATTACCTCGGTGAGGATGGTTCAGGAAGCGGGAAAAGCGGGCATGCTGGCTTTTTTCGGCGCAGCCGGGCTTTCCATCGGGCAAATTGAAAATGCCGTCGATGCGATTGCGTCCGGCTTGCCTGATCGCCCTTTTGGTTTCAACCTGATTCACAGTCCCAACGATCCCCGGCTCGAAATGGATACGGTGCAGCTGTACTTAAACAAAGGCATCCGCCTGATCAGCGCATCCGCCTACCTCGCGCTGACGCTTCCACTTGTATATTACCGGGTTAAGGGCATTTACGAGGATGCACACGGAAACATCCGGTGCCCGAATAAAATCATCGCCAAGGTATCCCGAATCGAAATCGCCTCCAAATTTCTCGCCCCGCCACCGGAGAAAATACTTGCACAACTTTTGGACCGGCAATGGATCACCCCCGGTGAAGCCGCACGGGCTGCGAGCGTTCCCATGGCCGAAGACATTACCGCCGAGGCGGACTCCGGCGGCCATACGGATAACCGTCCGGCGATTGCGCTTTTGCCGACGCTCATCGCCCTGAAAAACCACCTCTCGAGCCGATACGGCTATTCAAGACCTCCGCGCATCGGACTCGGCGGTGGTATTTCAACGCCGTATGCGGCTGCGGCGGCTTTTGCCATGGGTGCGGCCTTTCTGGTGACCGGATCGGTCAACCAATCCTGTGTTGAGGCCGGCACATCGGACACCGTCAAGCATCTGCTCGCTTCAGCCCGGCAGGCGGATGTCGCCATGGCGCCTGCAGCGGATATGTTCGAAATCGGCGCACGGGTGCAGGTCTTGAAAAGAGGTACGATGTTCCCGCTGCGAGCCGCAAAACTCTATGATCTTTACACCCGCCATAACCGCTGGGAGGATATAGACCCCGGGCAAAGAAAAATGCTCGAACGCGATGTTTTCAAGTGCACTTTCGAAGAAGAATGGGAGCAGACAAAAGCCTATTTCAACAAAAGAGAACCGGGGCAAATCGCACGTGCGGAAAAAAACGAAAAGCATAAAATGGCCCTTGTTTTTCGTTCGTACTTAGGTCGTGCTTCCATGTGGGCCATACAGGGAATTTCCGAAAGGCAGATGGATTACCAGATCTGGTGCGGACCGGCCATCGGAGCATTCAACCAGTGGGCGGCGGGAACATTCCTCGAAACGCCGGAAAACAGGGATATCGTTACGGTGGCCATGAACCTGCTTTTCGGTGCCTGCGTAGTCACCCGTGCCAGCTGGCTGAAGCATCAAGGCGTCCTGCTTCCGGAAACCGCATCCGGATTCAGACCGATGCCCTTGTCACGCATCAAAGAGCTGCTCGGCGAAACGTCCCTGTAAAAGACATGATATCAGGATGCGAGATCTCTTAAAAACTTCTCGTAAAGCCGTGTCAGGTAAAGCTGCTTCATGGCCGTCGGTCTGGATGGGTGAACACGATCTCCTCCACGGAGCATTTCATCGGTGAAGCGCTCTTCGCAAATCGTCTTGCCGTCCCGGTCGAATTTGCGCAACGATATCATGCACCGGAGGATAGACGTCAAGCCGCCCTCGTCATTGTGATGGTAAAAGATTACAACATGTTCCTGATCCTGTTCGCCGGCATTCGCAGTACATGAAGCCGAATTTTTTTCTCGAATCCAAGACCGAAGGTCGTTTATCAGCTGCCCGGCATCGCGTATGGCAAGATGCAGTCGACTTACCGCAAACCCGCCCAAATAGACGGCAAACGCCTCCTCTTGTGAAAACTGCCTAGCGTAGCCGGATTGACGTCCGCCCAGGGGATCGGGCGGCAGAAACTCGCGTGACCAACGCTTCCATTTGGCCAAATTGACCTTCAACGATTTTGACAGCCCTCGGCTGGTGTAATATTTCATAATCACCCTAATATGGTTTACCTTGATAACTTGTTATATGAATATCATAAGTTCGATTTTCATTTCAATGCTTGAAATTATTTTTTTCATCATTTAATATTTTTCAGACAAACAGTGACAGGGTGCCCCCCCGGTTTGGGTGATATGCAATTATTCAGAACCTTTAAACCGGGATTTCCATATGGACGAATGTGAACCTATCGGCGTAATGGCCGGGTTCATTCAAACGAGTGCCCGTTCATTAACGGCATTTCTTGATTCCGGAACGGATTGGAAGCAAATCCGAAGTCCGTTCCGATGATGGACAGGCACGCATCAAAGGAAGAAAACGTGAGCTTCAAAACAGCAGAAACGTCGATTGCCGTCATCGGAATGGAATGTTATTTTCCCAAATCATCGGGATTGAAGGCTTATTGGCGGCTGATTTTCAGGGGTGAGGATGCCATTTCCGACATACCCGATTCCCATTGGTCTGTTGATGATTATTATGACCCCGATCCCAAAAAACCCGACCGAGTGACCTGTAAGCGCGGCGGTTTTTTGGACCCCATACCGTTCGATCCCGCTCGTTTCGGTATTCCTCCGGCTACTCTTGAAGCCACGGACTCCTCTCAACTGATCGCACTGATGGCCGCCCGATCCGCACTCGAAGATGCCGGCTATGGGAACGACCACCGGGATAGCGACAAAACGAGCGTTATTCTGGGCGTCACCGGAACCCAGGAACTGGTTATTCCATTAAGCTCCCGCTTAGAGCATCCAAAGTGGCGCAAGGCCTTGGAATCGGCCGGGGTGGATTCCGAAAAAACCGAGGAGGTAATCCGGCGGTTATCCGACGCCTTTGTATCATGGCAGGAAAATTCCTTCCCCGGGCTTTTGGGAAACGTGGTCGCCGGACGGATATCCAACCGGCTCGACCTCGGCGGAACCAACTGCGTTGTCGATGCGGCATGCGCCAGTTCACTGGCTGCCGTGTATATGAGTATGCTCGAGCTATTCAGCAAAAGGAGCCGAATGGTGGTAACCGGCGGGGTGGATACGCTCAATGACGTTTTTATGCACATGTGCTTTTCCAAAACATCGGTGTTGTCGCCGACCAGCGATGCCCGACCGTTTTCGAAAAATTCCGATGGAACGGTCCTGGGGGAAGGTGTGGGAATTCTCGTATTGAAACGCCTTGAGGACGCAATTGCCGATTCCGACAGGATATATGCCGTCATCAGGGGAATGGGAACCTCCAGTGACGGCAAAAGCCAGAGCATATACGCACCTCGAGCGGACGGTCAGGTCAAGGCACTTGTAAACGCCTATGAAACGGCCGGGGTGGAACCTGCGACAGTCGAACTCATCGAGGCGCATGGCACCGGCACCCGGGTCGGTGATGAGGTGGAGTTCACGGCGCTTCGGCAATTCTTTTCGCCCTTTCCCGAGAAGCCGCGAGCCCTCGGTTCCGTAAAATCCATGATCGGCCATACAAAGGCTGCCGCCGGTGCAGCCGGGATGATCAAATCGATTCTCTCGCTCTACCACAAAATTTTACCTCCGACGCTGAAGGTCGAGGAGCCCGATCCGAATCTTCATATCGAGGAGACCTCTTTTTATTTGAATCCCCAAACCCGTCCGTGGTTTTCCGGAAAAGGCCTTCCAAGAAGAGCCGGCGTCAGTTCATTCGGCTTTGGCGGCAGCAACTATCACGCTGTCCTTGAAGAGTATGACTCATCGAAGAAAACGGCCTCCTGGGATGGATCGGTGGAAATTATCGCCTTGTCGGCGGATGATCCCGAACAATTGAAGCAGTTATGCATCGACCTTAAATCCGCTTTCCAATCCGCCGGCTCATTCGACGACATCGCCGTTGCGGCGGCTGCTACACGATCCGCCTTTCGTAACGATCGCCCGTATCGGCTGTTGTGGGTCGTCGAGCGTTCGGAGTGGGGTCGGGAGGATGATCCAAAGCGCGTTCATGCAATCGAAGCGATGATCGAAAGCCTCGAAAACAATCGGGACGTTATCGAAATCGATATCAACAATGTCCATTTCGGGACATCCGGAAAACCGGGGAAAATTGCGTTCATGTTTCCAGGTCAGGGCGCACAATACGTCGGCATGGCTTCTGATTTAACCTGCATTTTCCCGCAGATGCTGGATGTCCTGGAACAGACGAATGCCGCCTTCGGTGAAACCCGTCTGACCGACTTAATATATCCGTTGCCGGTCGATGATCGAAAGGCCAAAAAAGCGCAGGAATCCGAACTGACGCTCACGAACAGGGCACAGCCGGCCATCGGCGGCATCAGTCTCGGTATGATGAAGATTCTTCGTCATTTCGGTCTGGTCCCCGATGCCGCCTGCGGGCACAGCTTTGGAGAGTTGGTGGCCTTGAACGCCGCCGGATGGATCGATGATGTAACCCTGATCACATTTGCCGTTAACCGGGGACGCCTGATGGCAGAGGCCGGCAAAGCCGGAGACAAGGATCCCGGCACGATGACGGCGGTAAAGGCGCCCCTCGAGGACCTCGACCGGTTGATCCGGCAATCGCATACGGATGTCATTCTGGCGAATCGAAACAGCCCGAACCAGGGAGTATTGTCGGGTCCGACCGAAGCGATCGAAAAAGCCGAATCCTTGTGTAAAGACAACGGCTACAAAACCATACGGCTCCCGGTGGCGGCCGCTTTCCACAGCCGGCTGTTGAAGGACGCCCAAAAGCCGTTCATGAAAATTGTTACGGATTCAGCCATGACCCCGACGGATATCCCGGTGTATTCGAACACGCTGGGTGCGCCCTACCCCGCCGATTCGGATAAAGCAAAAACGATTCTCGGCGAACAGATATTGTGCCCGGTCGACTTCGTCAATGATGTGAAGCATCTGCACGCCTCCGGGGTAAACGTATTTTTGGAAGTCGGCCCGAAAACGGTGCTTTCGGGATTGGTAAAAGCCATATTGGGGGACCGGGCCGTCCATATGGTCGCTTTGGACGAATCCGGCGGACGCAAATCGGGGATTTGGGATTTGGCCACGGCTTTATGCCGGCTGGCGGCTTTGGGATACCCGGTCATGATTGACAAGTGGGAAAACGGGGGCGGCCCCTCGGATCCCCCGAAAAAACCCGCTATGGAAATCCTGATTTCCGGAACGAATTATCGTGCATCCAAAAAATCCGGTCCGGCATCGAATGCAAAAGAAAAACGACCGACCGATTCAAGGGAAAACACACCTGATGCGGCGAAACCGCCGAAAATCGATATGCCGGAGAAGATTATGACCACCCGAGTTCAGGTAATGGACAAGCGCCACGAACCCCAACGGTTCAAAAAAACTTCCATCGTGGGTGCCGGCTCGAATGCCGAACCCGAAAAACGTACCGAAAACCGTCTGCCGTCCGTCACGAGACGGTGGTCGAATGGTTCGGATTTTGCAGCCGAGGCTTTCAAGACCGTGCAGGAAGGGCTCAAATCCATGCAGTCGCTGCAGCAGCAGACCACCAGGGCTCATGAGACGTTTCTCCAAACGCAAATGGAATCCAACAAAACCCTCCAGATGATGATTCAAAGCACGCAACGGCTCGTGGAAAACGCAATGGGATTGGAACCGAACATTTCCGATGCCGATATCGAACGGCTTTCTGCGTCAGCTTCAGCCGGGCTGCAGGAGGAAGAAAAATTCGCTGCGGATTCGTCGAAGGCCGTGATCGGGAAAACTATCGTTCCAACGGCTGAAACGCCCGGTGGTGAAACGCATCACGATCGTGACCGCATCATCAGCACCCTGCTTCAAACCGTCTCCGATCTTACCGGATATCCCGTGGAAATGCTGGGATTGGACCTGGACATGGAAGCCGATTTGGGCATCGACTCCATCAAGCGCGTGGAAATCCTCTCCGCACTCGAGGAAAAAATTTCGGGACTGCCCCCTGTCGAACCCGAAATGATGGGGACACTGAAGACGCTGGGTCAGATCATCGAGGTTTTGCTGTCCCATACCCCTTCGACCGAGGCCTCCCCGCACGAGGCCGAACCCGAACACCCGCCGGTCGAAACCTCGGCATCTGCCGATTCGACGGACCTGGCCGATATCCTGCTGGCCACCGTCTCCGATCTCACCGGGTATCCCGTGGAAATGCTGGGGTTGGACCTGGACATGGAAGCCGACCTGGGCATCGACTCCATCAAACGCGTGGAGATTCTCTCCGCACTCGATGAAAAAATCCCGGGATTGCCGCCCGTCGAACCTGAAATGATAGGCTCGCTGAAGAAACTCGGCCAAATCATCGACTATCTGCGTTCACCGGTTTCATCCGGAGGTGATTCCGTTGGCCGTGCAAAAGAGCCGGAAGTCATCGAGCAGGAATCGCCGGTCTTGTCTGGTCCTTTTTTAAAAGCCGTCGACATCCAGCGCCAAACCGTTTCGCTTCGACAAAAACCCTACCGCCGTAAACAGCGGTTTCCTATTGAGAAAGGAAAAACGATATACGTGATGGATGAACCCGCCGGACTATCGCGGGCCATTGCAGGTGAACTTGAACGGCGGGGTCTGAATGCCGTTCTGTTTGCACCGCACCTGCCGTTGGATTGCGAAATGCTGCATGAAGCAGCCGGATTGATCCTGCTGCCGGACTGCCGGACCGAACGATTTTACACTCCGGACTATCGAACGGAAAGCATGTTTCTCAAAGCAGCGCTTACGGCCGCAAAAACGGCTGCCCCTGCGCTGCGGCATACCGGTAAGCAAAAAGCCGCTTTTCTGGCCGGCCTTGTTCGGCTTGACGGTGCATTCGGTTTTAAGGGTCCGGATGTCGCCCTGCCGATATCAGCCGGGCTTGCCGGTCTGGTCAAAACCGCCGCCATTGAATGGCCTGAGGTGCGTTGCCGCTGCTTCGACCTTTCGCCGGATTGGAAAGAGCATTCGGAAATTGCCGCCGCAGTCGCCGATGAACTGTTGAACGACGACCGGGAATGCCCGTTGGAAATCGGGTTGAGTGCCCGGGAACGTGTCGAATTGGTATCCACGCCTTCGCCTTCCCCGGAAGGGGTGCTCCACCTGGGACCGGAAGACATCGTTTTGGCGACCGGGGGCGCCCGCGGCGTGACCGCGGCTGCGGCCACTGCATTGGCCCGGGAATCCGGGGCCGTATTCGTGCTTCTGGGCCGCTCTCCCGGACCCTTCGAAGAGCCGGAATGGTTGAAGGCAGTTACCCGTGAAGCGGCAATGAAAAAGGCCATTCTCGAAAATGAATGTTCAGGCCATGTTGTCAAACCGGTTGACCTGGAAAAGCGATATGCCTATTACGCGGCAAACCGTGAACTCGTTCGCACACTGAAGAGCATAAAGGCCTGCGGTGCCCATGCCGAGTATTATTCGGTGGACGTGAACGACCAAAGCGCCGTTTTGTCGGTGTGCGAACGGATACGCAACACCTATGGCCGGATTTCCGCCGTCATTCACGGAGCCGGTGTTCTAAAAGACCGTCTGATCGTGGACAAAACCGAAGAGCAGTTCCAGCAGGTATTCGATACCAAGGTGAAAGGAATGCTGAATCTCCTGAATGCCACGCAGACCGATGCCTTGAAATATGTCGTCCTGTTTTCTTCCATTGCGGCAAGAACCGGCAATAAGGGACAGGCGGATTATGCCATGGCAAACGAGGCGTTGAACAAAATGGCACGGCACATTGCCTTCCACCGCCCCCGGTGCCGGGTGGTGTCCATCAATTGGGGACCCTGGGATGGGGGAATGGTCAACAAAACCCTGAAGAAAGAATTTAAACGCGCTCATATTCCCCTTATCCCCATCGATGCCGGCGCGCAGTGCATGGTGATGGAAATGAAAGGCGAACCCCGGGAAGCGGTGGAGGTGGTGATCGGCGGACCGCCCTGCGATACGGCAGCCGTTCCGGAACAGAAACACGATCCGTCCGGGTCCGAAAACAAGCGAGCGCACACCTTCCGGAAATTGGCCGTAGCCTTTGAAAAAACAATTGACATCCACAATTTTCCCATATTGGAATCCCACCGGTTAAACGGCGTACCCGTTGTCCCGTTTGCGCTCATGACCGAATGGTTCGGCCATGCCTCGCTCCATGAAAATCCCGGCCTGTATCTTTATGGATTTAACGATATGAGGGTATTGAACGGCATCCAATTAAACGGCAACGCGATACGCATTCGACTTCTGACGGGAAAAATCAGAAAGCTTCATCATGCCTTCGAGGTCGATCTGGAAATCAGAAACAGCGAAACCGGTGATGCCGATCTCGTTTACGCCAGGGCCAAAGCCGTTCTGGTCGACGCCCCGATCCAGGCGCCTGATTTTATGCGGCGAGATCTGTTGGACTCGAAAAGCTGCGCAAGGAGTGTAGCCGACGTTTATGACATGATTTTATTCCATGGCAAAGATCTCCAGGGGCTGAAAGAGATTAAAAGCCTCACCGGCGAAGGAATGGTTGCACGGGTCTCGTCGGCACCCCTGCCGCGAAAATGGATGAAAAATCCCCTAAGGCATAGGTGGGTGGCGGATCCGCTGGTGCTGGACTCGGCATTTCAGATGGCCTCTGTGTGGTGCTTCGAAAATCTTGGCAACGTTTCTCTTCCCGTATATATGCAAGACTATCGCCAGTATGTGCCGCAATTTCCGAAAGAGCCGATCACATCCGTGCTCGAAGTGACCCACGCCGCGCGCCACAAAATGACGGGGAATTTCACCTTCCTCGGCACCCGCAACACCGTCATTGCACAAATGACCGGTTTTGAAGCGGTTGTAGATGAATCCCTTTTCCGTGCATTTAAACCGGATGGGAAAGAAGGGCCGAAGGCAAACCGCATCAAAGCCGCCGGGTAATTTTTTCCGTTGATCACGGCAAATCGTTTAGGATCAACGGGAAAAAATTGGATGAATGGGGTCCCCGGCATCCCGGTCTCCCCCCTCAAGCTAATGCCATATGGCACAATTATAGGGGGGGGTAGGGACATGTCGTGCCGGAAGTCCGGTGAACGGCCGAACAGATTCGGCGGCTGATTTTTAAATCGATGGGTTTAACGGGCCTTTTGATACAGTGGGGAAATATCCCTCAGGGTCTTGACGATGTGCTGCATGGCGGACAAAAATGTTTCGATTTCTTCTTCGGTATTGTCGAGACCGAACGCCAAAACCAGTGTTCCCTGGGCATCTGCATGGCTTAAACCGATGGACAACAGAACGTGGGATGCCCGCAGAGAACCGGTTGCGCAGGCGGAACGCGTTGAAACGGCGATATTTTCGTCATCCAGCATCAGCATGACGCTTTCGCCTTCAATGAATTTGATGGAGACGGATACGAGGTTGGGAAGGCTCTTTTCCTCGGGGGTGTTGATGATATACTCGTCGATATAATTCGGTAGTTCGTTCAAGAGCTTTGTTTTTAATTTCGACAGATGTTCCAGGCGCGATGCCATGTGCTTTCGGGCCAAATCGGCGGCCACGCCCATGCCGATGATGCCGATCAGATTTTCCGTACCGGCACGCTTGTTGCCTTCCTGAACACCGCCGTCCAGCAGCGGCCATATCAGCGTGCCTTTGCGAATGTACAATCCTCCGACACCCGTCGGCCCGTAGAACGTATTCGAGGCGAAGCTCATCAAGTCGACGCCCAGTTTTTGAACGTCCATGGGCATCACACCGACCGAGTCCACCGCATCGGTATGAAAAATCACCTTTTTTCTCCGGGTGATATCAGCGATCGCTTCAATGGGCTGTATCGTTCCGGTTTCATTGTTGCTGTGCATGATGGAAACCAGTACGGTCTCGTCGGAAATGGCTTCCTCGATATCCCGTGGATTGACAAATCCCTTGCTGTCCACGGAAACCGAGGTGATTTTAAATCCCTGCCCTTTCAGCCGTCGAATGCTTCGGGTCACCGCATTGTGCTCGATATTGGAGGTGACGATATGCCGGCCCTTTTCGGCATTGGCCATCGCCACCCCCTTTACGGCGTGATTTACCGACTCGGTACCCCCTGAATTAAACACGACTTCCTTCGGGTTTTCAGCATTGATGAGCGCTGCTACGGATTCCCGCGCCTTTTCCAGCGCCGCCGCCGCTTCCTCCCCCTTCTTGTGCTGGCTGGATGGATTTGCATGATCATATTGAATCGCATCGATCATGGCCTGTTTGACTTCGGGAAGCAGGGGCTTCGAAGAGATATGATCCAGATTTATGATTTTCATGTGAGTATCCCCTTAGTGATGATCCTCTGCCAGGTCGGTCTGGCAAGCTTTGCAGAAGGTTGTATCCTCTCGAATTTCCACGTCGCAGTAAGGGCAGTAGCACTTGTCCCCGTGGTTATGCTCGTGTTTTTCCTTGCGCTTCAACTCAACGGGCGGCTTTCCGCTCTTCCGCGCCTCGTAATCCTTCAGTGCCATCTGAAGCGCATCGGCACCCAGATTCGAGCAGTGGAGTTTGTTTTTCGGCAGCCCTTCCAGTGCCTCTGCGACATCCTTGTTCGTAATCGTTTTTGCATCCGCCACCGTTTTGCCTTTGGCGATTTCCGTCAGCATGCTGGATACGGCAATAGCCGACCCGCATCCGAATGTCTGAAATTTAATATCCTCTATTTTATCGTCCTTTATCTTCAGGTATATGGTCATCATATCCCCGCATAAAGGATTTCCCACTTCGCCGACACCATCCGCATCCTCGATCGTGCCCACGTTCCTGGGATTCCTGAAATGGTCCATAACCGTTTTGGAATACATCGGCTTTCCTCCTTTGGTATGCCGTTTATGTGAAGTGCGTCTCGCTTTCCAGTATAATCATCAAAACCGTTTAGTAAAGGATTCAGCCTATATTCGGCCGCTTTGAACCAGTCGTGCAAAATGATCGAAAGAACGGTCATAGGTCCTCTCCGCATCATCGGGAAAGCAGCAGGCCGGCAGCTGACGGCTTTTGACATGATAAGATATGCACTCGCAGCAATTGCCTTTCCTGGAGCACGGCTCGTAACTGCAGTTGCACATCGTCAGATTGGCCTCTTTTTTACATTCCATGATAACATCTCCAAAATTGACATATTTTTCGCCTGGTGTCCATCCCGGCAAACCGCTTCAGCCCCGATCCAAAAAACGGGCCTTTTCGTGGGGATGAACGCTGTCTACTCTTTTCGGTTTATCGCCTCCACCGCCTCCAATGCCGCATCACGCAATTCAAGATCCGGATTTTGATTTAAAATTTCTTTTATGTACGGCAGTGTCTCGTCTTTACCACCGACTAGGCCGAGCACATAGAGAATATCGCCCTTCACCGGATGAGACGCGGCCGGATAAAGGGCCATCAGCGGTTCTGCAACGGATTGCGCCAACCGGGCATCCCGGGCCGTGATCTCCTCAACGGCCACCATGGCGCCCAGGCGAACCGGCCACTTTTCATGAACCAAAAGATCCAGAAGAGCGGGAAATACATTCTTTCTGGAAACCATCCATTCAGCCAAACGGCTTGCCCCGCCCTCCTTCAGCAGGTTTTCCATGGTTTGACCCCCCATTCGTGCGGGATCACGATGTCGAACAGCCTCGATAATCTCCTTTGCACCGACTTCTCCATGCCATCTGAAATCATTGTCCAGCAGCAGCGCCGGTACGGACGTGACATGATGTTCGGATGCCTTTTCAGGGAAGAGAAGCCCGTCGATCACCGTTAAGCTCAGCAGCGGGCACCCGGCTGTCAACGGCAGGATACGGTGCATCATTTTAGGGCAGTACGGGCAAAAGCCTGTGACAAAGAGCATTAATTCAGCGGGCGTCTCGATGTCTTCGAGCATTGGGAAGGTCTCCGGCGCAATAGACGAACCATTAGCGAAAAAAAGATCCAGGCCGTCGAGAAAAGGAACCAATTCAGTGCCGGAGGGAATGGCATGAAAATGCACTTTTTCTCCTAAACGCACGTATGGAATGCCTGTTTCCTCTTTCCGAATTGTCAATCGAATGATTTCGGATATGCGGGAAAATTCCGTAAAAAAGAGTTGGAAATCGCCGCTTCGATTATCCGGAGTCAAAACCAGCGTCAGGTCGATCGGCCCCGAATGTTTCGTTACCCAATCGCGAATGATGCCTTTTTCGTGTGCCGGCACAGTGGCGGCCGATCCGCTTCTCTGGTGAGGATTCGACATCATCCGACCGGCTGCGCCTCTTTTTTCTCGACCAGGTTCACAACAAGATTCTCCGCCATATCCATACCGACCCGGTCCATGTTCAGCACCAAATCGTAATGGCTCGGATCATCGATATGCTCGACATCCGTAAAAAAACCCAAAAACCGCCGCCTGATAAGATCGCGCTGACGAATGGATTTTTCCGCATCCGGCCGGGTCAGGTTGTAATTTTCCATCATGAACGCAATCCGGGATTCCATATTCTGCACCAGCAGAAGATGAACCGTATCCGGAAAATCCTTGAGGATGAATTGGCCGCCTCTGCCGATGATGATCATGTTCCCTTTATCATGAATTTCCAAAATAATCTTTCCGATCACATCCACATAATTCTTTTCATTGACAAAGCCGTAACTGTCCGAGAGATGCCTGTCGATAAAACGGGTGTTCACCAGTTTGTCGATGAACCGCATCAGCATGGAACCGCCCTCTTTTTCAAAATATTGGATCTGGGCGGAAGACACCTTGAGCTTGGACGCCGCCTCTTTTATCATATTTTCGTTGATGCAGCCATAGCCAAGCCGCGTCGACAATCGCGAGGCAAGCGTCCATCCTCCTGCTCCAAACAGTCGTGAGATGGTAATTACCGCCATTTCCTGTAGTCCTCCGATAATGTTTTAATTTTTTTCATATTATCACGTTTTCATCGGAAGCTCAAAAATTTATAATTATTTCGAAAAGATTAAAAGTGTATAGATTAATTTGCTAAAAGAGTCAAAATTGTATATGTAAGCTTTTCAGGTTGTTTCGTCTATTTTTTTCACTTGAATAAAAATATCCTTCAAAAGTTCTTTTTCGATGACGAAAAAGCTATGATTATTCATGCTGAAAAGAAACTCCGGATATTTGCCAAAACCCCTAAACGACATGTAATCGAATTCTCATGCCCATCCGATAATGTCGGCCTGTCGGGTTCCTCAGGACCGGGGCCGTTATTTTTTGCCGAATTCTATACTTATATTCTCCAATTCAATTCATGAGCTATAATGATATGAATGAATCGATCCCTCTTTACAACAGCAGAATAACCAAGATTTATGTGGAATATCTCCAACAGTATTACCCGGATATCGATTTGAAGTCTGTTTTAGATTATGCCGGGATGTCCAAAGAAGAACTTGAAGACCAGGCGCATTGGTTTTCACAATCCCAGGTTGACCGGTTTCAGGAGGCGATAACTCAAAAAACCGGAAATCCGAATATCGCGAGAGAAGCCGGGCGCTATGGATTCTCTTCTGAAGCCTTAGGAATTGCAAAACACTATATGTTAGGGCTGCTGAGCCTGACATCGCTTTACCTGCTTATCAGTAAAGTTTACTCCGTTTTCAGCAAGGCAGCAACGATAACCGGGAAAAAAATCAGTCGAAATAAAGTTGAAATCATATGTTCCCCCAAACCGGGAGTAAGGGAAAAACTCTATCAATGCCAAAACAGAATTGGAATGTTCGAGTCTGTTGCCAAGCTTTTCACTTCTGATTTTGCCGACATAAAACATACATCGTGCTTTCATCGTGGAGCCTCATATTGCCGGTATGAAATTACATGGAAAAAAAAGACGTTTATGTTGTGGAAAGCCATCAGAAACTATTCCTACTTATTGGTTTCGGCGATGCTGATAATATCTTTTCCACTTATAGCGATGAAAAATTGGGTGCTTTTATTCGGCATCGGCTGTTCAATCTCGCTCATTTTTTCACTAATCCCGGAGATTCTTGAAAAACGGGAACTGACGAATGCTATCGAGCTCCAGGGTGAATTAGCGAAAAAAATCCTGGATGAAATGGAAATACGACACAAGAATGCCCTTTTAATACAGGACATAGGACAAGCGATTTCGTCCATTTTGAATATAGACAAGCTCGTACAAGCCATTGCGAAAAGCATGAAAAATTATATGGATTATGACCGAGGGCTGATCATGCTTACCAATAGTGACAATACATCTTTGTTGTTTAAAGCCGGATATGGTTATGATGAAGAAGATGAAGAACTGCTGTCTAAAACAACCTTCAACCTCAAAAATCCATACTCCAAAGGCATTTTTGTTATTGCTTACAAGAAGAAAAAGCCGTTCCTGATAAACAGCATCGATGAAATTGAAAACGATCTTTCATATAAGAGCTTGAAATTCGCAAGAAAAATGCATGCCCAATCCATGATTTGCACGCCTATTGTATACGAAAAAGATTCACTTGGCATTCTTGCCGTTGATAATATCAGGACGAAGAGGCCTCTTACAAAAAGCGATTTAAACTTTCTAAATGGTGTGGCCTCTCAAATCGCCATCAGTATCAACAATGCCATATCATATCAAAAACTACAAGCGAGTGAATCGAAGTACCGGGATTTAGTTGAGAATGCGAATAGCATTATCATGCGGCGAGACATCGAGGGAAAAATAATATTTTTCAATGAATTTGCACAAAAACTTTTTGATTTCAATGAAAATGAAATCATCGGAAAAAATTTTAATGACTTATTCCAAAAAGACCGTAAATCAGAAAAGGATAATTTTGGATCGATTATAGCTTTAATTCGGCAGAACCCAAATAAAACCATCATAAACGAAGAAAAGGCGATACTGAAAGGCGGAAGACAAATTTGGATTACATGGACATATAAGCCCATTTTTAATGCGGAAGGTGCGTTGTTTGAAATATTATGCATCGGAAATGATATAACCGAGCTCAAAAAAGCGGCAATAGAAAAAAAACAACTGGAAGCCAGCCTTGAAAGGGCCCGAAAAATGGAGGCATTAGGGACTCTTGCAGGTGGCGTTGCACACGATCTCAACAATATTTTATCAGGCATTGTCAGCTATCCGGAGTTGCTGTTAATGGATCTTCCGCCTGAAAGTAAGCTTCGAAGACCTTTGGAAACCATACAGAAGTCGGGAGAAAAAGCGGCCGCCATCGTTCAAGACCTATTAACGCTTGCCCGAAGAGGAATCGTAAATAGAAAAATCATCAATCTAAATGATCTCATTATCGATTATTTGAAGAGCCCTGAATTCGAACATTTAAAGATGCGCCACCCGCGTGTTTCGATTCTTCATGATCTTGATAAGAACTTACTGAACATCTCCGGATCTCCCATTCATCTGACAAAAACCGTCATGAATTTAGTGACCAATGCGGTGGAATCGATCGAGAATACGGGAAGTGTCACCATTAAGACGATGAATAAATATGTAAGTAAGGTTCTAACGACCTTCGATAAAGTAACTGAGGGAGATTACATAACCTTAACGATAATCGATAACGGCATTGGAATTTCGGAAGAGGACATTGAACGAATCTTCGAACCCTTTTATTCGAAAAAGAAAATGGGTAAAAGTGGAACAGGTCTTGGTATGGCGGTAGTCTGGGGAACCCTAAAAGACCACAATGGGTACATCGATGTAAAGAGCAAGGAAGGTTCAGGGACCACGTTTACCATATATTTTCCCGCTACACGAAAATCCGGCACGGAAGTGGAGCATCCTGTTTTAAAGGAAGATTTGAAGGGAAATGGTGAGTTGTTGTTAATAGTGGATGATGTTGAAGAACAAAGAGAAATTGCCGTTAAAATATCGGAGAGATTAAATTACAGGCCTGTAGCGGTTTCAAGCGGTGAGGAAGGCATAGACTTTGTAAAAAAGAATTCCGTTGACCTTCTTATCCTCGATATGATTCTCGAGGGGGGTATGGACGGCCTTGAAACCTTCAAGAAAATTTTGCAAATTAATCCCAATCAAAAAGCCATTATTGTCAGTGGATACAGTGAAACCGACCGTGTTAAAGAGGCTCAAGAGCTCGGTGCCGGCTCCTATCTAAAAAAACCATTCATTCTTGAAGATTTTGCAAAATCTGTAAAATTAAATTTGAAATAAAATCAGGATTATCATATAGCTCTCCAACAGAATGCAAAATTTTCCAACCCAATGGAACTATATTATGCCACGACTTCTTTTAATCAATCCCTCAAATCGACATAAAGGCTTAGGCAACATTCAACCAACAGCATTTCCGCCTTTAAATTTGCCCTATTTGGCGGCTTTGACACCCCGTCACTATCAAATCGAAATTATCGATGAAAATATTGAGCCTTTCAGATTCAAGGAAGCTGATGTAGCAGCCATAACCTCCTACACAGCCACAGTAAACCGAGCATATCAAATCGCCGATAGTTACCGTAAAAAAAATATTCCTGTGATTATGGGTGGCATACATGTATCCATGATGCCTGAAGAGGCAATAAGGTATTGTGATGCGGTTGTTGTTGGTGAAGCGGAATCCATTTGGGCGAAAGTGCTTGAAGATGTTGAAAATCACCGCCTCCAAAAAATATATAACGGCAAACGATTGGATTTGAAAGATCTGCCCATCCCTGACCGAAGCATTCTAAAAAATTCGTACTATAGGTGGGGGAGCATCCAAACATCCCGGGGATGTCCAATGAACTGCTCGTTCTGCTCTGTCAGCGTCTTCAATGGAAGATCTTTTCGCAGAAGGCCGCTGGACAGCGTTATTGAAGAACTTGAAGGAATACCCCAAAAATGGATTCTGATCTGTGATGATAATATCATAGGATATGGAAAAGAAGATCTGGAATGGGCCAGGCGGTTTTTTGAACGCGTAATAGAAAAAAAAATAAAAAAAATATTTTTTGCTCAGTCATCCATTCAAATAGGAGAAGATAAGGAATTCTTGAAACTTGCTTCGAGAGCGGGACTCAGGATCGTTTTTGTCGGGATGGAATCGATCGACAAGAAAACCCTTAGTGCTTACGGCAAAAATGTTAATTTGGTGCGATTACAAAATAACCAATACAAAAACCTGATCGCCAATATTCGAAAAGCCGGAATTCTTTTCCTCGGGGCTTTCGTGGTCGGAGGCGACGGTGAGGATAAATCGGTATTCGATTCAACGCTGCAATTTATAAAATCTTCCGGTATTGACATACTTCAGGTTACCAAATTAACACCTTTGCCCGGAACGAAAATATGGGAAAAAATGCATCAGGAAAAAAGAATGCTGAATCTGGAATATCCCCAGGCGTGGGACGATTTCCGCTTTTCGAGAATCTTATACCAACCTGCAGACATGGATATAGAAGATATATATGAAGGATATGCTTACCTGAAAAACAACTATTTCAGCCCTTTAGTGTCAGCAAAAAGAACCTTGTCTACACTAATGAATTTAAAGAGCCTTTCCTCGACAATAATAGCACACAAGATTAACAAATCGTATAAAAAGGCTTTTCGTGAGTCGGACAATTTTCATTATGCCCAACGACCGGACTTGATCAAGAAATTTAGAATATCAGGATAATTTTTCCCCGGTTTTTCAATGCCGTCCAGGGATGGTTGATATACTCCATTTCTAATATGGCCGGCAATTTTTAATCCCCATAATACTTAACGTATCCTGTGGTTAACATTTTTCGGTCGTCTTGAACTGAAGCGAATTTTTCTGATAACACTGTTTTAGAAAGCTTATGCAATGAAATCGTTTGATTATTTAATGGACAGCAATAAAGAAACCTTGAGGTTGGACGTAAAAACCGATCCGGACACCGTGATAAAACAAGCAACCTGGGCAGGTTTAAAGAAGGGCATGAGGGTTGCCGATATGGGGTTTGGATCAGGCAAGACGAGTTACGCTTTGCATAAATTAACAGGCGCTGATGGGGAAGTGGTGGGGTTGGATTTCGCTGAGGATAGAATTTCTTTTGCAAGAAAACATTACAAAAAAGATGGCATTGATTTTTTGTGCAAGGATATCCGCAAGCCGATCGAAGATGTTGGGACGTTTGATTTTATATACGTACGTTTTGTTCTTGAATACTACCGATCGGAAAGCTTTGATATTGTAAAAAACATTTCCGATGTGCTCAGCCCGAATGGGATCCTGACTCTCATCGATCTGGATCATAACTGTCTGAACCATTACGGTCTTTCAAAAAAGCTGGAGATGACATTATTTGATATAATGGAAGTTCTGCAAAAAGAGGCTAATTTTGATCCGTATGCCGGCAGAAAGTTGTATCATTATCTTTGGGAACTTGGATATGAAGATATCGATGTCGACATGAAACCGCACCATCTGATATTCGGGGAACTAAAGGATATCGATGCTTATAATTGGACAAAAAAAGCTCAAGTTGCAGTAAAAAAGGCGGGATATGATTTCCCACGATATTCAGGCAGTTTTGATGCTTTTTATGATGATTTCATGGCCTTCTTCAACCATCCGGGCAGGTTTACGTATACCCCGTTGCTGTGCTGTAGGGGGAGAAAACCTGAAAATGCTTAGAAGTGGTTTCAAAACCTCCCCTCAGGCCCAATATCGGCGTTGGGATGAATGATTCAATTCTCAAAATACCTTATGTATTCCTGTGCTTGAATCCTTCCTCCCGCCTTGATCTTGGACCTGATTGAAGGTTTTGAAACCACTTCTAGAAGTATTTTCAATCTTCGATTTTCGATTGCCGGTTGGTTAAGCCTATTTCTCAACGGCATTCACCCTTCTAAAAAGACGATGGAGGTTTCGAAAATAAGAATCCGAGTAATTTACATTCAAAATCCACAGGTTGTAGATTTTTTCGTACTCCAAATTCCATGCAGAGGCGTAACCGGTTGGCAATAAAAGGACCGGAATGGTTTCTGTCTCATAGTAACGGGAAACCCCTGAAAGCAAGGATGCCAAAATATCCGGTGCAACCTCGCTTTCATCTAAAATAAACAAAGAGATGCAGTTGGCAAGTTCGGATAAATTCAGCCCCACATCGGATACATTGACCAGAACAACAGCCTTGAGCACATTGTCCTTTCGTAATGCCAATACCCGCTTTTCCCGCTTAAATCCCAATTGCTCGTAGTCATCCGCTGTTTGATCTCTTTCCGCATTCATATGATCGAGTTCGAAGGCATGCAGCATCAGACCGTCCGATATATTTTGGTAGTACAAAGCCAGTTCTTCATAGTCCGACGGCCGGGTTTTTTCAAGGCGCCATTCAGGCTGAAAATCCGTTTGGTCATCGGCGGACTTCCGGTAGTGCAGGTATAGAAAAGAATCCAATGAGCAGGCCCTTTTATTGGCTATTTTTTCTGAAATGCCGCCAAAAACCCGGTTTGGGAATTTATTTTCCGGTCTGAAATAGCAGAACACATAATTCATGTTGATGGTGGAAATATTATTGGATTCGTTGATAAATCTGCCGATTTGATTAAGAACATCCAAGCCGGCTTTAATCGAAATTCTGCTGTTTGCGGCGTAATGGTGAATCATCCAGGACTTTGCATACAGGCGTATAATGGCCATATGGCCTAATATTTCACCTTTTTCCTGATAGAGAAAGTGCCTGAACAATCGTTGAGACTTATTGTATACCTTCTCATAGATTTCTTTTATTGCTTCTTTTTTGGATGCAATGAAGGCATATTTCTCAGGATAGATAAATCCCGAGTCAAAGAAAAATCGCCACAGATCATTCATATAGACGGTGTTGCCCAAAAAATCGTTGGTATTTTTTGCCTGCCATAACAGCGCCAAAAGTTTCCCATGATCCTCGATACACATGTGCAGAATCGCGGCGCCGCATCTGACGGTGTCTCCCCCTTTTTCATCATTTATCATGTTTCGGTAAAGAATTTGAACCATGCAGATTAAGTTAAGCGAATCCGCAAAACTGATTTGAACTTCGGGTATAACCATTCCGGGCACCAGCACGGCTCCGTCGAATGCTTCCTCAAGTGAAAATCCGGAACCGGATATATCAATCACCTTCAAATTGGTATATTCATGTGTGAATGGATGGGAAAATGACATGTATGGGGCCGGTACCAAACGCTGTCTTTCCGCTCGGTAATCTTTGGGCTTATAGCGGCGCACTTTCTGTTTTACAGGCTTTAGTATGATGTCGCCGGTCTTCATATCCGACAAATGGTCGATGATTTTACAATTTCCGGCATAGAGCATATGTCGATTATCGGAGATGAGCAGCATGACTTCCACTTCGGGGTCTACCCACAACAGAGACGCATAGTTCTTTTCAAAAATTTTGATGTGAAACGATACAGGGTTGAAATCCAGCAGTTTTCCTTCAAAACAGACGCTGTTTTGAATCAGCTTGATTTCTACTCCTGTACAGGTAAACCGCCTCATCCTCCTGGATTCGATTTCCAGACAGGTTTGGGGAAGCAGCACCCGAATACCCTTCTCATTCATATGAAAGTCCGGGGGTTTGACTACGATGACGTTTTTTTCGTTTATGATGCTGATCTTGTCGAACATGTACAATTTGAGGTCGCGTAATTTATCCAATTCATACGGCTGCCACAAGCATAAGAGTTCTTCACCAAAACAAGGCTGTGGGGATGCTTTGATCGAAATGCAATGGTCATACGCAAGATGCTTGAAGTCGATCAGAACGAAACCATCCAGGAAGTTGATGTAGTTCAACTTGTTTACGAGATATTTTTTCCGGATCTCTTTCCTGGAAAGAATAATCTCTTCTGAATAGTTCGTATCGTCGTTTTGTTCTTTCAGCATGCCGGATGCTTTTTATGGATGGAATTACATATCTCGAGGGGTTTTGTGAAGCGGTTTCGAACCCCTGTACAAGTAACACGTCATCGCGCCCGGTAACTGCCATTCGACCGAGTGAAGCCGCTTCAGTCGCAAGACGGTTGTGATTTGTAGCAAAATAAACGTGGAGTGTCAAGATATGCTGCGATTTTGAGCATTTAAACAGTATAATTTATAGGGTGCCGCCCCTAACCGGCGTAATCCATAATTTGAGTGATCGGCAGCGTGGCAATATCGATAAACTTGCCATATTCATGATCATCTTTTTCCAGAAAATCGATTATTCGAGAAAAGGTGTTTTGGGTAAAAACGGTTTGCCCGCGAACGTTTCGGTTTACACCGAATTGAAGGCATTCGACCTGGCTTGCATCGAGTTTTCCAATGACGGATTTGGTCGTCCATATCTGCCCGTTTCGGGCGAAATCAGACAACCTCCCTGCGTAATTGATTGAATCGCCCAACGCGGTAAATTCGATGGTCGGGGCGGAACGTATCGTACCGAAAAACTCATGGCCTTCATTGATGCCGATATTCAGATACATATCCTCGAACCAGTTTTTTTTGATTTTCCATCGGCTGCTGAATTCCTTCATCCGCTTTCTTAATTCAAGTGCGCAGTGGATCGCATTCATCAGGTAATCGTTGCCCGGCTTTTTGACGAAATAATACAGCATGCCGTCACCGGCATGCTTTCCGTATATGCCGTTGAATTCATCGAAACATCCGGCTAAGGATTCCCATAAGCCGTTGATGAGGCTGAAATACTCACCGGGAAGAAGTTCGGCGCTGATTTTTACCGAGTCCTGCAGGTCGGCGACAAGCACACATAAGGAGACCAGTGACGGCATCCGGTGCTTTAAAAGATCCTTGATGACGATTTCGCGTTTCGACAAATACGCCATGAGGTCGTGGCCGACTTCCTCTGCCGGTGCGTAAACGAAAAGTGTCCCCTCCCGAAAAACCGTCCGGTATACCTTGAAATAATCGACACTGCCGTCCTGTTTAAACAGTTGAAGGGGTGCGCAGTCAATGGGCTCCGGCTGCTGTTTTCTGCTCGAATCCGCATCGTAGATGTCTTTCAGGCAATCGGCTTCCGCCTCCGATATCCCCGAATAAAGGTCGGACAACGTTTCCCTCGAAAAGGCTAAACCGTCGATCGGCATATGGTGGGAAACGATATCTTTCCAGTTGGCGACCCTGGATTGAAACTCGAACCCGAAAAACAGTTTGAATATGTTTCGTGATTCGATATCCGTGATGTCGGTGATGCGCCTGTTGAATATCAGCTTTTCCGCCTCCGGGTTGATCCATTCCACCTCGAAATTGTGGTTGACCAGATAGGCAGGGATCTTCAGATCGCTGATGGTGAGGGTAAAATCGCGCCTGTCGACGGAAATCGCAGCATCCCTTATTTCCGGTTTATCGGGTTTCAAAGGAATTCTTTCCGGCATTTCCGTTTGTTTCAGGGGCATGCTTTCGGGCGCCACGTCATCGGGCTCTATATGCCCGGCGGCTTCTACATCACTTTCCCGATCGGGGAACATGTGAACGACCCGCGAGTCTTTGCCGAATTGTCGGGCGATTCTCTCCATGGGCTCACCCTCCTGTTTTAACCGTTTCACAAGGTCTATCCGCCAAATGACACTTTCGGGAAAGTACCCGATATGCTTGGTGCCCTGCAGGTCTTCACCGGCTTTTCTGACATCCGGTTTGGGCAAAATTCCCATTTTGATATAATTATTCAGTGTCGCGCGGGAAATGCCCGTCTTTTTAAGAACCTCTTTGCTGGTGATCATGTTTTGCGTTTTGGAATCGTCCATAATCATCTCTTTGCGTGTATGGTGGTTTAACCGGCGCAAAAATCAGAAGAATCGCTCCTGCACTCATTTAAACAGTTTAAATACTAATGTCAAGATGTTTTTTACAACTGTATAAATATTATGATATCTTTAAATTATCAATAAACCAACCAGAACATACGAAGGATACCGGACTTTATTTAAACTGTTTAAAGGTTATGCTTATACATTTTTATCGTGCAGCTTAGTACAGTTAATGTCCACCGATTGACGGCTCATTATCAAAATTCCGAGCCCGAAACATCGTGTGTAATAATATGACATGACGATTGCCGGTATACGGACTTGCGCCCTTTGGCCGAAGACCGCAATACATCGACGTTGATGTCGACGTAATCGTAGATGACCGCCGATGCCTTGCCCGGAGCCGGCCGCAGCACTCTTCCCATGTACTGCAGTATTCGTCCGCTGAACTTCACGGGTGTCGCCAGAAACAGGCCGGTCAGCCGTTCATTGTCGAATCCTTCACCGACAATTGACGCATGTACCCCCTTGGAATCCATAAGGCGGCACCCCGCTTTCTATAGCATTTCACGATTCTCGGAACACCCCTGTTCCATCGCCCCATCCGTTTGTTTTCCAGCCATTTGGGATTTTCGAGCTGCAGCTTTTGGACAAGTTTGTCGGCGACCGCCGGCGGCACATCCGTCAGCTTTACATGTTGTTTTAAAATAATTTCCATATTATCGGAGCTTTCGCCGAACATAATTACTTAAACCATGAATTTAATATATTATCTACATAGTTTCGTTATAATTGACAATTTTTTATTCGGATTTTCAGTTCAGCGATTTCTTTTTCGTCACGGTCGTCCAAAAAGCCCCGGACCATCGCCTAAACCTCGAATTGTTCCCGCCGGTAATCGTCCATCGTTCTTCCCGACGCGTAAGCGCTCACGATTTCAATTCATAAAAAGATCAAACTCTGGTATAGGATTTTCATAATTAAAAAATCGTGTTTATATAACGGTATAACCAGGGTAATTGCAAGGACATCGTCTTGGGTGCCGCACTGTGAGATGTATACGGGATGAGAAAAAATGACCCCATTGCCGTTGTCGGCATTTCCGGCATATTTCCCGGAGCTTCCGACCTCGATCAATTCTGGAGTAATCTGATTCACAAACGAAGTGCCGTTGACCGGGTAAAACCGCACCGCTGGGCCGCACCTCCGGAATGGATGGTTTCGCGCAGCGGAATACAGGATAAGGCCTATACCGCCCGATCATGTCACATTCCGGAATTTTTGGTGGATGCCGACGGACTCGATATCGATCCGGCTCTCCTTCGTGAACTGGACCCTCTTTACCATTTCGTGCTTCATACCGGAAAAGCGGCCCTGAACCAGTGCAGACATGCTTTGGTTGACCGGGAAAAAGCCGGTGTCTGCCTGGCTGCCATCGTTCTCCCCACGGATTCAGCGACGCGCATTACACGTTGGATTTTTGGCAGGGATTTTTCGGAAAGACTCTTCACGACCGCCGGCAGCCATCCGGCGCCGGACCGGCATGCGATGCTGTCCGCCAGGGTCGCCGCATTTCCGGCTGCGCTCCTGGCAAATGCCCTCAATCTGGGCGGCGGCGCCTTTACCCTGGATGCAGCATGCGCCTCGTCCTTGTATGCCGTAAAGCTCGCCTGCGACGAACTCCGGGACGGCCGTGCCGATCTTATGCTGGCCGGCGGTGTTTCGAGGCCGGATGCCCTCTTTACGCAAGTCGGTTTTTCGCAACTAAAAGCCCTCTCCCCTTCCGGACGCTGCGCCCCGTTCGATGAACGTGCGGACGGCCTCGTGGTCGGTGAAGGCGCCGGCATGCTCGTCCTGAAGCGCCTTTCGGATTCCGTCAGGGACAAGGATACTATTTATGGTATAATCCGCAGCATCGGTTTGTCAAACGACATGCGCGGCAATCTGTTGGCGCCTGACACCGAGGGCCAGGTGCGTGCCATGACCCGGGCGTACGATGCCGCCGGGTGGCGCCCGGATGATGTAGACCTTATCGAATGCCACGGCGCCGGAACAACCGTTGGAGACAGGATCGAGCTGAATTCGATGATGGCGCTGTGGGAGGGGTTCGCCTGGTCTCCCGGCCAATGTCCGATAGGCTCGGTGAAATCGGCAATCGGCCATCTCCTGACGGGTGCAGGCGTGGCCGGCATTATTAAAACGCTTATGGGATTAGCTCATCACACGCTGCCGCCCTCCTTAAACTTTACCCGACCCCCAAACAACAGCCCCCTGCCCCAGAGCCCCTTCAGAGTGCAGACGGAACCCGAACCCTGGCCGGTCAAAAAGGATGGGACACCACGGCGCGCTGCGGTCAGTGCATTCGGTTTCGGCGGCACCAACGGCCATATTTTGCTGGAAGAATATGTGCCGTCCCGCAAGCCGGATTTACCCGTTGAAGTGCGATCCGAAAATACGGCCGGCAGGGATTGTTTCGAGGTTCGTGAAAAGCATGAACCGATCGCCATCATCGGCATGGAGGCACTGTTCGGCGGGCTTGGTTCCCTCGAATCATTTCAGGAAGCCGTGTTCAAAGGAGAATCCGCGATCCGGCATCGTCCTGAATCCCGATGGAGGGGCTGTGACGATCTTATGGAGCGCATGTTCGGACTTGGCGGAATTCGGGGCAACTTCACAGAGACCTTCGACCTGCCGTTCGGCCGATTTCATATACCACCCCGGGAAATTCCTGAAATTTTGCCGCAGCAGCTTTTGATGCTCACAACAGCCGCCGGGGCCATGAGGGATGCAGGCCTGGCCGTCACGGGCAAACGCCCGAAAATGAGCGCCTTGATCGGCATCGGCTTCGATTTCGAGACAACCGGCTTTCATCTGAGGTGGGGCTTGCATAACCAGATTGAACGGTGGAATCGCGAATACGCCCTGAACCTGTCCGAACAACAGCGTAATGCCTGGGAGCAAATGCTGATGGAAGAAATGGGGCCGCCGTTGACCGCCGCCGCGACCATCGGAAATCTGGGCAGTATCGTAGCCAGCCGTATCGCTCGGGAATTTCAATTCGGCGGTCCGAGTTACTCCGTTTCAAATGATGACGTCTCGGGATTGAAGGCTCTTGAAATCGGCGTTCGCTCCCTTCAGCAGGGAGAGTCCGACGCCGTACTGGTGGGCGCCGTAGACCTGTTCGGCGACCCTCGAAACCTTGCCTGCCGGCGCGGCGCCAGGCCGTTTGCAATGTCCGATCGCCTGCTTCCGTTCGATGAAAGGGCGGACGGCGCGCTTCCCGGCGAAGGGGCCGCGGCGCTCATAATCAAGCGTTTTTCCGATGCGATTGAAGACGGCGACCGGATATACGCCGTGATCAGGGGAGTCGGCAAAGCTTCCAACGCCTGTGGCGACACGGGGTGCATCGAATCCGGTGTGTATGCCCGGTCCATGGCCCAGGCACTGGTGGAAGCCGATGTTTCCCCGAATGCCGTAGGGCTTATCGAAGCCCACGGCAGCGGTGATCCGATGGAAGACCGTGTCGAAATCCGCGCTTTTCACGATTTTTTCGGCCGCCGGAAAAGTGCCGCCCATGCATGCGCTATTGGAACGGTCAAGCCGGTCATCGGCCACACCGGAGCCGCCGCCGGACTGGCATCCGTTGTAAAGGCCGCGCTGTGTGCGCACCGTCATGTCATTGCACCCGTACCGGGATTTCAGCGGGCCGGTGAACCGATAGATCACCGGCGGTTCCACATACCGGCTCTTCCCCAATACTGGCATACGGACGGTTCGAATCAGCTCCGAAATGCGTTGATCTGCGCGATGACAACGGACGGCAACTGCATGCACGTGGTCCTTTCGGAGCCCGAAAGGGATACACGAAACCACCGCCCCGAGGTATCTTCCAACATATGGCGTGAACGCAAAAGACCTGTCGGCGCCATGCCCCACGGGCTGTTTTGGGTCACAGCCGAAAACAAACAGGGACTGATCGAACGCCTGGACACGCTTTCGGCGTTTTTTTCGGAACCCGGCAACTGCAACCTTCCTTTAGAAGACGCCGCCTGCAGATGGCACCGGTCTTTTCCGGCCGGGGCCTCGGACGGGGTTTCCGTCGTCATCGTCACTGCCGAACGAAGCCGCCTCGAGGAATGGATATCCCGTGCGAAGGAAGCCGTATTCGAAAACCGTCACGTGAGCATTACCGGCCCGGAAGGCGTGTGCTATTCGCCGAACGCGCTGGGCCCGCAAAGCCGAATCGCTTTTGTATATCCCGGTTCGGGTAATCATTACATTGGTATGGGCCGCGATATCAGCCTCCTCTGGCCGGAAGTGATCGGAAAAATGGAGCGTGAAACCGCATCGCTGAAAGCCCAGGTGCTACCACACCTCTTCGTCCCGTGGCGGGTGAACTGGGACGACGGGTGGGAACAAGAAACCCACGCAGCTATAGCCGCCAATCCCCTGAATATGATCATCGGCCAGGTTGCTTATGGATGCATGATGACGGAACTCATCCAGAGGTTCACTATTCGGCCGGATGCGGTGATCGGGTACAGCCTGGGCGAATCCACCGGATATTTCGCCCTTCATGTGTGGCAGGATCGTGCACTGATGCTCGACCGGATGCATGCATCCGATTTGTTTACCGACCGGCTTGCCGGTCCATGCACGGCCGTAAGGCGCATGTGGGGCCTTTCTCCGGAGCAGGAATTAAACTGGTGTACCGCCGTTGTAAACCGTTCCGTTGAAGACGTGCAATCCGCCCTGAAGCATCATCCGCTGGTGAGATGCCTGATCGTAAACACCCGCCGTCAATGCGTGATCGGCGGGCACAGGCCCGATGTTTCCACCGTAGTCGACGCGCTTGCCTGCGAAGCCGTTTTCCTGGACGGTGTGTTGGCGGTTCACAGTGATGCGGCGCAGCCTGCCGCCAAGGACTACAAAGCCCTTCATGAATTCCCGGTCAATCCGCCGAAAAACGTGACGTTTTACAGTTGTGCCGACGGAAAGGTTCGAACCCTTACCAGCCGTAGCGCCGCCGAATCCATCCTGAAACAGGCGCTACACGGTTTCGATTTCACCCAAACGATCGAACAGGCCTATGCAGACGGTATTCGCATTTTTATTGAAATGGGACCCCATGCGTCCTGTACGGGCATGATTCGAACCATCTTGCAGGGGCGCCCCCATGCGGCGGCATCGCTCAGTTTTCGGGGAGAGAGTGAATACCTGTCCGTTTTAAAATGTCTGGCTGCCGTGCTGTCGGAAGGCGTCCCCGCCGACCTGTCCGCCCTGTTCAGCCTGGCCGACGAATCGCCGGTCCCGGACGATGCGGTTTCTGCGCCCTCGAAAAAACATGTCGTTTCAGTGGCGGTCGGCGGACCGCCCCCTTGCCCGGTGCCGCCGGGCCCGATGGGAACGGGTCGTGACACGAACGTTTTGCGAAAAGCGGCATCAACGGAGAATGCCGGGAGCCTGCCGGACGCAGCCGAAACACGCCTTCAAACCGGCAACCGTTCATCCGGAGTGATATATCGCGATCTTATCGCCGCTGTACCCGGCATCAATGAAGCGGCATCGCGAGCCCACGAAACGTTTCTTTCCCTGTCCATGGAGATTCAAAAAAATCAAGCCCAGGCCTTTAAACTCCAGAACCGTCTGTTGGAAATGATGCTGCGCGATCCCGCTGAACCGAATACCGCGGTCTTTACCAAGGACATGCCGGCCGATGATGCAATCCGTCGCTGGCCGCAGGATATTTATCGTCACGGAAAAGCCCCTTATCCGGAAGCATCCGATTCCATCGCGTTTTCACGGCAGATGTGCATGGAATTCGCCGTCGGATCGGCAGCCAAGGTCCTCGGTCCGGAATTCGCCGTCATCGACACGTACGAAAAGCGGGTCCGTCTTCCGGATGAACCCCTGATGCTGGTGGATCGGATTTTGTCGATCACCGGCGAGAAATGCTCCCTTACGGGCGGAAAAATCGTTACCGAACATGATGTCGCCCCTCAGGCCTGGTACCTGGACGGCGGCAAGGCACCGACCTGCATCGCCGTGGAGGCGGGGCAGGCGGACCTGTTCTTATGCGCCTATTTGGGAATCGATCACCGGGTCAAAGGACAGCGGGTTTACCGCCTGCTCGATGCCACTGTGGAATTTCACCGCGGCCTTCCGGAACCGGGGGACATTATCCAATACCACATATTCATCGATCGATTTGTCCGCCAGGGAGAAACCTACCTGTTCTTCTTCAATTTTGAAGGATACATTCGCGGCGAACCGCTCATCACCATGACAAACGGCTGCGCGGGCTTTTTTACCGAGGCGGAGGTGAACCATTCAGGCGGCATTCTCAGGGCACCCGATGAGCAGCTTTCGTCCTCCGGGGCCGGGAATGCACCGCTGTTCGTACCGGTCCGGTTCGAGGCCGGAACCTACCCGGACCATGCGGTCGACAGCCTGAGAAGAGGCGACGCAGCGGCCTGCTTCGGAGCGGGTTTCGAGGGCGTTGTCATTCCGGAAAATCTCAGACTTCCGGGAGGTCTCATGAAGCTCGTAGACAGGGTTCTTCATATCGACCCTGAAGGCGGCCTTTACGGCCTGGGCGTTATTCGCGCGGAGGCGGATATCCATCCGGGCGACTGGTTTCTCACGTGCCACTTCAAAGATGACATGGTGATGCCGGGAACCCTCATGTACGAGTGCTGCGTCCATACCCTTCGGATATTTTTCCAGCAGATCGGATGGATATCGGACGTCCCCGGCGCCGCATACGAACCGAAAACCGGCATTCAGGCGATCATGAAATGCCGCGGTCCCGTGACCCCCCGAACCCGGCACGTTCACTACGAGATCGACATAAAGGAAATGGGATACGATCCGGAGCCTTACGCGATTGCGGACGCCCACATGTTTGCTGACGGCCGCTGCATCGTCCGGTTCAGCAACATGTCCCTGAAGCTCTCCCGCACCACTGAAAACGATGTGCGGATATTCTGGGAAAACCATGCGCATGCGAAGAAGACCGCCGTGGACGCCGAACAAACCGCTCACAAAGCGCTTTACGACCGAAAGCACCTGCTTGAGTTCGCACTGGGCAGTCCCGCAAAAGCGTTCGGTCCCGCATACCGGCCGTTTGAAAAAGACCGCTTCATCGCCCGCCTCCCCAATCCGCCGTACCTGTTTATGGACCGCATCGTCCGCTGCGAGCCCCGGCCGTGGGTCTTGAAACCGGGCGGATGGATCGAAGCCGAATTCGATGTGCGGCCGGACCACTGGTATTTTTTTGCGAACAGGTCCGATACGATGCCGTTTGCCGTGCTTTTGGAGATTGCGCTTCAGCCCTGCGGATGGCTTGCCGCTTTTATGGGATCCGCCCTTGCCGGTGAAAAAGACCTGAGATTTCGAAATCTGGACGGCAAGGCCGTTCAGTATGCAGAGGTCATGCAGGAACGAACGACCCTGACCACCCGGGCCCGGTGCAAACAGGTTTCAACGGCAGGCGACATGATCATCGAATCTTTCGAGTTCGCCGTCAAAAACGGTGATTCCGTGATCTACTCGGGAGAAACGAGTTTCGGATTCTTTACAGAGCATGCCCTCGAGCAGCAGAAAGGCATCCGGGATGCAAAAGGACGCCTTAACCCGAGGTCCAACGAACGTAAGGGAATACACATCCACCGGAAGATTGCGAAAACAGCGCCGTTTTTTCCAAACGATCCGGACGGCAAACGGCCGACCCATCCACCGCAAACGCCCGCCCTTCCCGGCAAAGCCCTTTTGATGATCGATGACGTTCAGACGCTGCTGCCTGACGGCGGCTCTTCGGGACTGGGATTCATCCACGGCGCCAAGGCGGTCGATCCGGATGAATGGGTGTTTGCCGCCCATTTTCTTCATGACCCGGTGTACCCCGGCTCTCTTGGGATCGAAGCGTTTGTTCAATTGTTGAAATTTTTCGCCCTGGACCGATGGAATGGGTTGACGGATTTTTCCCGATTTGAAATGATCACCGGCCATGAACATCGATGGTCCTATCGGGGCCAGATTACCCCCCAAAACAAAAAAGTGGTGGTGGAAGCGTCCGTGACTGAACGCCGTGAAGATCCTGTGCCGTCATTGACAGCAAGCGGATTTTTGCACGTGGACGGAACCGTGATTTACGAACTCGACAATTTCGGCATACGGGCTGCAAGAAATCGATCGTAATGCGGCCGCATCGCCTTTTCGCCGTTGAATACGCCGAAACCGCCTGCAGACAGAACCATGACATCGTTTCACTACAAAAATGTGTTCATTGACGCCTTCGGGTATGAACTTGCGCCGAACGTGGTGACCTCCGAAGAATTGGAGCTGCGCCTCGAACCCGTTTACAAGGCCCTGCGGCTTCAACAAGGAACCCTCGAAGCGGTTACCGGCGTCAGCGAAAGACGCTTCTGGGATCCGGATTTCAGTGTCGGCCGGGGGGCTGTGATGGCCGGGAAAAAGGCCCTTTTGCAATCCGCGGTGCCGGTTGAAGATATCGGCATGCTGATCTACGGCGGCGTTTGCCGGGATCATCTCGAGCCCGCTACCGCCTGCGCCGTTGCCCATGGACTGGGGCTTACTTCCGATGCACTGGTGTACGACATTTCCAATGCCTGTCTGGGTGTGTTAAACGGCATGGTGGAAATTGCCAATGCCATCGAATTGGGCGCAATCCGGGCCGGGATGGTGGTTTCCTGCGAATCGGCCCGGCAAATCATCGATGTGACCATTGACCGGCTTCTGGCCGAAAAGAACATGGATACGTTTAAAAAAACCGTCGCCACCCTCACCGGAGGCTCCGGAGCCGTCGCAGTAGTGCTGGCGGATGCATCGCTTTCCGGCAGCGGCAGGCGCCTTGCGGGCGGGGTCGCGAAAAGCGCAGCCGAGCACCATCCGCTGTGCACGTGGGGTCCGAATACCGGCATTCCCACGGCAGGTGATCAGGTCATGGAAACCGATTCGGCCGGGGTGCTCAAGCATGGCGTGGCCCTCGGCGTCGCCACCTACCATTATTTCAAGGTACAGATGGCACTGTCGGAAGACCGGCCGGATAAAATCATCTGCCACCAGGTCGGCGCAACCCATCAACGCACCATTCTGGGGGCCATTGACATCCCCGCTGAAAAGGATTTCACCACCTTTCGGCATCTTGGAAACATCGGAACCGTTTCCCTGCCCATTACCGCGGCAATCGGCAATGAACGGGGATTTCTCCAACCCGGAGATGCGGTCGGATTTCTCGGCATCGGCAGTGGGTTGAACTGTTTGATGCTTCGGGTGGACTGGTAGCCGATGAGCACCCCGACGACCGCACGCCTGCCAAAAGAGGTTCGTGCGCTGTACCCTTTTCGATCCCGCTGGGTGACAGTTAACGGGTTTCGCTGCCACTATGTCGACGAAGGATCGGGAGATCCCGTGTTGATGGTTCATGGAAATCCCACGTGGTCCTTTTTTTTCAGAAAATTGATCGAGGGACTTTCCCCGTGCTATCGGGCAATTGCGCCGGACCATATCGGCTGCGGGCTGTCCGAAAAGCCCCATCCACAGGCATATGATTTTCGCCTGTCCAGCCGGATTAACGACCTGCGGCAATTGATCGCATCCCTGAACCTGGACCGAAAACTCAGCCTGATTTTGCACGATTGGGGCGGCATGATCGGCATGGCGTATGCCGTCGCATATCCCGAGAACATCGGACGGATCGTGATCATGAACACCGCCGCATTTCCGCCGCCCACCGGGAAATCCATTCCGCTGCGGCTTGAACTGGTGCGGCGCATCAGACCGTTTGCCGCACCGGCCGTGCTTGGATTGAATATATTCGCCAGGGCCGCACTGTACATGGCTGCCGCCAAAACGCTTGCCGCACCGGTAAAAAAAGGGCTTCTCGCACCTTACGATTCATGGCACAACCGGCGGGCGATCCTGAAATTCGTTCAGGATATTCCCCTGTCGCCGAAGCATCCCAGCTATGCTGTGGTAAAGCAGACGGCGGAAAGCCTTCATTTGCTCGCTCGTATCCCTATACTGATTCTGTGGGGAAAACGGGATTTCGTATTCGATCCCGACTATCTCGAAGCGTGGCAAAAACGATTTCCATCGGCATCCGTACATGTTTTCGACGATGCCGGCCATTACCTTTTAGAGGATGCACCGGAAGAGGCCCTTAACCATATCAGGCGATTTCTAGACCAAAACCCCTTGGATGACACATTATGAGCGAAACGGCATCTCAAAAACCTTTTTTCAATATCGCATCCCGTCTCAAGGAGCAGGCCGTCCGCCGTCCTTACCGGCGTGCGGTGGTCGCGCCTTGCACACGGGACAGGAACGGACGTGTCGCTTACACGCATTTGACCTTTCGGCAGCTGGACGAAGAGTCCGACGTCCTGGCACACGGACTCTCTCGCATCGGCATCACCCGGGGCACCCGAACGGTTCTGATGGTCAAGCCGGGGATCGAATTTTTCGTGTTGACCTTCGCCCTGTTCAAAACCGGCGCCGTTCCGGTCGTAGTGGACCCGGGCATGGGAATCCGCCGCATGCTGCTGTGTTTAAAGGAAAGCGTGCCCAAGGCATTTATCGGCATCCCAAAAGCCCATCTCTTGAGAATACTCTACCCAAAGTATTTTACCACCGTCCAGATCGGCGTTACCGTGGGCCGCAGATGGTTCTGGGGAGGACATGCCTATAAAAAGCTGACCGGATCGCTTGAAAAGCCCTATCACATGGCGAAAACCCGTCCAAACGACATGGCCGCCATCCTGTTTACCACGGGCAGCACCGGTCCGGCAAAAGGCGCCGTTTATACGCACGGCACGTTCGATGCGCAACTCGACACCATTCGGTCGTATTTCGAATTCGAAGATGATGAAATCGACCTGCCGACATTCCCGCTGTTTGCCCTGTTCGATCCCGCCCTCGGGATCACCGCCGTCATTCCGGATATGGATCCCACGAAACCGGCCCGTGCAAACCCGGGAAAAATTTATGAGGCGCTGTACAACCAGGGCGCCACCAACATGTTCGCCTCACCGGCTTTGTTGCACCGGATCGAACGGTTCGGCACACGACATCATTTCAAACTTCCTGCCCTGCGCCGCGTAGTGTCGGCCGGAGCACCGGTTTCTCCCGCCATTCTTTCCCGGTTCACGCCGCTGCTGCACGAGACTAGTGAGATTCACACGCCCTATGGGGCGACGGAAGCGGTGCCCGTGGTCGCCATGGGCAGCAACGAGATTTTATCGGAAACCGCGGGATTGAGCCAAAAGGGGTTTGGCCTGTGCGTGGGGCGTCCAATGCCCGGTATCGACGTTGAAATCATCACCATCACCGACAAGCCGATTCAGTCCTGGTCGTACGACTTGTTGTCCGGTGATGGCGAAATCGGAGAAATCACCGTCAAAGGCGGACTCGTCTCGCAAACGTATTACAACCGCCCCAAGGCGGATGCGCTGGCAAAAATCGATGACGCCGGCTCTATTTGGCATCGGATGGGCGATCTCGGTTGGCGGGACAGCAAAGGGCGGATCTGGTTCTGCGGACGAAAAAGCCATCGGGTGATCACCGAAAACGGCACCCTGTTCACGATTCCCTGCGAAGCGGTTTTCAACAACCATCCCCATGTGTTTCGAAGCGCCCTTGTGGGCGTCGGCCGGCGCCCTATGCAAAAACCCGTCATGGTCGTTGAATTGAAAAAACATTTCGGCAAGCCATCCAGGGGGAAAGTGAGACAGGAACTGCTCGATATAGCGGGAGAAAGCATATTGACGGAAAACATCGATACGGTTCTGTTTTACCGAAGTTTGCCCGTTGACATTCGGCACAACGCCAAAATAAACCGGGAAAAACTCGCTGTGTGGGCGGCCCGAAAGTTAAAGCAAAAGAATGGGAGGAAACGGTGATGGGCCGACCGGAAACATGCCTGGTAACCGGCGGCGGCGGTTTCCTGGGAAAGGCAATTGTCAAGCAGCTGCGCCGCCGCGGTCATGCCGTGGTCAGCTTTTCCCGAGGTGATTACCCGGAGCTTGCCGCCATGGGCGCTGCGCACATGACGGGCGATCTATGTGACCGGGCGGCCGTGGAAAACGCCTGCCAAGGTGTGGATGTCGTATTTCACACTGCAGCCAAGGCAGGCGTCTGGGGCGCATATGACGGCTATTTCCGGACCAACGTGATCGGCACGGACCATATCATCGACGCCTGCAGAAAGCATCGGGTAAGCCGCCTGATTTACACCAGTTCGGCAAGCGTCATTTACAACGGGAAAAACATGGCCGGAAACGACGAATCCCTCCCCTATCCCCGCCGGCATCTAAGCCGTTACGCCAAAACAAAAGCACTTGCCGAACAGCGCATCATCGCAGCATCCGATGAACACCTGCGGACGCTGGTGCTCAGGCCGCACCTGATCTGGGGACCGGAGGACAGCCAACTGGTGCCGCGCATCATCGAAAGGGCGAACCGGCTCGCGGTGGTGGGACAGGGAAACAACATCGCCGACACCATTTACATCGACAATGCCGCCGAAGCACATGTCCTGGCCGCTGACAAACTGTTGGACAACCCCGGCCTGTCCGGCAGGGTTTACTTCATCAGCCAGGATGACCGGGTGCCCGTCTGGGAAATGATCAACCGGATACTGGCCGCCGCCGGCCGGCCGCCGGTCAGGCGCCGTGTACCGGCATTTGCGGCATGGATCATCGGCGGCCTGATGGAAATGATCTATGCGGCGGCACGCATCGACCGCGAACCGCCGATGACCCGCTTTGTAGCCCGGGAATTGTCCACTTCCCATTGGTATGACATCAGCGCGGCGAAGCGGGACCTGGGCTTCTTTCCTCGCATATCGACAAAAGAGGGATTGAACCGCCTTCGCGATTGGCTGCAGGATACATCCGTTACCGGTCCTCCGGCTGTGCCGTCAGGATAGCCGCGGCCGTATCGACGAACAGGCTGCAACCGCAACCCGGCGGCCTCAGTCCACCGTCATCGCCGCTTCAACGTTTGCATTCATTTTCCGAAGCGAAGTGCTGAAAAAAAAGAACAAAAAGGCAACGGTCATGGCCATCAGCGATGCCGACCCTACGGCCAGCGGGGCGCCGTAAACTTCCGCCAAAGCCGCCACCGGAAAAGTCCCCAGCAGGGGAAGTGAAAAGGACATCATCAGAAAGCTCGATATCCTGCCCCGAATATGATCCGGAATGATCAACTGGATCGCCGTGTTGTTGAACGTCGCAAAAATGCTCGCAAAAATGCTGGCCATAAAAACGAATGGAAGGGCCGGCACAAAGCGCGGACTGAATGCAAACGCCAGCAGAAAACCTCCGAACAGCGTCATGCTCACCATCATCCATCCAAGCCGCCTTTTCGTATTCCCGATCGAGGCCACCCATACCGATCCGGCAACACCTCCGGCTCCGCCGAGGGCACTGAGTATGCCCAACCCTTTGGAGCCGACATCCCAGACTTTTTCCGCGAACACCACCAAAAGGTTTTGAAACGGCATGGCAAGAAACATCGGAATCAGTCCGAACAGCAACAGGATCAAGACGAGCCGGTTTTTCTGAACGTACACGAATCCATCGATGATGCTTCTGCCCACGGATGCCCGGCCGGCATGATCGGAAACCGGAGCACCGGCCACGCGGAACATACAGAGAATGCCCACACCGAAAAGCAGCACACCCAAGAAATACGTGGTGGCAACCCCCACGGCATCGATCAAAAAGCCCGCCGCCGCAGGCCCGATAATCCGGGTGGTGTTCATCCCGGCCATATTGATGCCGAAAGCCCGGCCCAACCCGAATTTCCCCACGATATTGACGACAATGGCCGTTCGTGCCGGCATGATAAACGGGAAAACGCATCCCATCAGAACGGCTCCGCACAACAGATGCCAGAATTGCACGAGGTCGAACAATACCAGCAGGGCGATGACAAGCTCGCTGAGCAGGACCAGTGACTGGCCGATGATAATCAGGGTTCGCCTGTCCATCCTGTCCGAGACGACGCCCCCGAGAGGGGCGATGAAGAACATGGGCACCGCAATGGCGACCATTACCGCACCAAGCGCGAGCTCGCTTCGCGTCAGGTCGAACGCCAGCCAGGCCCGTACGACCCCCTGGCTGCCCATGGCGAAAAAGAAGGCCATGTTGCTGCCGAAAAGCCAGCGAAACTGGGAAGATCGAAGGGGGGAAATCTCATGTGAAACAGATGGCTTCATCAATTGGGGCCCGGAGCCGATCGGATATACACATCCCGCTGAGGAAATGGTATTTGGATGTCCTCCGTCTGAAATCGTTTATAGATCCCGGTATTCAATGCATGCATTATTCTGCCTCTGTGGACAGGCCTTTCCACCCAGCACAGCAGTTCGTGATCGAGGCTCGAATCCCCGAAAGACCGGAAACGCACCCGGGGTTCGGGAATGCTGCAGACCTCCGGCAGGTTTTTGGCAACATCCAGAAGGACCTCGTGGACTTTCTCGATATCCGAGCCGTAGGCTACACCGACTTTCACCCGGATTCGGTACTTTTCGTGGGGGCCGCCCGCTTCATTGATGATCTTCGTATTCCCCATGATGGAATTTGGAATAGTGATTTCGACATCATCCCGTGTCAGCAGCCGTGTGCTGCGTATGCCGATATCCGTCACTTCACCCCGTTCTCCGGTATCGAGCACGATGTAGTCACCAACCTTGTAGGGAGCATCCGCTACGATGAAAATGCCGGAAAACAGGTTGGCCAAGGTGTCTTTGGCCGCAAACGAAATCGCCAACCCGATGATGCCGGCAGACGCCATCCAGGCGGTGACGTCGATTTCCCATGCCAGAAAAATAAAATAAATGGAAAGCGCTATGACGACAATCATCAGGAGATTGTTATACAGCGGCAGGGTATTCTCCTGAATCAGTGTGAACCGGCGGTTGTCCCGGCTGATCTGGCGTAAAATCAGCTTTAAAAACCGTATGGCGGCAACGGTCCACAAAAGAATCGCCACGGTTTTCAATGCACCGAACGTCAACGAATGAATCATTCCCGGAAGGGACATTCGCTCGGCCGCCAGCGCCAGCCCGAACAGCATAATGCTTGCAAAGACAGGGGTGTGAAAGATGGCCAATACCTGATCATCCAGGGTAAACCGGGTCTTTTTTACCCATTTGGATAAAATTCGGGTGATGACCACGTCCAGTATTTTGGCTGCGGCATAGAACAGAATAACGATCAGAACGGCCTGAAGATAGGGATTCGGGGCGATCCTGGCGATATGGTCCACCCACGTGTCAATGGTCGATGTCATATGTGTTCCTTTTATAGGTGGTCCGGCAGTATCCGGAAATTCAAACGGGTTTGCGCGCCGTAAGAACGGCCGCAGGGCTCGACGCCGGGTCGAACGGATTTTTTTTGAAATCCCCGAACCGATCCACAACGGCCATGCCGGATGCGGTCAGGCCCGACACCATATCCGCCATGTATTTCGGGTGCAGCATGTCGGACCATTCGCCGATAACGGTTTCACCTTTTTTCAAGCAGGTCTTGAATACCACCGCATCATCTTCGGCGGCTTCATAAGCCCGGTGAAAGGTCCGGCCGTCCGAGAGGTGTTTTACATCAAAATCGACGTTTTCCGTCAAGCGATATTTGTCCCAGTTGACGACCTGGACAATGAAATAGGCCCCGGTATCCAACAGCCGATAAAGTGTGCGGTAAAAATCCGTCATCATTTCGGGTTGGAGGTATGAAAGGCTGTTCCCGATGCAGTACGCGCAGGAAAACCCCCCGTTCAACCGGTCGATTTGGGTAAACGACAGCTGATGAAATGTTCCTCGATTCCGTTGCACGGCCGTTTTAATCATCTCGGGATTGTTGTCAATGCCGACCGCCTCATAGCGGGATGCCAGCGCATCGACATAATCACCCGGCCCGCAGCCAAGATCCAGAACCCTGGTGCCGGGTTCCCCAAGATATTCGGTAATGAAAACCAGAAAAGCGTGGTTCAACGGAAAAATTTCAAGGTAAACATCCGCAATTTCGCTGTACATAGGCGACTCCGAACGGCGGTTCACCGGCGGGCATTCAAGCGTCCCGGCGGGGTTTGATTCCCATCATAATGCCTGATTCCGCGGGACTCCGGTACGGAATGCGCTTGATATTCCCTATCCCGGCTTTTTCGAGCATGGCGGCGATTTCGTTTTCCGAGTAGGACTGCCCGCCCTGGGTCCCCAACAGCATGTTCAGGGAGAACAGAGCGGGAAACAACGGGGCGTCTCTGGAATCGTTCAAGATAAAATCGTGGATGAGCACCATGCCGCCGGGTTCCAGCACATCAACGGCCTTTTGAATGATCCCTTGACAGTCCGCGGGGCTTTCGCCGTGCAAAATGTGAGAAAGCCACACCACATCATACCTGCCCTCGATCGGGTCGCTGTGGTAATTGCCGGACTGGAAATCGACACGATGCCGCCGGTTGAACCGTGAGATGATGTTTTCCGCAAAGGGGCGCGTCGCAGGGAGGTCATACACCGTGGCCCTGAGCCCGGGATTCTGTTTAGAAAAATGAACGGCATACGTGCCGGGGCCCCCTCCCAGGTCCAACAAGTGCTTTTTGTCGGACAAATCAAGGACCTCAACGATGTGAGGCGCCAATTCCATGGCGTTGTTGAACATTCCCATGAGAAAACTTTCAAGCCGCTCCTCATCGGTGAAGTGGATGCGGGGACGAACCGGTTTGCCTGACACGACGGCTTCATCCAGGCGGGACCACGATTCGACCAAATGGTGATGGTGCATGATCATGTATCCCACATACCGCGGTGACGTTTTGACGAGAAAAAGGCCGGATTCCTCCGTGTTGACGAATCGATCCTCCTTTTTTTCAAGCAGGTCCATGGCACAGAGGGCGTTAAGCAGCATGGAAAGGCCGCGCGGATCGGCGCCCATTGATTCGGCAAGTTGCGACAGTGTTTTTTCTTCTTTTCCGATTGCCGTGAATACATCCAGTTTAACCGCGGCGTGCAGGGTGCACGTCATCCAGTAGGAGCCGGAAATGGTCAAAAGCCGTCCCGGGTTCAACATGTCCGATGCCGTCATTGCTTTTCCTCATGTGCGGCGCCCTGACCGGCGGCCGGTTCATCAATGAAGTTTACAAGCCGTTTTCGCGCAAATATCAATTATCGGAAAACAACCGATTTGTCAAAAGGACATACCGGTGGGTAATCCGCATCGCCGTCAAGCTTTTATTTTCGCGTAGAGCGCTTCCACATCTTCCAATCGGCACAACTCCGAACCCGGTGTCATGACAGCCGCGGCACCGGCGGCCACCCCGTACCGGACGGCATCCATGAAGGGTCGCCCCTGCGCCAGCTTCAGCGTAATGCCGGCCACCGTACTGTCCCCGGCGCCGACCTTGCTTTGTATCTTCACGGCGGGGGCCCTGACCCGTTCGATGCCCTCGGGCGAGGCCGCAAGCACGCCGGCCGCACCGAGAGAAATGACGACGTAGCGGCTTCGCCCTCGATCGATCAGAGATCGCGCGAACGCTTCCTGGCGGGATTCATCCTCTAAATCTTCCCCGGCCAGCGTCCTGAGTTCCGTCATATTGGGCTTAATCAGAAACAAGCCCTCCTGCACACTTTTTACAAGAGCCTCTCCGGAAGTGTCCACAATCAATTGTGCACCGGCCTCGCTGCATTTGCGGGCCAGTTGACCGAAAAAATCATCAGGGACACCCTTGGGAAGGCTTCCGCTTGCCACGAGAAATTCGGGAGAATCCAACTCGAAAACGCCATCGAGGCACATGCGCCACTCCTTTTCCGTCATCTCCGGGCCGGGCATGCCGAACCGGAACTGCCGCTGCGTATACTCTTCGTAAATCATAAGGTTTTCGCGGGTAAACCCGTCTATCGGCAGCGGGTGATGATTCAGGCCTTCGGCATCGAGCAGGCTTTTGAACAAATCACCCGGAGGGCCGCCTGAGGGATAAACCGCCAGTGTTTTCCCGCCCAGACGTGCAATGGCCCTTGAAACATTGATTCCGCCGCCCCCCGGTTCGAAAACCGGCGGTCTGCATCGGATTTTGCGGTCCGCGACCACGTGGCCGACGGCGCTGCTCTTGTCGATTGCGGGATTCATCGTAAACGTGACGATCTGCATGGTTTGCCTCCGGGTAAGTTTTCATTCCGGTCTCCGTTTTCAGTCCTTGGCCCATGATAGAAAACTTCTTTCCGGATTTCCAATAGGTGAAAATATGTATTTGTAACAATTGAGGAAACGAAATGTGGAAACAGTGGTGCAGAGGTGGGGATCGGCATCTCGTGGTTAGAAAAATGTCGGTTTCGGAGCGGGCGCTGACCCAAAGTCCCGCTCCGAAATCAGGAGAACACGCTAATAGAAAAGCGGTGTACCAAGCACACCGGGATCGAGGTATTCGATGTCGAAATCACAGTTGCCGCATTCGATATCCACCCTGCCGACAACCCCTGTCCAGTAGCATGTCTTGAAATCGATGTAGGCCTGCGACGACATCCAGGGCCCCGTTTCATCGGTTGCCCTGATGTAAAGCGGTTTGTACGAACAGAACGTCCCCTTCCAGAAGGACCCCCGCTTGTCGAAAATTTCGGCATTCGTGATGTAGTATACCTTGTCCGCCATCCATACGACGCGCTTGGATTCGGGGTATCGCGGGTCCTTTGCCTTGATTTCAATCACGTAATTATCCCAGAGCTCCCAGGGGTCCTCGTCGAGAATGGGATGCGTGTAACCCTCGTAATACTCGCCCCCGTATTTACTCGACCCTTCGAAGACCTGGTGCATCAAACACAGAATGGTCTCTTCCCGCAGCAGGTCGTAAGTGAATTCGTGGATTTTTCCATCGAATCCATAGTAGTCGTCATAGGTGGCGGCCGACCCCCGGACCGGGTTGGACCGCTCGGCGGAAACCATCCGCAGTGTTCGCCGCAGGGTTGGAATATAGGACCACATCTCATCGGACCTTGTGGGGTCCAGGTAGCGCCAGATCAAGAAATCCATGTCCTTGTTGATGCCGTCCGGGATGTGCTGAACGAAGCCGAAGAACAGGCCGTTGGGGTTGGGCCGCGTCGGCTTCGGGTCGATCGACGTCCGGTTGGTGAAATACATGTAAAACTGCGTTCCGCTGCCGCTGGTGATCGGACCGCCCTTTCGCTGAGAATACGCCACCCAGCCGGGGCGGTAGTAATAAAACTGGTCGCTGCGCCAGCGGAAATAGAAATTCCACATCAGCTTCTCCGCCAGATTCGGCTCCTTGGGTTCCGGGAACGGCATGCCCGCCTGGTGATCCCCTACCAGGTTCCCGGCCTCGTCGATGGAAAACTTGCCGCGGTTTGCTTCCGAATATTTCATGTAGTTCGGAGGCGGACCGTATGCTTCGGTTTCCCGCACCTTGACGACCGTCGGCCGGACAAAATCGGTGCCCTTGATGAACATTTGAAGATAATTCGGGAAATATTCCTTGTAGTCATCAATATTTGTTGCATCGATCACATCCCCCGGCTTCGGTTCGACAGCTTGCAGGTGTTGGGGGATCATCCACATAGCCGACAAAACGACCGATAAAACAATCGGCAACCGAATCTTACACAATTTTTTCATAATGGACTCCTTTTTAAGACTTTGTAGTGTTCCGGACAAAAGCGCACTCACCGGTGAATTATTGCGGAAACGAGTATTGGGTGGTGAGCACGATCATGTCTTTTTCCTTGGCCAGCCCGTAAGGATAGGAATAATCGGAGCCGAATAGGGCGCTATATTGCAGTTTGAACGTCCACTTTCGGTTCATCCAGTCCGGATTGTACGTGATACTGGGCTGAACCAGGCCGCACTCCTCGGAATTGTAGATGGCGGTCAACGCATAGGTGTACTTTCCGAAATTATAATTCGTGCTGCCGCTGAAAAACAGGGTGTGAAGATCCCGTGGGTATTCGATGAAGTAAGAAGGAACCGCGGCCTTGTCCGTATCTTCCAGAAAGTACTCCAGTACATATTCAAAAATGAAAGAGAAGGCCTGGTTGGGGTTGATCTTTCGTATCATCATGTCCCTGTTGAACCCGAGCTGAACCTGCAGGAAATCTTTTTCGACGATTCCTGAGGGAACCGTTCTGTCCAAGGTATTGTACTCCCTGTTGGGCCTGTAAGCTGCGTCCATCCGGACAACACCGAAATCAAAATTTTTGTTGGTGTACAGGCCGTAGACTTGCTGCCGGGGGTATTTCGCTCGGATATCGTAAACCGTAAGTCCTGTCGGAAGCAAAAAAGACCGCTCGATCTCAAAAACAGGGCTCAACTCGTTGGCATCCCAGAAATAGAAACCCGCCTGCCATCCCATGATCGTGGAGGACGTTTTAAGTCCCCAACGTGCATCCTCCAAGGACGAATCCGGGTAGTCCGTTTCCAGGACATTTGGCGCACCGGTCAAGTAATTGCCGGCCGGTGAACCGGGATAAAAAAAATCAGCAGGAAGCGCTGTATAGAAAGTGCGTCCAAAAGGCGCGCCGATTACAGGCAAACCTGGAACAACCGAAATCGGCAGGGCCACCGGAGCAATAGTCGGATCGAAAACAAATGTTGGAGCATTATAGTAATCCTCCTGGTGCTCCAGTGTTTCATGGTATCCTGCGAACCGGGGCCCCGGAATAAAATTGCCGTCCACAAAAAAGTGGCCGATGTTCGACGGAGTGCGGTTCACCCGGTACCGGTCCGTCTGCAGGTAGGGCGAAAAAATCCAGTCGAGCGAAGTCCTGAGGCTGCGGAATTTGTGCAAACCCCGCACCATCCAGATGGGCATCCGGGTGTCCTCCAGGTTCGTGAATCCCAGCTCCCACCGGGAATCCACCGGATTGATGACATCGCCGACACGCGCGCTGATGGATTCGCCCCAGTTGACGATCTGCCGTCCCACCCGCAGGTAGTGCCCTGAGGAAATCCGCCAGTCGAGGCGCAGCTCCCGGAAATCGAGATAGTTGTAGTAGTTTGCGGTAATACGTTTATCAGCGTCGAAGGCTTCTTCTTCACGGGCGTAATCCGGCTCCCAGATAGCCAGCACCTCGGCTTTCAGCCTCAAATCCCGTGTAAAGGCACCGTTTAAATTCAGACGAAACCAGTTTCGAAAGGTGGCAAGAGGATCATTGTCGAAGGTGTAGTCAAAGCTTTCCAGCCACACCCCCGAATTGTTTCTGACAAACCCGTCCAATTCCCAGGTGCCGTACCGCAGCCCCGCGGATTGCGCGCAAGGCGGGGCAGGCAAGGTGAGTACAAAAACAACCAGAATACCGGCAAGCACAAAAAAAGCAGGCGTAAACTTTTTTTTCAACATCATTTTTCTCCTTTTATCGATTCGATTGGAATCGGGTGAATGTTGGCAAAAAAAAAGACTTCTGCTCCGATTTCGTTCCCGCAATGGTGAAATACCCCAAAAACGTTTCTGATCACCTCCTTTCAAAATGATGGGCATCATCTAAATACGAACGCGTCTGAACCCTGTTCGGTTTTGCCGGCGTTTACCGGTAAAAACCGGCACCCAGCAAACCCGGGTCGAATTGATCCTTTTCGAAATCCGTGTTCATGCCGGCAGACCGTTACTCCCCCACCACCAAAAACAAGGCTCAACGATTCGACTGCACTGTTTAAAAATAAAAAAACGACTCCTTTAAAAAATGTGACTTCTTACCCAACGAATGGCTTGTCTTCCTGAGAGCAGAAGGGCGCGGCGAAGAGGGGTGTGATGAGTCTGAAATCAACAGGTCCGCTTGTGCGTCATTTGAAATCAGGATGGGAAGACCGTAAATGGTTAACAGGAACGCCGATATACGGCGCATTTTTTTGCGTGCTCAAACTATCAGCATAAATTATTTAAGTCAACAATTATTGTACATCATTCATTTTTTTCGTTTTATTAAATATTTTTGCTTTTTTTTGATTTTTTAAATCTGATACAAAGACTCGGGGGTGCTGTTTTCTTTGATTCAAGTGGCGCATGCGCTTCAAAAGCCGAATGACGCATTGATTAAAATGATCCAATGCGGTATCATAATGCCTGTGGAGGCGGCAATCGAATGAGAGAAACCGATCGGTACAATATTATGAAAGAACTGCGGTTCGGATTTATCGGTGACTACCCGGTCGCCGGTATGGGAGAGCCATGGGCCTCGAAAATCGCCGGCACCCACCGGCTGTTGAGGCAGGCCGGGATCGGCGCCATTTTGTGCCTGACCGAGGAAGATCTTTACGGTAGGCGGCATGTGTCGGCCGGATTTCGATATGGGCACATACCCGTGGAAGACACACGGCCTCCTGCACTGGAGGCGATGGAACAGGCCGTTTCGTTTATCGACCATTGCCTGGAAAACGGTACAGGCGTTGCCGTTCACTGCCTGGAAGGACGTGGACGCACCGGCACGGTACTCTGCGGGTGGCTGGGCATGCGGGAATCGCTGAATGCCGCAAACGCCGTTACCCGTATTCGGCGGCTTCGGCCCGAAACGGTTCTGACCCCGACCCAGAAGGACTTTCTCGTACAATTCCTCGACCGCAACAGCACGTAGACCCCTTAAACGGGTATTCCATTGAACTTGCACAAAAAAAGTTTTATGATTGTTTTGCAGTCCAAACAAAAGAAAGGCGCTTATCATCATGAAAGTCGGATTTATAGGATGGCGGGGAATGGTCGGCTCCGTCCTGATGAGGCGGATGTTGGAAGAAAATGATTTCAAGGGACTCGAGCCTGTTTTTGCGTCCACCTCGCAAGTCGGTCAGGCAGGTCCGGATATCGGGATCGCCATTCCGCCGCTGAAGGATGCATTTGACACTCGATTTCTTTCATCCCTGGATATCATTGTCACGTGCCAGGGCGGCGATTACACAAAGCAGGTTTTTCCCGAATTGAAAAAAGCCGGGTGGCGCGGATACTGGATCGATGCAGCATCGGCCCTCCGCATGGAGGACGACAGCGTCATCGTGCTGGATCCGATTAACCGGGAGGTCATCGACAGGTCCCTGGATGCCGGAATTACGCAATTTATCGGCGGCAACTGTACGGTGAGCCTGATGCTCATGGCCGTTGGCGGACTCATTAAAGCCGGTCTCGTCGAGTGGATATCATCGATGACCTACCAGGCCGCATCCGGAGCCGGCGCCAAGCATATGCGCGAGCTGGTCGCCCAGATGGCCTGTATCGGCACAGCTTCGGAAGAACTTCTACTCGATCACGCCGGTGCCATTTTAGACCTGGATGCCGCCGTAACCGGCACCATCTGCGGCACTGATTTTCCGGTTGCCTGCTTCGGGGTGCCGCTTGCCGGCAGCGTCATTCCATGGATCGATACCGCCATGGAAAACGGGCAAAGCAGAGAGGAATGGAAAGGCATGGCGGAGACCAACAAAATTCTTCAGCTCGAGCCCCCGATCCCCGTTGACGGCATTTGCGTTCGCATCGGCGCCATGCGCTGCCACGCTCAGGCCCTGACCATGAAGTTGACAAAGGAAGTGCCGGTGGATGAACTGGCTCAAATGGTTGCATCCTCCAATCCATGGGTCAAGGTCATCCCCAATAACCAGGAAGACACGATAAAAGAGCTCACACCGGCGCGTGTTTCCGGAACACTGGCGGTACCGGTTGGCCGTCTTCGGAAAATGACGATCGGCCCGGAATACATTGCCGCCTTCACCGTGGGCGATCAACTGCTCTGGGGCGCAGCCGAACCCCTCAGAAGAATTTTAAACATTATAATGGAGCACATCGCATAGCATCCGTATGCCCGCTGCAAACGCGCAATACGTCACATCCGGCATCAGCCGGTTGGATGACCTCCTGGGAGGCGGCATCATTATCGGTGATAATGTCGTTTGGTATGACAGCGCCGGCAGTCTGGCCGAGGTGTTCTGTCTCAACCTGATCCGGGCTTCCCATAAACAAAACAGGCATACGATCTATGTGAGCTTCGATCGAAGTCCGAAAAATCTGTTGGAAAAACTGGGCCCCCTGGCCGACAGCGCCTATTTAACCATCCTGGATTGCTTTACGTTCGGCAAGGGGGAGGGTGCGGAGGTATTTTTGAAATTCGATGCGCCGCAATCCCAAAAGGGCTCCTTCCGATTGCAAAAGGTCGAACATCCGTCGAATCCCGATCACGTCACGGAAACGGTATACAGACTTCATCAGACCATGGCAGAGGATGTCCGCCTCGTGTTCGAAAGCCTTACCGGTATGCAGGAGCTATGGGGGAGTGAAGAGCACATCCTGAAATTTTATGCCCGGTCCTGCCCGCGGTTGTATGAACTCAACACCATCGCCTATTGGATGATCGAAAAAGAAGCCCACAGTCAGCGGTTAAAGGCCCACTTGAACAAAATCACCCAGGTCGCCATCGATCTCACCCTGAAAAGAGGAAAAACCAGCCTGACCGTTCTGAAGGCCGAAAGACGGGATATCGGCCTTTTAAATAAACCGGCCGTTTATTGGAGTCGGGGGATTTCCGTTCATTTCGATGCGGAAAATAAGACGACCGGCCCACTCAACTTGGGCTCCCGCCTTAAAGCATTTCGAACGGAAAAGAAGATATCACAGACGGAACTGGCCCGATTCGTTGGGGTAACCCCCAGCACCATTTCCCAGGTTGAAAACAGCCAGATCTACCCTTCTCTTCCGGCCCTGATGAAAATCGCACAAATACTGAATGTCGACATCGCCTCGTTTTTCAAAAGCAACTCTGAAGAGCAGGCGCCCGTTCTTTTTCCGGAATCGGAAGCAACAGATATTCATCTGCCGCACCTTCCCAAAGACGGCATTCGTTTAAAACGCTTGGTGGACTCTGATGTTGACGCAAAAACCGAGTCATACCTGATTGAATTATCGCCCGAAACCAAGCTCTCCTCCCACTTTTTCATGCACAAGGGGGAAGAGGCCGGCTATTTGCTGTCCGGCGATCTGACCCTTCATCTGCATACGGGCGCAGTTCATGCAAAGCCCGGGGACTGGATTCATTTAACACACCAGGTGCCGGTTCAGTGGGAAAATCACGGCACTGAGCCGGCAAAGCTGTTATGGATCAAAATCAATCTTCACTGATTTCACCGCGCCGGGTGTTTTCCCCGGCCTGATGGTTCGAAACAAAAAGGCTCGCTGGAAAATCCCAACAAGCCTTTCCATCGGCGTAATCATTCAACGTCCGGCTCTCATTTCGGTCCCATTCCGTCTCGCTGCACCTGCCGAAGGGTCAAAACGCTCTGCCATGAACCCTGAACGTTGAAATAATACGTAAACCGGCGTTTATGAATTCAATATCTTCTTCGCAGTTTCATCATTGATTTCCGTCACCATGGGAATGCCGGTTTCAACAGCGGTTTCCCGGTTTCCTGAAAAAATATCCGTCCGGCTGATCTTATCGATGGAAAACTTCCGGGCGCCGGCCATCAACTGCTGCATGCCGCAGGACAGCTTGTCCATCAATGTCCAGAAAGCGATCGCGCCGTAAGGAATTTTCTTCATTTCATCTTTGCCGATCTTTTTCTCGACATCGAAATAGGATGCAAAGATTTCTTCCGCTTTCGTGCCGATGCTCGAAACCGTTTTCGGCAGGTTATCCCAATTTCCGGCAACCCGCTCCTTTCGATCCGGGTTCAGGGCACCTTCGATATTGGACCCGACAAATCCGGGAATCATAATGGCGCGTCCCATGCACACCATCTTCGTATACGGTGCGCCCAGCGCCATGGCTTTGAAAATGCTGTCCTCCAGCGCAAAACCGCCGGCGAACGACATATCCACGACCTTCTGTCCCTTGGCCGCCAACATCGATGCATACTCATACGCCTTGGCATGGAGATAAATCGAGGGAACACCCCAGCTCTGCATCATGTTCCACGGGCTCATACCGGTGCCGCCGCCGGAACCGTCGATGGTCAGCAAGTCGCATTCAGCGTCCGTGGCAAACTTTATGGCCATGGCAAGCTCCGTCATTCCGTAGGATCCGGTTTTCAGGGAAATCCTTTCGAACCCTAAGCTTCTGAGGTATTCCACGCTTTCCATGAAGTCCGCCCTTACCTTATCCACGGTGTCCCATTGCGTTCCGCCCAGCCGGCTGTGCCTCGCAAACGAACGAATAGCCCCTTCTTTGAATGCCTGCTGCACTTCGGGCTGAAGGGGATCGGGATCGACGATATACCCTCTTTTCTTCAAAAAGAGCGCATAATCCAAACTGGAAACCTGGATTTCACCGCCGATATCTTTGGCGCCCTGCCCCCATTTCAATTCGATGATGCATTTGTTGCCGTACTTTTCAGCCACGAACTCCGCCACGCCGTTTCGGGTGTCCTCGACGTTCATTTGCACGATAATCGCCCCGTAGCCGTCATAATAACGCAAATAGGTGTCGATGCGCCGCTCCAGTTCGGGCGCTTTGGCGATCTTGCCTCTTTTCTCGGTTCCCGTTCCGATGATGGATTCCCGGTCGACCCCGACCACGTTTTCACCGATGACCACCGGAATGCCGCACAATGCACCACCGATCGCGAAGGAGTCCCAGTATTTCGCCGCGATAAACGTAGAACCTAGTGCACCGGTCATCAACGGTATACGGGCTTTTGTCTTGATCGTGTTGCCGAATTGCGTCTCGAGGCTGACATTGGGAAAAATGCAGTCGTCCGGATCATCGGACATCTTTTCGGTCATCCCATGGGCTCCATAGGCATAGCCCTGGATACGCAGGGAATTATACGACACGCCGACATGGGTGATATTGTCGGCACCGGCCGTAACCATGCCGAAATCGCGCGGGTACAGCAGTTTACGCCCCAGGATACTGGACATGAAGGTTTCACATTTTCCCATGCAATCCGCACGGCACAATGTACAAAGGCTGGATTCCGCGGGATTTCCCCTGTTGGCGGTCGCCAGAACGTCGTTTTGTTTTGAAAATCGCATAATCCATCTCCTTATATTTTTTGGGATTCATCAAAAAAAAAGGCGCCACCCCCTTTTCAGGGATGACGCCATTGTCTTTCTGAATATCTCGAATCCGTACGCCGTTGTACGGAATTTATTTATAATTCATTTTTACTTAATTCTATTCATACTTATTAGCCCTGCTAATAGTAAAAGTCAACAGAAAAAATTGCGCATCAGATGCCGCCTGTTCTTTGAAACGGTGAAATGGATGATTCGGGGTCTATCCTCACCCGCTGCATATTACGATTTCGTTTACCATCTTGGGAATCAGAGTTCTTCGGAAAGCAGAATGGCTTCGGCAATGTATCGCATCGATTTCCGGGAATCCATGCTGCGTTTTTGTATCCAACGAAAAGCATCATCTCCGCTGAGATTCCTCCGACGCATCAGGACTTCCTTGGCGCGTTCGACCAGTTTTCGGGTTTCGAGCTCCTCTTCGATCACCTTTGTTTTCACCATCAATTCCGTATTCATTATAGCCATGGCCGCCTGGCCGGCGACCGTCGTCGCCATGTGTATCTCGGTTTCGAGGAAATCATGAGGCACTGCGGTAAAGCAGTTTAAAACACCGATCACCGTCTCGTTTTTCACCTGCATCGGCACACCCAGCATGGAAACGAGGCCCAACTTTCTTGCCATCTCTTTTTCTTTAAAGCGAGGTTCTTTGAGAACATCTTTTACGATCAGGGGTTTGTTGTGAGTGGCGACATAGCCGACTACGCCTTCGTTCATATTCAGGGAGCGGTCTTTTAAATATTCCGGGTCGATGGCCTGCGTCGCCTTTAGCACCATCTTGGGGGGATTCTGATTTTCGTCAACGAGCCACAAGGAGCATATTTCAACACCCGTCACCTTGGCGGTCACCATCACGATCAGTTTGAGGATGTCCTCGAGATAAAGATCCGAGGTGATCGCACGGCTGATGTCCATCAGGCCCTTTATGTATTTTTCGTAATTCTCAGGCACAGCTCACCCGTTTATGCAGTTAAAAGAGATGGTAAAGTGTTACCATGCCTGTTTGGACGGGTCAAGAAATACCACGGCGGCGGTAAAATCAGGATGATGTGGTGGAGCGCAAATCATAAGGGGTGAACAGTGCGCTATTAAGTGGATCTAATCTTTATCCCCCCCATCCCGGCCTTCCCCCTCGTTGGGGTGAAGGGGACATGCTGCGAAATATCTAAGTTATGCCACTTTCCGTTTTTTAAACGATATGGTTCAAGCGGCTGCTTCGCGCCGCTGAATAGAAAAAACATACCGGAGATATATTTTGAAGCGTGAGCGAAGCAACGGCATTTTTATATACCTGTTTGAAAGGCCTTACGATCAGTGAACTCGCTGCGCACCGCCCCCCCTTCGCCCCGCACGGAAACAAACCGTGAGCAAAGCGAACGGCACTTTTATTTACTTGTTGAAAATCTTCGCATAACGATCAATGGACTCGCACCGGCCTTCCCCCTCGTTGGGGTGAAGGGGATCGCCGCTGATCGACAGATGGGTTCCGATGCACTTCATCCATCTTATACTCGCTCTTCATCGAAATCGAAATCGGGATCGGGATCGGGATCGTTTTTTCCTTTTTTTAATTTCGATACCGATACCGATACTGATTTCGATAAACAGCTGCATTATATCCTGGATGATGCGGCGAAGCCGCTGAGGGGATTACATTTAAAAAAGAGGCATTGGAGAAAAAAACCATCCGGCGCATCATGTCCCCTTCCCCACTGGAGGGGGAAGGCCGGGATGGGGGGGATTAAGACCTCATCCGTTCACCGTTCACTGTTCACCAATCCCCGCTTATCACTCACGACCGCATCTCAGCAGCCGCATTAGATATAACATTTCGTCCATCCTCGGTTTCCGCCGACAAGACAATCTTATTCCCTTTATTCCACATGCGGGTGATGATTTTCTGACCCGGAAACACCACGTTCCGAAACCGGGCCTCGAACGTTTTCAGGTTGGAAGGCTCATTGTCCATAAATGTTTTCAGGACCGCCCGGCACACGTAACCATAGGTGCAAAGCCCATGCAGAATAGGCCTGTCAAATCCGCCGAGCCTGGCGAAATCCGGATCGATGTGAAGCGGATTGACATCTCCGGAAAGACGGTAAATCAAATTCTGGATCGGATACGTCCGGTCCTCCACAATCGCATCCGGCTCTCTTTCCGGGGGTACATTCCCCGGCGGCGGACCTTTTTCTCCGCCGAACCCCCCTTCTCCCCGGACAAACAGGGAAAACATGTTTTTAAACAGCTCTTCGCCTTCTTCGGTCCTGGTGAGTGTCTCCAATATACAGACAGCGCCTGAACCCTTGTCCCATATCTGGGTGATTTTGCCCGTGGTAATCGTTCGGGCCTCTACCGGAATGTCGTGTTTGAGCATTTCGATCCGCTGTTCACCATGCAGCACCATCATCAAATTGGCGCCGATCGCCATAACCCCTTTTGCCATGGCATCGAATGGGCCGACAACGGCAAACGTGGGAAGCACCTTCAATTTGGGCTCGTAGGTAAAGTCAAGCTCCGTAGCGCCGATACCGATGTTGTATAAAGCCACATCCTTCCATGTGTAATTGTACACGGTGGGTTCGAGCTCCTGCCCGACAACATCCATATTCAAAGCCATTCCTGTTCTCCTTCATTTATTTAAGGCCGCAGGCGAAAATATGATAATGCACCCCTGCCCCGGCATCTTTTCACTCGTGTGTCGGCGCCCACCGGCTGGACAAAATCGTTAAGCCCGCCTGCAAATACAGGAATGGGGGACCTAAAATCCCCCATTCACCGGGTTCGATCGGGAGAAAAACGTGCTATTCCGTCATCTCCCTGATTTTTTGCTGCAGCAGCTTCTGGGATTCGGTCGGCTGAATATTCTGCATCGCCATCATTTTGCCCATATCCCCTTCGATTTTCATCTTGCCGCTCATGAACGCCTGCATGCCCGCCTGCCTGTCCTCATCGACAAACATCTTTTTTGCAAGATCATACGGCACGGTGATTTTGGTCGCCGCGCCGTCGACATGTCCCTTCTCGATACGTCCGCCGTTCATGCACAGCATGCAATCGCCTTCATCGCCTGTGACAGTCAAATTGACCTTCATCTCTGCCAAAGCCGGGGGAACTTCCAGATTCACCTCATCTGAAAGTTCCTTTACCTTTTCAAACCACTCATCCGATAAATACTTGACACCCATAGTTGACCTCCTTTGTTTTTTGTTTTGAACCTGATAAACAGGCCCCCTTCCCATCAGAAACCGGAATGAATTTCTTCCCAACAGGACCGAGGTACAGCGAAAAACAACAGGAGAAGGATGTTGGGCCTATCGTTTGAATGAGACTCCGCTAAAGGCGCTCCACCACGGTGGAAATTCCGATACCGCCGCCTCCGCAAAGCATTTGGACGCCGTATTTTCCATTAATCCGTTTCAGATGGTGAACCATTTCCCCGAAGTATACTACGCCGGAAGCACCGATTGGATGCCCGATGGCAACAGCGCCGCCCGTTGGATTGACCCGATCTTCCGCCGGATCGTACCCGAGTTCCCGCCCGAATTCCACCAGAGGGCTCATGAATGCTTCATTGGGCTCGATAATATCCATTTCGTCGATGGTTTTGCCGGCCCGCTCGAGCGCCTTACGGGTGGCGGGAATCGGGGCAAGCAGCATGGGAACAGGTTCGCCACCCGCCGAAGCGGTGCCGATGATTCTCGCCATCGGTTCCAATTGGAGCTCTTCGGCTTTTTCGGCGGTCATCAACAACACAGCCGCAGCGCCGTCCACAATCTGGGATGAATTGCCGGCCGTCACCATTCCGTCGGGCTTGAAGGGAGGTTTGAGGGTTGCCAGGTCGGCCAGGAACCCATCAAAATCATCCGCGGCTTTTGCCCTGGTGGTTTCATCGGAATCCACCCGATAGCCGGTATCTTGCCATTGATATTCAAACGGGATGATGTGGTCGGCGTGCCACCCTTTTCGGCCCGCTTCCACCGCTTTTTTCATGCTGAGGGCGCCCAGTCGGTCGAGCTGCTCTCGGGTATGGCCGTTTTGTTCGGATATCATTTCAGCGCACAACCCCTGAGGTACGCCCATGAACTCCATGACCTTGGGGGAAAACCGCACCGGATATTTGGCGGCAAACGCCACTTCGATGTCGGACCCCATCCCGTAATGCGACATAATCTCCACGCCGGCGCAAACACACACATCACCGTCTCCGATCATCATCTGGTGGGCGGCGGAATTGATGGCGCGCAACCCCGCATTGCAGTATTGGTTGACGGTAAACGCCGAAGCGGTATTGGGAATTCCCGCAAGCAGCGCGGCGATGCGGGCGACATTTCCTCCCTGTTCGCCGATTTGACTGAGGCACCCTACCACAACATCTTCAATGCTGTTTTCATCGAACTTCGAGCTTTTCGCATGCACCCTGTCGAGAAGACCCCGCATCATGGCCGCCAACAGATCCTGCGCGGACGCCTGACAAAGCTGCCCGCCTTTTTCCATTCCCTTGCGTCCCGATTTGCCGATTCCGCTTCTCACGGCATCGATTACGACAACGTCCTTTATCTTTTTCATATAACACCATCTCCTTTTCTATTTTTGCCTGAAAAATGTTTCCGCAACCGGCGCTCTAAGCCGGCGGACCTTCGCCCGCTTTCTATCATTTCACCCTAAATTCATTGAGGCGAATTAAGGCTGTGTACATGCACATAAATTTAAACATCCGGATAATCCATGAATCACGAAACTGCAGATGTCCCGCGGGGGACAAAAAAGGGTTTTGCATCGTGTCTTTCGGTTGGTCGTTGTAAAGAAGCGTTCTTCCGAACAGATACCCACAGGGCTGCCGGACTGACCGGGCATCCGTCTCCATCTTTTGATGGAATGATGCGGCAAACCGGTACTATTGTCAAGGTATTTTTGAAGGTTAGCGCTTTTTTAGGCGTCCTTTCTGGCCGCTTTTGCATTGTGCTTGCGAATGCCTTCGGGATAAGGCACAACTTTTTTTCCGGATTTCGTTGTTTTTTAGGTGCTCGATATGCCGTTTTGCAGTACGATTAACCGACACAAACAAAAAATCCAAGACAGGAAGCTGCCATGCAGGAAAAAAACACCCACCCGATAGACGCTGAACAGGACCTGGCCGATGAAATAAACGCCGTTTTACGGAAAATCTCGACAGAAATTGCACGAACACCGGAGTTCAACATTGTAAAGTATAAGGCGCTCCTGACATTTTTGTCCGGTTGGACGGGCCACAGCATGTTCAAGAAAATGGCTTCCGGACGCCTGGTGAAGAAACTGGAGCACGACATGGCTGAGGCTGAATCATGCGACAGAACGGATATCCGGCAGATGGCCGTTTGGGAGAATATCGGACTGCTGATAACTTTCGTAAGCCGCTTTTTGGTGCACAAAGGAAAAGCGAACCCACGAAAAACGGCCGAGTTCGCAGAAGAACCCGTTCGAAAGATCCTGTCGAACCTCGACGCATCGGATCTCGCCGGTGTGTCGGCGACATCCGTAGAACACATCGACCACCTGCTTACCGCCGTTTTCTCCATGTTGACGGAAAACCGGGAAATGCTTTCCTGCGGCCTGGCGGGAATGGGACATTTGAAAAATTACGCATACCGGGGACGTCACCGGAAATCTCTCGTGCTGGAAAAATATGTCGGATCGGAAGACGGAGCGGAAAACGCCGTTGAAATATGTGGGCGTCTCGACATGGCGGAAATCGGCGAACATATCAATTCGTGTGTTCGAATTGTCAATCACCTCTACGCGCAAGATCCGGATTTCGCTCCGTCGCTGATGTCTTCTCTGTTTGCAAGGATTGACATAGAGGCGCTCCAAAAGGCCGTTCAACGGATTGTCTCCGATCTTGCCGCCGCGGCTCAGCCTGTACTTATTGCACTTCTCCCGGAAATAATAAACAGTTTACGTCCGGTGCTGAATCGTGCGGGGGAAGATAGGGACTGAAAGCTTAAGGCTGAAGGACGTTTAAAATCGGGATTGGGAGTCGGGATCGAAGAGCAAACAGAAAAAATTCGATACCAATACAGATACCGATTTCGATTTCGATGGAGAGCAAGTGTAAGATGGATGGAGCCCAACAGAACCCATCTGTCGGTCATAGACGATCCCCCCCATCCGTATGGGCGGATTAAGACCCGATCCACTGCCGAACAAGATTCGCGGCAGGCAGATAAAAGGGTATAAATTTCGAAGACAGGCACCTATAGGGAAATTCATTGTCGATTTTGTGTGCCATGAAAAACGATTGATCATTGAACTCGATGGAGGACAGCATCGCCGTCAGGAAAAATACGACCATTACCGATCCGAATATCTTCGGGCGTGCGGGTATGATTTGATTCGATTTTGGAATAACGATGTATTAATGAATATGGACGCCGTTTTAGAGGTAATTCACAGGCAGCTGACCCCCCATCCCGGCCTTCCCCCTCAGGGGGTGAAGGGGAGATGCAGCGACAGATGACCGTTTTTCCAATGCCCCGTTTTTTTAGAAGTCCGTTCAAGCGGCTGCTTCGCGCCGCTTGCAAATATGACCATGACCAGAAAAAACAAAC
>JAWODC010000037.1:0-15249 GCA_046483495.1 Desulfobacterales bacterium
ACGCCGATTGGGCACCGATCGATCCGACCATTGCCAATGCCGCCGCTAATGCCACTGCTTTTTTCATGGTTCGCCTCCTGTGAGCTAAGGTTTTTGCTATGGAGACGCACGCAGCAGAATTTTCGTTTACAAAATAAATTCAAAATTCTTCATCCCAACGCCGATATAGGGCCTGAGGGGAGGTTTTGAAACCTCTTCTAAGGTTTCTCCTGTTTTTTGCGCCTCCACACATACGCGCCAAGGACAAGATTCAGCAGAATGCTCAGACCGAGAAACAGTTTGATGCCCATGGGCGCCTCTGCAAATATGGCATTTTTTTCGTCCGAGATTCCATCCGTTCCCGTCTTAGAAAATTCGCCGGCGGTTTCCGGTTCACTTACCGTGACGGTTGCATGGACCGCATGCCCCATACCGTCATTTACTTTCACCTGCCACTTTCCCGGTATGTCTGCCAAAAAAGCAAACCTGCCGTTTTGATCCGTGCGGCCGTTTTGATGCTCTATTTTGTCGTTTTTCGGGCTGAAAACCAGGACCTCGGCAAACGCCATGGGCGTTTTGTCGGAATAGAAGAACTCCGCCGCAACCACCGCATCTTTGCCGATGAGGCGGTAGTCGGTACCATGGGCGAGAGCACTGTTAACAGGTGCGGCCGTCATCCATATCAAAGCCGAAAAAAAAAGCATTCGGTGCATTAGTTCACCTCGAATGTTAAAAAGGTCATAAATTTCAAATAGTCCAAACCGGAATTCTGTTCAGCGGGTATTCGGTGCGCTGCATACAGCAAGTGCATGCCGCCTTTTTCAAAAGCTATTTCGGCTATGCCGTTCTCATCGGTTTTCGATTCCCGGTCAAGGTCGTCAAAAACCGAAATCCCTTCGAGAGGCCGGCCGTCAAACAGAACTTTAAAGGCTGCCGGCGTTCCCGGTGCCAGAGTCATGGGATCTGTTAGGGGCACCAATTCAAATTTCAATCCTAAGGGTTGACTGTTGCCTGCGGAGGGGGCGAACAGATTTTTTGAAAATTGCGTAGAAACAAATGCGCTCACAACCGTCAGGCCTGCTGTTTCGGCCGCCTGCCGGTTCATCAGTTTTTTGCCGCGTGTTGTGTTGACCCGGTCACCCCATTCGCTGACTACGGCCACCAGAGCAGGTTTTTCATTGGTGGTAAAGACGATTCGATCTTTTTCATTCAGCCGGTTTACGGAAAGTTCGGTTCCATCGGGGGCCTTGGCTGAAATATGCTTTATACAGGACGGATCATAGGGGTCAAGGCGGTCTCCGATGATGCCCCTGCACACCCCATAGGTGTCATCCCCTTCCTGGACCCAGAGATGATGGGCAAAACAAACACTTGCGGCACACCACATGCCTGCCATAGCCGCCGCGAACACCAACGCATTTTTTAAGCATCTTTTCATTTTTTACGGCTCCTTTTCAATGTCCATCCGGAAACAGGCAATTTCGCGCGAGTTCAAGGCGGGCGCAAGATCGAAACCGCAGGAATCGTGTGCTGTTTTGAAGATTTCGATCTTGCGTCCAACGCAGAAATCGCGTGAAAGGGCCATTTATGGATGGACACGTATTAAAATTCGAATTTCACACCGCCGGTGACAATCAGGCCCGGGGCGATGGTGTCCGCCCGGCCCTGCGCTCGAAAAATTGGATACGCTTCATCGAAAAGATTTTCAGCATTGATATAGGCGGTGAAGCGATCGAGAAATCTGCGCGAGACCGCGGCATCCAGGGTAAAATAGCCGCTGTCTTTGAACGTGTTTTCGTTATCGAAGTAGATATCGGCGTAATAATTGCCTATCACGGATACATTCACGATTTTCGGGTTTTGGTAATGAAATCCCACATGGACATTGTGCCGGGGGTCGTTGGGCAGGTAGTTGCCCTCCAAGTCGGCATTGTTTTCATCCTCTTTTACCTCGGACACGTTGTAGGTGTAGTTGGCAAACAGGGTGAGATCGGATAGGGCATACCACGCGAGTTCGGTTTCGATTCCGTAAATATCCACCTCGCTGATGTTGTCCAGCTGATACTCAAACCGGGTTTTTCCGCCGGCAAACGTGCCGGTGCCGGTGAGGCGATCACCGATATAATCTTTGGCAAATGACTGGTAAAATGTCAATCTGCCCCAGAGGTTGTTTGTCAAAAAACGCTCCACTCCCACATCGTAGGACCATATTTTTTCAGGCTCCAAATCGGGGTTGGCCTCACGATAAAAAGTGCCGCCTCCACGGACATGAACCTTGTAAAGCTCGAACAGGCTCGGGGCCCGAAAGCCTTTCCCGCCGGATGCCCGAAATGTGGTGCTGTCATCCGGATGCCAGGCGACACCCAGCTTGGGAGAGAAACCGCCCTCCGTTTGGGAGTCGAACGTATTGTCATAAGCCGGCTTTCCGGCGCTGCCCTGGCTGTCCCGGTTGGCGCCGTCCGAGGTTTTAATCCAGTCATAACGGGCCCCGAGGTTAAAAATCAGGCTGTTATCCCAAAAGCGGAGATCCAAACTTGCAAAGGGCGAAATGAAGCGCTGCCTGCCTTCTGCTCCGACATCCCGTATTGAAGAAACATATTCATCATCGTAATCCCAGGAGGCTTCCTTGTAAGCTGCACCCAAGGTGAAGTTCGACTGCGAACCGAACGGTATGGTTCCCTGAAAATCGGCGCCCCATGTCGTGGAAGGCATCTCCTCCATGCGTAACAGTGACGAGTAGTCATCTTTTGCCGTATCCTGAAATGCCGTTTTGTCGGCTCGATTATAATACAGCAGCCCTTTGAGATCGAAAAGGTCCCCGTTGTGGCTGTAGTTCATCCAATATTGATCCAGGGTCAACTCGTCATAAAAGAATCTTCTTCCTTTCCCTGTTTCGTGATCGTAGTACAATCCGGTTATAGCGATATCGGATGCAGGGGTCAGATCATAGGTCACCTTGCCGAAAACTTTGCCGACTTCACGGTATCGTTTAATCTCGTAATCTTCCGGGTTTTCAACCATGTAAAACCCATCGCTTTCTTCATAACCGCCGGCCGCCATCAATCCGATGCCCTTGATTTTCTGACTGTGATAACCGTGTCCGCCGTAGGTCTCGGCAGTGCCGGCTTCACCTCGGATCGACGTTTGCCTCTGAGCATTCGGCTTTTTGGTAATGATATGGATCACACCGCCAAGCCCCTCCGATCCGTAGAGCGCCGAGGTCGGACCCCTCACGATTTCGATACGCTCGATGGCTTCTTTTGGAATGTGGCCCCAGGCAACCCAGGCAATGGCGTTGTTGAAATTGTCGTTCTGCGGCACCCCGTCCACCAGAATCAGAATGCGGTTGTTGCCCACACCGCGCATTTTCAACGGGCTTACGATGCCGTTTGTCTGCAGACCGTAATGCCGGAAATTATACATGCCCGGTACACTGCGAAGGATGTCTTCCACACGGTCGAAGGGAGAAGCCATGAGTTCCTCATTGGAGATGACCGTCACGCTCTGGGGCGCATCGAACACCGGTATTTCGGAGCGGGTTGCCGAAACCACCACCTCATCCACGCGATACACATCCGTTGACGTTTCCTGCGCCGACAGCGACAGCGGGCATCCAAGAACCGCAAGAGCCGATAAAACGCCGATCCACTTTAACCAGGCCACTGTTTTTCCTCCTTTTAATGTTTAAATGACGAAAAAAATCGTTTTCGTTCAACAAAAAAACCACGAAGGTGCATCCCGATTGGGGTGCATGGACCTTCGTGGTCTCGTTTATTCCAATGATATGTAATTTAGTCTATCTCGGGCGAGACAGTAATCCGCATGCAGTCATCTTTATATAACATTGATATGCAAGATCTTTAAAACGTTCCGGCATCTTCATGATGCGATTATGATACAAAAACCATATATCCGGTAAAATGTCAAGAATAAGCCAAGCGCCTTTCACCGCAAGACCGGGTTTAGAACACCACGTCTTCGAGATTCACCGGAGCGTGCGTCATCGGGCGGCACCCGTCTTTTGTGACCAGAACGGTGTCGGAGTGGCGAAAACCGCCGATGCCTTCCATATAGATGCCCGGCTCGATGCTGATAACCATGTTTTCTAAAAGCACGTTTTCACTGCCCAGTGCAATCCAGGGGGGTTCGTGTCCTGTGATGCCGAATCCATGACCCGTTCGGTGCAAAATATTCTCACCGAACCCCCTTTTCCTGATAAGGTGCAAAACCTGCCGGTCGATCTCGGCTGCGTGTACACCCGGTCTGATCAGGTCAAATGCCAATGTGCGCGCTTCCATCATGGCTGAAAAAGGCGCCTTTGCCGATTCCGGTATTTCGCCGATAAAAAAGGTGCGCTCGAGTTCGGCGGAATACCCATCCGCCTGGGCTGTTACGATCGTGACGTTCGGGCCGCCGGTTTTTAGTGAATCGAACAATCCCGGAACGCAGTGCGGTTGGGCGGAAAGGGCACCCGGCCATACGGCGCACACCGTTTTGGTCAGGTTTGAGCGGCAATGTAATAATCGAGTCCCAAATCCTCCATCATAGATCTTACCTTGAAGAGACGGGATTCGAGTTCTGCCGATTCCGGCGGCGACATTATAGGCGAAATCGCATCCATCTTATTTTGTCCTTTGATTATCAGGAAACCAGCACGGCGCCGGCACGACGGGCTTTTTCCAGCAGCGGTTTATCATTGGCCGCTGATTTTCGATCATTGTCCGTGCCGTACTGATGCAGCATTTCATAGCTGCCGGCCCCAAGCGAGAAGGGTATCAGGTTGAACCATTCGTTCAGGTGATCGTACAGTTGCGGCAGCAGCGGCGCCGGCTCGGGATCGCCGCGGGAAATGACGAACACGAAATTTTTGCCTGTTGGAAAAGCCGATTCGTAGGTCGACTCTCCGGTTTCCGGATTTTCCCCGAAGCCGATAAAACTGTAAAGGCGATCCACCAGCATTTTGAACTGGCCGGAGACCTGGTACCAGTACACCGGTGTCCCCATCACGATACCGTCATACGCGGTCATTTCCTGGAGCAGCGGGGTAAGGTCATCTTTTTGGACGCATTTACCGAGGTGCTTTTTGCACCCTTCGCATCCGAGGCAGCCGTTGATGTTCAAGTCTCTTAGATTTACTAGACGGGTTTGGGCTCCCCTTGCGGCTGCCCCGTCGAGTACCGCTTCCACCAGGGTTTGCGTGTTCGCATTTTTCCTGGGACTGGCGTTGATGCCGATGACGTTCATATAATGATCTCCTTATAAGTAGGGATGATGGCCATCGCGGCATGTGACCGGCGATTTTCATCAAAATTGAACTGTTCACGATTAGACTATGCTTTGTCACCCGGTCATGATAGATTACAAGCTGTCTCAAAATAATCTTCTGCCCCAATATCTTCGTTGAAACCGCATGTTAAGTCCTCAACATACATGAGTATGCCTGCGGCTTAACATGCGGTTTCGCCTTGATCTTGAACCAAAATATTTATTTTGAGATAGCTTGTAGTTTTTATAATATATTTGGGCAAATCAGACAAGGAGGAAGGCATGAAAGTCGTCGCATTTAACGGCAGCCCCAGGAAGCAGGGCAACACCCGCATCTTGATCGACAAAGTGTTCAAGGAACTGAATCGGGAGGCGATAGAGACCGAACTGGTTCAACTCGCCGACAAAAAAATGAAGGGATGCATCGCCTGCTACAAGTGTTTTGAAAACCAGGACCGGCGATGTGCGGTGAAGGACGACGGGGTGAATGAATGCATCGAAAAAATGATCGAAGCGGACGGCATCATTTTTGGATCGCCCACCTACTTTTCCAATGTTACCGCAGAGATGAAGGCATTGATCGACCGATCCGGCCTGGTCGCCACCGCGAACGGTTTCATGTTCAAGCGAAAGGTCGGTGCCGGTGTCGTTGCAGTCCGTCGTGCCGGAAGTGTTACGACCTTCGATGCCCTGAACCATTTTTTTTTGTACCACCAGATGGTCGTTCCGGGATCATGCTACTGGAACATGTCCATCGGCTTGAATCCGGGAGATGTGACGGGGGATGACGAGGGCCGCAATATCATGAAGGTGCTGGGTCAGAACATGGCCTGGCTGTTGAAAAAATTGAAATGAAAGAGAATCTCCTGAAAAACGCGTTAAAGCATCGATGGGGCAGCCTGGATTTAAGGTCCCTCGCCGCCGGTCCTGCCAAAAAAAGGATGGCCACACTCAATGAATGGGCGCCTCCCGAAGGCATCAAGCCCCGACGGGATCTTTTATATCTCAGCGTCGGCATACCGGATTCCGAAGGACTTCCGCGAGATGAACTGCAAAAGGCCATGCAGCAGGTGATGGCCCGCCGGGATGATACCCCCCTGCGGTATGGGTTCGGCCAAGGTTATTTTCCCATCCGAGATTTTCTTGCCCGGCGGTATACGCGGAAAAACCGGTTTGATACAACACCGGACTGGTTTCAGATGTGCAACGGGTCATCCGGTGCTATTGACCTGGTGGTGAGATCTTTCATCGATCCGGGTGATGTCGTTATCACCGAGTCTCCCGTCTACATGGGAAGCCTGGGGAATTTCATCGGAGTGGGTGCCGAGGTGTCTTCCGTAAACGTCGGCCCCGGCGGTATGGATCCGGCCGAATTGCGAAACACCGTCTTGTCGCTGAAGAAAGCCGGCCGGCGGGTAAAGATTGTTTATACCATTTCCACCTTTCAGAATCCCACCGGCGTCACCATGAGCCGGAACCACATGGAAGCATTGCTTCGACTGGCTTCCGAGGAAGGGTTCCTTATCCTGGAAGACGCTGCGTATGAAGAACTTTACTATGACCAAGTCGTGGCAGATACGCTGTTTTCGATGTCCGAGGGGTATGGCGTCATTTCGGTGGGCAGCTTTTCAAAAACCGTGGCGACCGGACTTCGAATCGGTTGGATGCAAGCCCGTCCCGAATGTATCCGCCTTATGTCCCGGATGCGGTTCGATATGGGACAGAACCAAATGGCCCTCCAGATGATGGGGCGCTTTCTGGCTGATGGCTGCCTGGAACCCCATCTGGACAAGATGCGGCGGTTGTACAAAAAAAAGATGGAAATGTGTGCCGAATCCGTGCAGCAGAAGATAAGCGATTACATCGGCTTTATTCGTCCCCGGGGCGGCTTTTATTTGTGGGCGGAGCTCGCCCGGGGAATTCGCGCGGAAGATGTATGGCGGACGGCCGCCGAAGAGGGTGTCGCTGTGAATCCGGGGTATTCGTTTTTTCCCGACCAGGGGCTGACAAGAGGCGAATTTCTTCGGATTGCGTATTCCTGGACACCCATGGAAGCATTGGAGGAAGCCGTCAGCCGCCTGGCCTGCGCCGTTTGCCGCGTGGCGGACGGTGATGCGACAACTACAACTATCTGATTTGAATTAAAAAAAATATTGCTGTTACCGGCGAAAACCTGTACTTTAGTTGCAATCTCAAGATTTGGAATGCATCATATCTTGCAATCCGGCAATTCAATCGCAGAGCTTATAAAATATAGCAGGAATTCGATTATGACCTCTTCATTCCCAATACTGATCGCGGGCGCCACGGGTTATGTCAGCGGCAGGCTTATACCCGAGCTCATCGAAAAAGGTTACCGGGTAAGGGCTTTGGGGCGAAACCTTGAAAAATTGTCCAGCCGACCTTGGGCGGGCCATTCTCAGGTCGAGCTTGTCAAAGCAGACGTCCTGGACCTGAATTCACTTAAAAAAGCTGTCGACGGATGCCGGGCGGCGTATTATCTGGTACATTCGATGATTGCACGGGGAAATCAATATGTGGAGGCGGATCGCCAGGCAGCCAAAAACATGGCGAAAGCTGCCGCAGATACCGGGCTGGAGCGGATCATTTACCTTGGCGGCCTTGCAGAAGCAAGGGATAAACCCCTGAGCAAGCACCTTAGGTCCCGTATTGAAGTGGCCGAAATTCTTCGCTCCGGAGCAGTGCCGACGACGGTTTTACGAGCTCCGATGATTTTGGGGTCGGGAAGCGCCTCTTTTGAAATACTCCGTTACCTGGTGGAGCGCCTGCCTATTATGACAACCCCCCGTTGGGTAAGATCCTTGAACCAACCCATAGCCATTCGCAATGTGATTCACTATTTGACAGGGTGTCTCGAGCATGAGGAAACCACCGGGCAGACGTTTGATATCGGCGGGCCGGATATCCTGACATATCAGGATTTGCTGGATATCTATGCAGAAGAAGCACATCTCAGAAAACGGATTATTATACCGGTACCTGTTCTTACACCGACGCTGAGTGCCTTATGGATAAACCTGATCACCCCCGTTCCCAAATCGATAGCCTTACCCCTGACCGAAGGGCTTACCAGCGATGCGGTATGCCGGGACAACCGGATTCAATCGATCATTTCTCAGCGGTTGCTTTCCTGTAGAGAGGCCATTCGACTGGCTTTGGAACGGGTAAAACAGGCACAAGTGGCAACCTGCTGGACGGATGCCGGTGATGCCGTGGAACCCGAATGGGCTCGATGCGGTGATGCCGTTTGGGCCGGCGGCACCATCCTGACCTCAGCCTACCGGGTTGGTCTGAATGCCGACGCAGAGGAGGTTTGGCATCATGTTTGCCGTATCGGTGGTGATACGGGATGGTATTACGGAAATTTTCTCTGGCGAATGCGGGGTTTCTTAGACCAAATCATAGGTGGGGTGGGGTTGCGGCGGGGACGTCGCCATCCTTCGGAAATCCGTGTTGGGGATGCCCTGGATTTCTGGCGGGTGTTAAGAATCGACCCTCCGCGGTATATGCTGCTGCTTGCGGAAATGAAAGTCCCGGGAGAAGCATTGCTGGAATTTAATATCGTGTCTATGGATGCCGGGAAGGTTGAATTGAATATCATATCGAAATTTTTGCCCAGGGGTTTATTCGGCATTCTATACTGGTACGGGGTCTATCCCTTGCACGGGCGGGTATTTAAAGGAATGCTCAGCGCAATTGCCGAAGCCGTCGGCAAACCCTTTGTATATCATCCAAAGAAAATATACTCCGAAAGCTCGTAGCGCCTGTCACCTGCCGTCTCAGTGTAAAGAATAATTAGAACCGGCGTCAGCGTGGACTGCCTATTCCGCAATATCTACATTGCCGGCGTAGCGACCGGCAACACCATCATCGACACAATTGCTCAACTCTTCATCGGTTGCTGAAGCGATGTCCTTCAGAGCGTTGACAGGGCAGATAAATGCATTGCCCGCGTCATCTTTGACCTTTACCCATACATCTTTTTTTTGTTCAGCCATTGGAAACCCACCTTTAGTTTTACAGCCTTACGCCATTGATGTGAAAAATCGGATTTGGTTTGAAAACGGTAATAATTATACAGAGCTTTTCTATAGGTATCAAATGAAAATAAACAACGATTTGTGATTATCACTAATGTCCATCGGTATGTTTGCCTGGTCGATACGGTGCAGCTATCCATATTTAGACATAATGGCGCTTCCGCCGGTGATCGATCAAGCGTAGACCCTGTTCCCGACCCAACCTTCTCTATGCCTGAAAGGTATTTTTCTGAACTTGCAGCCGAAATCCCGGCATGACAACCGACTTTCTTTGTGATATGCGGATACAGAAAATGCGAAATTCGTGCTTACCAATCCCTTCTATTCAGATCCACACGTACGCTTGATCGTGTTGAACCAAAGTACAGCGCTATGGACGAAAAAAACACGAATGCCGGCAAACCATCCGGCACCCTGGGAACGTTTGCAGGTGTTTTCACACCGAGCATCTTAACCATTTTAGGCATTATTCTTTTTCTGCGGACCGGTTACGTGGTGGGGTCCGCCGGCCTTGCCCGTTCGCTCATGATTATCGGTATTGCCAATCTCATCACCGTGCTGACGAGTGTCTCACTGTCGGCAATCGCCACGAACCTCAAAGTCAAGGGCGGCGGCGACTACTACCTGATTTCACGGACGCTTGGGCTGGAATTCGGGGGCGCCATCGGCGTGGTCCTGTTTCTGGCCCAGGCTGTTTCTATCGCTTTTTACTGCATCGGTTTCGGTGAGGCTTTGGCTGCATCGCCCGTCCTTTCGGCCCAGGCGGTTTCACCCCGGCTCATCGCGGCGGCTGCCGTTGCTTTTCTTTTTATATTTGCATGGATGGGGGCGGACTGGGCCACCCGTTTTCAGTATGTGGTGATGGCCTTGCTGGCTGCTGCCCTGGCGTCTTTTTTCATCGGCGGTTTTTCCCGGTGGAACGCCTCAATCCTCGGTGCGAACTGGTCTGCGCCCGCCGGTGGTCTTCCCTTCTGGGTGCTGTTTTCCCTCTTTTTTCCGGCTGTAACCGGGTTCACCCAAGGGGTGAGCATGTCCGGGGATCTCAAAAACCCGGGAAAAAGCCTGCCAAGAGGCACCTTCATGGCGGTGGGGATTTCCATCATCATTTATTTCGGTGCGGCCATGGTGTTTGCAGGTGCACTTACCAGTCGCAGTTTGACCGCCGACTATACCGCTATGCATCGCATTGCCGGCTGCTCAGGACTTATCGATGCGGGAATCATTGCTGCGACGCTTTCGTCGGCCATGGCATCGTTTTTAGGTGCGCCGAGGATACTCCAATCGTTATCCACGGACCGAATTTTCCCCTTTCTTACATTTTTTGCCAAGGGTGCCGGGCCGGCAGCCAATCCCCGCCGGGCGGTGGTGCTGGCCGCTGGAATCGCAGGACTGACGATTGCACTGGGGAACCTGAACGTAATCGCCCCGGTTGTCTCCATGTTTTTCCTGATTTCCTACGGACTGCTCAACTATGCCACCTATTACGAAGCCCGTGCTGCAAGCCCTTCTTTTCGACCGACGTTCAAATGGTTCGATAAACGGCTCAGCCTTGTCGGTTTTGCGGCCTGCCTTGGGGCGATGCTGGCCATCGATCCCATCACGGGCATTATCGCCATATCCATTTTATTTGCCGTTTATCAATACCTGCGGCGTACGGCCGATCCGGCCCGCTGGGCCGACAGCCGCCGTGCCTATCACCTGCAGCGGGTCAGGGAGAATTTGCTGCAGGTCAATGCCTCCCCCGAACATCCCCGGGATTGGCGGCCTCAAATTCTGGCCTTTTCAAATGACCCCGAGCGTCGACCCCGGTTATTGCGGCTGACGGCATGGCTCGAAGGGGGAAGCGGAATGACTACCGTAGTCACACTCCTGGACGGCAAGGATATACTGCTGTCCAAAAAAAAAGAGGAAGTGGAGAGCGCTTTGCAGAGGGATATCCGTGAACACAATCCGGCGGCCTTCTCACTGGTGTTGACGACGACAAATATGGAGATTGCCGTTCATACCCTGCTTCAGGCGCATGGCATCGGCCCCTTGCGCACCAATACACTGCTGGTGAATTGGCTCGATGAACAAAACGAATCGGGTATGGGATTTCGGGAACTTCTGTTCGTGCGGCAGCTTAAAACGCTTCACCGCCTGGGGTGCAATATCGCAGTGCTTCATGCCGAACCGGAGGCCTGGAGCCGCCTGATGGATACCGATGCCGAAAGATCCCGCATCGATCTATGGTGGTCGGAAGATGCCACCGGCAGTCTGATGCTGCTTTTTGCTTATTTGATGACCCGCTCTGAGGCATGGAAAGGTGCTGTGCTGCGCATTCTGGCATTCCGAAACGATACACCGGAGGACAAGCAGAAGGAGGCCATCCGTCAGGTGTTGCGTGACGCGAGAATCGATGCCGATATCGTGTTTGTGCCCGCCATGGATGACGCCGCTGTCATTTCGGCATCGGCTGAATCGACATTGATATTTCTACCCTTTCGATTTAGCGGCAATTTATTTGAACTTCCGGTGAAGTGTCCGGCCGAAGAGCTTCTGGAAAAGCTGCCGACAGCGGTTATGACGTTGGCCGCCGAAGATATCGATTTGGGTGCCGAGCCGGATGAGGGGATCGCCGCTGAACTGGCTGAAGCAAGAGACCTGTTGGAAAAAAGGAAGCGATTGGCCGAGGCGTCGGAAAAGGAAGCTGAAGAGGCCGAAAAAGCAGCCGAATCCGCGGAAGCGAAGCTTCGAAGGAGCATGTCCCGTCCTGAAAATGATCGAGACGAAGATCGTATCAAAGCACTGATCGTCGAACGGGATAAAGCCGTGGGGTCGGCGGAAAAAGCCCGGCGAAAAGCGGCCAAGGCCGGAGCTAAAGCCGAAGAGGCCCGGGAGGCCGTTGATTCGGCGGATACGGATAGGTAGGGTTTTTGGGATCGTTTTGAGCGTTATGAGCGTTCGTTTGAATCTTAATGCTCAAGGTTGAAAGCCGGATCGGGCATTCATTCCCCCATGTGCAACCCGAACATAGGCTACAGTTTAGCCCGATGACATGGATTACACGGTTTGAGACATCGTTTACATCGGATCGGTTCTAATTTAGGAAAAGTATTCGTTGTCGGTATCGGTATCGAAATTCATAAAAGAAAAAAACGATCCCGATCCCGATCCCGATTTCGACTGCCTTGAACAGCTTATAGCCCGAAGATTTCAACGAACGTTCCTTCGCTCTAAACGCCCTCCATCAGGGGACTTTTTTTCAACATAGCCGGTAAATCTTGATCAAGAATCGTAGAAAGTCTATAATATTAAAATGATAAAAGAAAAAAATTCTATGTAGACCTGAACAGATCATCGAAAATATGAAAATGAAATTACCGGGTGCTCTTGCTCTTTTTTGCTTGCTGACAGATGCTCGATATGCAGTTTCGGCTTCATTCATGGATTCGGCCATCTCTACCGCTGATGTTCATCGAACGGATGTTTTGCTGCTGATTGCATACGTGCTGATCGCGCTGTTTTTTTCTTTTCTATGCTCCGTTTCGGAAGCGGTTCTTTTGAGCATTACGCCCTCCTACATCGAAGGCCTACGAAGCAAAAAACAAAAACGGGCCGAAATGCTGAAAACGCTTAGGCTGGATAACGTTGACCGGTCACTGGCTGCCATATTGACCTTAAACACCATCGCCCACACCGTCGGTGCGATCGCCGCCGGGGCCAAAGCAACCGACGTATTCGGAAGCGCCTGGATCGGGTTGTTCTCGGTGGTCATCACACTGATGATCCTGTTTTTTTCCGAAATCATTCCCAAGACGCTTGGCGCCGTGTATTGGTCGAATCTTGCCTGGATAACGGCGTATTTCATCCGCGGCATCATAATCGTCCTTTATCCACTGATTCGAATCTCGGAAAGTCTGACCAAAATCATTGCTTCAGGCAAGATCATGCACGTCTTCAGCCGGGAAGAATTCATGGCCATGGCTTCCATCGGCGAAAAAATGGGTCATATCGAAAAGCATGAATCACGAATCATCCGTAATCTGTTTCGATTCGGTTCCCTGTCGGCGAGGGATATCATGACGCCCCGTACCGTCATTTCGGCATTGCCGGAAGATCTTTCAATTTCGGAAGCTGCCGGTACTGCCATTCGCACTGCATTTTCACGGCTGCCGGTTTACGGCAAGGAGATTGGCGATGTTACCGGTTTCGTCCTGAAAGATGAAATTTTGATGCTTAAATCCCAGCAGAAGAATCACGTAAAACTGTCATCCATAAAACGTGAAATAACCGGTGTTCCGGAAAACATCTCTTTGGTGCACCTGCTGGAATTTTTTCTGGACAACCGCCGCCACATCGCACTCGTCATCGATGAGCACGGCGGGATTCGAGGACTCGTAACGCTCGAGGATGTCGTGGAAACACTGCTGGGCATGGAAATTATCGATGAGATGGATAAGATCACCGACATGCGGGTCCTTGCACGAAAAAGATGGGCTGATCGCGCAAAAGCGCTCGGCATCGAGGCCGACCTCATTGACGATTTTTGAATATCATGGGAAAGGATATGAATGATGATCGATTTGTCAGAGATTAAAATGACAGGTACAGGCATCGTGCGGCCCGAAGGGGTTATGGCTCTTGACGACGGCCGTCTTTTTACGGCCGACGGCCGGGGTCGTTGCGCTCGAATCGATGCTGCCGGAGAAACATCATTCTTCGGCGAATTGGGCGGCGTGCCGAACGGCATTTGCATCGACACCGATGGGAACTGCATTGTCGCAAATATCGGCAACGGCCAGGTGCAGGCGCTCGAACCCGGCGGCGGACACACGGTTCTCTTTACCGAAGCGGACGGCCGGAAAATGCCGGCGCCGAATTTTCCCTATATGGATTTCAAGGGGCGCCTGTGGGTCTCGAATTCCACGGCAAACAGCGATATCGATGCAGCGCTGCGGAATCCTTCTCCCGATGGCTGTGTCGTGATCATGGAAAAAGGGGAGGCTCGGGTTGCTGCAGACGGCATTTATTTTTCAAATGGCGTAACCCTGGATCAATCGGAAGCGTACCTCTATGTGGCCCAAACCATGAAACGGAACGTGCTGCGTTATTCGATTCGCGTTGACGGTTCTTTAGGCCCGGCCGAAGTGTACGGCCCGAAATCCCTGGGCGACATGGGCTTTCCCGACGGCATTGCCTTTGATGACGCGGGCAATTTGTGGGTGACCTTCCCGGCCCGCAATGCTGTGGGCTATATCACGCCCGATGGGGATCTCGAGATGTTTCTTGAAGATCCGGAAAGAAACGTGCTCCATCAACCCACCAATATCTGCTTCGGAGGCAAAGACCGGAAGACGGCGTATCTGGGAAGCCTCGAAGGCACTTCCATCCCTTATTTTCCCGTGCCTCATCCGGGGATGCGGCTGGTGCATCAAAAGCCTTGAACGGCCGGCTCCCCATCTCATAAAGACAAGTGAATTTTAAAGCATAAAAACCGGCAGGGCAGACAAAACATTTTCGTGCAGTCAGGTGAATGGATACGCTGTTCACCCCATATGCTCGATCGGTTTCCGTTGGTAATCTGGCGAAAAACAAGGAAACCTTCTTTTGCCTGGAGAAATGATCATGCTTTGCAGCCTGTCCAATTTAAAAGAAACGGATGTTAAGAACATCACCGAGCTGGAAAAAGCGTTGGGAAAAACGCTGCTGGCTTATTCCTGCCATGACATTCAATTGGCGGAGTTGAATGAAGAGGAGCTGAACCGAATCAAAAATCTCGAACAGAAAATGGGGATATCCCTTGTGGCGCTGAACGTATAAAGGAGAGCGGCTGGCTTGTAGAGCGCTGTTATAGATTCCGTCCGATATCATTGGCCGTTTTCATGGCTTGGAATATTTCTCCGATTTTATCGGCATCTCCGATGTATGATTCGCAGCTTCAAACAGGCTTTGGCCTTTACCA
>JAWODC010000052.1:0-32168 GCA_046483495.1 Desulfobacterales bacterium
TCCCCATCGACGAATTAAAGGCGGTAATGGCCCATGAGATGGCCCATGCGCGGTACAAGCACCTTTTGTTTTATATTCTTTTTTTCCTGGGATTCGCAGTATGCCGGGCCTGCAGCAGGCGTTCCACCGCCGGGCTGACCTCTCCCGGCAACGCGCGCCGGCGCCCCGCGAGCAGGTCGAGACTGGCGTGCACCTCCCTTTGATGCGACCCCGTATTCTCAGTTTTATGGTTTTTCGGTGACAATGGCGAAGAGGAAACACCCGTTCCCATCCCGAACACGGAAGTTAAGCTCTTTAGCGCCGATGGTACTGCTTGGGAGACTAAGTGGGAGAGTAGGACGCCGCCGAGATTTCTTTATATGAGACCCGGGCCTGATATATATACGATATATATACAATTAGGTTCCGGGTTTTTTATTTACGGACAACTTGCGACATGTCTTTTCCCCCACCGGAGGGGAAAGACCGGGATGGAAAAGCTTTCCTGTCCGCACCCATAACCCATAACCTCTAACCCAAGTCCAAAAAGGATTTTTTACCCGAACTTTACGATTCACGAATAAGCCCGGAGAAATCATGCAAACGGAAACCGTCATCCGACACATTGTATCGTGGCTCGACGATTACTGCCGGACATCAGGAATGAACGGATTTGTCGTCGGCGTATCCGGAGGGATCGATTCGGCGGTGGTGTCTACCCTGTGCGCCCGGACGGAAAGAGCTGTTCTGGCGATGAACATGCCGATTTACCAATCATCCCGACAGGAAACCCTTTCAGATCGTCATATCGGTGATTTGAAAAAGCGCTATTCAAATGTAGAAAGGGTAAAAATAGATCTGACAAAAGTGGTGCAATCCCTCGAACATGTATTGCCGAAGGGTATTCAGGACGGCCTGACCATGGCGAATATGCGGTCACGAATCCGGATGGTGACACTGTATGCCTTTGCCGGGCACCATCGCATGCTGGTGGTTGGAACCGGGAATAAGGTGGAGGATTTCGGCGTCGGATTTTTTACGAAATACGGCGACGGCGGCGTCGATATTTCGCCTATCGGCGATTTGTATAAAAGCGAGGTGTACGAACTTGGAAGAACGCTTGGTGTAGACCGGGATATCCTGAATGTTGCGCCGACAGACGGTCTCTGGATGGACAATCGAACCGATGAAAGCCAGATCGGCGCTTCCTATGAAGAATTGGAATGGGCCATGAAAGTGGATCGGCACGCCACCCGGGAGGAAAACCTGTCCGACAGGCAAAAAGAGGTGCTGGAAATCTACCGGAACTTCAATGAGACCAATCGGCATAAAATGGAACCCGTCCCCGTCTGCCATATCCCGGAGGCATTTCGACGATAGTCCATTACCGAAACTTCGGCGGCCTCTTCTCGAGAAAAGCGGCAACAGCCTCCTTGTGTTCGGGGGTCGTAAAACAATACTCGATGAGATCATGTTCCCGCCTCGCGGCCATCCTGAAATCCGGTTCGCAAGCGTTTTGCGTGATGAGCTGTTTGATCAGGCGAAGCTGGGGAACGGGATTTTCGGCGATTCCTTCAGCAATTTTATAAGCGGTTTCCATTAGGGCTTCATGCGGCGTAATATGATCCGCCAAACCGATGTCAAAAGCTTCCTTTGCACCGTATAGTCTTCCTGAGAGACACATTTCACTTGCTTTTCCAAATCCCGTACGCTGAACAAGGAAATGCGTGCTGGCGAGTTCGGGCACCAGCCCCATTTTGATAAAAAACATGCCGAATCGCGCGAGCTCCGAGGCTACAATAATGTCAAAAGGCAGAATTTGCGTCAGGCCGATGCCCACAGAGGCGCCGTTAACCGCCGCAATGAGGGGTTTGGATTCCCTGACCAGGCCGACCCAGTCTCTCGGTGCTTCTTTTTCCGCTGAACCCTCATCCTCCTCAGCCTGGGGATTTTCACCATCAATCTGTTTTTTCAGGGTATCCGTCATGTCCGCGCCGGCACAGAATCCCTTGCCGGCTCCCGTCATGAGGATCGCTCCGACAGATGGATCTTCATTTGATGATTCAATGGCATGTATCAGTTCCCGCTGCATGCGATAGGTCCAGGCATTTCGTTTTTCAGGGCGGTTAAGCGTGATCATTTCCACCTGATTGTTTCGTTCGACGATAATCTGTTCATATTTCATGTGATTCTCCCTTGGAGATTTGGTTGGAGGCCGGGTATTCCTGCGGTTAACATTTTCCGGCCGTCTTGAAATGAAGCAAATTTTCTCGTTTCCGGACGGACTAAATGGGTGCAACTCACGCGTTTTTTTCAGCGGCTCTCCGAATAAGCAGCTGCGCCAAACGAATTAATTTTTCATGGGAAAAACTTCTAAACAGCCCGTACCGATGCATGGCGTCTGCCAAATCGGATTCCACCCGGCGGCTGGATGATCGCTGCATTTTCTCCAGAATATCGGCCTTTAAGCGATGCATGCATGAAATCGCCCGGTCAAAGAACTGCGTCGTATTGCGGTGGCCGTCGATATATACATTGTGCCCTAACCCCAGGTGAGCGGCCTGAAATGATTGTAATTTCTCCAGGGTTTCGATCGATCTCCGAAAATTATGGAAAAAAAGCGGCAGTATATCATCGGCCGTATTGGCATATCCGGCCGAATCCGAAATCAGGAGTACATTGTCGGGTTTGATCAAAAAGCCCGTTCCGCCGGGTGCGTGACCGGGCACCGCGACCGTTTCGATGGAAACACCCCCAAGATTGTACATGCCTTGATTTTCGAAAAATTCATCCAGCGAGACGGGGTTCGCCGCCAGGCGAATATCCGTTTCTACAGGCACCCCGAGTGTCGACAAGTATTGTGTATACCGGTGATCCTCTTTTACAAAATTCTTCATAATGTCGGATTTTTCGAGAATACGGCCGGTATCGCGTGAGCCGCATAGATGTAAATGCGGATGCGTGTTTTTGAGACGGATCAATCCGCATACATGATCGGCGTGAGCATGGGCTGCAAAAAGATGGGTCAGACGGGCCGCGGGACAAGACGTATTGAGATCCTGTAAAATTTTAGGGGCTAACGATGAGACACCGGCCTCGATAAGGACGGCATTGCTTTGGCCGGTGACAAGAAACGAAGGGAATTCATTAATGCCAAGGATCCAGGTGTTTGCAGTCCACTTCAGGGGATAAATGTTCATAAGCGGTCGCAGCAGGTAAATCGGTTGTGTTATAAGAATTCGGTTTATTGTATCGCATAAAATAAACATCATCTATCCGGCCCTTGTCAAAGTTTTTTTTCCGGGTTTCCCCTATCCCGCTTCCTTTTTTCATTGAATGTTTTGTCCATTACAGGTATGTTGAGTTGAGTTTACATTCTGATCCATTTCACTCCTCTTCGGCCGGCATTTCAAGAGTGCCGTATCCGCTTACTTGATTTATTTAAATTGACAAGATTTTTAATATGTTATATGGGAAATCACCGTCTTTTTTCTTACAAACCATCAGAAGGAGGCCTTTGACATGTTGGATTACAAGAAAATCTTATTCCCGATTGACCTTTCCGAAACATCCGTGAAGATTTTTCCCCATGTTGAAACAGTGGCAGATAAATTCGGCGCCGAAATCATTTTGATATTCGTGGCAAAGGTTCATGAATACTATGTAGAGGATGAAAAAGAACCCGGTGAAAGCATCAGGAAAAAAGTCAAATCTTATAGAGATAAACATTTTCCGACCATTCCGGAAAATCGTGTTGTGATAAAAGATGGCGAAGCTGCAGATGAAATTTTGAGCTACATCGAAAGTGCAGGCATCGACATGGTCATTATGGCGACTCGGGGGAGAAAAGCTTTGGATAAGGCCATATTCGGATCGGTTGCCGCGAATGTGGCACGAAGTGCACCGGTTCCCGTATTTTTTGTCAACCCTTTCACCGACAAATTTCTGAAGGCTAAATAAGGAAGCAAAACCCCTCCGCAATTCTTTTTCCATTCCGGAAAATCCATTCATGTACACGTCACTTGTGCATGAATGGATTTTTACGTGCCGCCTGAGTGGCTTTCCTTATGAAAACAAGCACCGGCATCTTTTTTCGATGCATCGGCACCCATTTTTTTTTGTCGATCTTCTTGAAATGGCGGGAAAGGAGTGCTATAGAAAAAAGTGAACGTCCGTTCGGAAAACACCTGCCTGTACCGGTCCGTTACACATTGGAATGCACCGGAGCCGGCAGATCATCTTTCGTACGTAATGTTAACCCCAAAAACGCGTTTCAAAAGGAGGTTTTTCCATGGAAAAAATGTTGAAAGACAGAGTTGCGATCATTACGGGATCAGGTAGAGGTATCGGCAAGGCCGCCGCTCTCCTGTTTGCACAGGAAGGAGCGAAAGTGGTGGTGAGCGATATCGATCCCGCACCTGCGGAAGAAACTGTTGAGGAAATCAAGAAAGCCGGCGGAGAGGCTGTTGCGTATAACGGTGACGCCACCCCCGACGATTTCGCCGAGGGCATCGTGAAAGCGGCGGTAGATGCATTCGGAGGACTTCATATTATCGTGAACAATGCCGGTTATACGTGGGACGCGGTCGTCCATAAGATGACGGACAAACAATGGGAAGCCATGATGAACATCCATTTGAAGGCCCCGTTCAGAATCATCAGGGCCGCCGCGCCTTATTTCAGAGATGCCGCCAAAAAAGAAATGGAGCAAGGTACCGGTCCCATTGCCAGGAAGATCGTGAACATCTCCTCGACGTCGGGTGTAAACGGCAATGCCGGACAGGCAAACTATTCATCAGGCAAGGCCGGGATCATTGGATTGACGAAAACCATCGCCAAGGAATGGGGGCGTTTCAATGTCCAGTCCAATGCGGTGGCTTATGGATGGGTGGACACCCGTCTCACCAAGGCCAAAGAGGAAACCGAGGCGCTTGAACGCGCCGGCGAGAAGGTTTCCATCGGTGTCCCCGGCCAGCAGCGTGAGATGATGAAAATGATGATCCCGCTGGGAAGACCGGGTACGCCGGAAGAAGGGGCCGGTGTTATTCTTTTCCTGGCCTCTCCGCTATCCAATTACGTATCCGGCCAGTGCATCGTAATGAACGGCGGGCAGTAATCCGGCTGTAAATAAAAGCGCCCGATCCACTTGGGCGCTTTTTCCATTTCTTGCCTTACTCCTGTGTGCGGAGCCTACCCAAGCGAAAGGGCAAACAATTTCGATGGAGAACCGTATTGCCAAACAGTTGGATCCGATTTTCAAGGCCCGGTCCGTAGCCTTTATCGGCGCGTCCTCCACTCCGGGAAAATGGGGATACCGGGTGATCGAGAACGCCATTCGATCAGGCTACAGGGGAAATATCTACCCGATAAATCCCGGCGGAGGCGATCTGTTCGGCATAAAGGTCTATAAAGACGTCAATGATGTGCCGGGTGATATCGATTTGGCGGTTTTTACCGTGCTTGCTGAACGGGTGCCTGCTGCAATGACGAGTTGCGTAAAAAAAGGCATCAAAGGTGCGGTCGTCATATCCGCCGATTTTGCCGAGACCGGTAAAAAAGGAAAGGCCCTGGAAGCCGAAACGGTCCGGATCGCAAAGGGCGGAGGACTGCGGTTTATCGGACCCAACGGTATGGGGCTGTTTACAGCGGCGGCAAAATTGAATATTGCACTCGATGATGAACCTCTGCACGGCCACCTGGCATTTATTTCCCAAAGCGGGACTTACGGCGGCAATCTTGCACGGGCGGCGAAAACGAAGGGTTATGGTCTGCGGACGTTTATCAGTCTTGGAAACCAGGCGGACATAACCGTCTCAGAGCTGCTGGAATATTTATTGCACGACCCGGAGACAAGGGTGGTCGTCCTCTATTTGGAGGGGGTCCGGCAGGGAAGAGAATTCTTCGAAGCAGCACGACGAATCACCCGTGTAAAACCCGTTCTCGTCTACAAAGGCGGGCGTTCAGAAGAGGGTTCCAGGGCCACGATGTCCCATACCGCCTCCATCGCCGGTTCTGATCATATTTTTGACGCGATGTGCCGGCAGGCCGGCCTTATTCGCGTTAATGAAATCGAGCACCTGTTTATTATGGCGGAAGCCATGCTTGAGCAGCCCCCGGCGAATGGAAATCGGGTTGGAATTGTCGGAAGCGGCGGCCAGGGGGTTGTGGCCGTGGATTCATGTGCGGGATACGGCCTTCGGATTCCTCGCCTTGCGGATGCCGACGGTATGCGTATCAAGTCGATACTTCCGCCTCATGCGCCTGTCCCTAAAAACCCGGTGGACTTTGCCGGCGGCAGCCGGAGTGCTCTCGAGGAAGCGCGAGTGGTGCAAGAACTGATTCAATTGCCCTACATTGACGGCGTTATCTGCAACTTGCCGGTGAATGCGTTTTTGAGTGCATCGTTCGGCGAACAGACCCGGATTGCTGTTGAAGGGGCCGAACTGCTGGCCGGCCTTCCGAAAACGTATGGAAAACCCATTGTGACCATGAAGTTCCGGGGCCTGGATAACAGCGTGATCGACATCATCGCCCAAAGTGGCGGAATTCCTATATACACCACACCTGAAGACTGCGCCAGGGCCTTTTACGGACTGGTAAAATATGGAGAAATTCTCAAAAGACAGGTGTAAAAACGGTACATGCCGTAAAAATGGAGCTCCGGATTCCCTCCCTATAATTTTCTTGCATATCCTGAAAATTTGATGTTAGAGTTTTTCAAACGATTCATTACGTAAAAGAACCGGCAAATGCAAGATGCCGGCAGGATTGAAACGGCGGAAGGAAACCCCTGAAGCTGTTTTGCGCTGATTCTTGAAGAATCGAATGAAATTGGCGGATGGAAAATCCCACCGCTGATGGGCGCTTTATATCGGTGAAATCGGCAAATCCCGAGAAGCCGTTTTTTTTAAGGTGAATCCCCGGATGAATATCGATTCGGTTTAATGCTTTCAGGCCGTCATCGCATTCCGGAGAACCTTCAAAAATACGGACGCGATTATCGCACCCTTGTATGTCGGTGTTGGTTGACGATTCCGGCATTGAATCATACCGCAATTTCTTTCGTGTTCTTCATACGATCCACCTTCTCGCAAGGTCCGACGACAGGATCTCATCGGCGCACATATCATCGGATAATCGGTCATCGTTAGAAAAGGAGGAAAGATGAGTGTCGATGCAGACGTATACCGGCCCAAACACCATATCCGCGTAGTAACGGCTACTTCCCTGTTCGATGGGCACGATGCCAGTATCAATATTTTCAGGCGTATGCTGCAGACTACCGGTGTTGAAGTCATACACATGGGCCATAACCGGTCCGTTCAGGAAATCGTGGATGCAGCAGTAGAGGAAGATGTTCAGGGAATCGCCATATCCAGTTATCAAGGCGGGCATATTGAATTTTTCAAATATGTAGTGGACCTGTTGAAAGAAAAAGGCACCTCCCATATCAAGGTGTTCGGCGGTGGCGGCGGAGTAATTGTACCTGATGAAATCCGGGAGCTTGAAAACTACGGGGTGGCCAAAATTTATTCACCGGAAGACGGTACACGCATGGGCCTTCAGGGGATTATCAACCATATGGCGGCGTCAATGGATTTTTCCACCATACGCAACGACATCGCGATTTCCGAATTGAAGTGCGAGGACAAAAAAACGGTGGGCAACGTCATTACCGCCATCGAATCGGCCAAAGCCCAAAGCAATGGGCACTTGGAGCAACTGCGTTCGAATATATTAAAAAAGATCGGCAATCGAAGCGTTCCGGTTTTGGGGATTACCGGTACCGGCGGCGCGGGCAAATCATCCCTGATCGACGAACTTATTTTACGCATGCTCAATGACATTAAAGGAATTCACATTGCCGTCATCAGCACGGACCCATCACGCCGCAAAACGGGCGGCGCCTTGCTGGGGGACCGCATCCGCATGAACGCCATCAACAGCCCCAGGGTGTATATGCGCTCGCTGGCCACACGGCAGTCCCATACGGAAATTCCTCAGGCGCTGGGTGAGGTCATCGAGGTGTGCAAGGCGGCGGGATTTGATTTCATCATTGCGGAAACCGCCGGGATCGGGCAGGGGGATTCTCATATCACCGACCAGGTGGATATCTCCATGTACGTGATGACGGCCGAGTTCGGTGCGGCATCCCAGTTGGAAAAGATCGATATGCTGGATTTCGCCGATCTGGTGGTCGTGAACAAATTCGAAAAAAGAGGCGCGGAGGACGCGGTGCGCGATGTTCGGAAACAGGTTCAGCGCAACCGGAATGCATGGGACAAAAGTCCGGAAGATATGCCGGTGTTCGGGACCATCGCATCCAAGTTCAATGATGACGGTGTTACCGCACTTTACCAGGCCATCATAAACCTTATCGATGAAAAAACCGGCATTGAATTTTGTACTGAACTGCCGAAAGTAAACAGGCGGACGTCGTCTTCGAAAACCATTATCATACCTCCGGAAAAAACACGCTATCTTTCCGAAATAGCCGATACGGTAAGGTCTTACCACAGCAGCACGGAAGAGCAGGCTCAAGCGGTTCGAAACGTCTGGCATTTGGAGGAAAGCTTAAACCATATGGATGCATCACCGGAAACATCCAATGTCACAGCGCTGATCGACCGTTTGAAAAAGGAGGTTCAGTCGGCTGAGGCGAATATCCACGACGATACAACACGGCTGTTGAAGCAGTGGGAAGACATTCATGAGAAGTATACGAAGGATGAATTGGTCTATTCGGTGCGTGACAGGGAAATTCGGGTGCCGCTTTATACCGAATCGCTGTCCCATCAGAAGATTCCAAAAATTTCCCTTCCCAAATTCAGCGATCCCGGTGAAATCTATCGGTGGATGAGAAGAGAAAACCTCCCGGGGTATTTTCCTTTTACAGCCGGCGTTTTTCCGTTGAAGCGGGTCGGCGAAGACCCCACCCGGATGTTCGCCGGTGAGGGCGATCCCGCCCGGACCAATGCCCGGTTCCGGATGCTTTCGCAAGATTACGAGGCCAAACGGTTGTCCACGGCATTCGATTCCGTCACCCTGTATGGGTATGACCCGGAAATTCGGCCGGATATTTACGGGAAGGTCGGCAATTCGGGTGTGAGTGTCTGCACGCTGGATGATGTGAAAGTTCTTTACAGCGGGTTCGATCTTTGTGCTCCGACGACCTCCGTTTCCATGACGATAAACGGTCCCGCCCCTATCATGCTCGCGATGTTTATGAACACCGCGATCGATCAACAGGTTACGCGGTTTACTCAAGAAAACGGAACGCCGCCTTCAAAGAAGCAGTACCAGGCCATCCGACGGGATGTTCTAACGAATGTCAGGGGTACGGTTCAGGCGGATATACTCAAGGAAGACCAGGGTCAGAATACCTGCATATTTTCGATCGAGTTCGCCTTGAAGATGATGGGAGACATCCAGCAGTATTTCATCGATTACAATGTTCGAAACTTTTATTCGGTTTCCATTTCCGGATATCACATCGCCGAAGCGGGCGCCAACCCGATAACCCAACTCGCTCTGACGTTGTCCAATGGGTTTACATATGTCGAATACTACCTGTCACGAGGAATGCCGATCGACAGTTTCGGACCCAATCTGTCCTTCTTCTTTTCCAATGGTATGGATCCGGAATATACGGTTATCGGCAGGGTGGCAAGGCGCATATGGTCGGTTGCCATGAGGGAGAAATACGCCGCCTCCGAACGGTCGCAGATGCTCAAGTACCATATTCAAACATCGGGAAGATCGCTGCACAGCCAGGATATTCAGTTCAATGATATCCGAACGACGCTTCAGGCACTTTGTGCGGTGTACGACAATTGCAACAGCCTTCATACCAATGCCTTTGACGAGGCCATTACCACACCGACGGAGGAATCGGTCCGCCGGGCATTGGCGATCCAGCTGATCATCAATCGGGAATGGGGGCTTGCGAAAAATGAAAATATGAACCAGGGAAGCTTTATCGTGGAGGAATTGACGGATCTCGTGGAAGAGGCCGTCCTGATGGAGTTTGACCGGATATCGGAACGCGGCGGCGTTTTAGGGGCCATGGAAACCGGTTACCAACGCAGTAAGATACAGGAAGAATCCGTTACCTATGAGGTGTTGAAGCACAACGGAACGCTGCCCATCATCGGTGTGAACACGTTCCGGGACCCGAACGCCGACAGTAATGATCTGCTGTCCGAAGGTCCGTCCTGCCTTGAATTGGCCCGGGCAACGGAGGAAGAAAAACAGTCCCAACTCAAGCGTCTGAATGAATTCCATAAGCGGCACGAAAAAGAAGCCCCGGCCGCCCTTGAAAAACTTCAAAAGGTGGTGCTGTCCGGGGGCAATATATTCGAAGAGCTGATGGAAACGGTGAAAACCTGCAGCATGGGTCAGATTACTCGGGCGCTTTATGATGTGGGGGGGCAGTATCGGAGAAATATTTAAAAGGGGTTAGGTGGTTAGGTGGTTAGGTGATTAAGTGTTTAAGTGATTAAGTGAATAGGTGGAAAATGGTGAACGGTAAACGGTCAAGCGGATCGGGCCTTTATCCCCCCACCCACCCAGCCTTTGAGCTTTCACCCAAACGACTTTAACGATCTTAACGATCCAAGCGGACTAAACGATATTAACGATCTATTCGGGCACCTGAACCCTATTAATATTCTTGGCCGGATCTAACAAGTAATTGAAATTCATAATCAAAAATCTGTGGACTTTTGGTGTTTGCACCCCTATAAAAAATAAAATGGCATAGGCCTGTACCGATGAATTGAAAACGGCCCCGGCCCATTGCGGCGCCTAGGGCACACCAATATTTCAGTGGAGGTAATTTGATGGATTTTGAACTCACTAAAGAACAGCAGGATATTCAGAAAGCGGTTCGTGATTTTGTCAAAGGCGAATTCAAGAAAGAGGTCATCGAAGATCTTGAAGAGAAACACGAGTATCCTGTGGATATGTGGAAAAAGGCGGGCGATCTGGGGTTCATCGGAATCCATTTTCCGGAAGAATATTCCGGCCAAGGCCTGGGTGTAATGGAAAACATTCTGGTGGCGGAAGAATTGTGCCGGGGGGATTCCACAGTCGGCGCCTGCCTGCTGCTGGCTGACTTTGCCTCGGAGATTCTGCTGCACTTTGGAAGCGAAGAGCAGAAAAAAACATGGCTTCCCAAGGTTGCCGAGGCTGAGATTCTTTCATGCGGCGCTTTTACAGAACCGGATCATGGCTCCGACATTACATCACTCGACACGACCGCCGTCAAAGATGGTGACGAATGGGTCATCAACGGGAACAAAATTTTTATAACCAACGCCGGACCGTATGCGGGATTTTACTGCGTTTTATGCCAGACGGACCCGAATGCCAAGCCGATGTATCGGGGTATAAGCCTGATCCTTGTTGAAGCGGACAACCCCGGTGTTTCGTACAGCAGCGTCGGGTCGAAAATGGGTATACGCATGATGCACACCTCCGAAGTGACCTTCAAGGATGTCCGCGTCCCCTTGAAGAACCTCATCGGAAAAGAAAATAAAGGATTTTACCAGCTGCTGGAATTTTTCGATGAAAGCCGAATATTGATTGCCGCCCAAGGACTTGGAACCGCGCAAGGCGCATTCGACCGGGCGATGAACTATGTTAAGCAGAGAGAGCAGTTCGGCCAGAAAATCGCTCAATTTCAGGTGACCCAGCATAAGCTGGCGGATATGGCCACCAAAATCGAACAGGCCCGGTTGCTGGTCTATAAAGCGGCGTGGAATTTCGATCAGGGGCGTATCGACCCGAAATTGACGTCAATGGCCAAGATGGTGGCCGGCCGCGCGGCGGTTGAAGTTGCGGACGAAGCTATTCAGCTGCTGGGCGGTTACGGTTATATGCTCGAATATGAGGTCGAACGGTATTACCGGGACGCTAAAATTTGTGAGTTGTATGAAGGCACCAAAGAAATACAGAAAAACACGATTGCAAGTTACCTGATCGGCAAGAACAAATAGTGCCCATCCAGACATGGCCGGTTCACGCCATTTGATGAAAAAAAGGGCGGGTGCCGAACCCGCCCTTGCTTTGCTGTCGACGCCCCGGTATTCATGCCTGACCTTTTGAAGCCGGGGTGTTCGAGCACACGCTGACGGGAGGGGCCGAATCGCCGATAAGACATTCACGCTTCTTTTAAACACCAACGCTTTCCTTTATTCGCAACCCAAACCGTGGAAGGAGAGAAAAATGGCAGTTAAAAAATTTCCTATCGAAGCCGGACACATCATGCTGTTTGCACGTTCCGTGGGCGATACAAATCCGATTTATTATGATGAGGATTATGCCGAAACCACGGAACCGGGCGCCGTCATCGCCCCCCCGACCTTTGTTCAGGCAAGCGCCCAATTCGATTCCGACTATCACCTGCGACCGAAAATCGGAGAACCCTGGATCGGTTCGGGAAAGAATCCCACAGGCATTACGCAACCCCCCGAAGGGGGCGTCAGCCGCGGACTTCACGCCGAGCAGCATTATGAGTATCATCGGCACCCGAAAGCCGGGGATGTTCTCAAGGCCGAAACCAAAAAAGGAAAAACCTGGGAGAAACAGGGGCGCCGCGGCGGAAAACTGGTGTTCAGCGAAACCATTACCGAATACCGGGACCAGAACGACGAACGCGTTGTAACGGCCCGCTCCGTCGGAGTCCTGACGGAGAAAGCACCCGATTAACGGTAGAGGAGGTGTACGATGGCATTGAAGGCGAGTGCATTAAACGTCGGCGATACGTATCAGGAACGTGTGGTGGATGATCTCACCCGGACACAAATCGTGCAGTATGCAGGGGCCAGCGGAGATTACAACCCGGTCCACACGGATTCGGTATTTGCCGTTCAGGTGGCCGGATTTCCCTCGGTATTCGCTCATGGCATGTTGAGTATGGGAATGACCGGTAAGATGCTGACCAATTATGTGGGTGATGGACGCCTGACCGGCTTCGGGGTTCGGTTCACCCGTCAGGTGTGGCCGGGGGACATATTGGATGCCAAGGCCGTGGTGAAGGACATCAGGGAAGAGGGCGGCCGGCATTTCGTCGATCTGGATGTCGAGACGCTCAATCAGAACGGGGAAACCGTGGTCAAGGGGTATGCATCGGCCTTGATCGATCCTTGAGTTCTTGCATACGGCCGCATAAAGGATGACCGATCCAAATCAAAGGCGGTATACGTGGTTTATGCTGATGCTGCTGTGGCTGCTGTATATCGCATTCGGCATGGTGGCCCGTTCGATATTTCCCCTTGTCACCCCCATCCTCGAAGACCTGCGGTTGTCCTATGCGCAAATGGGGATGATTCTCGGGTCGTGGCAGTTGACCTATATCCTGGCCGCCCTGGCGGCGGGCAGCATTCTCGACCGATGGGGAATCCGCAAATCCATCATGGCCGGAGCCTTTATCATCGCCGCATCCGCTGGTCTGAGGTATTTTGCAGACGGCTTTTTCTGTATGCTGGCGGCGGTGGCCCTGTTCGGGGCGGGCGGGCCCATGATCTCCATCGGCGGGCCGAAAACGATTTCCGAGTGGTTCGAGGGCAAGGATCGGGCCACCGCAGTGGGGATGTACACCACCGGTCCCTGGCTGGGGGGATTGCTCGCTCTTTCCCTCACCAACAGCCTCATTATGCCCCTCGTGAATGGCAGTTGGCGTCTGGCTTTTGTCTGCTATGGCGTTGTGACGCTGATGTTGGCTGTATGCTGGTGGATATGCTCCCGGCGGATTGCCGCTTCACCGGAGACGAATGATGACTTGCCGTTTACCGGAGTGTTCCGGCACCTCGTCCGCATTAAAACCGTGAGAATACTCCTGGTCATGTCTGTGCTCTCATTTGCCCTCGGGCACGGCATTTCCGGATGGCTTCCCAGAATCCTCGAAGGAAAGGGCCTTTCCGCTTCGCTCGCCGGTTTTGCCGCTGCTTTGCCTCTGGCTGCCGGTGTACCGGCCGTTTTATTTCTGCCGCGATTGATTCCTGAAAAATTCAGAGGTAAGGCAATCGCCGTTTGCGCGCTGCTGACCATTTTCAATCTGATGGTGGTTATGACCAGCAGCGGCACGCTGCTTTTCGGCGCATTGATCGTGTACGGCTTTTTCGCCTCTCCCTTTATGCCCCTTATGCTGCTGATATTGATGAACACCCCGGAGATTGAAAGCCGTTACATGGGAGCTGCAGGCGGCATGTTTTTCTGCGTTGCGGAAATCGGCGGCTTTACCGGGCCCTTGATCATGGGGATACTCGTGGATATGACCGGCACGTTTATGGCCGGAGCTCTTTTTTTAGCGTGCCTCTGCTTGGTTTTGGCCGGGTTGTCGTATGCACTGGAAAAGCAGGAGCACGGGTAAAACGCCCCCATTCTAATTTTCGGTTTCCGGTCGACGTTGATTTGCGTGCACAAATGAGACTTGCTCAACGCGCATGGGTCAGCACCCATATTTCAGTGTTCCCTTTGGGCAGAGAATCCGGTGTCACCACCACTTCCGGTTCGTTGAGGATTCTGACATTGTCCATCAGTTCAAGAAAATCTTCCACTTTCCCAATGGGCAAATCGCATTTATCCGTTTTATAATGCATAGGGATCGTCAGCCTTGGGTTGATGGCCCGGGTCACATCCGCCGCTCCTTTGGCATCCACGGTAAACGTGCCGCCCACCGGCACCAGCAGAACGTCGACATCGCCGATGGCATTCAAATGATCGGAACCGAGCCGATGCCCGAGATCACCGACAAAGCACACCCGCACCCCGTCGACAGTGAATGTGAAGATTTGATTGGGGCCGCGCTCCGATCCCTGAGCCTCGTCATGGTAAGCGGCCACGGCATTGACTTCGATGGCATTTACGGTTCCGGACTCCTTGAGTACAGTGGGTGATCCCTTAAGGCCGGCGGTATAATTGTGGTCCAAATGATCGTGACTGATCAGGGCACCGTCTGCCCGATCAGTTACCATTTCATATGTCAGTACACCCCCGTATCCGGCGGGATCATATGGGTCGGTGACAATGGTGGTACCGTCATCGGCGGTAATCGTAAAACTGGCATGTCCATTCCATTTGATTTTCACGGTAACCCCCTTTTGTTGAAACCGGTTCTAGTGCCTATCCGATATCGGGTAATTCACTCCGTTTCCTCTTCGGCCTAAAACTGTAATCCTCAAAATACTCAGCGTATTCCTGCAGTTAAAATTTTTCACCGCCTATTCCTGAGGCGAATGTTATGATTTCCTGATGAAAACTCGTTTTATAGAAGCTAATGCGGATTTGACCTGATTTCATTTTTAGGTTATGTAAGGGCCATATTCCCAAAATGTTATATTACCCATAAATTTTTGAATTGTAAAGACTTCCTCACGGCCGTAGTAGGTAAAAACCGGCGGCGGACAGGTGAAAAGGAGCGTCATGCATGGACTTTCAATTTGGTGAGAAGGCTGAGCAACTGAGAAAAGAGGTCAGGGCTTTTGTGAAATCCGAGAAACTGTACGACGAAATTCTCGTGCAGTATCAGGAAGAGCATTCGGATGAGCATTTCGATTTCGTGATGAACATATCCAAGAAATTGGCTCAACGAAAATGGCTGACGCTGACCTGGCCCGAGGAGTACGGCGGACTGAACGCCTCCTTGGAAGAACGACTGGCGTTTTTCGAGGAGGTGGGGTATTGGGCTATCCCCGGCACCGGCATGGGGGTAAGCGGAACCGGTTGGGTGGGGCCCTCCCTGATGCTTTTCGGAACGGAAGAACAGCGAAAAAAACACCTCCCGCTGATTGCATCCGGATCTGCCGACGGTGTCTGGTGCACCGGCTACAGCGAGCCGGATTCGGGAAGCGACCTTGCCAGTCTTCAGACGGCGGCCGTTCGAGACGGCGACGAATATGTCATCAACGGGCAGAAAGTATGGACAAGTGCGGCCCACCGGGCCAGGTGGTGCTGGTTGGCCTGTCGGACAGATCCGAATGCCGGGAAAAAACACCACGGCATCAGTTTGATCATTGTCGATATGAAACACCCGGGCGTCAAGGTGCGTCCAATTTACAACCTCATGGGATTTAATTATTTCAATGAGATTTTCTTTACGAACGTTCGAATGCCGGTTGAAAATTTGGTTGGAGAAGAAAACAAGGGGTGGTATCACATCATGAAAGCGCTGTCTTTCGAGCGTAGTGTGAGGCCTATTGCAGCTACCGGCTCTATGCGCCGGTATCTGGATGAACTCGTCCATTACGCCAGGCAAAACGGGTTGATGAAACGGCCGGAAATCCGCCATCGCCTGGCTGATCTTGCCGTCGATATGCGGGCCATGCGGCAGTGTGTATTTGAAACCATATGGAAAGAGAGCCGCCGTTTGCCGACCCCGTATGAATATTCCCGCGACAAAGCCAACAACGATGAGTTGACCGAACGGGTATCCCGGGTCGGCACCGCCATGATAGGCGCTTATTCACAGATCGATCAGCTGTTGAAGGACAACCGGTGGACCAGGATCAAGGGAGCTTTTGAAGGTCTTTATTACTCGAGCCCCGGAATGAGAAACGCGGCGGGAACAACGTTGACCCAAATGAATATCGTGGGGCAGTTAGGGCTGGGATTGCCGCGGTCGTACTGAAAAAAGTGCTGACACGAATTTTACCGATAAAACACAACAAACCGGTTTCAATATGTGAAACCGGTTTGTTGTGATACATGTTCTCCGCAGCCGTCGCGTCTAAACTAGTGTTCGCATCCGCACGATGTGGAACTGCAGCTGATTTCTCCAATGTGTTCCGGACCCCGCCTGATGATCCGCTCTAAAACAAGATTCCTGATGCTGTGATAGATCGGTTTGACGGAGAGAAGGATCAGAATAACGGCGCCGGTCCACTCCAGCCAGGCCGGAATAATCTCAGCAGCACTGCCGGCAATCGCTTGGGCGGATATGTCGAAGGTTGTATAACAAAAATCCAGAAGTATTCCGAACCCGACTGAAAAAACGGCAATGGTTCCCAGATAAATGGCTGTGGCCCGCTTTCCAAGTATTCCAAACAGAACGGTCAGGGAGGTAATGTTCGTTGCCGGACCGGCGAGAAGAAAAACCAGAGCCGCCCCGGGGCTGACGCCTTTTAGAATCAGTGCTGCGGCAATGGGCGTGGAAGCCGTGGCACAGATGTAAACGGGTACTCCCATCACGAGCATGATCAGCATAGAGACCATGCCCCCGCCAAGATAACGGCTGATCGCTTCTTCCGGAATAAAGGCCATTATGAAACCGGCCAACAGAAGCCCTAATGCGAACCAGCTTGCCATGTCTTTCCATACATCGGTAAACGCGAAACGCATCCCTGCGCTGATTTTTGAGACCGACGTGTGATGGCGACTATGAATCTCGGGAGGACAATTCAGACGATTACAGCATCCGTCGATTGTGCAGCTCTCTTTCGCAGTTTTGGGATCGGCGGCTTTCGGTCTCCAGAAAATGTTTTCCAGCAGACCGGCGGTGATGGCGGAAAAAAAGGCGGCCACGGGTCTTGCCGCCGCCATAAGAGGATCCAGCAGCGCATATGTCAAAGCGATCGAATCCACGCCGGATTCCGGGGTGGATATCATGAATGCGGTTGCCGCACCGTTGTTGGCTCCTTGTTTTTTCAAGGATACGGCTGTCGGGAGCACTCCGCATGAACACAACGGGAGCGGAATGCCGACAATGGCCGCCTTGAAAACCGACCCGAATCGTTTTCGGCCGAAGTGGCGTGCGGTGGTTTCCGGGCTCAGAAAAATCCGGATAAGGCCGCTGATGATTAATCCCAAGATGATATAAAAAGAAGAATCCAGCAGAATGTGCCAGGTCTCGATTCCTGTTTTGATAAGTATATCCATATCGTTCCTGCCCAATACCGTTTATTCGACTTCCCGGATATGCTGCAGCCCGATTTCGAGCAGCCCCGAGACATGGTCGTCGTCCAACGCATTATACAAAACCTGGCCGTCTCTGCGTTGGCGGACGAGATTCATGTCCTTGAGCCGACGAAGTTGATGGGAAATGGCTGATTCACTGGTGCCGATAAACGCGGCCAAGTCGCATACGCACATCTCGCGATGGATAAGTGCCATGACAATCTTCAGCCTTGTCGGATCCCCCAGAATTTTAAACGTCGAGGACAGGCGGCTTAATTCTTTTTCCGTTATGGCGTCTTTGCGGGCCTGTTCCACATGCTCCATGTGCACGACGCGCACACCGCATTTTCCCGAATCCGGTATTTTCGATATTTCATTATTCATCATGATCTCTCATTGTCATATATGAACATATATTCATATATTAAACAGAAATTGTGACATGTCAACAGGAAAAATATGAAATGCTGCGAGCCTGTGCCTCACGAGCCGCAGCGTCCCATTCAACGAATGGGTATTTCTTCAGCCCGGCGTTACTGCAGAAATTTAGGGGGGATTTTTCTGCCGGTCCCGGCTTCCATCATCTCAGAGGGGTTCTGGAGATCCGATCGGACCAGAAGTTTCGAGGAGCCGTGAGCGATCCATTTGCCGTCCTGATCGACAGCTGCCGCCTCGGCCAGGCAGATGGTTTTGCCGAGTTTTATCCGGCGTCCACTGACCGTCAGACGGCCTGAATTCTTCGATGCGAGAAAGTCCATTTTCAGGTCAAGTGTTATAAGACCTGCATTTTCAGCGCATTCGCTGTAAACAGCCCAATAGCATGCCGAATCGATTACGGACGCAATCGCCCCGCCATGCAGGGAGTCAAACGGACTCATGTGATCCGTTTTGATGTCCATTACCATATCGGCATAACCGATGCCGAGGTTGATGACGGTCATGCCAAGGAGCCGAAAATAGGGGCCGTCGTTAATGAATTGGATAACCGCGTTCACATGTTCCGGGTTCAGGTCCGGCATTCTATTTCCCTTTCAAGACGTGTTTGTTGGGTTCGTTATGATCGTTAGGATCGTTATGATCGTTGGGATTGTTGGGACCGTTAAGGTGAAGGCTCGCCGAATGGGTGGTCAAGAACCTTAATCCCCCCCATCCCGGCCTTCCCCCTCCAGGGGTGAAGGGGACATGTTTCGCCGGTTGAATTTTTATCCAATGCCGACTTTTTCATTTAAGTCCCTTAAGCGGCTTCGCCGTACATTTCAAGTTCTGCGTCCGCTTCTCATCGAAATCGGGATCGGGATCGGGATCGTTTTTTTCTTTTTCGAATTTCGATACCGATACCGATCCCGACATCGAATGCTTCTCTTAAAATAGAACCGATCCGATGTAAAGGATGTCAAGCCGTGTAACTCGTGTTTAACCGATGAAACCCGTTTTTTTGTTTCATCGGGGTCTAAAGATATTAAGCGGCGTGAAGCAGCCGCTTGAACCATATCGTTTAGAAAACGGGAAGTGGCATAACTTAGATATTTCGCAGCATGTCCCCTTCACCACTGGAGGGGGAAGGCCGGGATGGGGGGGATTAAGACCCAATCCGATTTGTCTTTCATTCACGATTCACGATAAGACCCTCAGGCATCGACGCCGGCGGCGGCGGACAGCGAAGCGCCGACTGCGGTCGCATATTGGGCATGAGCCGGAATAAAGAAAGTGATGCCGAATAAGTCCGAAAGTTCCTCGAAAATAGGTTTTGCGTGGGGCAGGGTCGCCAAACGGCCCGTGAGGATCACCGTATCATTGTGTGTCGCCTTTGCTGCTCCATTTGCCGTAACGGCGACGGTTTGGTAGACGAGATTGAAAATGGCAAGGGCCAGGTCGGCTTCGGTTGCATCGTCGCCGTATCTTCCGAAATTGGAGGCCGTAACCGAATCGGCAAGGCCCGTGATTTTTGTCGATGAAATATCTCCGACCGTCAGATCGATCCGATTCAATTTGCCGCGCTTGGCTTTTTTGCTCAGTATGTCGATATCGGTTATCCCGAGCATGTATTTCGATAATCCCACCAGTGTGCCGCCGCCGACCCCGGTGCCGCCCCAGTGCAAGATGGTTTCATGGTTCACTTCTACCAGAGCCGTGCCGGTACCCATACTGACGACAATGGCTTTTGGTATATCGGCAAGAAATGCGCCGCCACGGCCGATCGCCTCGAATTCGCCGACGTGCTGAACCGGGTGGCCGAACAGATTGTTTTTGATGCCGCCGGAACCTACACCTGTCAAGGCGATGCAATCGATGGATGACAGGTCCATCCTGTTTTCGGACAAGAATTTTCCAAGTGCACCGGCGCCCGAGGCAACCGGATCATCCGCCCGGACGGTTACCGGATGGATGATTTTTTTGCCGTTGTAGCCGATCACATTCGTGGTGGTTCCGCCGATATCGATTCCGATAATCATCATAGCCGCATTTTCCCGGGTTTGCACCATGATATCTCAGTCGCCGTTAGGCAACGATGCCGGCTGCCTGCTGCTTTTTAAAGCCTTCGATCTCTTCGGGGGTATATCCAAGCTCTTCGAGAATTTTGTCCGTATGTTCACCGATAGCAGGGGAGCGGTAACGAATGCCGGCGGAAAAAGTGCTGAATTCAATCGGATATCCCGGCATTTTCATTTTTCCGAAACCCGGATGGTCGAATTCGATTACGTAATCATTGGCAATCGCCTGTGGGTCCTCCAGCACGGCCTTCATCTCCTGCACGGGACTGAACATCAGCCCGGCTTTGGTGAAGATGGATATCCATTCCGACTGCGTTTTTTGGGCCAATACACGGTCGAAATGTTCGACAAGTTCGGCATTGTGCGTGTTCCTGCTTTCTTCATCACGATAGCGCGGATCCTTCATCAGTGCCTGTTGGCCCGTCGCCTCACAAAAAGCCGGCCAGTATTTTTCTGTCGGGTGATGGGTGCAAATCACCCATTTGCCGTCCTTGCACCGATAGCTGTTTCTCAGTATATTGTTTCTCGAACGGACCCACGTCAATTCCGAAACGTCAATACCGAAATTCGACAGCATGAGGTTGGCATAAGTGAGCCACAGCGCTGTTGAATAAAGGGAATTGTGGACTTCTTGTCCAATGCCGTACCGTTCGCGGGTATACAGGGCCGTCATGATGGCGTGGCTGGCGGTTATCGCTGTTGCCTGATCGAGAATGGCCAACTGGATCAGCTTGGGTTCATCGGCATCGGTGAGAAACATCATACCCGAACGCGCCTGTCCCAACGGATCGTAGGCGCCGGTATCGCTGACCGGTCCTCTCTTCCCGTATCCCGAAACCCCGGCATAAATGATCTTCGGATTGATTGCGCAGATGTGCTCGTAGTCGATTTTCATTTTGAGCTTGGTGGATTTTCTGAGGTTTGTCAAAAACACATCGGCTTTTTCGATGAGCCGATGGAAAATTCTGCGGCCGGCGGGTTTTTGAATATCCAGATAAATACTGCGTTTATTTCGATTGGAGAATTCAAACATGGGGCTCTTTCCGTGATCCACCCCGAATATAGCCGCACCGACCCTTGTCCAGTGGCGCAGCGGGTCGCCGATATTTTCTTCGATTTTGATAATGGAGGCCCCCAAATCACCGAGAATGGCGCCGGCGCCGGGTCCGGCATGGAAAACGCCGAATTCCACAACGAGAACATCTTTTAAGGGACCGGGCTTGTCGAGAACATCTGTTGCGTTTTTCATCTGCGCATCTTTTTTAAGTTCGGAATACTGTATGCTGCTGAATCTGCTCCTGAAAAACAATTGAATTCATGATACCATTAAGTTGCGCTGAAATCAAATGCTTAACCCGGCATTGAATCCTTTCGGTTGAAAGCCTTTGCCTGCGGCTTCTCGGGGCTAAGGACAGGTGCCCGGCACCGAACCCGCCGGGTGTTTATCGAGAATCCCCCTTGTCGTTATGCTGACGGCATAGGTCCCCTCGGCCGGATTGAGAATCTCCATGTTGTCCACGTTGGTTTTATCCACATCGAGTTTCACATTCTGCCGAATGAATAGGGTATCCCCCCCGGCAACTTCGAATTCGATTGACTTGGAATTATATTCGCCTTGAGTGATGATGCGGTGCTCTCCCGGAGTGACCTGGAAATAAAGATGCTCCCTACCCGTCGTAAAGCCGATCCTGTTGGCACCCCTCTTCTCATCGAGGTACACGTAAAAGCGACTGAAGAGATCCACCTCGGACGGCCGGACGATATACACCATGGCACATCCCTTGTCCGGTTTTGCAGGCAGTTCATAATCGCTGAGATTTTCGGAATTCGACATTTCCGGAAGTGCCGAGGCGCCTGCCGGGATCGTCAGCATCAATACGATTGCCAACCATTTCTTTATCATGATGTCCTCCTAAGCTGGAATTGGATTCAACCGGGCTCTTATTTTGTGAACCTTTAAATGGGTTGATTTTTAAGCTCCCTGAAGATATAAAAAAAATCAAGGTTGTCGATACACCCTCCGATCGATGTCCGGGATTGCAATGCCGAACCCGGACAAAATGCCGGAACCCCGGCCGAGTTGTTCGGGTCATACAGTGATGCCGCCTGTCACATAAACCGTAAGCTAATGATTTTTTCTGTCAATAGGCGGACGGCCGCAAATCCGACGTGTGGTGCAATTTAACCTGACCCACGACAACATATACAGGAGAGACAGTATGGCGAAAATGAATGAATTGCTGAATTGCAGGTATCCGGTCGTTTTGGGTGCCATGGGAAACATCTGTAATCCGGAACTGGTGGCGGCGGTTTCCGAAGCAGGGGGATTGGGGCTTTTAGCCACGGCCTTTGCGCCTGATCCTGAATTTGTCAGGTCGCAAATCAAGGAAACACAATCGTTAACGGAAAAGCCGTTCGGCGCCAATCTGCAGGTCATGAGCCCCCATACACCCAAAATAGCCGAGATTCTCGCCGAGGAAGGCGTAACGATTGCAACCATTTCCGGGGGATCACCCAAAGACCTGATACCGTTTTTGCACGATCGGGGCATAAAAGCGCTCGTGGTCGTCCCCACGGTAAAGATAGCAAAAGGCGCCGAAGCTATGGGTGCCGATGCCGTCATTGCCGAGGGATCGGAGTCCGGCGGGATCCAGGGATTCAACGGGGTGTCGACCATGGTACTGGTTCCGGCCGTTGTCGATGCCGTAAACATTCCGGTAATAGCCGCAGGCGGCATTGCCGATTCCCGCGGCTACCGGGCGGCTTTGGCGCTCGGCGCCCGGGGCGTCCAGGTGGGGACCCGTTTTATTGCCTCGTATGAGTGCATTGCACATCTGAATTACAAAAACACGCTGATCGAATTTGAAGACACCGGAACATGCCTGATCAATGTGGGTCCGTTCCAGATACGGGCGCTTCGAACGCTTTTGGCCGAAAAAATACTTCATGGCGAGGCCGAGTCCCGATTCGGGTTCGGAGGGGCATCGATCGAAGAATCATGGATCAAGGGTGATCTCGATGCAGGTGTTTTGCCGGCGGGACAGTGCGCCGGACTGATCCACCGCATTCTTCCGGCCAAACAAATCATCGAAGAAATGGTCGCGTAGCGCCCATGCGGCTTTCGGAGCGGGCCGGCACCATGGAAGTGCGATGAATCCGAATTTTATCCGGAAGTGTGCATCACGCCGGCGGCTGTAGAGGGATTTCCCATTTTTTCATGTATTTCCATATGGCCGTTCTGCTGAGGCCCACTCTTCTGCCGACCTCTGCCTTGTTCCAATCGCATTCCGTCAGAAGGTTGGTGAGCATTTCCCGGGACAGGTTTTTGCCGATTCGCCTATGAAGTTTGCCCGGGTAGGTCGACGTTCGGCCGGTGTTGAAGGGACCGTCGATTTGGCGGATTTCGATGGGCAGATCTTCATGTTCGATGTGGTCTTTGGTGCATAGAACGAACGCATGTTCAATCGCATTTTCCAGTTCACGGACGTTTCCCGGCCATGCGTAATCCATTAGCTTGCGCATGGCGATTTCGGACAAGCCCTTGATCCGATTACCGGTTTTCCGATTGTTCACCTCGATGAAATGCTCGGCAAGCAGGGGAATGTCTTCTTTCCGTTCACGAAGTGACGGCAGGTGAATGGGAAAGACCTTCAGTCGATAATACAGGTCTTCACGAAATTGGCCGGAGCGCAACAGGGCGGTGATATCCTTATTGGTGGCCGTAATGATCCGGATATCGATCTTTCTTCCTTTGGAATCGCCGACCCGCTCGATCTGCCGCTCCTGCAGAACGCGTAGAAGCTTGACCTGGATAAAAGGGCTCAGTTCTCCGATCTCATCTAAAAAAAGTGTTCCTCCCCGGGCCTGTTCAAAACGGCCGATGCGGTCCCGCACAGCACCGGTATAAGCTCCTTTAACATGGCCGAACAGTTCGCTTTCAAGGAGCGTCTCCGGGAGGGCACTGCAATTGACAGTCACCAACGGCCCTCCCTTCCGGAGGCTGTTGTAGTGAATGGCGCTGGCAATCAGCTCTTTTCCGGTGCCGCTTTCCCCCAGGATTAAGATCGTTGCATCGCTGGCCGCCGCCACTCGAATCGATTCAAAAACATGCTGCATGGCATCGCTTTTACCGATGATATTGTCCATGCGGTAAACCTCGCCGAGTCGAAGCGCAATGTCTTCGGCACGCTGCAGCGCCCGCTTCAGTTCCGTTAAATCCGTTACGGTTTCGACGACACCGATGATGGTGTTGGCGTCGTCCCTGACAGCGCTTACATTTTTGATGACCGGAATATCGTAGCCGTCTTTATGCCGCAACAGGCATTCTTTGGCTTCGGATGATCCATGTTCGAATATTTTGCAGTTTTTGATGCCGTCCGGGCAATCCCGGCCGAAACAGTTGCTGCACTGCAGCAGTTGGCAGGTTCGGCCCAAGGCCTCATCGGCGGTGAAGCCGCTGATGCGTTCCATTGAGCGGTTCCAATGGGAAATCCTGCCGTCCGGATCCATGGTGAAAACCCCTTCAGTCATGGAATCGATAATATGATTTGCCAATTGAGCGTCTAATATCCTGCTGTTTTTGGTTCTCATGCATTTCTCCGTGGCTATTGAGCGTTACTTAAAGGTACGTTACGTTACTACCGCTACTATATGTCCGTTACTTTGTCAATGAAAACCCGGGAAACGATTGGAATGTGCCGCCATAAAGCCCGAACGGGGTTAATATACCATCCGGTACTGCGGTGGCACGTGGTTTGCAGACTTGCATGAGCCAGGAAAATAAATGCCATATTTTCCTCCATATCCTAGTAATAGGATACGTTAATATTCCTCTCCTTATTCATCGACCCCGGGTATTTCCCGGGGTCGATTTGAATGAGGGGGTGAAAGCAAAGCTTGTCTGTTGTTTCGACGACATCGCGCTGACAGCGCATTGGACCAGACCGTTCAACTATTGTGGAGGAGGTGCAAATGTATAAACCAGTGTCTCGCTTTTTACTGCATGGGCTCGGATTCATTGTGGTTACTGCAATCGTGTTTACCTTGACAAATGGTGTTTCAGGGGAGCAAAATACTATTTTTGGTCCGGGGCCTGATCAATGCCCGGCGCCTGATAAATGCGGTGCCTGTCACATCAACCAGCGCGCGTATGATGAATTGACGCAGTCCGTCCATGCGGATCTCAGCTGTTTCGATTGCCATCTGCCGGGACTGGTTCAAAAAACCAAATACGAGAGAAAGGATCGCAGCTTCAACCGCCTGGGGTACCACATCGAGGAAGAAAAGTGGCATGAATCGATGGGTAACGATATCTGCCTCAGATGCCATGACAACCGAGTGCCCGAGAGCGCATCTGAAAAGCAGTGCTGGACATGCCACATGCCGGTCACCGGCGTCGACGAGATTGTTTTTGTAAAAGACAAAAAGGAACCGCCGACGGAAGAAAATATCCGGGAAATCAAAAAAATGCCGCATCGATCCCACTATTTTGAATTTCATTAGAAGTGGTTTCAAAACAGAAAAAAAACGACAACCTTAAATCCAATGATGGGAGATCGGGAACAGAAATGGAGAATGTAAATGTATTGGTAATCGGCGGCAGTGCATCCGGCATTGTAGCCGCCACCACGGCGAAGTCCTTTTACCCGGATAAATCCGTTATGATTGTCCGGAAGGAAGAGGATGTAATGGTGCCCTGTGGCATTCCATATGTATTCGGCACTCTGGAAAACAGCGGTCAGAACCTGATGATGCCGGGTCCTGCCCTGGCCAACGCCGGGGTCATTCTGAAACAAGCGGAAATCATCGCTGTCGATACCGGCAAAAAGGTCTGCAAAACCGCTGATGGAGAGGAAATCGGGTATGAAAAGTTAGTGATTGCCACAGGCTCCACCCCGATTCGGCCGGCCTGGTTGAAAGGGGCCGGCCTGGAAAATGTCTTCACGATACCGAAGGATAAAATATACCTGGATTATTTCAACGACTGCCTGAACGGCTTTGAAAAACTGGTGGTCATCGGGGGTGGATTTATCGGTGTTGAAATGGCGGATGAATGCTGCAAAAACGGAAAAGAGGTCACCCTGGTGGAGATGATGCCCAATGTATTGAGCCTTGCGTTCGATCCGGAATTCGCCGTTCAGGCCGAGGAGGTTCTAAAGAGCCGCGGCGTCACACTGAAGACCGGCATCAGCGTCAAAGAAATCAACGGGAACAAAACCGTAACCGGTGTTACATTGAGCAACGGGGAAACGGTTCCGGCGGACGCTGTTATCCTGTCCATCGGCTACCACCCTAATTCCGCTCTGGCGGAACAGTCGGGATTGGAAGTCAACAAAATGGGATTTATTCGTGTCAATGAATACATGCGCACCGATGATCCGGATATTTTGGCTGTCGGCGACTGCGCTGCAAAGAGCAGTTTTGTAACGCGGACCCCCAAACCGACCATGCTGGCATCCACGGCCTGTGCGGAAGCCCGCATTGCCGCCATGAATCTGTACAAGCTGTCCATCGTACGGGTTTTCGGAGGCACCATTTCAATCTTTTGTACGGCCCTCGGAGACCACGGTTTCGGTGTGGCGGGTGCGACGGAGACACTGGCGAACCAGCGGGGGTTGGATGTGATGACCGCAACCTTCGAAGGAGTCGATAGGCATCCGGCTACATTGCCGGATACCCACAAGCAAATCATCAAACTGATCGCATCCAAGGAATCGGGCATTATCTTGGGAGGCGGTGTAATGGGAGGAAAATCCGTTGGTGAACTGACCAATCTCATCGGGTTTATCATCCAGAATCGCATGACGGTGGATGCCCTGCTGACATCGCAAATCGGGACCCACCCGCTTCTTACCGGTTCTCCAACGGCGTATCCGCTGATAAAGGCGGCGGAAATGATCGCCAAAAAACGCTGGGAGAACGGATCGAGATAACGTCAGGCAGGCGGTACGTGAAAATTATGAAGGTAATTTTTTGACCGGTTTCCTGATCTTTCCCGGTCCTGCCGCGAAGATCAGAATACAGGACATAAAAATCAGAAAAATGCAGGTGGTAAACGGGAGTGCGTATGAACCGGACAGGTCACGAAGCAGACCGCTGACATATGCCCCCGTTGCCCCGCCGATGCCGCCGCCGACCGCAATGACGGCGAAAATTTTTCCAAAATTTCTGCCCAGAAAAATATCAGCGGTGACGGCGGGAATCAAGGGGGCAACGGCGCCGTATCCCATACCGAACAGCAGCCCGAAAAGCAGCGGCATGGGGCCCTTTACCATGGAAACGGCCAAAAGGGCTCCGATGCCGGCCACCGCCACGACATCGGCAATGAGCTTTGTTCGCTCACGGCCGAGAATATCCGAAAGATATCCAAAGCATATTTTACCGGCTGATCCGGAAATGCCGGCGATGCCGAAAAAATAAGCGGCCATTTTTCGTTCCATACCCGAATCCACCATGGCCGATACCGCGTGAAGCAGTACGCTTTGATTGGCAAACGCAACAGCGAAAAATGTCGCGCATAAAATCCAAAAGCGGCGTGTCCGCCATGCTTTTTGTAAATCCCATTCCACGTTCGCCCATGCCTCATCGACGATAACCAGTTCCCGTTTGGGTTTGCCGGCCGACTGCTCCTCAGTGGGCGGAAAGCCGTCCGGGATCTGGTGAACGTCCTCCGGGCCTCGCCGGGTCAAGATGATATTGATCGGGAGGACGATAAACAACACGATGCCGGCGAGGTAACGATACGCGCTTCGCCAGCCAAACGCCGTGATAAGCCTTTCAGCGAAAGGCACCATCAGCAGCATGCCGAATCCGATACCGGCCATGGCGATTCCCAGAGCGAGTCCTCTTTTCCGTTCGAACCATCGGGGAATAAATACGGAATGCGATACGAATCCCAGAAAACTCATGGCCGATCCGGCCATAAGCCCGTAAGCCGCCTGGAAATGCCACAAACTCTGAGCGCGGCTGGTCAAAACAAGCGCCAGCGCCAGGAAAAAGGCACCCGCCGGAATGACCGCCCGGGGACCGAACCGGTCCTGAAGGTGTCCGGCTGCGAATCCCATGATCGCGTGGGAAAGAATAAAAAGGGAAAAAATGCTGGATGCCGCCGCTCGACTCCATTCGAACTCCCGGATAATGGCGAGGATAAAGACCGAAAATGAATACCAAACGCCGAATGCGATTCCCAGGGTTACAAACGCAACGAGTACGATGATCCATCCATAAAAGAAAACCGGTGTATGTCGGCCTTTTTTGGAAACGGCGGCATGCATCATATCAGATCCTCCACATCGGGGGATTTACAGTTTATAAAGCACCGAGACGGCGATCGAAGCACGTGACAAGCTCGAAACCCAAGGGGTTCGGATTATAGTGCAAAACCGTGTAAGTAAATCATGAAGTCCGGGAAACGAAAGCTGAAGTCAACCCTCTAAATAAAAAACGGTCCGGCGTCAAGGTCCAATAATGATTGTTTTTGGAAAGGATGAACCGGCGAATGGCAAAAACCGGCTCTGCTCTTCGAAATGAAAGCCGAAATAAAATTGAATGAATATACATTTTCCAGGATTCGATGCTACATATTTTAATTTATTTTCAATCCGGATTTTGGAAGATAAAATTATATCTCATTTAAAGCAACCGGACCCCGCCATAGCCGTTTCCTGCCGGCATTCACCGGTGGCTCAGCATTGAGCATCGTCCAAAGGATATTTAGCCCTTCGGGCCGTGTACGAATATATGTGAACGAAAGGAGATACACCAAATGAGCACGGTCGGAAAAACAGCGGCTGTATACGGCTGCCTTTTTCTTTTAATGATTGGCTCCGCATCAGGGGCCGAATTTTTGGAACATGTGACGGAAAACCGATTGCCCAACGGCTTGAAGGTCATCCTTCTGGAAAATCATAAATCGCCGACCGTCACGTTTCAGGTATGGTACCGGGCCGGGTCGCGAAATGATCCATGGGGAAAAACCGGGCTGGCTCATGTTTTCGAGCACCTGATGTTTAAAGGAACACCCAATGTAAGCAAAGAAGACTTCACCCGCAGAATCGAAGCGATCGGCGGCAATTTCAACGCATTTACGTCACACGATTATGCCGCTTATTTTGAAAATGCAGCCGTTGATCATTTGGAAGTTCCGATCTTTCTGGAAGCTGATCGGATGGCAAACCTCGTTTTCACCGAAGCCGAATTTCAAACCGAAAAAATGGTCGTCATGGAGGAGCGGAGGCTCAGGACCCAGGATCAGCCCAAGGCTTTTTTGATGGAGCAGGTCGCGGCTGTTGCGTTTCAAGCACAGCCGTATCATTGGCCGGTGATCGGGTGGATGGGTGATTTGAATCGCATTGACTTTCATGACGGGTTGGCGTTTTACAAAAAATATTACGATCCGGCAAATGCATTTATCGTGGCGGTCGGTGATTTTCAAAAAGACAGGATCCTGGCGGCGATATCGAAGCGTTTCGGCGGCCTGCCGATGTCGGAAGTGCCCGAGAATTATCGGTATCAGGATCCGCCGCAGATGGGGCCGCGGCAGGTGATTGTCAGCAGGGAGGCCGCATTGCCGTTTGCCGTTATCGGATATCATGTCCCGAATCTTTCCGAACCGGACGGATATGTACTGGAAGTTCTCTCCGCAATTTTGTCAGGCGGGAGAAGCGCTCGGATTTACGAAAATCTTGTTCGGGGCAAGCGGGTCGCAATTTCCGCCGGTGCAAGCTATTCATTTTTATCCGCGGATCCCCCGTTATTTTATTTGTATGCTGAACCGCTTCCCGGAAAAGGCGCGGAGGAAGTCAAAAAAGCGCTTACCGAGGAAATCAACAAGCTTCAGGAGACCCGGGTCAGTGACCGCGAGCTTGAAAAAGCGAAAAATCAATTGGAGGCGGCGTTTATTTTCGGACAGGATTCTTTTTTCTTCCAGGGAATGCTGCTTGCCCGCTACGAAATCGCATCTTCCTGGAAGGACATTCGAAAATATATTCCGATGATCCGCGCCGTTTCGGTGGACGATATCCGCCGTGTCGCCCGGACGTATTTTCAAACCCGAAACAGGACGGTCGGTCTTTTGATACCGGAAAAATATGAAGAAGGCGGAGAGAACGCCCCAAACCGGAAGCCCGCGGAACGTTCAGGGGGAAAGCAATGATCACATACATGTTTTTACGGTGTTCAGTGGCATGCCGCATGTTCGGCATTTTTCTCATTGTTTTATTGTGGGGGCAGACGGTACCGGCAGCGGTTTCTGTTGAAACAATCGAGTTGCCGAACCAAATGGTGGTGTTGATTTCCGAGGAGCATTCCCTGCCGTTCGTGACATTGAATCTGCTGATGGATGCAGGCGCCTGGCGGGATCCTCCCCGGAAGGCCGGCCTTGCGAACCTCACGGCTGAATCCATGCTGCTTGGCACGGAAATCCGTTCGGTTTCCGAAATCAATGAGATGCTGGATTACCTGGGGGCATCGCTCGATGTCTCGTGCAGTTTTGACTACACGGTTCTGAGCCTGAAAAGCTTGAAGAAGGAATTCTCCCGAAGCTTTGACCTTTTCCTGGAAATCTTGACCGGGCCATCGTTTCCGGCAGAGGAGATCCGACAGGAAAAAGAAAGGATTCTTGGGATCATTGCATCGGAAACAGACGCTCCCACCCGATATGCCATGAAACGGTTCAGGGAAGCCGTTTACCTGGACGGGCCGTACAGCCGACCGGTGAAAGGAACGGAAAGTACATTGTCCGCGCTGGATCGAGAAGACGTAAGCCGATTTTACCGCAGTTTTTACCAGCCGAAGACCGCCATTCTTTCGGTCGTCGGCGACATTACCGCACAGGAGGTCAGAGACAATCTTTTGCCGAGGCTTTCCCAATGGGAAAATGCCGAAATCCCGGATCGGTCCGTCGATACGCAATTTGCTTCCGGGCCGAAAATGACCAAGGAAGATCGTCCCCTGTCGCAGGCCAATATCGTTTTAGGGCATCGTGGTATTCAACGGAATGCTCCGGACTACTATGCCGTCTCCGTGATGAACCGCATTCTTGGCGGCGGGGGGTTGGCATCCCGGCTGATGAAGACGGTTCGTATTGAAAAGGGGCTTGCTTATTCCGTTTACAGCACCTTTTCGGCCCGCAAATATCCAGGCGCCTTCAGGGTCGTACTGCAAACAAGCAATGATTCGGCATCCGAAGCGATAGAATTGGTTCGCGAAGAAATGAAGCGTATTCAGCAGGAGCCGGTGTCTGAAACCGAATTGGAAACGGCCAAGAAATACCTGATCGGCAGCTTTCCCCTGCGATTGGATACGCAGGCAAGCCTGGCGGCTTTCATGACTCAGGTGGTCTATTACGAACTTGGGCTCGATTATCCGGAACGGTATCCATCATTGATCCGTGCCGTCACTTCGGAGGACGTGCTGCAAGCGGCCGAACAGCACCTGTATCCCGATGAATTGATCATCAGCATCATCGGTGATATCGAAGCGATCGAGACCGGCGCTGCCGCTCCGTAAATCATGATGCGAATGGAGGTGGATCGGGTCTTAATCCCCCCCATCCCGGCCTTCCCCCTCCAGGGGTGAAGGGGACATGTTTCGCCGGTTGAATTTTGATCCAATGCCGACTTTTTCCTTTAAATCCCTTAAGCGGCTTCGCCGTAAATTTCAGGTTCTACGCCCGCCTCTCATCGAAATCGGGATCGGGATCGAAATCGGGATCGTTTTTTTCTTTTTTTCGATACCGATACCGATCCCGATACCGACACCGACATCGAATGCTTCTCTTAAAATGACCGATCCTATGTAAAG